>JBCDJV010000099.1:0-15941 GCA_038747425.1 Bacteroidota bacterium
AGACCGCAAGCGCCTGCTCGTAGAGCGGCTCCGCCTCCGCGTACCGGCCATGACTCCCGTAAAGAAATGCCAGGTTGTTCAGGCTCGCCGCCGTGTCCGTGTGCTCTTCGCCTAGCACCTGCTGGTAGACCGCAAGTGCCTGCTCGTAGAGCGGCTCCGCCTCCGCGTACCGGCCCTGACTCTCGTAGAGACCAGCCAGGTTGTTCAGGCTCGCCGCCGTGTCTGGGTGCTCTTCGCCCAGTGTATCAGAGACTAACTGCCTCGCATATTCGACGTGAGGTAACACCGCGTCTAGCGTACGGTAGCCACCCGGACTCCACCCTTCATTGCCCTTTGTCACAACGAATTGATTGAGGTGGCGAAGGTACCGTTCGAAAGAAGCCGCATCCACCTCCCCGTGCCGTGCCATGGCATAGATCAGTGCGTGATGGCATTGCCACCGGGTCTTTTGTTCGTGGAAGTGAGGCTCGCTGGCCACATCACGAACCAGACTGTGGCTCTGCAACGCTCGGAGCGCCCGCAGCGTCTCGTGCTCCTCGGTCGCTGCTGCCACGGCCAACAGATCGCGCGGCACAGGCTGGTTGGCGAACCAGCCCAGCCTGTGGAACACCAGGGACACCTGGGGCTGATCTTGGCTGGCCTTGGCAAGCGCCCGCTCCACAATGACCGGAATCCGTCGGCGCCCCCGTTCAGCGGCTGAGAGGTTGTTCAGATCGTCGAAGGAGTAAATCTCTATCACCTCGCTCGGTGGCAGCCGTTGGTTGGAGGCGCCCATGATTTGCAACGCCAGGGGTAGCCGCCCCAGCGTCTCACACAGTGCTCCCAAGTCGTCCTCATCCCCATAGAGCTTGGCGTGATAAGCGTACAGCGCACGTGCAGCCTCGTCATCTAGCGTCTCCACGTCCAAGCGCGTCATCTCGCGGGCCTGCTGTCCATGGCGCGTGGTCAGCACCACGCGGCTCCCGGTTTGCTCAATGAGGTCCAGCAGCCCAGGGAGATCCTCTGCATTCTCACCGCCTTCGAGGTAGATGAGGGGCTGCAGTTGCTTGAGGCCTCGCACTACTTCCTGGCGAACGGCATCAGCATCGGTGAAACGGGTGGGGTCTGGCGTCAAGCTAGACAGCCAGCTATTCAGCACAGCCTGGAGGGAACGCGGACCGTAGAAGTCGTGCATCAGGATACCGCCCGCGTAGAATACGTACGGGTCCGCCTGGGGCGCCAAACGCAGGAGCGCAGCAGCGGCCAACGCGGTCTTGCCCACGCCTCCAGGGCCTACCAGGGCCACGCGCTGCTGGGTCTTGAGGGCCTGCACCAGCCACTCCAATTGGGCGTCGCGTCCCTTGAGTACGGCGGCCTGGGGTGGGAGCTGGTGGGGCGGGTCCAGCGTGACCGGGGCCGCCACATGGATGGTGCTCCCCCCGAGCGCCACGAAGGCATTGCCTCCGATGTAGCTGCCGGTGAGGTCTGCGCGCGAGGCTGGGGTAGCAGGAGGCGCTGCGGGATCTGCTACCCCTAGCGAGAAGGGCCTGTGGACCCGGCCTGGACCCCTTTGATCTTCACGTCTTGCCCGATCTTCGCCTTCCGCGCTGACACCTCCACATCGCCGGTGGCCTGCAGGTCCTCGGCCTCCAGGCTGCCCTGGATCTCGGCGTCGTCGAAATTGAGGACGATGGATGCCGCCTCGGGGTCGTGCTGCCGGAGGAGATCCAGGAGCGCCTGGGCCTGGGCCATCAGCGCCTCGTCTTCGGTGGCCTCAGACTGGGCCGCCTTCTTCTCCAGCATGCGCTGGTAGTCCTCGTCGGCCGGATCGTCTTCTATGTCTTGCAAGCTGCGGCCCAGCTTTTCGTAGCCATCCAGGACGAGCCGCTTGAGCCCCGCATAGGCGTCTTTGACGGCCTGCGCGACGGTGTCCTTGAGGGCGGCGCTCGCCCCTCCAACGAGGGCGGCGGTGAGGAGCGTGGCGGGATCCATGGGTGACCTCGGAGGCGGGGTGGGTGGAGCGGGTAGTGGAGAAGATACAGGTTCTCGTTATGGTACAAAACCCTGTGTGGTAGCCCGTTTGTTTGGCATGAGGGTCACCTGGGAGGAGATGAGGAATGGGAAACTTGAAATGAGTCAGCTTGAGGGTTCGTGGACCCCATGGGGGCTATTGTTGGGGTCGTCGATTCGTACAGATTCCTCGACTGCGCTCGGAATGACAAGTGGAGAGATGGCCGGCATGACAAGCGGGGAGATGGACGGCATGACAAGTGGGGAGATGGTCCGTGCCTGTCACCACCGCATGCGCTTGAGGACTCTGGATGATGGCGCAGGGATCGATGCAGCAGGTGTGTCACCTCTTGATGCGGACAGGGGGTGCGTGGGGCATCCACGCCCTGGCCCGTGGCGCCAGGCCTCCTCTGCGGACGGGGCGCGCGGGGCAGGAAGCCCGGTGCGTTTTAGCCAAGCGGCCACCATCACCTCGTTTCTTGGATGCCTCCACCGGACGGGGCCGCTTGGGTACCGGCCCGTGCGCGGGCTCGGGCTTCGTGCGTTTCAGAGGAGGCGAAGCGCTTGGTTCTTCGCAAGAGAAGAACGAAATCAGATGAGGACAAACACCGGGAAGGAGGCCGCTCACCCTGCTAGAGGAAGGCTCACGCCCGAAACGCCGCCAAGGCTTGCCGCAGCGCCTTGAACGCATACCCCATCTGGTTCTCGACCGTCTTGACGCTGACCTCAAGGGCGGCGGCCGCTTCTTTGTAGGTCAGCTCCTGCAGGAAGCACAGCTCGAAGACGGCGCGGCGGCGCTCAGGCAGGGCGGCGATGGCCGCATCCAGCGCTTCCTGGAGTAGGGCCTGCTCAGCGGCATCGCCGACGTTGGTGGTGAGGGGGAGCGTGGATAGCTCAGCATCGCGGTCGAACTTGGCCGTGTCGCGGAAGTGGTTGAGGGCCCGGGTGTAGGCGATGCGAAAGAGGTAAGCCCGCAGCGACTTCTCGGGGTCGATGTCCGCCCGGTGGGTCCAGATGTAGATGAAGGCCTTCTGCACGAGGTCCTCGGCCGCGGCCGGGGGCACCTTGCGACGGCCCAGGTAGCCAAGCAGGGCGGCGTGGTAGCGGTCGAAGAAGACGCGGAAGGCCCGATGGTCGCCCTCGCGGATGGCCTGCGCCAGGGCGGCATCGTCCACGTCGGGCGTGGCGGCGAAGGCGAGGACGATGAGCAGGTCGAGCAGCATGCGCGGCGTGGGCCGAGAAGGGGGGCGGCGAGGGAAAGTACAAAACGTGGAGGGCTTGCGCCGACGCCCAACGGGTGGTTTCTTGCGGCGTCCCCCCTCTCCTACCCCGCCCCGCATGCAACCCCCCATCACGGCGTCCGTGAGCGTCGGTGTCATTGGGCACAGCGCGGCCGCCCAGCGCCGAGCCGCCGTCGTAGCGGCCGTGCCAGAGGCCCACCTCTCGTGGGGCCCGGCCTGGCTGACGGGGCCGGCTGGCATCGAGACGGCCCTGGCGGACATCGACGTGGCCTGCGTGGCCACGCCCTTGGCTGAGCGGGACCGCGTGGCCACGGTGGTGGTGCAGCATGGCCGGCACCTGTTCTTGGAGTGGCCTCCAGGCGCTTCGGTGCGTGGCATCCAGACGCTGGCCCAGCAGGCCGAGGAGGCCGCCGTGGAGGTGGGGGTGAGCCACCCCTTACGGTGGCACCCGGGTCTACGCCGCCTCCGCCGACAGGGCCGCGTGCGGTTGCTGACGCTGACGGTGGACCTGGCCGACCTCAATCGCTGGAACCGGACCTTGGCCGACGCCGCCGACGTGTGCGCCTTCCTGGCGCGCAGCACCGCGCAACGCGTCGAGGCCGAAGCCGTCCGCGCAGGGGCCCACCCGGTGGCCTGCGCGTTCACGCTGCGCTTCCACAACGGCGCCTACGCCCAGGTGAGCCTGCGCCGGGCCGCCGAGACCGCAGCCACCCTCCACGTAGCCAGTCCTGCGGGTGCGCAAACCGTGGACCTGACGCCCTTCTTTGGCCTGGTGCCTGCGCCTACGCGACCCGAGAACGAGGTGCAGCGCGCGGCGTTGCAGCAGGCTCCGGACGTGCAGGCCCTGATGGCGGTCGAGATGCGGGCGTTCATCCAGGCGGTGGCCCACGGCCGGCCCGCCCCAGCCCCGCTGCACGAGACGCTCCAGACGCTACGACTCGTGGAGCGCCTGCAAGCCCGGCTTCGCTAGCCCCGTTGGTCCCCGTGCTCGGCCCATGGCCTCTCCGCATACCCTCCTGGACAACCGCCCCTTCACGCCCCTCCTGCGCCGCGTTGGCGAGGTGGCTGAGGCCGTGGGTATCGAAGCCTACGCTGTGGGCGGCCTCGTGCGGGACCTGCTGCTGGACCGCCCCACCACCGACCTCGACTTCGTCACGGTGGGCACGGGGAGTGGCCTTCGCCTGGCCGAGGCCGTGGGCGAGGCCATGGGCGGACAGACGGTGCACGTCTACCCCCGCTTCGGAACAGCCGCCGTCCGCGTCCATGATGCCAGCGGCACACCCTGGGTGCTGGAGTTCGTGGCGGCCCGCCGGGAAAGCTACCGCGGCCACTCGCGCAAGCCGATCGTGGAAGACGGCACGCTGGCCGACGATCAGCAGCGGCGTGACTTTACCGTCAACGCCATGGCGCTCCACATGGCGCCCAGCCGCTTTGGCGCGCTCATCGACCCCTTCGACGGCCAGGCCGACCTGGCAGAGCGGCGCCTGCGTACGCCCCTCGACCCCGAGGTCACCTTCCGAGACGACCCGCTCCGCATGGTGCGGGCCGCCCGCTTTGCCACCCAGCTCGACTTCCGCATCGTGCCCGAAGCCTTCGCCGCGATGCAGCGCACGGCGGACCGCGTCAAGATCCTGAGCCAGGAGCGCATCACGGACGAGCTGCAGAAGATCATCGTGGCGGACCGCCCCTCCACCGGCTTCAAGATCCTGGAATCGACCGGCCTGCTCCGCCACGTCTTCCCGGAGCTGGTGGCCCTCAAAGGTGTCGAGGCCATCGATGGACATCGTCACAAGGACAACTTCTTCCACACGCTCCAAGTGGTAGACAACCTGGCGGCGGCCACCCGAGACCGCCCAGGCGAAGAGACCCGCTGGCTACGCTGGGCGGCCCTCCTGCATGACATCGCGAAGCCGCTCACCAAGCGTTTCACCCCAGAGACAGGCTGGACCTTTCACGGCCACGAGGATCGCGGGGGACGGATGGTTCCGAAGCTGTTCAAGAAGCTGAAGCTGCCCACCGACGAGCGCATGCGCTACGTGCAGAAGCTGGTGCAGCTCCACCACCGCCCCGTGGCCCTGGTCGATGCCGACGTGACCGACTCGGCCGTCCGCCGCCTCCTCTTTGACGCAGGCGACGAGGTGGAAGACCTCATGACGCTCGTCCGCGCCGACATCACGTCCAAGAACCCACGCCGCGTGGCTCGGTACCTGGGCGCCTTCGACCGGGTAGAGGCCCGCATGGCCGAGGTGGAGGAGAATGACCGCCTCCGCCAGTTCCAGCCGCCGGTAGACGGCCACGAGATCATGGAGGTGCTAGGGGTGAACGCCGGCCTAGCCGTAGGGATCATCAAGGACACGATCCGTGAGGCCATCCTGGAGGGCGACATCCCGAATGAGCACGAGGCCGCCTACGCTCTCATGATGGAGATCAAGGACGAGGCCATCCGGCGTGGGGCCTTGTTCGAGGAGGTGATGGGGCGCCTTCAAAAGCACGAACGGAGTGCGATGGGCGCCATCAAGGAAGCCCTCGTCACACACGCTATCCCCACGGCGCACGCCGAGGCGGTGCGCTACCTGCTTCACGTCAAAGACGCCACCCTGGCTAGCTCCACCTCACGGTAAGAGCCCCCAGGAGGCACAGGACCACGAGGACCGGAGGGGGTGGGCGCTGCGCCTCCTCCACCAGAGCGCACAGGCCGTGCTCAGCAAGCGGCACGAGGCGTGGCGCCGCCTCCGGGGAAGGCCACTGGAGAGCCAGAGCATGGCTTGAGTTCACGCGGGGACGGTCGATAGTACCCAGCACACCCCCCCGTTTTTTGCGTGCGATGCCCTCCAAGGATTACATACGAGCGCTAGGCTTGTTGGTCGTGGCGCTGGGCTCCATGCTGCTTCAGCCGGCCTGGGGTCAAGAGACCACCAGGCCCGTGTTGACCAGCATTGAGCAGGTGCGGACCCTCACACCTGACGAGGCTTCGCGTGGCTACCCCGTGGATATTGAGGCTTCCGTCACCTTCTGGGACCTCCTGCCAGACCGATACGTCGGCGGGAACTACGGCTTTGTACAAAGCGGGGCTACCGGTATCTTTGTGATTACCGAGGAGCAGACAGAGCCCTACGCGTTTGGGGACCGCATCCGGCTACGAGGCCGTACAGCACCCGGCGATTTCGCGCCGATCCTGATGATTGAGGAGACCCAGCGCCGAGCGGCGAGAACGCCTCCTACACCGGCCACGACGGGCTTTGCTCAGCTTTTTACGGGTCACTACGATGGACGCTTGGTCCAAGTCGAAGGCATGGTCCGGGACGTGCACAAGAGCTTCGACCGACTGACGGTTCAGCATGGTCGCTACCGTTTTATCGTTGTGCTGCCCGGGCCTGTGTCGACGCAAGAGGCCCGAGCGCTACTAGACACGCGCATCCGCGTGACGGGAGCCTGTGGAGCCGTCTTCAACGAGGTAGGCCAGATCTCCGGGCTGCGCATTTTTCCAGCTAGCTTGGACCAGATCACCGTGTTGGATCGGGTGTCCAATCCAGAGGCGTTTCCTCCTCAACCCATCAGTACCCTTCTGCAGTTTAACCCGCAGCATGTGCCAGGCAACCCGGTGCGGGTACGGGGGACCGTGACGTGGGTTGGCAGCAACGGGCAGTTCATCATGCAAGACAGCACGCGAGGCGTCCTAGTCTACAGTCGGCTCGGCACCTCCCTGGCGCCGGGGCAGTACGTGGACGTGGTGGGCTACGAAGAAGCGGGCGATCTCACACCGAGGCTTCGCGACGCTCGCGTCCGACGATTGTCTCGTGTGCCCGGCGAGCCGCGGCCTAGCCCCCTCAGGCTCCCCTTGGCCGAGATCTTACAGGTCCAGTACGACGCTCACCTCGTTCACCTCGAGGCCGTGCTGATCGGCCTCGAGACGCGTCCAGACAAGAGCATCCTTACCCTCCAGATGGACAGCCTCCTGGTACAGGCCCAACTTGGAACCGGGGCCGAGCTGAGCCGCATCCAGCCGGGTAGCAAGTTGGCCCTCACGGGTGTTCTGGAGTTGCTCGTCGATTCCGTGAACCCATTGTACGAACCCATCTCCTCTGCGGTGATGCCGCAGTCATTCCGGTTGCTGCTGCGCTCGCCTCAGGATGTAAAAATCATACGAGGCGCTCCGTTCTGGACGCCCCGCCGCATTCTACTGGTCCTGGCGGGGATGCTTCTCCTGGCCGGAGCGGCTGTATCGTGGGGCTGGGTGCTGAGGCGGCGCGTCCAGGACCAGACCAAGACCATCCAGGTCCAACTGGCTATCGAGAAAGAACTGCGCCAAGCGGCCCAGGTGGCCAATCGAGCCAAAGGCACCTTCTTGGCCACTATGAGCCATGAGATTCGCACGCCCATGAATGGGATCTTGGGCATGACGACCTTGCTCAAAGACACCCCCTTGAATGACGAACAGCAGGACTTCCTGCACACGATCGAGAGCTCCGGACGCGGGTTGCTGACTATCATCAACGATATCCTGGACTTCTCCAAGATTGAGTCCGGACACCTGGATTTGGACCATCACCCCACCGACCTCTGGACGTTGGCCGAGGAGACCCTCGAGCTGTTTGGGCACCCAGCCCGCACCAAAGGCCTGGAGCTCGTCCTCTGGGTGGCTCCAGAGGTGCCGAGCACCGTCCAGGTGGACTCCACACGGCTGCGCCAGATCATCGTCAACCTGCTCTCCAACGCCGTCAAGTTTACGGAGCAAGGAACCGTCACCCTGACCGTCGAGCAGGCGGGGGCCGAGCAGCCAGATCATTTGCACGTGAGCGTGCAGGATACCGGCATCGGCCTCACGGAGGCCCAACAGAGCCGTCTCTTCCGCCACTTCAGCCAGGCGGATGCCTCCACCACCCGCAAGTACGGAGGCACCGGCCTGGGCCTCGCCATCTGCCGACGGCTGTGCGAGCTGATGGGCGGGCGCATCTGGGTTGAGAGTGCCCCTGATGAAGGCTCGGTGTTCCACTTCACGATCAGCGCCCCGGCCGTGACGCCCGAAGACGTCCCCCCGTTTGCCTCGATGGCGGCCTTGGAGGGACAGCCGGTGCTGCTCGTGGACGACCTGGAGGTCAACCGCCGCATCATGACTCGGTATCTGGCCCAGTGGGGCCTCGTGCCGGATGCGGTGGACACGCCGCAGGCGGTGCTGAACCGGCTGGCCAGCGGCTCCACGTATGCCGCGCTCCTGCTGGATCACAGCATGCCAGGCATGAGCGGCGTGGACCTGGCCCGACAGGTGCGTGCCTTGCACCCAACGCTTCCCCTTGTAATGCTGAGCAGCACCTCGATGACCGACGCTGCCGACCGCAAGCTCGTCGATGCCTGGCTGGACAAGCCGGTGCGCCGCAGCGTCCTCCAGCGTACCCTGCTGGCGGCCTTGGGGTCGCGCAGGGCTTCGTCTGACTATGTCGATCCCACTCCTCCGGCCCCCGCGCCCCTTCGCATTTTGCTGGCTGAAGATAACCGGGTCAACCAGAAGGTAGCACGCCGCCTCTTGGAGCGCCTGGGGCAAACGAACATCGAGGTCGTGGCCAGTGGAGCTGAGGTGATCACCGCGTTGGAGCGTAGCGCGTACGATCTCATCTTGATGGATATCCAGATGCCTGGCATGGGCGGTATAGAAGCGACACAGCGGCTCCGCGCCACCCTCTCTGAGACCGCACAGCCCTACATCATCGCGCTGACCGCCAACGCCATGGACGGCGACGAGGCCACGTACCGGGCCGCTGGCATGGACGACTACGTCTCGAAGCCGATCATCCAGGAAGAGTTGGCCGCCGCCTTGGAGCGCGCGTCCGCCGCCCGCGCCCTGTCGTGATGCCGAGAGGGCCCTACTCCACGAGCCGCCGCAGCACCGGCTGGCTGCGGGTCGGGTACGACTCTTCAAGATGGTAGCGGAGGTAGGCATCCACCAGGTCCACGAGCCGCCGTTGCACGTCCACATCCATCTGCGTGCGCAGGACCACGTCGAGGTCGGCACGTGCACAGATGGCAAAGGCGCGTAGCGTGGACCGGTCACTGCGTACCGAGGGCGAGGTCGCCTGCTCCAGTGGCACCACAGCGCCCGTGTCCAGCACCAACACACCACCGGCCTCGGTGACCTGAGCTACCACATCGCGCTCGATGGCGGGGCCAAAGCCCAACAAGGTGGCCAAACGCAACTGGAAGTAGGGCAACAAGGCCGTGACCACGCCCTCGGCCTGATCGAGCACCGTCAGACTGCCCTTCAGTAACTCGAACACGGGAGCGTTGGGCGCTTCCTGCGGCATGAGGGCGGCCACCAGTTCGATCATACGGTAGCCGAGGGCTGTGCGCCCCAGATCCTGGCGCAGATGCGGATGGAGGGTGAGGTGCGCACTCTCACGCAACGTGTGCAGGGTCCGCGTGGACTTATGGGCGTAGAGGACCTCGATGTGGGCCATCGGTTGCAGAGTGGCCCCGAACCGGCTCCGCGTGAGGCGGGCGCCTTTGGCCAGCACCGACACACGCCCTTGCTCGTGCGTGAAGAGGGTGACGATGAGGCTGGTCTCCCGGTAGCGCATGCTGCGCAGGACCACGGCTTCGGTGCGGACAATCATAGGAACAGCCTCTGGGCGGAGAGCGATGCGTTATGCCTCGCTATGTCTGGCATCTACGATAGGCCGTGCCCCTTGTTCAGCTTTCTATCCTCGACCATGCGCGTGCTGTACCGCTTGCAACACCACGTCGCCCTGACGCGCCCCGAGCGCCACGCTGTACTCATGCTGAGTGCCCTCCTGCTGGTCGGCCTAGTGGCGCGCCACGTCCAACGACACGCGCCTCTGTCGCCGGACGTCCAAGCGGCCTATGCCGAGGACATGCGCCTGCTGGCGGCGGGGCCGGCAGACGCCGCATCCGCTCGGGCGTGGCCGCTCCTGAAACCGCCTGGGCCCACAGGGCCTGTGCCGCTGCTGATCCCGCCCGCCGCCTCCGCTTCGGCCACCGCCCCGGACACCGACACACGCATCAACCTCAACACCGCCGACGCGCTCATGCTCCAGCAGCTACCTCGGATAGGGCCTGCGCTGGCCGAGCGCATGTTGACCTACCGTGAGACCCACGGCCCTTTTCAGTCCATCGATGACGTGGCCCGGGTACGAGGGATTGGACCTAAGACGCTCGTTCGTCTTCGTCCGCTGGTTCGGGTGGACTAGGCGGGGCCGAGGCCCAGCGGGCCGCGTGCGGATCCCGGACGTCCGTCGGCATCGCGTCCGTGGGCGCCCATCGCTGGCTGACTTTTTCCTCGCGCTTCAGAAATCGGTGGACGGGCCACAGCAGCAGAAACGCCAGCAGACAGAACCCAAAGAGGGTAAGAAAGATGACCAGGGTGTAGTCCGTGTCCAGGTTCATGGCGGCGGCGGATGTTCGTGCACGAGGGTGATCCGGCCCCGGGGGCAGGTCAGTCGGGCTTCCGTCAACGGACGGCCTGGATACGCTGTCCCTGAACGGACGAGGTTCCGGCGAGTATTACAATGTCGTTACCCAGTGGTACGATCCTGACAAATGAGTTAAATAGGAGGTATCGGACTCCAGCCTCACACAGCATGTAGCCTCACCGCACACGCTCTCTCTTCACTTTCTGTTGCCAGGCACTATGCAGGTTATGATGGACACCACCACCGCCCTGGACACCACCGCCGTTCGCATGCTCATCGTCGAAGACGACCCAGAGATGGGGATGGGCCTTGAGGACTTCTTCGACCTCAAGGGATACCAAGTGACGCGTGCCGCCGACGGCGAAGACGCGTTGCAGGCGATCACGGCGCTCCCATCCTATGACATCGTGCTCTTGGACGTGATGCTGCCCCGGAAGAACGGCTTCGAGGTGCTACGCGAGGCCCGGAAGGCCGGCGTGGACACCCCGGTCTTGCTGCTGACCGTCAAAGGACAGGAAGAAGATAAGCTGCAAGGCTTCAACCTGGGCGCCGATGACTACGTCACCAAACCCTTCAGTGCCGAGGAGCTGGCGGCGCGCGTCAAGGCCGTGCTGAGCCGCAGCCGGATGCCCGCAGCCACGCCGATGGAGGTTCACAGCTTCGGCGACGTGGAGATCAACTTCAGCAGCCATACCGCGCGCCGGGGCGAGGACGAGATCCAGTTTACCGCCCTGGAGTTCGACATCCTCCGCTACTTCATCCAGCACCGAGGACGCACCGTCAGCCGCAAGCAGCTCCTGCGCGATGTCTGGGGCATCAGCGGTGACATCACCACGCGTACCATTGACCGCCACGTCGCCTCCTTGCGCAAGAAGATCGAGCTGGACCCCACCCGGCCTGAGTTCATCGAAACGGTCTACGGCATCGGCTACAAGTTTATCAGCTAGTGCTGTGTCAGGTAATAGTCGATAGATCGATGCGTGCGTCTGGGGGTGGCTGAGCCAGGCGGCCGAGGAGCGCGATGCCTGTGCATCGGGCGACGAGGCCAACGCTGCGCAGCCGCCTCCAGGCCACGCAGAGGCTATCAGATATGGCCTGACACAGCACTAGAGGCTGTGCATACAGGTTCGGGCGATCAGGTCCCTAGCTTGGCCTGGAGGTGGCCCCATCGCCCAGGTCCCACTTCGGCACCAGGGTAGGTGGTAGGTTCAGGGTTTTTCATATCTTGAGGCTCGGCTGTATTCACCGCGCCTGGTACGTTTGATGCCTGTCGTCCTCTCCGGCACGACCTTCTACACCCTCACCGAGGTCGTCCACGTGGCTGGGGTGACCCGCCAAACGTTGTGGCGGTGGCGCAAGGCCAGGCAGGTCCCCTCAGGCCAATCGTTTCCCGGTCGGCATGTGCTCTTCACGGTGGACGAAGCCGAGGCGGTTTACCGATACGCTCGCCGTGTAGCCCCCACCCGCCTCCCCGACCCAGAGCAGCTCCCGCTGTTCATGACCTCACCTCGCTGATTCGGCTTTCTGTTATGCGTGTAGCCAAACGCTTTCGTTGGGAGGGCGCCCACCGCCTCCCATGGCACACAGGTGGCTGCCAACATCTACACGGGCACTCGTACGTGCTGTGGGTGGAGGTCGAGGGCGCCCCGGATGCACAGGGCATGCTGATCGACTTCAAGGTGATCAAGCGCCTCCTAGCTCCGCTCATCGACGCCTGGGACCACGCGACCCTCGTGGCCGAAACCGATCAGGCCCTGCGTGAGGCGCTGGTCCAGCTCGGCACCAAGCACCACGTGCTCCCGTTCGACACCACCTCGGAGAACCTGGCTCGCTACGCGGCGGATCACCTGGTCCACGAAGGGGCGGCCGCCCTCCTCGAGCATCGCGTGCACACCCTGCGGGTCCGAGTGCAGGAGACGGAGACGTGCTACGCCGTCGCCGAGCGCCGCCTGGCCACCGGCGATGGGGCCACCCGCACGGAAGCCAGCCTGTTGCCCGCGCCCACCGCCCGCTAGCGTCATGTCTTCCGCCCTCGTCCTCTTCTCCGGTGGGCAAGACTCCACCACCTGCCTCTTTTGGGCGAAGGCCCGCTTCGACACGGTGGAAGCACTCGGCTTCGACTACGGGCAGAAGCACGCCGTGGAACTGCAACAGGCTCAATTCATCGCCAACCACGCCGAGGTACCCTTCAGCGTGATGGACCTGCGTGGTACACTCAGCGGATCCGCCCTGACCGAGCACGACAAGGACGTCTCGGGCCCTCATGAGCACAACCCGGAGCTGCCCGCCTCTTTTGTGCCGGGGCGCAATGCCGTCTTCCTGACGCTGGCCGCCAGCCACGGCTACACACGTGGCCTCCACGATCTGGTTGGGGGGATGTGCCAGACCGACTATGCCGGGTACCCAGACTGCCGCCGCGTTTTCATCGACAGCCTCCAAGTCAGCCTGTCCTTGGCCTTGGAAGCCGACCTGCGCATCCACACGCCCCTCATGTACCACACCAAGGCCGAGACCTGGAAGCTGGCTCATGATCTCGGCGTGCTCGAGATCGTCTGCGAACACAGCCACACTGACTATAACGGCGATCGGTCCACGCGCCACCCATGGGGCTACGGCCGCCTGGACAACCCAGCGTCCATCCTCCGCGCCCAAGGCTACGAGGAGGCCCTCGCCAACGGCTGGCTGGGTGAGCGGGTGAGCGGGTGAGTGGGGCGCGTCGGACGGGTACCCTCATCCGCTCAAACACGCAGACTCCCAAAAGGCCCTTACTTTTGAATGCGGGGCGCTCGATATTTGAAAACGTTTACGCACTGTACGTTTTCACCGCCTGTGGTCTTCATGCTCCATCGCTTGCCTCTCCGACCAACCGGCCTCTTGCTGGGCGCGCTTTTTCTCTTCGTGGCATGGGTCCCCACGCCCGTGCATGCCCAGACCTGGGAGTTGATGTGGGCCGACGAGTTCGACGTGGACGGGGCCCCAGACCCCGCTTCGTGGACCTATGATCTGGG
The DNA here is from genome assembly GCA_038747425.1 of Bacteroidota bacterium. GTDB lineage: Bacteria > Bacteroidota > Rhodothermia > Rhodothermales > JBCDJV01 > JBCDJV01. The sequence continues at coordinate 13,660 of JBCDJV010000099.1, forward strand.
TGATGGCTGCCCCAATCTCTGCGGTTGGGGCAACAACGAGTCTCAGTTCTACACTGACGCCCCCGAGAACGCCCGCGTGGAAGACGGCCGGCTCGTCATCACCGCCCGGCTTGAGGACGAGGGCGGGCGGTCGTACACCTCGGCGCGCCTGGTGACGCGCGGCCTCGTGGACTTCACCTACGGGCGCGTGGTGGCGTCCATCAAGATGCCCTCCGGAGCGGGGACGTGGCCGGCGTTCTGGATGCTCTACACCCAGGCTCGTTATGGCAACGGTAGCTGGCCTGACAATGGCGAAATCGACATCATGGAGTACGTCGGGAGTGATCCAGATCGCACCCTGGCCACCCTGCACTTCTCGGATCGCTTCGGAGGCAATGGCGTGGGCATCGGGCGGAGCTTCCCCGACCTCGAGACGTCGTTCAACGAGTACGAGGTGCGGTGGACGCCTTCGCGCATCACCTTCTACTTCAATGGGAGCCCGCTGCTGTTCTACGACAACCCGCTGTTTAACCCACGCGCCTTGCCTCGGGGCTGGCAAGCCTGGCCGTTTGACCAGCCCTTCCACCTGCTCCTCAACGTGGCCGTGGGAGGCACCCTGGGAGGGGACATCGATGACCGTATCTTTCCCACACAGATGGAAGTGGACTACGTACGGATCTACCAGGATGCCAGCGCTCGTCCGTCTGTGACCCTCACCGAGTCCTCCGTGGATGCCAACGGGCAGGTCACCCTGGCCGCCGAGGCGTCGGACCCCAGCGGAGAAGCCCCCACGGTGAGCTTTTACCAAGGAGATGGCCTCCTGGCGAGCGTGGAGGCTCCCCCCTACACCTTCACCCTCCCCGACGCGGCCGATGGCTGCTACCAGATCAGGGCCCGCGCCACCGACGCCGACGGCTGGACCCAGCAGACGGCGCCCGTGGACCTTCAGGTGGGAGCCACGTGTCCAGCACGCACGCCCTACCTGATGGCGCCTCACCCGGTGCCAGGCCGGATCGAAGCCGAATACTACGACATCGGCGGAGCCAGTGATTTCGACGCGGAGAACAACGGGGGAGCCGCCCGCCTGGACGAAGCGGTGGACCTGAGCTACGGCGACGACGGGGGCACGGTGGTGGTCATCGACAACATCGTGCGGCGCGAGTCGGTCAGCTACACCGTGCAGGTGCCCGAGACGGGCCTGTACCGGATGAATGCCCGCGTGGCCTCGGCCATCAGCAGCGGACGCCTGCGTGTCCAGGCAGACGGCGAGACCCTGGGGACCCTCACCTTCGAGCCTACGGGCGACGACGAGGCCTGGGACACGGCCTCGCTCTCTGGGCTCCCCCTCGAAGCCGGGACCCGCACCCTCACCCTGCGCTTCGAAAGCGCCGGCTTCCGCCTCAACTGGTTCGCCCTCGTGGCCGAGGCGACGACCAGGGCGGAAGCTGACCCCGACCTGCCCCAGACTGTCCAGCTAGGAGCCAGCTACCCGAACCCCTTCACCACGGCGGCCACGGTGCCCTTCACGCTGGAGACGCCCGGCCACGTCACGCTGGAGGTCTTCGACGTCACCGGCCGCCGGGTGGCGCGCCTCCTGGACCGCACGCTGCCCGCAGGCCCACACACCGCCACCTTCGAGGCTGCGGAGCAGCCTGACGGCACGTACTTCTACATCCTCACCACCCCCGCCGGACGGATGCTCCGAGCGATGACCCTCGTCCGATGAGCCCCTTCCAACGTCTCCTGGGCCTGCTGCTGCTCGCCACCCTGCCTCTCACCAGCTCGGCCCAGGACACGCCCTGGACCTCCACGGATGTAGGCGCCAGCACCGGCACCACCCAGACCAACGAGGAGCGCCTGACCCTCTCGTCAACCGGCGCTGACATCTGGGAACGCACCGATGCGTTCCGCTTCGTGCACCAGACGCTCGCGGGTCCCATCGAGGTGACGGCCCAGGTGGACGCCCACGAGGGCCCGAGCCCCTGGGCCAAAGCGGGCCTCATGCTCCGGGCCGGGACGGGCGATTCGGCCCCCTTCGTGGACCTGGTACGCACGCGAGACAACGGCCTCGAATTTCAGTACCGCAGCGCAGAGGGCCAGCTGGTACAGACCGCCCAGGCTGTCCGCACCGAGACCTCCCTGCCGATCGGGCTTCGGCTCACCCGCGAGGGCACCCGCGTCACGGCCTCGTATCGTGTGGGGATGGAGGCGCCCTGGACCGAGCTCCCCGTGCTGACGCTCACCTTGCCGGATACGCTGCTGACCGGACTGGTGGTGACGGCCGGTGAGGCCGGGACCCAGAC
>JBCDJV010000100.1:0-15717 GCA_038747425.1 Bacteroidota bacterium
GACGGGTGTTCGGCGCTCGCGTCTGGTGCCGGGCCCTATCACCGACGAGGCCTGGGGGCAGATGGTGGCCGAGTTACGCCGCTCACTGGGTGGCACCGGTACTGTGGAGACCATCGGCCAGATGCGGAGCTGGACGCGGGCCCCCCTCCAGCTCATCGCCGAGCCCGAGGGGGACCAGGTGCGGATCACCGCCACAGGGCGCTGGGGGGCGAACAGCCGATCAAGCGCTCTCGGCACCGGCTTTCTAGGGCTTTTTACGGTCCTGATGATCGCTGCCGCCCTGGTGAAAGGGGAGGCCGAGGTCTTCATCTTGGCAGGGTTCTTTATGGTGATGACTGCTGCCTTCGCCGCGATGACCTGGCCCGCCTATCGCAAAAAAGAAGTGCGCGTGGGCAAAAAGTTCGACGCGGCGCTGGATCGCCTGGCCCAGATCGCCCGGCACGACGTAGCTGCACAGGCGGCCACCGTCGAACAGGAAGGCACCACCGAGCACGTCTCTCCCCTGCTTGACGTGCGTGAAGAAGAGGCCTCGTCCTCGACGGCAGCACCCACCTCTGCCCAGCGCGTGCGCTCCTAGGGCGCTGTCGTGGCGAACGTCTGGAAGAAGTCCTCGGCGTCCACGAGGTCGTTGAAGCCGAAGATCCAGGTCGTTTCGGACGTATCGGAAAAGTCCAAGCCGCCTTGCATGATCGCCTCGTTCAGGTAGCGGTCCTCCACGCCGTTGTAGGTATCTGCCACCTCGATGGCGGCCTCCCAAGTGGCCACCAACTGCGGATCGGTGATGTGGCGCTGCCAGTCGACGGCCTGCTCGCTGCGAAAATTGGGACTCCCGTTGCCGGTGGTGTTGCCATCAGGAAGACGGTGGTACGACGTCACCTCCTTGACGAAGGCCAGGTCTTCGGGCGTGGTCACCTCCTCGTTCCAGTCGGCATGCTGGACGATGTGGACCCGGTCCTTGAGGTCAGCCTCCGGCAGGTCGGCTTGGAGCTGGCGGACCAGCGCTGCCGAGAAATCGGACTGTCCCCCGTCGGCGATCCAGAGGCGCCCTCCACCGCGCAGGGTCTCGGTGGCGAGGGCGGCTACTTCGCGCAGGGCCTCGTCAACGTCGGCGTGGGCATCGGACCAGCGGTCACCGAAGGCCCGCTCGAACACGGGGTTGGCCGGCACATACAGACCGCCCTGCGTTCCGTAGGCCCCCGCCACGGCATGATACCTCACGCCCTCTAGCCGGCTGTCTGCCAGCATCGTCGCGACGGCCGCGACCGCATGCACATCGTCCACATCGGTCTTCACGTCGAAGTGGGCGAGATACAGGTCCTGCGCTTTGTTGAATTGACCCTGGAGGGTGGGCGTAGACTGTTCTGGTTGGGCACAGGCCCCGATCAGCAGTACGAGAAGGAGGCTAAGCCTTATGGGGGCGTTCATGGGCTCACAGGATGGCGGCACAGGGAGACACAGACGCTATAGTACGAGGCCCGCTTCAAAAGAGTCTACTCGGCCGCTCTCGCCCTCCTTGGGTCAGCGTATGAGGACGAGGCGCCCGGTGGCGTGGCGGACCCCTTCGGCGGTGTGCGCATCGATGCGGTACGTGTACACCCCAGCTGCCAGGTCTGACGCCTCCACGCGGACCGTGTGCTGTACTCCCGGGGCGGCCCGTTGGACCGGCAGGCGCCGGACGATGCGGCCCAACAGATCGTAGATGGTCACCGCTACCTCGGCGGGATGGGCCACCTCGTACGTGAGGGTGGTGGCCTCTTGAAAGGGGTTGGGGTAGCTGCCGTGCTGCATCACCGGGGTAAGCACAGGAGGAGGCTCATCGACGGCCGTGGCGGTGTTTTCGGCGACGAGTGCCACGGCGTGTAGCATGTTTTTGGCGGCCATGCAAGCTGGTTTGCCCCAGAACTCCATGCCCTGTCCGTCGATACCGCCCCACACGTTGTCCAGCGTGTTCAGGGCCAGCAAGCGGAAGCGCTCGTCGCCGCTGAGGTCGTAGGCATAGGCGTAGGCGCCCGTGATGAAAGCCCGTCCGGTCCAGTAGACGGTCCCGTCAGGGTTGTCGAGGCCTTGGGGCGCTGGCGGGCCGTTCCCAGGAGCGGCCCAGAAATTCCAGTAGTCTTCCACGCCCGGTGCTTTGCGGGCATAGCGATCGATGAAGTCGGCCATCCCCACCAAGGCATCAGTCAGGGCGGGATCCGGCGTGGGGAGCTCGTGCTGGAGCTTCCAGACGGTGTCGGCAAAGAGGCTCATCATGAACGTCTGGGTCCCGAAGACACCGCCCTCGCCTACGTTGCCTACCAGTCCGTAGGCATCCTGCGTGGCCAGGACCCGCCCGACGAGGGCCCGGGCCTGGTCGAGATAGCGGGGGTCGCGTGTGTTTTTCCAGGCCTCTAACACGGCCGATCCCCGCTGGTAGGCCTCACGCAAGGCCACAAACTGATTGGCGTAGTCCTGCGCGTTCACGATCGACTCGGCCGCGCGCAGCCCCACCTCGCGGGCTCGCTCGTCGCCTGTGAGGTAGTAGTAGGCCCAGACGCCTTCGCCGTAATGATGCTGAAAGTGGCCGATACCTCGGTGGTTGATGCCATAGGCTGGGCTGAAGCCGTTCATCCAATCGTCGGCTTCATAGGTGTTCCAGGCGGCGGTCTCCATCCAATGCCGGATCATGGGCACCAGCACCTCGGCGTAGCGGAGGTCACCGGTCTGGGCCAGGCGCCGGGCGGCGGTGAGGCCCGCGTCGTAGTAGTTGTTGCCCCAGGTGGCCAGGTCCAGCTCGTCTGGGATCTCCCACTGGCCACGCGGCACATCGCCGAAGTGCAGGTTGCCGTACAGGTCCAGGGCCTCTCGGTTGGCGAGGTGATTGGCCGTCACCTGATCAAAGTAAGTGTCCATGGCGGGGAAGGCCGAGGGCCCCGCCTGCAGCGCGTAGAAGGCCCGGCTCTCCACATACTGCTGCGGCGTGGTCCGCGCAAAGAGCGGCGCCAGCCCGAAGGCCTGGGCGCGCTGCCAGGCACGGTCGGCCTCGGCTGCGCCGTGGAAATGCAACAGCACTTCATCGCCTGTCCCCATCCCCGGCCATAGCATCTCGGCCGAGGGCAGGAGATCGATGGCCACGGTGCCGTCGCCCGTGAGGCTCAGGCCCTTGGGGTTTTTCTCCCAGAAGTAGCGCACCCCTACGGTCAGCCCCCGCCGCGTGTCGATGAGCTGCCCAAGGCCGTCGGCCCGCTGCCCAGTGGTCAAGGGCGCTCCGCCCTGCGTCACCGTGTAGCGGAACGGCTGCGACCGGAGCGACCGGTCTTCCTGCCGCAGCGTCAAGGCCTCGTTAGGCCCAAGCGTCACGCCGTTGACCCCCGCAACCCGTGCCTGTATGGACGTCTGGACCTCAAGCGGCAGCGTGAGGCGATATTGGTCGACCGAGGCCCCCAGGGTGGCGTTCCCCGAGTCGCCCAGCGAGGCCACGGACGTGCCGTTGGCGTAAGTGTGTCGGACCTTGATAAACGGTTGCCCAGCGTACGCATAGAGGCGCGTCTCGTACTTGAGGAGCACGTCGTTGCCGTCGTAGTGGCGTCCACTCACCTTGATGACCACTTCCACGGGGCCTGCGGACTCGACCCGTACCTCGTCAGGCGGCCGCTCCTCGGCGCGGTAGACCCGTCCGGCCTGCGCCACCGATAGACCGCCCCCACGAGACGGATCCAGGAGCCGTTCCTCGTCGGTGTAGCGCTGGTCGGCGTTTTCGTCCAGCCAGACCTGGTCGAAGAGGGTGAAGGCCGTCTTGCTGACGGTGAAGCGGAGGGGGCCGGTCGTGACGGTGATCGCGGTGGCCGATTCCTCAACCGTCAAGGCACGCCGAGGCGCAGGAGCCGTGACCCCTGGCTGAAGCTGGTAGATAGCGGTGGCCCCCGCGCCCACCTCGCTCAGAAACGAGACCTTGAGCCAGCGCACCGAACCGTCGCCCCATAGGGCCATCGGCTGCGTCTGCGCCGCCACGAGGGCTCCATCGAGAGCCGCTACAGCCATCTCGGCACCCGGGCGGAGTGCACCGGGTGCAAACGGCACACCGAGCGTCACCGGCTCTTCGAACCGGTCTAACGGTGACGTATTTTCAAGGATCAGGGGCTGGGCAACGGCACCCGAGGCTCCAGCGAGTCCGAGCAGGGTGAGGAGAAGCAAGCAGCGACGCATCACGAGCGAGGGATGAGGCGGAAACTGGCGGTCGTGAACGAGCCGCCGAGGCGGGTCCACACCTATAGAGCGCAAACGATGACCTGATGCCCCCACCGGTTCGAAAAAAGAGGCGAACCGACGGAGACGATGCCTCCTGCCGCTCCTGCTCAGCGGATCTGGGTCCACGCGATGCGAGGTGCTGCCTCAACCCGTACGCACCGTGCACGGGTCAGAAGGCCGTCCTGGACTTCATGGCCACACGGTGTGCCCCTCTGCGCCGTGGCGTAGCCCCACCGGCAGGCGCACGGAGCGGGCTCACCGCCCCGCTATCGTGAGCGGGGCGGCTGCGTAACCTCGCCTCCGGCTTGCGCTCCGGTTCAGGCCGCGGGAATGTTCACTTCGTCCAAGGGCAACAGCCGAGAATCAGCCAAGGCGGCCGTTCGGTGGCCCGCACCGGCTAGATACGCGGCGTCACGCGCGAGCCGTAGAAACGCCCCGACGTGCGGATAGCGCACCAGCAGCACGGCCTCCCAGGCGTCGGCGTCCGGGCCGATCAGGAACGCCTCGCCGTGACCCCGAAAGATCACTTCGCCACCGTACTTGGCCAGGAAGGGACGGGTGTGCTCGAGGTACTGCTCATAGGCCTCACGCCCCGAGACCGCCGTCGGTGGCGCCAGGTCCGGGTACGCCGTATAGTCGGCGGTAGGCCGAAAGCGGAGCAGGTTCAGCATGACGACGGGCCCGTCGCTTCGCTGGCGGAGCAAGGCGGCTACAGACTCGGGGCGGGGGTCGAGATACGTATGCATGAAGGTGGGGGAAGAAGAGGCGCAGCCCATGGGCCACTGGATCACGTTGAGCACCGACGCCTGAAGAGCGCGTGATGCCGGACGCAGGATAGCGGACGGATGCGGCATGAGGCAAGTCCGAGCGGGGCGGTGAGCGTCACCTGGCCGTCGACCACGGACGTCCCCAGGCCCCAGTTGGCGTTGATCACGACCTCGTCATAGTCGTTCGTCAGCGGGTTGAGCGAGAACCCGACGCCCGCGATCTGGCTGTCCAGTTGGCGCTGTACGATCACGGAGAGGCGCGGCGCCCCCACGTCGAAGCCCCGCTCGTGCTTGTAGAGCAGGACACGCACATCCAGGCTGGACGCGAAGCACGCCCGCACGGCCTCGTCCAGCTGTTCAGGACGCACCCCCAGTCGCGTCTCGTAGCCGCCGGCGAAGGAGGCCGTCGCTAGGTCTTCTTCGGGCGCAGAGGAGCGCACAGCGAGGCGCACGGTGTGGTCTGGGGAGCCGAAGGCCTGACGGGCGGCCCCCAACGCGTCGTGTTGCTGGGTGGTCAGCACCAGGGTCTGGGCGTAGGCCTTCACCGCCGTACAGAGCGGCCCCCATGCAGCCGGCGAAGCTTGGATGAGGTGCGTCCAGGCCGAAGAAGCTTGGACGGCCACGAACCAGGGCTCGAAGAAGGCGGTTGTGAGTATCACGCCCGGCGGAACGGGCAAGCCCGCAGCGCCCATTCGGAGAAGCGAGGCCCCTTTGCCCCCCACCGCGTGGCGGCTTGCCGGATACGGGCCCGGAAACGAGACGAGCAGCGCCGGGATCATGGGGCAGCCTGAGGAGTGGTGGCCATCCTGTGCATCATCTGACGGAGCCCACACGCGCACCTGTGCGGCCGGCCCGACGGACCACAGCTACGGGGCACTCCTGCCGAGCAACATACGAAAACCGCTGACGTGCTGTGTACACCATGCGGAGAGCTATATCGTCTGACCGCTTGCTAATCGTAATCAACTCGATTACATTAATCCATGAACAGCCAGTTCACCATTGCGCTTCACATCCTTGGATTCCTCGCGTACCGAGCCGGAGATTCGCTTACGTCTGAGACCCTAGCCCAGACCTATGGCACCAGCCCCGTGGTGCTACGCCGTGTCTTGGCCAAGCTGCAACGGGCGGGCCTGGTTGAAACGAGGCGAGGACCAGGTGGAGGCAGTATCCTCGCACACCAAGCATCAGAAATCACACTCAGGCAGGCCTACGAGGCTATATCAGACGATTCACACATCTTGCCCCGCCACCCCGGCGATGGCAGCGGCCGGCCGGCCCTAGTCCTGGCTGAGTACGTCAACGGCCTCTGCATAGAGGCTGAGGAGGTACTGCTCAAGCGGCTGGAACAGGTGACGGTGGCCGAGATGGATCGGTATGTCCGAACCCGGATGTGTGCCTTAGAGTGACCCACTGACGCCACCTTTCTAGTGCTTGACGCCTCCAAATTAGCAACTTTTTTAGTTACCTAAACGATCTCACCAGGAGGCTTTCTCATGTCTACGTCTGCACTGACCACGGCTCCTCTGACCGCAGCACAAACGGCGTCCCTGCGGACGGCAGCGGTGTTGTGGATCATCTGGGGGTTCGTCCACGCCGCCGCTGGGGCCCTCATCATGGCCGAGGACACCACGTCCGGCTTCCAATCAATCGCCGATGCGGTGGACCCCACCACGCTGGTGATGGCCTATCCAGAGGCCGTGGGGGCTGTGCTCAACCAGCATGCATGGAATCTCTTCTGGGGCGGCTTGGTGACCATGGTGGGAGCCGTCCTCATCTGGCGCCAGAACAGCACGGCCATCTGGGTGACCGCCATGGTGGGGGGGCTGCTCGACATCGGCTACTTCATGTTCGTCGATCTGGGGGGCTACGCCAAGTTCTTTCCCGGTACCCTGATGACCCTCATCTCAGCATCGGCCATCATCTTGAGCGGGTGGGTCTGGTGGACCCTGCGCCGCTAGCCTAGTGCGCCCTCTGCTGCTCACCTTGTGCCGGGCCTGCACAGGCGCCTTCGGGTATCGCATGCCGGTTGGCTGGCGGCTGTGGCAGACGTCCGTGTGCTCGGCGAGATCGAGCGGGAGGCTCGGCAAGGCGCCCGAAGCAGCTGTAGCCACAGCCACGGCAACGCCGGGCAACGCTGCCGAGCGTTCGTGCAGCCGATCACAGCTCACAGAGACGTCTACCACAGCCTCTAGAACAGCGTGGCCGGGTACGGTAGGTCGATCCAGTCGAGCACAGTCTCGGGGGCCACCCATTGGAATGAGGCCGCCTCGCCGTCCACGGCGCGCAGCGCCCCGGGGGCGACGGTGCACGCGAACACGTTGACCACGTACTCGACCTGGTCTCCGTTGGGGTACACGCTGCGAAAATCTGTCCCGCCCACGGCCGCCACCAAGCGGACGGTGCGAACGTGGAGGCCGGTCTCTTCCGCCACCTCTCGCTTGACGGCGGCCTCAGGGGTCTCCCCGGGATCGATGGCCCCAGCCGGCAGGCTCCAGGAGCCGCCCTCCGCCTGTTGCATCAACAGCACCTGCCCATCGGCGTCTCGGATGATGGCGGCCACGGCAGGCAGGAGGAGCAGCCGGGGGCCCACCAGGGCGCGGAGCTGCCGGAGGTAGGTAGAGATCGGCATGAGGGATGAGGGATGAGGCGAGTTCGGCGTTCGTGGTGCTCGGTAGACGTGGCGCCGCGTGTGGCCTCTTGGGCCACGTCATCGGCGCGACGGTCTGAGCGCCCGGGTTTTACCTGTACTTCGTATCACGGGATGAGCTCCAGCAGGTCCCGCACGGTATGCGCAGCTCCAGGGGGCGGATCCCCTTTCCCAACCCAGATCGCGGTCAGCCCTGCGGCTCGAGCCCCAGCCACATCTCGGCGAGCACTATCCCCGATGACCACACATTCATCGGGTGTAGCCTGCATCCTCTGGATGGCCGTGAGAAAGCCACGCGGCGATGGCTTCACGCAGCCGATGTCTGACGAGAACACCGTGGTCTCGAACACCTCGAGCACGCCGGCCCGACGCAGCTCGGCCAGCCACGGCTCCTTCGGCGCCCAGATGTCGGCCACCAGCCCTAGGCGGTGCGTCACCGCGAGCCGCTTGAGGGCAGCGGCATACACGGCGGGCACGTGCCCCAGCTCGTGGGCCGCGAAGGTCTGCTCCAGTCGCTCCAGCTCTACGTTCGGAAGGTCGTGGGTGCTGGGGAGCGCCCGCCAGGCTTCCCGGAGGGTCGGGAAGCGTTCATGATGGGCCGGGCTGAGATACTGGGCATACAGATGCTCATAGCACGCCCCAATGAGGGCCTGCACACGCTCAGCGGGCAGCCGCCCCCCCAGGGCCTGGTAGGTGGTGGCATAGTCCTGCTCGGGCCCAAAGCGGTCCTCGCCAAACATAAACGTGCTGTTCATGTCAAGCAGAACGACCGCGAATGGAACGAGGAGACTCTGGCTGCTCTGAACCATGATAGACCGTGGCACACGCCTGCCTGCAGCGGCGCTGGTGGAGAGGCGTCGCTCAGCGCGTGGTGATCACATCTAGGACGGCCTGAGCCTTCTGGGCCGCCCGGCCGGTGCCCAGGTTCGACAACACAATCACGGTGAAGGCCTCATCAGGCAGCCGCACCATGTAGCTGCTGAAGCCCAGATCTCCACCTTCGTACCAGAGGGTCCGAGCTCCCTGGTACGAGCCCCACACCAAGCCAAAGGCATCGTTGGCTTTGTCATGGTCAAACGCCATCGTTTGGAGCAGGAGCGCCGTCAACTCAGGTCCCCCGAGCGCATGGGTGTAGAAGCTGCGGTCCCATCGGGCCAGATCCTCCACCGTGGTGAAGAGTCCACTCCCCCCGTAATGAGGCGAAGTCCGGTTGTGGTGATAAAAACCGCCCTCCTCCCGCACGTTGTAGCCAACCACTCGGTGGGGGACAACCCGGGTGACGTCGTCATTGAAATGCGTAGCCGTCATCTCCAGCGGATCGAACAGGCGTCGCTGCGCAAAGGCCGCGAAAGACTCCCCGCTCACCCGTTCCACAATCTCCGCGATCAGCATGTAGTTCACGTTGCTGTACGCCCACGCCGCTCCCGGCTCGAACTCCAGCGCAGGCTGCGCGAGCGAAGCCTCGATGGCATTCTCGACGGTAAAATAGTCATCGCCCCAATCGCGCCCTCCTGGACGCTCCTGCCGGTAATACTCCGGCAACCCGCTCGTCATGTAGACCAGATGCTTCACCTGCACGGCGCCGAACCGCTCGGGGAATTCCTCCAGATGGACACGGACCGGGTCATCGAGCGACACGCGGCCGTCTTGGATGAGGAGGGCGAGCGCCGCCGCCGTGAACTGCTTCGACAGCGAGGCGACGTTGAAGACCGAGTGGGGCCTGATGGGAATGTCGTAATCGAGGTTCGCGGCGCCAAACCCACGCGCATAGACGAGTTGCTGGTCCTGAATGACGCCGACCACGTAGCCGGGCACGTCTGGACGGTCGAACTCAGCGAACACCGCATCGATGCGGCCGGCCAGGTCGTCCGAGAACGACGGTATGGAGAGCGTCTGGGCAGAGGCGTCCACGCGTACGAGCAGCGTAAGTGCAACGAGGCCGCCAAGCCACAAGAGGTGTCGGGGGACCATAGGCCGGAACGTGCGTGGAGATGTGGAGATCAGGAGGGGGCGTCATACCCCGCGTTCTGCACGCACGATACTGCAGCGCGGGCACCTGAACAAGGCTGAACCGAAGCGCACGCCGCCGATGCAGCAACGACGCGTGGCACCAGGCCTCACTCGGCGCCGGCCAACGCCTCTAGCGTCTGATCATAGAGCGCCACCAGCTGTTGCTCCCGGTACACGAACGCCCCGATGAGGAAGGCCAGGTTGCGGTAGTTGGCCACGATGGACGCGCCCCCCCCTCTGTACAACTCTTCATAGATGATTTGTCCCGTATTCAGCGCCTGCTGGGTGTATGCCTCTTGCCGAGCATAAACGCCGGACAACTCCAGCACGCGCGCATACTCGAAATCGGCCAGCACCCCCGTTTCGGTGGCCGAGGTCCAGGCGGTCTCGTACACTTGTGCGGGAGCAACGTAGCCTCTGCTGAACAGCCGACCCGATGGAGCCTGGCCCACCTGCTGGTACGCTAGTAGCGAATCCAAGAGCGCCTGATGATACCGCAGGGCTTGGTCGGTGGCCTCCCGATTGGCCTGAAGCTCCCCCACGATAGCCACCAAGGCGGTCTCCGCTTGATGTTGGCGCAGCCGGGCTTCACGCCACTCGTTGGCCGCCAGTGCCAACACGACTCCTAGCACTACGAAGAGGGCCTCAAAGAGGGCGGAGCGCACCACGGGCCAAAGTTGGAAAGCCATGGGTCAAGGGCGACGCACAGGTGGAAGAAGCGGGTAGGAGCCCCGTTGGAGAGTAGGGACCGAGCGAGAGAAATGAAACCGCCTGATCGGGCCCTCGGCCTCAGCTGCTGTACATCGTGGCGTGGACGCGTGAGAAATCCCCCCGAGCCAGATCGGCTTTATGGATGAGCACGTAGAGCTCACCGGCGTCGCCCCACTGCATGCCGCCCCGGCTGTGCACGGTGAGGAGCGTAAACCAGTCCTCTGGCTCGCCCCCCACGGCGAGGGCCATCTCCGTCTCTGGAAGATGATGCTGACTGAACCCGTAGCCACCCAGTTCGTGATCCAGGGCGCGGTCATCCATCCCCTCATCAAGGCCTTGGTAGGCCTCCATGAAGGTCTCGTCCTGACCGGCCACAGCCGCCAGCGCCTTGCGGAACAGATACCTGTTCGACGCCAGCGGGTAGGAGGGCGGCACGCTGACCGCTGGGAGGGCCACCACCGGCATCGGGTCGTAGTGCGGGTCTATCATCTCCACGTAGTCGTCCCGTGTGAATTGAAACCGCGAGCCAGACGCCAGCGCCTCACGCGGCCCTTCGTAATGTTGAACCAGCACCGGCGGATGTGCGGTGGGGCCACCGTAGAGATCGTGGATCGTCGAGAGAAAGACGTAGAGCACCCCCTGCCGTGGCAGGTAGGTCTGCCACCCGGCCAGCGCTTCGCAGTCGATCTGCGCGATGAACTCGTAGACTCGCCCCGGCTGACCAGCCTCGCTCGCCGGAAGCCGCGGGTACGTCCACGCCGCGGGGAGGTCGGGCAGGCCACCGAAGCGAGTAGCTCCCAGCCGATCCCCCAACGCGGCCGTCCGCCGGAAACCGACCGATGGGCGAGCCGTGGCCACCAGGAACGGGCGGACGCGCGGGTCCACCGCGGGGCCGGCCTGCTCCAAGAGCGCCTCGAGCTGAGCCTCACGGTCTGGCCACCCACCGATGCGATAGGCGGCCTCCGGGTACCCCGCCTCCGCGCCTGGGTACGGGACGGGAAGCAGTCGCTGTCGATCCTCGATGGCCAGTTCCAGATTCGGGATCGAGCGGAGGGCCTCGGGGAGCATCTCGAGCGGATTGCCGGTGAGGTCGAGCCGATTCAGGGCCGGCAAGTCGGCCAAGGTGGACGGAACCGTGGGCAGGGCATTCCGGCTCAGGTCCAGCCGCTTCAAGGCAGGCAGCCCCAACGCCGCGGGGATCGCCATGAGTTGATTGTCCGCCAGGGACACGTAGACGAGTCGAGGTAGGCGCCACACTGAATCGGGCACCTGGATGAGGCCTCCTCGCGTCAGTGTGAGGTATTCGAGCCTCTCCAGCTGGCCGATCTCCGGCGGCAGCGCCCCCAGGGCGGCCCCGCTGATGGCCAACCGCTCAAGCGCCCGAAGGCGGCCGATCTCCGGCGGTACGTCCAGGCGAGGCGGGGGCACGTGGTGCGCCGACGGATACCCGATTGTGAGCGAGGTTAGAGCGTCGAGGTGGGTGATTTCCTCCGGGAGCCTGGTGAAGGCCGGGCGCGTCAGCCTCACCTGCCGCACCACGCCCCGAGGCGCGTCGGCGATCTCGGCGAGGCTGCTGAAGACGTATCGCGTCCACCTGATCGCTGGTGTGTCCAGCGGCACGTCCAGGTCTACGTCAAAGCTGGTGCCTTTGAGGCTGTAGGCACGGGCGAAGCGTCCGTGCACCGTGGCCCGCCCCTCGGCCAACGCCATGGCCCCTGAGAAGCTCAGCGGGTAGTCAGCACCGGCGGTCCGGAACTGGATACCTGGGGCCAAACCTTGGACGCGCCCGTGCTCAACCTCAACGCGTCCTGTAGGCACGCCACCCGGCCCATACACCCCCAAGGCGTCGAGGTGGAACGAGACGACACCGCCGGATGGCCCGCGGTTGTAGGCGCTGGTCAGTCCCGCCGCGTGCGCGGCGTCTGGGTCGGCAGCACGGAGGATGAGTTCAACGCGGAGCTGCCCGTGGCCATACGGCGGGACGTCACAGTAGAGGCGTTCCAGGGTGAACGCCAGGGTCCCAATGCGGAGAGAGGACATAGCAGCAGCGGACGGGGGCAAGAGGATGATCCAGAAGATCGCACATTGGGGTGACACCGTGCGGGCAGCGGGGGGGCCACAGTCGCGGCTTCGTCGCACGAGGCAGGGTGCACACCAGAAGCCCGGGCTGTACCTTGATTCTCCCTCATTTCCCTCATTTCCCTCATCGCCTTGGCTCCGCATGGTGGTCAACTGGAAGGTTGTTGCCGGTACCCTGGGGGCCCTGCTGGCCTTCGTGGGCATCTCGCTGCTCCTGCCTATGGGCGTCGGGCTGTACTACGGGGAGCCTTCGTGGTGGAGCTTCGGGGTGGCGGCCGCGCTGGCCATGGGGCTCGGGGGCGGCACCTGGTACGGCCTCCGAAAGCGTGATGCCGACGCGGACCTGGGCATCCGCGAGGCCTTCGCGGTGGTAGCACTCACGTGGCTGGTGCTGTCGTTGGTGGGCAGCCTGCCCTTTGTGCTGGGCGGTGTGCTGGACTCGTACACGGATGCCTTCTTCGAGACGATGTCTGGCTTTACCACCACGGGCGCTACCATCCTGGGCGGGGCGGACACCCCCGCCATCGAGTCCATCCCCCGCGGCTTCCTCTTCTGGCGAAGCCTCGCCCACTGGCTGGGTGGCATGGGCATCATCGTCCTCACCCTAGCCATCCTGCCCATCTTGGGCGTAGGGGGCATGCAGCTGTTCCGCGCCGAAGTATCCGGCCCCTCGGCCGACAAGCTGACGCCACGCGTGCGGGAGACGGCCAAGCGGCTGTGGCTGGTGTACGTGGGCTTCACCGTCGTGCAAATCATCTTGCTGACGCCAGCGATGAGCCTCTTCGAGGCCATCAACCATGCCTTCTCCACCATGGCCACAGGCGGCTTCTCCACCCGCAACGGGTCCGTAGGCGCCTACGATTCCGCCTACGTCGATGGCATCATCACGCTCTTTATGTTTCTGGGCGGGGTCAACTTTGCCCTTCACCTGCGAATGCTACGGGGCGAGGCCATTACCGTCTTCCGCGATACCGAACTGCGCGTCTACGTGGGTCTTGTCGTCACGGCTACGCTCCTCATTCTGATCGGGACCTACCGGCCGTCGCTCGAGGTCGCTGGTTGGATCGGTGATGACTTTGAAGGCTACGCCACCCTGCCGGAGTCGCTACGCCACGCCGTCTTCCAGGCACTGGCCATTATGACCACCACCGGCTTTGCCACGGCGGACTATGAGGTATGGTCTCCCTTGGCCATGGGCGTGCTCTTTTTGCTTTGCTTCTCCGGAGCCATGGCTGGCTCCACGAGCGGAGGTGTCAAGCTCATCCGGCATGTGCTGCTGGTCAAGAATTCGTACCGGGAGATCAAGCAGCTCATCCATCCGCGTGCCCTCATTCCCATTCGTCTCAATGGCAGCGTGGTGTCTCAAGAGGTGATGCGGAATGTGCTGTCGTTCATTGTCCTTTACCTGGCCCTCATTGGTCTGGGCACGCTGATCATGGCCCTCCTAGGCCTGGATCTGCTGAGTGCCTACAGCGCCTCCGTCTCCAGCGTAGGCAACGTAGGCCCAGCCTTTGGCACGGTAGGCCCCACCGAGAACTATGCCCACATACCCCCTACGGGCAAGTGGGTCTTGGCCCTCCTCATGATGGCCGGACGCCTGGAGATCTTCACTGTCCTCATCCTGTTCGCCCCCGCCTTCTGGCGACGCTGATTATGGTCCTGGCCGCTTCCATTCCCTTCCTCAATGAGATGGTCGCGCTCTTTGCGGTGAGCGTGGCCATGGTCTACCTCTGCTACCGGCTGAAGCTGGTCCCCATTGTCGGCTTCCTGCTGGCGGGCACGCTCATCGGGCCGAACGCCCTCGGGCTGGTCTACGATCAGGAGCTCGTGGACATCCTGGCCGAGGTGGGCGTCATCCTGCTGCTCTTCACGATCGGGGTGGAGTTCAGCCTGGATAAGCTCTCGCGCATTGCCCGCGCCATCTTCGTGGGGGGCGGCCTGCAGGTGGGCCTCACCGTGGGACTCGTCACCGGGCTGCTGGTGGCCTTGGGCATCGACTGGCGCGCCGCCGCCTACACCGGCTGCTTGGTGGCCCTCAGCTCCACGGCCATCGTGCTGGGCCTGCTGGCCGAGCGCAACGAGACCGAGGCGCCCGCCGGGAAGCTGTCACTAGCCGTCCTCATCTTCCAGGACGTCACCATCGTGGTGATGGTCCTGCTGGTGCCTATGCTGGCGGGTACGGGAGGCACCACCCTGGACCTCTTGAAGGTGCTGGGCACGGCGGCCCTGCTCATCGCGGGTGTCATCGTGCTGGCGCGCCGCGTGGTGCCGTGGATCCTGGAGCACGTGGCGCGCACCCGCCGCCAGGAGCTGTTTCTGCTGACGGTGGTGGCCATCTGCTTCGGCACCGCAGCCATCTCGGCCGTGGCCGGGGTGAGCCTGGCGCTTGGTGCCTTCCTGGCCGGGCTGGTGGTGAGCGAGAGCCGCTACAGCGCCCAGGCCCTCAGTGAGATCCTGCCACTCCGCACGGTCTTCAATGCCGTCTTCTTCGTCTCCGTAGGCATGCTGCTGGATGTACGCTTCCTGCTCCAGGAGCCGCTGTTGGTCTTGGCCGCGGCCGGGACGGTGCTGCTCATCAAGCTCCTGCTCACCACAGGAAGCATCCTCACGCTGGGCTACCCCATCCACATCGCGGCGGCCACAGGCCTCACGCTCGCCCAGATCGGGGAGTTCTCCTTCGTGCTGGAACGCGCTGGACGCGCCGCAGGCCTCACCCCAGCGGGCATGGGCGAGGCGGGAGTGCAGACGTTCGTGGCCGTCACCGTGCTGCTGATGATGCTCACGCCGTTCTTCGTCCAGCTCTCGGCCGCCTTCGGACGACTGCTCCTCCAGACCCCCCTGCGCAGCCTAGGTCAGCAGACCACCGCCGAGGCCGCCGGCCCCAGCGATCATCCGGAAGATCATGTGGTGATCGTGGGCTATGGCCCCGCCGGGCAACGCCTCGTGCGGGTCCTCCAGGACCGCGGCATCCCCTTCGTGGTGGTCGAGCTCAACCCGACCTCGGTGGATGCCATGCGCGAGCAAGGTATCCATGCCATCTATGGCGACTCCTCACGGCCGCACATCCAAGAGATCGCCGGCATCGAGGAGGCCAAGCTCTGCGTGGTGGTCATCAGCGATGCCACCGGCACACGAGCCACCATTCAACTGGCCCGCTACCTCAATCCTACACTCCAGATCATCGCCCGAACGCGGTTCTTGGCCGACGTGGAGATGCTCCACGACATCGGCGCAGACATCGTGGTGCCAGAGGAGATGGAAACCACGGTGCGCATC
>JBCDJV010000101.1:0-15704 GCA_038747425.1 Bacteroidota bacterium
CACCCGCGCGCCCGGTGTCAGCGATGCGGCCAGCTCCGCCAGGGCAGCTATCCCGATGGTGCGGCTTCGGGTGCGGCCATACCAAGCCGCAATTTGATCGTACTCCTGCATGGATAAGGGGGGTGCATCACGCACAGACAGCTGGAGCCGGGCCTGGATCTCGCTGCAGAGGGGCCGCGATGAGCTCGGTGGTGGGCATGGACGAAACCAGAGCCTGGCTGTAGGGCACAAGGCTGGATCCAGCTAGGCCCGGTGTTGAACGGACGGGACCTGGTGTGTACCGCTATCGCCCACCAAGGTTTGCCGCGTCTCCGTGTATCCAGCGGGGGCAGGAAGGCCCTTCGGAAGACGTGTGGCCTCGGCGTGGGCGGTCATTTCACCCGTTCTCCGCGCATGGGGTCGGGCCCTGCCTCAAGGGTCAGGGCCGGGGCCGGTCCGTCGCCCTGTGCATCGAACGTGACGTAGGCGTCGACCCGCGGGATGTAGAACCGCCGGTCATTCATCGGGACGAGCGTGAACCGAGGCTCGCCCTCGGGCTCAGCGAACAGCTGCGGCCCCTCGCGCGTCACCTCGACCTCTGGGCCGCCTACCAAGGCGTAGCGCCCCACATATCGCTCCAGCGTTGGCACGGCCACGATCACTCCCTCCGACGTCGCGTCCGCACCGAGCCGTTCTAGGGCTTCCCGAGCGCTCGTGGCACCGGGGTAGCGCAGCAGCGCCTCTTGGTAGCTGGCGATCGAGCGCGCCGTATCGCCCGCGACCAGGTAGGCCTCACCCAAGCTATCGTAGGGATTCCACGAGTCGGGGTAGGCGTCTACGTTCAGGGCGAAGATGCGGATCGCCGTCTCCGTCTCTCCGCGCTCCAGCAGAAGGTAGCCCAGGTTGTTGAGCTGGCCTTCCCGGATGTCGTACCCTGCCCCGCCGTGGGCCAGGAGGTCACGGTACCGGGCCTCGGCGGCGTCGATGCCCTCGCTCTCGATGAGACTTTCGAGCAGGCTGCCCACAGCTTGGCTCGGAGAGGGAACAGGCTGGCCATACAACACGCGGGCGACGTTGAGCGCCACGGTCCGCGTCCCCCCCTGGGCATTGTCGAGGGCGACCACCGTGCGCGCCTCGTCTGGGAAGTAGACCACGAACGCCGAGAAGCCCGGCACGCTGCCGTCGTGGCCGATGGCCCGCACGGTCTCGCCTCCGACGGCCAGGTCTGAGACGCCGAGGCCATAGGCGTAGTCATTGAGGACCGGCGTGATCATCTGGTCCAGCGTCTCCGACGCCTCGAACGGGGCGGCGGCATGGAGCGCCCGCGTCCACCGGAAGAGGTCGTGAGCTGTAGAGTAGATCATACCTGCGGCATAGGGGACGCTGGGGTCGAAGTACGGGGCGTGTTGATAACCGTTGCCTGCCCGGGTGTACCCGCGGGCGGCCTGCTCCACGATGGTGGCCCCGTTGTCATACCCGCTGTTGGTCAGCCCGAGCGGGCCCAAGAGTCGTGCCTGGAGCGCTTCTGCATAGGACTGTCCGGTTAGCCGCTCGATCAGGACCCCGAGCACGTAGTAGCCGGAGTTGGTGTAGTTGAACTGACGGCCCGGTTCGAACTCGAGGTCGCGCCCCGAGAACACGGCCAGGAAGGAGTCTGGCGCCACGGGGTCTCGCATGAGATCGGCAAACCCCGGCTGGCCAACGTGCTCAGGGATACCTGAGGTATGGCTGAGCAGCTGGTGGACGGTGACCCGATCCCCTTGCGGGGCGGGATAGTCTGGGAGGTAGTGCCGAATGGGGGCGTCGAGGTCCACGAGGCCCTGCTCAGCCAGCTGGAGCACGAGCGCCGCGGTGAACTGCTTGGTCACAGAGCCGATGCGGAACCGTGTGTCTGGAGCGTTGGGGGTGCCCCAGGACCGGTTGGCCTCTCCAAAACCTGAGGCATAGAGCACCTCATCTCCATCCGCCACGAGGACCGTTCCATCGAAGAGGCCGGCCTCTATGATAGGCGGTGAGGAGCGTGTCCATCTCCGAGGTTTGGACGTTCATGCATGCCGACACGCTCAGGGTGAGCATCGCCATGACGAACGAGAGCGCGAAGGAAGGGCGTGAGGCAGAGGGGGGGCATAGGCTGAGGGATCGAGAGGGGAGACTGTGCCGCTAGGTCAGGCCTGGTGTGGTAGGAAGACACAGGCCCGTCTGAAACGTTGCCCCCAGGCACGACCGCTCACCGGCGGAGCTGTGAGAAGCCGGGGTCAGGCGGGCATCCTGTGGCCTCCCGGCAGAGCTCCAGGTTTTTTATCAGCACCACAGGGCCGATGATGAGCGAGAACAAGAGGCAGAGGGGGCTAATGATGAATCCCAGTATGTTACCTTCGATCGGGATGAGCAGAAGCGGCAGGATGAGCAGGCCTGCGGTGGCAGGCCAGTGGTTCAGGCAAAATGGGCGGATCAACTTCTTGGCCGGCACAATCCGCTGCCCTTCTAAGGCACACAGGATGAGTAGGAGGCCGAACCGGGCGGCTGCAATCGTCGCGCATATCAAGGCGAACCCCACGAGGTTGACCTGGACCAGGTTGGTGCTGACGGTCTGGCCTAGTCCCAGGCCGAGTGTGAGCTGAAAAGCCACCAGCAGGTAGAACGGGTGCCCAAAGAGGGTGGGGATGAAGGGCAGGACGGTGACGACGAACTTAGACATTCCACGCGGTGAGGTTGAGACGAACGGGGTTGCATTCAGAGCCTGATTATGAATGGCCGGTGAAGGGCTGCAAACGGCTCTGGAGGCCCCATGCGGCGTTGCCCTCGTCGCCCGGGGCGCGGCCCCGCGCTCCTCGGGCGCCTGGCCTGGCGCCCCCCGCGCTCGTTTTCGCCTGCTTCATCCATGCATCGTCAGGCTCTCAGTACCGGATGGACCCTGTTCGACGCGGAGTGCAACCTATTCCCTATTCGTCACCCTCCGGGAAGCCCCCACTATGGTTTACAGCCCCGCCTTGTCCAGCTCTTCGCGAAAGGCGCGGAGGCGCTTGAACGCCGTGCGGAACTCGCTGATGAGGAGGTCCCACTCCTCGGCGCGTCCGCGCCCACGGTAGATCGCCCGGACGTGGACGAGCAGCTGAGCGGCTTCGGCGTAGTGGGATCGGCTGCGGCGCTCAATGTGGTCCGTGGCCGCGTCCAGATAGAGCTGCTGGGCCTCCTCGGGGTGCGTGTCCGCCAGAGCGGCGGCTACCGTGGGCCTCAGGGCGTCACGTCGGCTTGCGGACCCGCCCCACTCGGACCGAGGCTGGTACATCAGCTTCAGCGCTTCGTCCGGCTCTCCGTCGTGCAGCAGAGCGCGGACCAGGACCGAGAGGTGCTTCCGCTCGCGCAGCACGCCTCGTAGCGCCGTCCGCGTATCCGCCTCGTTCCCACGCGCCTGGCTCAGCTCAACGGCTTCTTGGTATCGCTCAAGCGAGGGGGCCATCTCGAACAGGTGGCGGACCAACCGCTCGGCCAGCGCCCCATCGGCACGGGCCTTCGCGCGGTCTTTGATCCATGCCATCAGCCGATAGCTTGTGTACGTACCGAGGCGGCTGAGTGCCAACGCGTCCATCGCCTCGTCGTAGCCCTGCTCCATAAAGAGTGGGGCGAGGCGCATCAGCTCATCGTCAGAGACCTCGCGCGCCGCCTCCACGGCCTCCTCAAGGCGGCCGAGGTGCAGCAGGCGTCCGACGAGTGCTTCGGTCTGGCCGGATACGCGGCAGATCTGCAGGTACGTGTCGTGGTCCACCGGGCCGGGCTGGAGGGTCAGCAGGAGGTGGCCCAAGGCTTCGCGCTTCCAGCTTGAGTGGGTGCGCCGCAGCGCGTCCTCCAGGCGGACGATCAGCTCGTTGCGCTCGCTGGGGGTGGCGTGATCGGCGATGAGCTCCGGGGCCTCGTACCCGAGGTCGAGCCCCCCCATGGCGATGTCGGTCTGCTGGACGTCGTACAGCAGGTGGATGGCCTGGCGGTGCAGCGCTGGGTCGGTCCCATGTTGGAGGCACTGCCCGAGGTAAGCCACCACCTCATCGATGACCATCGCGATGTCCCCATCGTGGTCGTACAGCTCGCCGTACACGCCAAGGACTTCGTCCAGCCACGCTTCGCAGATGGCCTGCACCTGGGGCCACTGGGCGGCCTCGGCATAGGGCGCAGCCACCGCCAGCACGTCCTGCAGCGCCTGGGCCGTCTGGCGGCTGTGTCCCCACTCGTGCTCGCCGCCCGCCAGGACACGCCGCAGGCGCCGGCGGATGGCCCCGATGGCCGGCGGGGCCTGCGGGCTCGTAGACATGGCCACCAGGTCCTCCAGCTCAGGGTACCGGCCGATCATCGTCTGGATGAGCGCGATCAGCTCCTCTTTGCTCCGTGCGGCCAGGCCTGTCTCCACCGAGGCCACCTCGGCGAAACGGTCTGGCCGGTCGATCCACGTGAGCAGCAGCGCCACGATGTGCTTGCAGTACCCGCCGTGGCCAATGGGGCAGGAGCAGTCCGCCTCGGCGATGCCGTGGGCGTCGAACGTGACGCGCAGCGCATAGGGGGTGGGGGCGCTGCCGGTGCAGGCCGCCTTGAGCGTGCGTCCTTGGCGGCGTAGGTCGTGGACGTAGCCGCGATCGGCGTATGCACGCCCTCGGCTGAACGACCCCCCATCAACACGGGCCTGCACGTCAGCTACGGAGATCGGGGGAAGCGGCATGAGCAAGCGACGGGTGTTCGTTCTCTGTTCTCTGGGGTGACGTCAGGTGTAGCTGGGGTGGTGGTGGGCGGCATCGGCGCCATCAGGCCCGGTCGCCGCTCGCCTGTCCGCCCGGAGCGCCACCAGGCTCAAGGCCAGGACCACGCTGGGCCAGAGGAGGAGGCCGTAGCCCCCCAGGTACGCGTAGGCGGCCATGAACACCACATTGAAGGCCACAGACAGGTGCCAGTGGGTCAGGAGGGATGTCATGCACGTTCCACGAAGGCTGATCATCCAGTAGCCCAGCAATAGGTAGCAGCCCCAGGCACAGGCGGCTACGAAAAGCACACGCCCCAGCGACACAGCCTGAAAAGCGCCCTCCAACCCGATAAAGCCCATGGGGGCGACCAACGAGTTCGTGATGGCCAGAAACGTAGCGATGGCTCGTGCGGTGCGCGTCATCTACAGCTAAGAAATGGGACTCAGAAGTACCGGACCCAGGTCTTGTCGGTCCTCCGCTTGTACCGCCCGAACGCCCGGGTGGGGAGGTACAGGGCCGCGGCGAGGAGCGCGGTCAGCGCCCAGATCTGCCAGACGTGATCGATGTGATACAGGTCGCCCGCGTTGGGGCCGATGGTGACCAGCACCAGCGTGTAGCAGACCAGCAGAACATACAAGTGCAGTGCGTAGACAAACATGGGCGCCTTCCCGAACGTCTGCAGCACCCGCGTCACGGGATTGTTTTTCGTGTCCAGCCAGGCCAGCAGCAGTAAAGCGAGGCCGAGCGTAAGCAGCAAGAAGGCCAGCGAGGGGGGGTACTTGGTGTAGTTGAGCATCGACATCAGGGTCTCCAGCGGGGTGGCTCCCACCGTCCACGGTAGGGCTTCTCCGTAGAGGTTGAAGCCGCGCAGGACCACCAGGGTCATCAGGCAGCCCGCCCCGAGTTGCAGGAGCCGCTTGGTTCGATCCTCTGGACGAACGTTTGCTCCGTACACGGGGCCCAGCGCATAGCCGCACACAATCACCCCAATCCAGGGGAAGGCGGGGTAGGAGATCCACACCGTCAGGGCCTCGCTGCTGAACAGGACCCCTCGGTCATGCAAGATGGTCCACAGCGCGTACCCAAACTCGCCAGGTTCGACGTGGATGGGGTCGAGCAGGTTATGCCCGAACACGATGGTGAGCCCGATCACCGCGATCGCCCAGTGCGGCAACCGCACCACCACAGACAGCGCCATCATGCTGAGTCCGATCACCCAGATGACTTGCAGGTAGACCGCCTCGGGCGGGAAGCCCCAGAACCACGACTGGTTGATCAGAACCACTTCGAGCACGACCAGGAACAGGCCGCGCGTGAACAGGAAGTGGCTGGGCGAGCGGGCTACGCCGGACTTCGGGTGCGCATACAGCCAGGCGCCCAAGCCGGCGAGGAACACAAAGACCGGCGCGCAGAGGTGGGAGGACAGGCGCGTGAAGAATAGGCTGGCACTGGCCACCTCCAGGTTGATCGGGTCCCCGATGGAGATGTGATAGAAGAACCGCTCACGCACGTGGTCCACCATCATCAGCACGATGACGAGGCCCCGCATCACATCGATGGCGGTAATGCGGGGGCGCCGCCCGGCGGGTGGGCCGCCTTGCGACGTCACCTTCTCCGGGCTTGCGGGTCCGGCTGTGTGGGCAGGGCGTTTCACATGGGGAGGCGGTCCAGGTCAGGCGTCGGCTTTGTGCGGTGGCACGCGAGCCACGGCCAGGAGGTGTGTGCCTGCGTCCACGAGACCGGGCTCCTGGGTGGCCTGCTCCTCGATCCGCAGGGCCATATCGAAGAGCGCCTTGTCTGCGAGCAGGTCGCCCCAGTTGGTCGATACCGCGTTCGAGGCCGCCATAAACTCAACCGTCAGAGCGTGAGATTCAAGAAAGGCACGAAGCTCAGGCCCCGTGAAGAGATGAAGATAGTGCCCGCGGCTGCTCGGGGAGGTCTCGGCCGTGATGTCGCCCGAGGCCAGCACAGCCGCTATTTCTGCCGCCGGGAGCCCAAGCACGCCGTCCAACAGCGCGTGCGTACTGCCCCATTTGGACATCACGCTCAGGAGCACCGAGCCCCCCGGCCGCACCTTGGCCAGGCACTGCGCCATGGCCTCGTCCCGGTGGTCCAGGACGTAGCTGAAGGGCCCACCAAAGGCCACGACGGCATCGAATCCATCGTGCGCGACAGACGAAAGGTCGCACACGTCGGCTTGCAGGCTGGCCTCAATGGCGTGATGATACCCGACCTTGCGGGCTCGGCGCTCGTTGAGGCGAAGCTGTTCGGCAGAGATATCGACCAGCACCACGCGGCATCCGCGCTCAGCCAGGAGCTGCGTAAACCGCCCTGGCCCCGGCCCGATTTCCAGGACCCGGGACCCCCTGGCAACGTGTCTGATCAGGCACTGGCGGTGGAGCTCGAATTTAAGCCGCTCCACCGGGCTCGCGTCATGTCGCTCAAACTCCTTCCATCCGAACTCATCGAAGTAGTGCTCGATGGCCGAGGCATCATAGATCATAGCGGGGGCGACGTGCAGGTTGAAAACAAGCCACGAGGGCCTGTGCGGTTCAATGAGGTGTGCTGACCGGCACGTCAGCGGCGGGCCAGCTTCGCTTCCAGGCGGGCCTCCACACCCGGCCACTCGGCGTCGGTGATGCTGAAATAGACGGTATCTCGCACCCGGCCCGAGGCCGTGACCATGTGCCGCCGCAGGGTCCCTTCCTCGACGGCTCCGAGCCGCCGGATCGCCCGCCTGGACCGCTCATTCAGCGCGTCCGTCTTCAGTTCGACGCGCTGGCAGCCCAGTGGTCCGAACGCGTGGCGGAGCATCAGTAGCTTGGCCTCCGTGTTGATCGCCGTCCGCTGCCATGGCCGGGCTACCCACGTCCACCCGATCTCGACGCGGCGGTGCGCGAGCGCGACGTTCCCAAACCGTGTGCTCCCGACCACGGTGCCTGTCCCGCGCTCGACGGTGGCGAAGGGCAGCATGACGCCTCGTGCCTGGCCGTCTAGGGCGGCCTGGACGTAGGCCGCCAGGTCATCGGGCGTGCGCACCAGGCTGCCGGTCCATTGCCAGAGGTCCGGGTCCAGCCCAACGGCCGTGAGCGCGGTCAGGTGATCGAGCGAGAGCGGTTCGAGGCGAACGTGATCGCCTTCGAGAACGACGGGAGCGACCGGGGTCAAGGGGCAGCACCGGGTTGGTGGGGTGATACGTGCGGCAGAGGAGCACCCTAGCGGCATTAATCAGGCGACGTGCGATCCAGCACGGTCTCCAGGAGCCAGTTGAGTTGGACCTCATAATAGCCCTCGCTCTTTTGGGGCGCCGTCATGGTCCGCATCTCGCGCAGGCTCCCTGTTTCGGAGACGTGCAGGTTGTGGTCGGCGTCGGCAAACGAGGCGATGGCCAGCGAGGCCTCTGGGTTTTGCCCCAGGGTAGCTTGGTACAACGCGCGCGTCTTGCGCCAATCTACATTCAAATCTTTCTCCCCGAAGATCGCCAAGACGTCGAGGTCCAGGGACGCCAGCATGGCGTCGAAGTCGTTGATAGAGATGTAGGAGCACAGGTCGTCATCGAGCCGATCGCAGGTGCCCTCCTTGCAGCGCCGTTGCTGCGCGATGTACTGCACGCGGTTGGGCCAGCCCCCCCGCATGTCCCGGATGTACTCGTTGGCACGCAGCGTCTGGGTGGCCGCCTGGTAGCGATCAAAGGAGCCCCCTGTTCGCAAGATCTCGCAGCCTCGGCGCCACTCTGCTTCGAACCGGGTGGCCTGTTCGGCGGTGCCGCCTTCGTACGGCAGGTTGGACAGCAGTAGGTACGTGAAGTTATCCTCCTCCGTGGTGCCGCTGACGGAGATCCAGAAGTCGATGTCGGCATCTTGCGACAGCGCGAGGGGCGCGATCCAGCCGGCGCGGCTCACCCCCCAGAGGCCGATCCGGTCGGCCCCGGGGGCGCCCACCTCGCGCAGGTAGTTCGCTGCATCCAAGACTTCCTGGGCGCTGCTAGCCACGGGCTGGTTGATGTCGAACGTGCCTTCGCTCTGCCCCTGGCCGGGTTTGTCCCAGACCGCGGTGGCGATGCCTAGGGCGTTGAAGCGCTGCCGCAGGTCCGCGAACGTGTTCCGGGCCCGGATGTCCGTCCCGCCGTAGCCGTGCACGAACAGGATAAGCGCCTCGCTCTGGGGGGCGGCTGGGGTGTCGAACACGCCGGACAGGGTCAACCCGTTGGACTCAAAGGCGAAGTCCACGGTGCTGCCGGGGGCGAAGACGGGGTCCGCCGCCACGGGCTCTGTCTCTGCCTGACCGGTGCAGGCACTGAGGAGGAGCAAGAGGATGGGCACGGCGCGTTTCCACATGGTGTGGGCTACTCGGTCTGGTGTGGCTACAGGGTTCCTGTGCCTCCGACGGCCTCACGTGCTGCGGGTTGCGCTCCGGCTTGTGCTCAGCTACGGCCGCGCTCAATTTCGCGCCGTGCCTGATCCAAGGGGATGACCCCATCCCCAGAAGCCTGGGCTTCATC
This sequence comes from Bacteroidota bacterium, assembly GCA_038747425.1. Lineage (GTDB taxonomy): Bacteria > Bacteroidota > Rhodothermia > Rhodothermales > JBCDJV01 > JBCDJV01. Next base: position 9,208 of record JBCDJV010000101.1, read on the forward strand.
GAGCGCTCGGATGTCCGCCAACTCCTCGGCGGTGTCGAGTACGTGCTCGCAGCGTTCGAGGTCGAGGATGACGGCGATGCGTTGGCCGCGGCCATCGGTCACGTAGCGAGAGCTTGGCCTCGAAGCGGTCATGGAACGCGTGGGGGATGCCCGCCGGTCTCACCCCACGCGGGCATACCCGAGGTTACGCTTGCTGTAGTAGCGCTCGTAGTAGGCCCGGAGGGCGGCATGTTCGGGGGCCGTCAGGCGCGGATCGCGCTCCAGGAGGGCGAAGGCCGCGTGACGGGCGCGCTGGAGGATGTCCAGGTCCTGCGTGAGGTCGCCGATCTTGAGGTCGGGCAGGCCGCTCTGGCGCGTGCCGAAGAAGTCGCCGGCGCCGCGGATCTCCAGGTCGAGCTCGCTGATCTTAAAGCCGTCGTCGGTGGCCACCATAGCGTTGAGGCGCTGCTCCCCCTCGGCGCTGCGTTTGTAGTCGGCCATGAGGATGCAGGTGCTCTGGTGCTCGCCGCGCCCTACGCGGCCGCGGAGCTGGTGGAGCTGGCTCAGCCCGAAGCGCTCGGCATGCTCGATGAGCATCACGCTGGCGTTGGGCACGTCCACGCCCACCTCGATGACCGTGGTGGACACCAGAATGTCGGTCTCGCCCTCTTTGAACCGTTCCATGGCCTCTTCCTTCTCGTACGGCAGCATGCGGCCGTGGATGAGGTCCACGCGGTAGGCGCGGAACTCCTCGGTGAGCTGCTCGAAGCCGTTCTCGGCGTCTTTGAGATCCAGCTTCTCACTTTCTTCTACCAGCGGGTAGACCACGTAGGTCTGCCGCCCCTCGCGGAGCTGCTCGCGGATGAACTGGTACACCTCGCCGCGCCGCTTCTCGGTGCGGAGCAGCGTCTTGATGGGCTTGCGGCCTGCTGGCCGCTCGTCCATGACGGACACGTCGAGGTCGCCGTAGAGGGTCATGGCCAGGGACCGGGGGATGGGCGTGGCAGTCATGAGCAGCATGTGCGGGTTGGCGCCCTTGGCGAACAGGTCGGCGCGCTGCATCACCCCGAAGCGGTGCTGCTCGTCCACGATGGCCATGCCCAAGGCCTCGAAGGCCACCCCTTCCTGAATGACGGCATGCGTCCCCACCGCGATGTGGGCGTTACCCGTGGCCAGATCCTCCAGGATCTCGGTGCGGAGGGCCTTGCGCTGCCCGCCCAGCAGCACGCGTACCTCCACGCCTAGTGGCTCCAGGTACTTCCGCAGGTTGGCGTGGTGCTGCTCGGCCAGGATCTCGGTGGGCGCCATGAACGCGCCTTGGTAGCCGTAGTCGAGCGCGTGCAGCAGGGCGGCCACGGCCACCACCGTCTTGCCGCTCCCCACATCGCCCTGCACGAGGCGGTTCATCTGAAGGCCCGTCTGCACGTCGCGCAGGATGTCATCCAGCGTGCGCGTCTGGGCGCCGGTGAAGGTGAAGGGCAGCACCTCGTGCAGGAACCGGTGCAGGAAGCTGCCTTCGCCGCGGGGCGGTCCTAGGCGGGGCCCCGCCACCTTCTGGCGGGTCTGCTTGGTGAGCGCCAGGAGGAGCTGCAGATAGAAAAACTCCTCGAACTTGAGCCGCTCTCGGGCATGCCCCAGCTCGCTCTGGCTCTTAGGGAAGTGGACGGCCCGCAGCGCCACACGCCCGTCGATCAGCGTGTATTCGTCGCGCAGCCACGCCGGAAAGGCGTCTTCCAGCTCCAGGCCGTGCTCCTTGAACAGGCGGTAGACGTGCCGGCGGAAGGTGCGGCTGGTGAGACCGGCTTTCTCCAACGCCGCCCCGCCGGGGTAGAGGGCGATGATGCGGCCCGTGTCCAGGTTGGCGCTGTCCGTGTCCAGCTGGTCGAAGTCCGGGTGGGTCATGGAGAAGGTGCGGCCGAACTGCTGCACCTTACCGTGGAAGGCCACGCGGTCTCCCGGTTTGAAGAGGCGGCTGATCCAGCGCAGGCCCCGAAACCAGACGCCCTTGAGCGTGCCGCTGGAGTCGTCCTGCAGGCGCACCTCGTAGCGCATCTTGCCGCGCCCCGGCACCATGCCGGCCGCCCGGACGGTGCCCACCACGGTCACGGTGCCGCCCTCGGCCGTGAGGCTCCCGATGGGGGTTACCGTGGACCGGTCCAGGTAGCGCCGCGGGTAGTAGTGCAACAGGTCCCGGATGGTGCGGACGCCCGCCGCCTCCAGCGCCTCGATCTTCCGAGGTCCCAGGCCTGGCACCAGGTGGAGAGATTCGGTGAGGAAGGACAGGCTCATGGCCGGAGGCCGGCTGGCTACAGGGGCGGGCGTACGGCGGGAAGATACGAACCCCACCTGCCAGCCGTATGGCACCCTCCGCGGTTCTTTTCAGGGGGTGTGTGGGAGTGCTTGATCCATCTGGCTCCGAAAATACGGTAGAGATGTTGAACGCCTTCGTCTCACAGACGGGGGATCGCGGCGTCCGCCTCCCCCCGATGGGCGATGGGCGCGTGGCCCCTCACGACGGCGTTTCTCGCTACTATCTAGCAGCGGGCCTCCGCAACCGAGGCTCCACCGCCTGATGTGTATCCATCCTCTCACGGTGTCACGGCACCTGGCATGCTTCTGAATCTATGCTGGCTTCCTCTCGCGCTCAACGCTCGATCGTAGCCCTGGCGCTTCCTGCGTGGACAGCCCGCGCGCTGTCCGCCCGCCTGGTGCCGTGGACGCTCGTCGCCCTCTTAGGCCTCGGGTTGACCGGGTGCGCGGGCACGCCGGATCCGCGGCCATCGCCCGGCACCAAGCCCCCATCGGCCGACACGCGCACGCCGTCAGTGCCGGACTCCTCAACCGCTGACCTACCCGCTCAGATAGCCGAAACGCCGGTGTTGCCTGACTCGGCTCTGGCGCCCTCGGACACGACCGCCCCCGCTTCCCCCACGCCCATGCCGTCAGATCCTGCCTCTCCCGACTCCCTGGCACACGTTGCGCTGCAAAAGATGGACGCCTCGCTGCGCCTGCACCTGGGCGCCGTCGAACCAGACGAACCGGTGGCGTGCCTCGTCGAAATCGACGGAGCATGGACCGACGCGATGCAGACGACCCTAGAAGCCGACGGCTTGACGGTGCGCGGCGTCGTCGGGACCGTGGCGACGATCCAAGGGCCGCCTGCGGCCATCCGGCGGGCTGCTGCTCAGCCATTTATTCGCTCGTTGTCACTGAGTCAGACCCGGTCCCCCCTCGGCCGTTAGGGGCCTCACGCCCGCGCCTGTTGTGGGGCGCCTCGCTTCCTTTGAATGTCTAGATCACACCCTATCATGCTTCGCCCGATTTCCATCGCCCGTTCTCTGCGCCGCCTCATGCTGGTGGTGTGCAGCTTCGTGCTCGCTGCGCCACTGGTCTTCGCGCAATCGACCCCCTTCACCCTGGGTCCTGGCGAACGTGACCTCGACCTCCGCCTCGACGCCTCGCAGCTGACGACGCAGAGCGCGCATCCGGCGTGGACCTACAAGCTGGATGCCCCGGCGCGGTGGCTCGCGGGGTACGAGTCCGCTCTGATGGGCGCGTCCAAGGCCTCGGCGCTGCCACAGATCCAGGCCGAACTCAACCAAATGCCCTATGCCACCCACACGACGCTCACCGGGGGGCTGACCGCCGACGTGTTCATCGATCTGACCACGCCGCAGGCCGTTGCTGACCTCAAGGCGCTCAACGTGGACGTGGGCACGCCCATCGGCACCGTCGTCACCGCCCGTGTACCTCTCGTGTTGCTCGATGATGTAGCCCGGATGCCGTCCGTGCGTTTCATCGAGACCAGCATGGTTCGGCCCCGCCTCAACGACAACGGCCGCATCGACATCAAGGCCGACGTCGTCCACACGGGTGGGGGCGGTCTGCCGCAGGCTTACACCGGCCGCGGTGTGGTGGTGGGCGTGATCGACAGTGGCATCGATGCCACCCATGCCGACTTTTCCGACAACAACGGCACGCGTATCCAGCACCTGTTGGAGTACAAGGCCGACGGCTCCCAGCAGGAGTGGTCCAAGGCGGAGATCGATGCCAACCCCGCGTCGGTGACGCAGCGGGATGGCAACGGCGGCGGCGGACATGGCACCCACGTGGCCGGCACGGCGGCGGGCAGCGGGCGCGTCAACGCCGCCTACACCGGCATCGCCCCCGAGTCCGACATCATCTTCGTCAAAGGCGTCCGAGATCCGAACAGCGACGGCGGATTCACGGATACCGATGTCATCAACGGCGTGCAGTACATCTTTGACAAGGCGGGGGCGATGGGCAAGCCAGCCGTCGTCAACCTCAGCCTGGGCGGTCACTCTGGCCCGCACGATGGGACGTCCCTCTACGAGCAAACGCTCTCCAGCCTGTCAGGCCCAGGCCGCGTCATCGTGGCCGCAGCCGGCAACGAAGGGAGCGATTTCATCCATGCAGGCGGTGCCGTCGACCCCACCAAGCCCAATGAAACCGTCTTTTTTGCGGGCAACCCGCAGCAGGTGTTCATGGAGATGTGGTACAAGCCCAACGCGGTGCAGGGTGTCTCCATTGGCGTCTACACCTTGGCTAACCAGCAACTCACGTTTGTGGGCCGCAGCCAACCCGTGGTGGCGGGGCAGACCCTCGGTATCGACACGCAGACCGGCCAGCTGGCCCCCGTTCCCATTGAGATCAACGGCCAAGTCTACGGCTACCTGTCCGCCGATGCCCAAAGCACCCAGGACCCGCGCAACGGCGATGGCACCATCCTGATGCTGCTGCAGAGCAACAACGACCCCAACGTCCAACTCCAGCAGATCGTCTGGAGCCTGATCTACGAAGGCCAGAGCGGCGAGCGCATGGACGTGTGGATCAGCGGGGGCAGCTTCCTCGGGCGGCCACTGGGCGACACGAGCGTCAACGAAATCCCCGGCGACAACAGCTTGTCTGTGGGCTCGCCCTCGACAGCGCGCCAGGTCATCTCCGTCGGTGCCTACACCACCAAGGTGGAGTGGACGGACATCGACGGCAACCGGCAGCAGCACCGCATCCGCGATCCCAACAACCCCGAGGCCGCCATCGTCCCGACCATGGGCGCTCGGGCCACCTTCAGCAGCCAGGGCCCCACGCGGGACGGCCGCACGTCGCCCGACATCGGGGCGCCGGGCGAGCGCGTGGTGTCGGTGTTGTCCTCGCATCTCGACCTGCGCACGAGCTTCGACGAGGTGCTCCAACAAGGTGGTACGCTCCGCACGGACGTTGTGCAGGGTGGCTTCTACCAGTTGCTACAAGGCACTAGTATGGCCTCGCCCCACGTGGCCGGTTTGGTGGCCCTCATGTTGCAGGCGGATCCGACGCTCGACTACGACCGGACGGTCCAGATTCTGCAATCGACGGCTCGCAGTGACGGCACGACCGGCGCTGTACCGAATAACGAGTACGGCTATGGCCGCGTGGACGCCTTGGCCGCTCTACTTCAGACCGTCCAAGCAGCGGGAGGCGGTGGCGGTGGCGGGGCCGCGGTAGCCGCCGTGAACGTCGGTCAGATCGACCTGGCCGTGGGCCTGGACGGTCAGCGCGAGGTCACCTTCGACATCCAGAACATCGGTGGCGCCCCCCTTACGTACACGCTCACCGCCCGCGATCCGCAGGACGTGCTCCCGTCGGCACAGGCTACGCTGATGCCGCCCGTGAAGACCCCTATGGACCAAGGTCCCCGTCTACGTTTCAGCGATCAGTCCCCCACGCGGTGGCCTCGATCCACGCCGGCGGCGGCTAGCGACGCCGCTTCGCCTGCGCTCAGCGCCAGAGACATCCTGCTCGCCCTGGACGATGGCGATGACTCGGCCGACACCTTCTTCGGCTGGGGTCCCGACGGAGCTACGCAGCGCATCCCCTTCGTCTGGATGAACGGCTTCAGGGTGGGTGATCAGCCCTTCTCGCTGGAAGCCGTCCAGTTCTTCATGCGCACCGAGTTTGAGGCCACCAACGCCCCTACGATCACGGTCTACGATGGTGACTTCAACGTGGTGGCGTCCGGCACGGTCGAGTTACAGACCAGCCAGGCCGGGATGTGGTACGAGGTAGGGTTGGATGCTCCGATCTCAGTGGCGCCTGGGCAAGGGTTCTTCATCGAAGTTGATGCCGCGAACTCGGCGATCGATTTCCCCGCTGGCACGGACTGCGACGCGGTCACCACGGATGGAAGTTTCTTCTACGACTGGGACACCGCTCAGTACGTGACGCTCGCTGGCGACGCCTCCTGCCCTGCCCCGGCATTTCTCATTCGTGCTCGAGGGGCCTTGGGCGGTGGGGCCGCCAACCAGCCGCCCGTGGCCAATGCGACCGCCTCCACCACCCAGGCGAGCGTGGGCGAGACGATCACCTTCGATGCCTCAGGCTCCACCGACGCCGACGGCCAGATCGTCAGCTACCTGTGGTCCTTCGGCGACGGCACCACCAGCACCCAGTCCGTCACCACGCACGCCTACGCCGCCGCCGGCACCTACGCGCTCAGCCTGACCGTGACCGACGACGAC
>JBCDJV010000102.1:0-15683 GCA_038747425.1 Bacteroidota bacterium
AGTGAGGAGCAGTCGACGACGAGTCAGCAGATTGCGTCGAGCATCGAGATGATCTCGCGGGTGTCGGAGACGTCGGCGCAGGGGATCCACGCGGTGTCGCAGACGACGGGCACGTTGACGCAGTTGACGAGCTCCCTCAACCAGGTGGTGGAGCGGTTCGAGGTATAAGGCCTGCCGATGTAGTCAAGCTTCGGCCTGCTGGGCCTGGAGGGGGCGTCCGGCGTCGATGTAAGGCTGGACGCGATCGGCGGCCTCGGGCGGGGTCGCCAGGCTGACGGCGATGAGGAGAAAGAGGTTGGCCGCCAGGCCATAGAGGCCCTCGTGGATGGGTACAGGTCGCCAAGCGGGCTCGATCAGGAAGATCGTATTGACCACAAGCCCGCCCACCAGGCCAGCCAAGGCGCCGGGACCGGTGGCCCGGGGCCAGTAGAAGGCCACGAAGATGAGGGGAAAGATCTGCGCCACGCCGCCGTACGAGCCGAGCAGAAGAGCTACGATCGACACTTCAGAAGCGACGGCGAAGTAGTAGGAGACGATAGAGATCACCACGACGAGCCCTTGGATCCAGCGCCGCTGCGTGGCGTCGGACGGTGGGCGCCGGAGCACTCGGCGGACGCCATCGCGGATGCCGATCGAGGCGGCCGCGTGTAGGATCGCGTCTCCGGACGACATGGAGGCCGCCAGGGTACCGGCACACACCAGGCCCACGAGGAGCGGAGAGAGGTCGAGCTGCGTCAAGATGAAGGGCAGGATGGTGTCGGCGGGCTCCACGCCGGGGAAGGCCAGCACGCCCGCGAACCCGATCAGCAGGATGGGCACGAGGAAGAGCTGGAAGGTGGGGTAGAGGACCACGGTGAGGCGCAGGCTGCGTTCACTGCGCGCGGCATAGCTCTTCATGAAGTAGTGCGGCCACACGGAGAAGCCCGTGGCCGAGATCAGAATGACCGACGTGTAGCCCCACCAGGTCCAGGGGTCGCCGTTGCCATCCAGGCCGGGCATGGTGAGGAGGGCGGCCTGGTCACTGGCCGCGATCTGCTCGAACATGGCGCCCACGCCACCATACAGCGTATAGGGTAGGTACAAACCCAGCCCCCAGGCGATGACCAGCATGAAGGCACCCTGCAGCGTGTTGGTCCACCCGATCCCCATAACACCGCTACGGATGACGTAGAGCATCACGACGCCGTAGGTGACCAGCGCGCCTGTCCATTCCGGAATGCGCCCCTCCGAGATGGTGGCGACGATGTAGCCGGCCCCTTTCATCTGCAGGGTGAGGTAGGGGACGAAGGCGATCACGCTCAGCACGGCCAGCACGACAGACAGGGCAGGGCTGTTGAAGCGATGCGCCAGCAGCTCGGCCTGGGTGACGAAGCCAAAGCGAGCCCCCAGCCGCCGGGCGCGGGGGCCGAAGAAGTAGAGCGGCACCATCCCGATCGTGCCGTAGGCCACGATGTAGACGGCGGCCATCCCCCGGGAGTAGGCCCAGCCGGGCCCCCCGAGGAAGGCGAACGACGAAAAGACCGAGGCGCCTAGGACAAAGTAGAGGAGCAGCGTGCTCATGGCCCGGTCCCCGGCCACGTAGCCCGAGATGCTGGCGCTGACGCCGCGTCCGGAGCGCCAGCCCGCCCAAAGGGTGATCAGCAGATAGAGGCCCGCAACGAGCAGGGCAATGAGCCAGGATTCCACAGGCGACGGTCGTAGGAGAGCGGCGTCAGCACGCCTAGTGGTCTTCGGAGCGGTAGAGCGCGATCAAGGCGCCGAAGATGACAAACAGCCACCCAATGACCCAGGCAAAGGAGGCAGGGAGCCCCAGGACGAGCGGGCGGAGCGGGATCCAGGCCTGCACAGGCCAGACCAGCATGAGTGCCGTCACACCGAGCACAAGCGCCATGCCCACCCGGCCACGGCGATGGGCCTTGGTGGTCCCTTCAGGGAAGAAGACGAGGCGCGAAGAGGGACGGGGCACCGGCGAGCGCGGCGAGCGGGCAAGGATCGAACGCGTGTATCCTACGACGACCCTGCGAGAAGCGCAATGAGCGGACGTGCTGGAGAGAACCGTGCGGAGCGTCAGCGCCGACGGATCACCGGCCGCGACGGACGCGGGACGCGGTGCCGAGAGGCCAGCGAGGTGCGGCCTGGGGCACGCCGGGGGGCAAAGCGGCGGCGCGGGACGGGCGGCAGCGGTGCTTGCGGCTGCGGCGGCAGTGGATCAGGCGGTGGCGGTTCATCCCGGTCGGTATGATCGTCGCTGCGCAGCATGTGGAGCGCATACAAGCCCACCAAGAAGGGCAGCGAGCCGATGAGCAGGATGATAACTTCAAACATGAAAACAGTAGCCGGGAGTAATCAGACGCACGATATAGAGAGTATCGGCAGTTCACCGAATGTTTATAATCGAGGTGCCCGAGTGTGATTCAGAAAAAGTGTGCTATTCTTCCAACGAAACGCCATGGCCATGTACCCAACATGTAACGGATGGCCTGACGTCCCCGTTTTTCCCCGCCATCATGTCGTAGCCCATGCGCGCGCCCTCAGGATCCTTCCTCAACATAGAGATCAAAGCCCGCTGTGCCGATTTGGCGCTGCCCCGCCGCGTCCTCCGTGCACGGGGGGCTCGATTCGTTGGCGAAGACCATCAGGTCGATACGTATTTCAAGGTACCCAGCGGGCGGCTCAAGCTACGTGAGGGGACCGTGGAGCGAGCGCTGATCTACTACCAGCGGCCCGACCAGCCCGGCCCTAAACCGTCCGAGGTGGTGCTGCACCCGAGGCCAGCCCCCACCCTCAAACTTGTGTTAGAGGCGGCCCTGGATCCTCTAGTCGTGGTAGACAAGTATAGGGAAATATATTACTTGGGCAATGTAAAAATTCATCTCGATCGCGTAACAGACCTGGGATTGTTTGTCGAAGTGGAGGCGATCGATGGGGCCGGCACCCGGGACGTGGAGCGACTGCGCCGGCAGTGCGAAGACCTGCTAGAGGCGTTAGGCGTCCGTGAGGGTGATTTGGAGTCCGCGTCCTACAGTGATTTGCTGCTGGCTCAATCATCCTGAAGGCCCCTCACCGGGTTGGGCTTGCTCTAGACGCGGGGCCGGGCGTAACAGAGTGGTTACGTTCGTAGATGTGGCGTACCTTCTGGTGGCCGGGCTTGCGGCCGTTACGTCCCATGCATTCAGTCACCCACTGCCACGATGCGTCTCTTCATCACCGAGTTTATCGGCACGTTCTTCCTGGTCCTCGTCATTGGCCTCACGGTGTTAGATCAGACGCCCTTCGCGCCGGTGGCCATTGGCGTCATCCTCATGGTGATGGTCTACATGGGCGGCCATGTGTCCGGGGCGCACTACAACCCGGCCGTTTCCATCGGGATGGTCCTGCGCGGCAAGCTAGACGTGCCCACTGCGGGGTTGTACATCGCAGCGCAGGTGGCCGGGGGCATTGCGGCGGCGCTGCTGGCGTACGGGTTCATGGGCGAGGCGTTCATGCCTGCCCCGGGCAGCGACGTCAGCACGGTGCAGGCCCTCGGTGTGGAGGTGGTCTTCACGTTCGCACTGATGTTGGTCATCCTGCACGTGGCCACGGCGCCGGCCACGGCGGGCAACCAGTACTTTGGCTTGGCCATCGGGTTCACCGTGCTGGCCATCGCGTTTGCGGGGGGTGGGATTTCCGGCGGAGCCTACAACCCAGCGGTGGGCCTGGGCCCGGCGGTGGCCATGCTGCTCGTCGGCGAGGCCGCCATTGGGCACGTCTGGCTCTACCTGGTGGGCCCCATCCTGGGGGCCGTGCTGGCCGTGGGATGCTACCGTCTGCAGGTGGCGCCGGACGAGGAGCCTGAGAAGGCCATGGCATGAGCCGAGGCGCTGCACAGCGACTCCCCCTGGCGCTGGTCCTCTTGCTGGCTGTCAGCGCGTGCACGTCGGCCGAGGAGCAAGCCGCCCAGGAGGCGGCCCTCCGCGACGACGCCGAGCGTAGCCTGACCATCCAGATGGCGGCCGCGATGGAGCAGATCGACGCCTACGCCGCCGAGATCGACGCGGTGATGCAGCCGCTCCCGCTCCTGCGCGGCCGCGAGGAAGCCGCCCTCTTCGACGCCAGCCCACGCCACCTGGCCGCCGCCCGCCGGCTGGGCATCATCCCCGGTGCCGACGTGCCGCCGCTGCTAGAGGATGGTACCCTGGTTACACTTGTGGACAGCCCCCACTGGGTAGTCCGAGATCTCGACTACTCCCAGCCCTACGTGACCCCGGCCACCGTGGCCTTCCTCACCGACCTGGGCACCCGCTTCCAGGCTGCCCTCGCCGACCTCGGCTGGCCGCCCCTGCGCATGGAGGTCACCTCCGTCCTCCGCACTGCCGAGAGCCAGGCGGCCCTCCGCCAGGTCAACCCCAACGCCGCCCTCGGTACCAGCGCCCACGAGTACGGCACCACCGTAGACCTCACCTACGCCGCCTTCCGCGCCCCCGCCGAGCCCGTCCGTGCCTACGGAACCGTCCCTGAGCCCCTAGCGGCCACGCTGCAACAGATCGAAGCCCTCGCCATCGAGCGCGTAGCCGGCCGCCGCTCCCGCGAGCTCCAAGCCATCCTGGGCCGCGTCCTGATCGAGATGCGCGCCGAGGGCCAGGTGCTCATCACGCTGGAACGCCGCCAGCCCGTCTACCACATCACGGTGACGCGGGGGGTGTGAGGCATGGTGAGCGTTTGAAGCTACGGACCGCCTTACTCTCAAACACTCATACTCCCCCTCTCCCCCCCGGAAACACCGGAATCACGAAGCGCGGCGTGAAGTCAAGGCCAGGGACCGCCGCGTTGATCTCCAGCATCCACCGGGTGCCATGGCCGGAGGCCGCGGTGGTGGGGGGCTGGTCGGCGGGGAGGGGGAGGTCTAGCGCTACGGCTAGGGTGAGAGGGTTGTCTTCAGCGCGGGTGCCGTGGAGGCGGTCGGTGGTTTCCCAGAGGACGTCGGTGTGGTGGCGTTTGCTGTCGCCGGAGCCGGTGGTGTAGGTCTCTTCACAGCGCAGGTGGAGGGTGAAGCCGTCCAGGGGGGCGTCGCGCCGGGCGATCTGGGTGGCGAGCGTGCCGCGCAGCCGGCCGCCCAGCCGCAGTGGGGACTGCGCCAGGACCAGTGTGCTAACGCCATACTTCTGCCGCTTCTTCTGGCGCACCACCTGGACCCCCAATGCTATCAGCGCCACCCCGATGGGCAAGGCGAGGAAGAACCAGATGTCCACGAACCACCGGCTGAGCGTCACGCCAAGGCCCCACAGCACCAGGTTGGCGATGAGGATCGGCTTCACGCCTGGCCCATCGGCCCCCTCCTGCACGATCTCGCCCCGCACCCAGTCCGGCCGCTCCGCTAGCAGCTCCGTCCACCACCGCTCCTTAGCGCCCTGGATGGTCTCCGGCGAGGCGCCTGGCTCTACGAAGATCGACTGCGTGCGATGGCGGCGTGCCCCGCCCTCGTTGACATAGCTGACCTCATAGAGCGTCACGGCCTGCTGCTGGCCGGTGTCAGAGATCCGGCGGGGCCGCAGGCCGGTGGGCGCTGAGCTGAACACCTTCCACGCCAACAAGCCCATCCCCACGAAGATGGCGCCGAACGCGATCAGGAAGAAGCCCTCGGGGTCATCGAACACCATCACCACGCCGCCTACTGTGATCAGCAGGCCGACGAAGACAAAGGCCCCCGTACCCAACAGGATGGTCCAGTCGGGGCGAGGTGGGCGGTCGGGAGCAGTCTTCATGAGATCAGCGGCAGGGGGAGCGGAGGCCTTGCAGCATACCGCTTCGCCGTGGCAATCGAAAGCGGAGCGCTCAGCATGGCGCCCTCGGGATGGCTACCTTCCCCCTGCCTGTTTCATCCGTTGTCATCGCTATGATCTCGCCTGTCTTCGTTCCGGGTGCCCCCGAGGCTGTGGGCCCGTACGCGCACGCCACCCAGGTGGGCGCCCTCGTCTTTTGCTCGGGCCAGGGGCCCGTGGACCCCGCCACGGGCGCGCTCGTGGCGGGCGATGTCCGCGCGCAGACGCGCCGCGTGCTGGCCAACCTGGCGTTGGTGCTCGAAGGCCAGGGTCTGACGCTGCACGACGTGGCCAAGACGACCGTCTTTCTCAAGGATATGCGGGACTTTGCCGGCATGAACGACATCTACGCCGAGGTTTTCGGCCCGCACCGCCCGGCCCGCTCCACCGTGGCCGTCCGCGAGATCCCGCTGGACGCGCTCGTCGAGATCGAGTGCATCGCCGTACGCCCAGAGTGAGGGTGGGGCTTTCACCCAGGGCGCAGGCATCGTGTGAGTGCATGGCAGGCGGCCATCGACAACGGTTGTGCCGCCTATCAAGGATCTTGAGAGCGGAGGACAGGTTGGCACATGAGCTAGGGAGCTAGGCTTCGATCACTCAATCCCCCCTTGACTTGGGCTTCTCCAGCGCAAAACGGCAACTCAAACAGGGTGACGCGGTCTCCATCGACAGCCGAGACCTTCAGGCTGAGCAGCTCACCCGCCTGGCGCAAGTCGCTTACGTGCATCAGGGACAGCTGATTCTTCGCTACCTCCCCCAATCCGGCCTGCCGCCGTCTGCCCTCTTCCGCATCCTGAAGGCTGGGCGGGGGCACGCTCAGCCAGCGTCTTTGCGGCGTCAGGGCAGCTTTTAGCGCTGTATATCCCCTGTGCCTTCCGTCAGTTAGGCCACGTGGTGAACGCTCTGTTTTGCTTCCCTCGGCGTCCCGGCGGTATCATTGGCTTGTTAGCGTTCGTCACTTCGCGCGCTGGCTCTGATCGTTGGCCTCGCAGTGGGCAGCCCCCTCCTGGCCGCTCCCCTGTCACGAACAGGTCCTGCCGTTCAACCCTGACCTGTCATGTGGCTTCTAGTTGCCGTCTTTGCGCTCCTGTGGTGGAATCGTAGGCTGCTGAGTGAGCTGCCTTCACGGCGGCGCCGCTTTTTGTCTTCGCCGTACCCGGAAGACGAATCGCGTGGCCCGGGTCTAGGTCGCGCACGACGGCGATAGCCCGCTCCTGACGTTGCGCGCTGGCCTCGTCCGTGCGCCCACCTTACGCTGAGCCGCTGTTGAACTCCTCCTCCGCACGAAACCTGGCAGCCGGGCCAAAGCCGCGCACGCTCGTTTTGGCGGGAGCGCTCGTCCTCCCGGCAGCGGTTTTGCTCCACGAACTGGGCCACTACGTGACGGCCGAAGCCCTTGGCTTTGCTCCGAACGCCCTCCACTTCAACAGCGCGTCTGTCGGCGCTCCACCTCCTGACGCCTCGGCGTGGGTCCTTGCTGCGCCCTATGGAGCGGGCCAGCTTGTCTCGCTCCTCCTCTCCGTTCTAACCGCTGGGGCGGCATGGGCGCACGGGCTGCGAGGAGCGGCTACCCTGGCCGCACTCGCGCTGGCGGTGACGTTCGCCGAGGCCACACGCGCCCTGTTCATGCTCATCGCACACATGGTGCTGAGCCTCTTGCGTTGGGACTCGCTCTGGATCGGGTTTGACGAGCTCTCCTACTTCGCTCGCGCCGCCGGGGGGACGCCGCCGGCGGCCTTCGTGCTCTGCCTCCTCGGCGTGCTCATCGCCGTGGCGGCGTGCATCTCTGTCCTGCGAGCCTGGCCGGCAGGGGGGGCTCGGCGCCATGCACTCCGCTGGATCGCCGTGGGGACGCTGATCGGCTACGTGTGGTATTTCGGGGGTGGGTCCTTGTTGTCAGCCTGAATCGGCCAAGGCGACGACCTGCGCCTCGGCGCCATGGGCTTGCACCCGGGCCCCAGGCGGTGTATCCTGAGGCTGTACCCTTTCCAGGCCACGCATCATGTGTACCCTCCGGCTCTTACCTGAACTGCCCCTCCATCGGATTCCCATCCGTGTGCTGCCGCGCGCCTCCACATCGGGAGGCTAACCCCGCTTCTTGCTTGCGTTGGACAGGTCGGCACCCCTCGGTAGCCGGCCTTTTTTCATGCACTCACGTTTCCCATGCTGCTTACACTCACCACCACCCACGAGCCCGCCACAGACCTGGGCTACCTGCTGCATAAGCACCCGGCGCGGTGCCAGTCGTTCACGCTGCCGTTCGGGCAGGCGCACGTCTACTACCCGGAGGCGTCCGCCACGCGGTGTACGGCCGCGCTGGTCCTGGACGTGGACCCCGTGGGCCTCGTGCGCGACGCGCGGGGTGCCACCATCAGCCAGTATGTCAACGACCGGCCCTACGTAGCGTCGTCCCTGCTGAGCGTGGCGCTGGCGCGGGTGTACGGCTCGGCGCTGAATGGCCGATGCAAGGACCGCCCCGAGCTGGCGCAGACGGCCATCCCGCTGCACGCCCGCCTGGCGGCGCTGCCCTGTGCGGCTGGCGAGGACCGGCTGCGGCGCCTCTTCGAGCCGCTCGGCTACGCGGTCACGGCCACCCAGCACCCGATGGATCCGGTCTTCCCAGCGTGGGGCGCGAGCCCCTACTTCACCGTGGAGCTGACGCACACCATCTGCCTGGACCAGCTCCTCAGCCACCTCTACGTGCTCATGCCCGTCCTGGACGGCGCCAAGCACTACTGGGTGGGCGAGGAAGAGGTGGAGAAGCTGCTGCGCCAAGGCGAGGGCTGGCTGGCCGACCATCCCGAGCGGGACTACATCACGCAGCGCTACCTCAAATACCGCAAGGCGCTGGCCCGGGCGGCCCTCTCGCGGCTCACCACGCCGGATGAGGCCCAGGATGCCGAGGCGCAAGACGCCGAGGAGGCCGCCGTAGAGCGTCCGCTGAGCCTCCATGATCAGCGGCTGGATGCCGTGCTGGAGGTGCTGGTACAGACGGGCGCCACGTCCGTGCTGGACCTCGGATGCGGCGAGGGGCGGTTGCTCCATCGCCTCTGGAGCGCGCCGCAGTTCACGCGCATCGTGGGCGTGGACGTGTCTCACCGAGCGCTAGAGCGGGCCCAGGCGCGCCTGCGGCTGGACCGGCAGCCCGAGGCGCAGCGCCGCCGCGTGGAGCTGCACCATGGCTCGCTGGTCTACCGGGACCGCCGCCTCACCGGCTTCGACGCCGCCGCGCTGGTGGAGGTGGTGGAGCACCTGGACCCGCCGCGGCTGGCGGCCTTCGCGCGGAGCGTCTTCGGCGAGGCCCGCCCCCGCACCGTGGTCCTCACCACCCCCAACCGCGAGTACAACGCCCGCTTCGAGACGCTGCCCGCTGGCCAGCTGCGCCACCGCGACCACCGCTTCGAGTGGACCCGCGCCGAGTTCGAGGCCTGGGCCCACCAGGTGGCCGAGGCCTACGGCTACACGGTGGACATACGGCCCGTGGGCCCCGAGGACCCCGCCCTGGGCGCGCCCACGCAGATGGGCGTGTTTGACCGCCGCCCCGCATCCCCCAACACCCCATGACGCTGACGATTCCTGAGTTTGCCCTGGTCGTGCTGGTTGGCCCGTCCGGGTCCGGCAAGTCGACCTTCGCCCGCACCCACTTCCGGCCCACCGAGGTGCTGTCCTCGGACGCATGCCGGGCCTGGGTGTCCGATGATGAGAACGACCTCTCCGTCACGGCCGATGCCTTCGAGGTGCTGCACACCATCGTGGCGAAGCGCCTGAAGCATCGGCGGCTGACGGTGGTGGATGCCACCAACGTGCAGGCGTTCGCCCGGAAGTCGCTCGTGGCGCTGGCGCGCGAGTACCACTGCCTGCCGGTGGCCGTCGTGCTGAACCTGCCGGAGGCCGTGTGCCAGGAGCGCAACGCCCAGCGGACCGACCGCTCCATGGGTCGCCACGTGGTCCGCAACCAACGGCGCGACCTCAAGCGTTCGCTCAAAGGGCTGCGCCGCGAAGGCTTCCGCTACGTCTATACCTTCCAAACGCCGGAGGAGGTGGCCGAGGTCACCATCGAGCGGACGCGCCTCTGGACAGACCGGCGCCACGAGCACGGGCCGTTCGATCTCATCGGCGATGTGCACGGCTGCCTGGACGAGCTGCACGCGCTCCTGGCCGAGCTGGGCTATGCCGACGAGGATGGCGTGTACCGCCACCCGGCGGGGCGGCAGGCCTGCTTCGTGGGCGACCTCGTGGACCGCGGCCCCAACAGCCTGGGCGTCGTGGAGCTGGTGCGGACGATGGTGGAGGCTGGCACCGGCCTCTGCGTGCCCGGCAACCACGACATCAAGCTGATGCGCAAGCTGCGCGGCCGCAAGGTGCAGGTGACGCACGGCCTAGAGACCACGCTCGCCGAGCTGGACGCGCTGCCCCCCGAGGAGCGCACCGCTGTGGCTAACCGGACGGCGTCTTTCATCGACAGTCTCGTGAGCCACTTCGTGCTGGACGATGGCCAGCTGGTGGTGGCCCACGCCGGCCTCAAAGAGACCATGCACGGCCGCGCCTCGCGCCAGGTGCGGGACTTCGCGCTCTACGGCGAGACCACTGGCGCAACCGACGCGCTCGGCCTGCCCGTCCGCCTCAACTGGGCGGCTGATTACCGCGGCCAGGCCGCCGTGGTGTACGGCCACACGCCTGTGCCTCGCCCGGAGTGGCTCAACAACACCCTCAACATCGACACTGGCTGCGTCTTCGGGGGGCGCCTCACGGCGCTGCGCTACCCCGAGCGGGAGCTGGTGTCCGTCCCCGCCGCACGCACGTACGCTGAGCCCGCGCGCCCTTTCCAGGTTGAGCACGAAGCCGGCCTCACGGCCCAGCAGGTCGGCGATGCCCACTTGGACCTGTCCGACGTGACCGGGAAGCTGCTCATCGAGACGCGGCTGCGGCGGACGGTCACGGTCCAACCGGAGCAGTCCGCCGCAGCGCTGGAGGTGATGAGCCGGTTTGCCGCCGACCCGCGCTGGCTCATCTACCTGCCGCCTACGATGTCGCCCTCGGAGACCTCCGAGCGTGAGGGCATGCTGGAGCACCCGGCCGAGGCGTTTGCGTATTACCAGACGCGCGGGGCCGCGCAGGTGGTGTGCGAGGAGAAGCACATGGGCTCGCGTGCGGTGGTGGTCATCTGCCGCGATGCCGATGGGGCCCGTCAGCGCTTCGGCGTAGACACGGGCGAGGCCGGCCTCGTCTACACGCGCACCGGCCGCCGTTTCTTCGACGACTCGAACCTGGAGCACGCCCTCCTGGCTCGGCTGCGGACCGCCATGGACCAAACCGGCTTCTGGTCTACGTTCTCGACGGACTGGGCCTGCTTCGATGCCGAGCTGATGCCGTGGTCCGTCAAGGTGCAGGCGCTGCTGCAAACGCAGTACGCGGCCACGGGCGCCGCGGCCCGGGCGGCTCTGCCCGAGGCGGTGGCCTCGCTGGAGCAGGCGGCCGCCCAGGGCGTAGACGTGGCCTCGCTGCTGGACCGGTACACCCAGCGCGCCGCCGCCATCGCCCCGTACCAGGCTGCGTACCGCCCGTACTGCTGGCCTGTGGCGTCGGTGGACGACCTGCGCCTAGCGCCCTTTCATCTGCTGGCCACCGAGGGCGCCGTGCATGCCGATCAGGATCACCGGTGGCACATGGCGACGATCGCCACGCTGACCGGCACGGACGACCCCGTGCTTCACCCCACGGCCTATCACGCCCTCGACCTAGCGAACGAGGCGGACGTGGAGCGGGGCACGCAGTGGTGGACGGGGCTCACCGAGGCGGGCGGGGAGGGGATGGTGGTGAAGCCGCTGGCGTTCGTGGCGCGCGGCCGGAAGGGGCTGCTGCAGCCGGCCATCAAGTGCCGCGGCCCCGAGTACCTGCGGCTCATCTACGGACCGGAATACACCCTGCCTGAACACCTGACGCGCCTGCGAAAGCGTGGGCTTCGGCGGAAGCGCTCGCTCGCGCTGCGTGAGTTCGCGCTTGGCGTGGAGGCCCTGGAGCGGTTCGTGCGGCAGGAGCCGCTGCGCCGCGTGCATGCCTGCGTCTTCGGCGTGCTCGCCCTCGAAAGCGACCCTGTAGACCCCAGGCTCTGATCGTCGTGCCCCCCTACGATGCCATGGGCATGAAGCAGGTGCCTGGCACGTCTCCCCAGGTGCCCGGCGCCTCGTTTCGACGAGATATGTCCTCGGGCCACGTTACTTCTGCAGGGTCACCGTTCGCGTGGCCTGAAAAGTGGCGCCCTCGGCCCGGATCAGGTAGACGCCGCTCGGCAGCGCCGACGCCTCGAAGGTGAGCACCTCGGTCGTCCCGGCTGCCATCGGCCCCTGGTGCAGCACGGCGACCCGCTGGCCCAGCAGATCGTAGACGACCACCTGCACGTCCTGCGCGACGGGCACTGCGAGCGAGAACTGGGTCTGGGGGTTGAATGGGTTCGGGGCCGGTGCGCTCAGGAGGGCTGAGGTAGGGGCCTCAACGGCCAACTCAACGACGGGGCTGTACTCAAACGCGCCGTCGAAGTCTACTTGCTTGAGCCGGAACCGGTGGACGCCCGGCGTCAGGGCCTCGGTGCGGTACTGGTAGCGGCGCGTTTCGGCCGTAGTGCCGTGCCCTTCGATGAAGCCGAGGGGCTGCCAGGAGGCCTCAGTCTGCGCGTGCTGCAGTTCAAAGCCAGCGTTGTTCGTCTCGCTGGCTGTGACCCAGGTGAGGACCGCCGCGCCTGCATCGGCAACGGCCTCGAAGGCGGTCAACTCGACGGGCAGCGAGGTGGCGTCGAATTCCAGATGGAAGGTATCAAAGGTGTAGTCACAGTAGTCGCTGTTGTCGTTGTCGGTACACTCGATGACCGCTTCGATGTAGCGCGTAGTGGCCG
Organism: Bacteroidota bacterium; assembly: GCA_038747425.1. Classification (GTDB taxonomy): domain Bacteria; phylum Bacteroidota; class Rhodothermia; order Rhodothermales; family JBCDJV01; genus JBCDJV01. Next base: position 12,688 of record JBCDJV010000102.1, read on the forward strand.
GGACGGCGATGTCGTTGGTGATTGAGCTCTGGTACGTACCCGTTGCGTTTCCGGTGATGTTGGCCGTGGTCCAGTCGGTGCTTCCGCCGTTCACGGAGACCTGGCTGGCATTGTAGAAGCGCAGGCCGAAGCGCAAGACATCTGGTGAGTTAACCGTGTCATCGCGATACTTGGCGCTGAAGTTGACCTCCACGCCGCCCCCATCGATGAAAGAAGCTTCGCTGGACACGTCAACTCGCTGACGCAGCGTGTTGAAGACATCGCTCGAGACCGTGCCATTCTGAAGGAGATAGAACCCTCCGTCAGCTGCAGGAATACCGATGTGCCCGTCTACGACGCACAGCCAATCATCCTGGCTGTCGTCTTCCGTCCAACTCGTCGGCGGATCGCTGGTGCCGCTCTCACACCCTGCGTTCGTGAGCAGGTTTTGGCCCATAGCCGGGGTGGCCAGGAGCAGACTGAGAACAGGAAAAAAGAGCCGAGTCCGTGCGTAATGAGTTGTAGAAAAAAGCATGGCCAACATCCGAAAAACGTCTGAAATAGACAGAAAGTGAGCGGCATATAGTCGTCCTTGTCACGGTATCAAAATGAGTGCCGATGCATCGCGTCTGCCTTCCCCGTTCCTACATCGTCGTTTCTCGTCCACCATGCCCCACCAAGATGCCCTGGTCGTCGGCTCCGGTCCGAACGGGCTGGCGGCGGCCATCGAACTGGCCCGTGCCGGCTGGTCGGTCACGCTCTACGAAGCCAAGGACACCATCGGCGGAGGGATGCGGACGCAGGCGCTCACACGGCCTGGATTTCGACACGATGTCTGCTCGGCGATCCACCCGTTGGGCCGCGCCTCACCGGTCTTTCGAGGGTGGCCGCTGGAGCGATTCGGGCTGGAGTGGATCCACCCGGATGTGCCCCTCGCGCATCCGCTTGATGACGGCACCGCCGCTGTGCTGGGCGCCTCGTTCGAGGAGACGGCGGCTTCGCTCAGTCCCGATGGGGACGCTTGGCGACGCCTCATGCGGCCATTCTCCGAGCGCCTGGATGCTCTGATCACCGACCTCCTGGGGCCGCTGGGACGGCCTCGCCACCCGCTGCTGTCCGCCTGGTTTGGGCTTCAGGCCGTGCAGTCTGGGCAGGGCTTGGCCGAGCGGTGGTTCCGGGGGCCTCAGGCGCGGGCTCTGTTTGCCGGGATCGCCGCGCATGTGGGGCTGCCGCTGACGCAGGTAGGGACCGCTGCCGCAGGGTTGGTGCTGGGGGTGGCCGGGCATGCCGTCGGCTGGCCGATGCCGCGCGGGGGCGCCCAGGCCCTAGCCGATGCGCTGGCAGGCTACTTCGAGCAGCTGGGCGGGCGGATCGTGACGGGGCACGAGGTGCAGACGATCGAAGAGCTGCCGTCGGCTACGGCGGTGCTGTTCGACCTGACGCCGCGCCAGGTGCTCCGCATCGCTGGGGCGCGCTTGCCAGACGGCTACCGGCGGGCCCTGGAGCGGTATCGGTACGGTGGAGGCGTGTTCAAGGTAGACTGGGCGCTCAGCGAGCCGGTCCCCTGGACCGCTGCGGCGTGCCGCCGGGCCGGGACGATCCACCTCGGGGGTACGCTCCCTGAGTTGGTGGCGGCCGAGGCCGCGCCCTGGGCGGGCCGCGTGAGCGAACGCCCCTACGTCCTCCTGGCGCAGCACACCCTGTTCGACGACACCCGCGCACCCGCCGGACAGCACACGCTCTGGGGCTACTGCCACGTGCCCGCCCACAGCACGATCGATATGACCGAGCGTATCGAACGGCAGATCGAACGCTTCGCGCCCGGCTTCCGAGATACCATCTTGGCGCGCCATACCATGACGGCGCCGGACATGGAGCGCTACAACGCCAACTACATCGGCGGCGATATCAACGGGGGGGCGCAGACGCTCCGGCAGATCCTGGCGCGGCCTGCCCTGCGTCGCGATCCCTACGCCATGCCTACCCGCGGCAACGGTCCGGCCCTTGCTCTGTGCTCGGCGTCCACGCCGCCCGGTGGAGGTGTCCATGGCCTCTGTGGATACCATGCGGCTCAGTCAGTGCTGCGGCGACACGCGTAACCATTCATCGTCAGCCTCTCAAAAGTCAGTCCCGTAGGTGGCAACTATATATTGAGAGACTATATATTGAGTCACGATATATAGCCCCTCAATACATAGCTGGGATCCCTCATGCTGCCTAAAGTCCTCGTCGCGGCGTCGGCCACGCCGCTCATGCTGTCCATCCTCGCCCAGGGCGAGGCATACGGCTACCAGATCATCCAGCGCATCCACGACCTCTCGGAGGGACGCCTCCAATGGTCAGCCGGGACCCTGTACCCCGTGCTGCACCGGATGGAGACCAAAGGCCTGATCGCCTCCACCTGGCGCACGTCCGACGTCGGTCGAGACCGCAAGTACTACACGCTCACCCCTAAAGGGCAGGAAGCCCTCCAGGTAGAGCAGCGGCAGTGGATGGACGTCCACCGCGTCCTCGTCAAGCTCTGGGGGCCTGAGTTCAACCTGGGTCTCGCCTCCTGACCGCTGCCTATGCCGTTCCGCCTGGACCCCGCCCTCGCCGCCTGGGAGCGCTCCCTCCGCTTCCGCCGTGCCCTCTCCCAAGACGACCGCCGCGAGCTGGCCGCCCACGTGCGCGACCACCTCGACGCCCTCCTGGCCGACGGCCTGAGCGAAGAAGAGGCCTTCCACCACGCCATCCGCGCCGTGGGCGACCTCGGCCAGGCCGAGACCGAGTACGGCAAGGTCTACTGGGAGAAAGCCGTCCATCGCCGCACCCTCCGCCACGAACTGACCGCCCGCCTCGCCATGCTCAAGAACTACCTCACCGTCGCCGTCCGCACGCTCCGCAAGGCCAAGGGCTACGCGGCCATCAACGTGGTAGGGCTGGCCGTGGGGCTGGCGTGCTGCCTGCTGATCGCGCTGCTGGTGCGCCACGAGTGGAGCTACGACCGCTTTCACGTGAACCTGGACCGGCTGTAC
>JBCDJV010000103.1:0-15624 GCA_038747425.1 Bacteroidota bacterium
CGTGGTGCTGCTCGCTTGGCCGCAGCAGGAGCGGCTCGACCTGGCGCAGCCGACCGAGGCGAAGCGGTTGGTGAACCTGCTGTTTTTTGGGCGCAGCGGGCTCGACACGCCCCGCTGCACCTCCGTCTCTACCCATGCCGCCATGCGGGCTCACGCCTCAGAACCACTCCTCAAACACGCTGCGCGCATCCTGGATGCGAACTGGAAGGACGGGTTTACCATCCCTACCCACAAACTGTACCCGTTTCAGTGGAACTGGGACTCCGGGTTCACAAGCCTGGGCCACAGCTACATACAGCTCGATCAGGCGATCCGGGAACTGGAAACCCTGTTTTCCGGCCAATGGGACAACGGGATGGTGCCCCACATCCTCTTCCACAGCGAACACGAGGACACCTACTTTCCCAACCACGACGTGTGGGGCAGCCAGGTTCATCCAGGCGCGCCCAGGCCCCTGAAAACCTCCGGTATCACACAGCCAGCGGTGCATGGCTTTGTGCTGGAACGCCTGCTGGAGACGAACCCAGACGATGAGCGCCTGATTGCGTGCGCCAAGCGGCTCTTTCCGAAGATCGTCCGCAGCCACCGCTTCTTCTACACCCACCGAGACCCCGAGCGGGAGGGCCTGACCTTTATCTTCCACCCCTGGGAGTCCGGCCGGGACAACTCGCCGCTCTGGGACGCGTCGCTGGACCGCATCGACATCGATCCGGCCATGCTGCCCGCCTATGAGCGGCGGGATACCAGCCTAGCGCCTACCGACGAGCGGCCTACGTCGTACCAATACGACCGGTACGTGTACCTCATGCTGCTCGGCAAGAAGTACCGGTACGACGAGGCTGGGATCTTTGAGGAAAGTCCGTTTTTGGTGCAAGACACCCTGATGAACGCGGTCCTCATCCGGTCCAACCAGAGCCTCATTGCGCTCGGTCAGCGGTTTGGGCTGGACGTGGGGGAGGTCGAGGAATGGCAGCAGCAGGCCCTGCCACGCTTCCGGGAGAAGCTCTGGAACCCAGCGCTGGGCACGTTCACGCCTTACGACGTCCGGGGCGCGTGTCCGATCGCGCATCACGAGATAGGCGGGCTCGCCGCGCTGTACGCTGAGATCCCCTCCCAGCTCCAAGCGGAGGGCCTCCATGCGTACCTCCGGGCCCTGCACGAGCGTGGGTACTACCTGTGTCCCAGCTTTGATGTGGACAGCCCGTTGTTCGACGCCAAGCGCTACTGGCGCGGGCCCGTCTGGCCGCAAATGAACTGGATGATCCACTTCGGCCTGAAGGCCTACGGCTTCCTCGATACGGCTCAGATCGTCCGCGAAGACCTGGTCGAACTGGTGGGAGCTCTGGGCTTCTACGAGTACTTCGAGCCGCGGAAGTCGGTGGCGGCTCAGCTCAAGGCCGGCTACGGCGGCGGCGACTTCTCGTGGACGGCCGCGTGCGTGCTCGATCTGTTGCACGAGAGAGGCTAGCGAGAGGCCCGATCGATGCGCGCATTCGACTATCACCAGCCACAGATCCTCGAAGACGAGGCAGTTCGGCTTCGCCCGCTGCACGCTTCGCACATTGGTCTCCTGACGGAGGCGGCCAGCCATCGTGGCGTCTGGACCTACTTCCTGGAGCACGGGTGTGGTCAGCCGTATCTAACCCAGTACGTCCACGCGGCTCTCGCTCGGCGGAGGGCCGGGCAGGCCTACCCCTTCGTGGTCGAAGACAAAGCGAGTGGGCGGCTGGCGGGGATGACGCAGCTGTATGAGATTCAACCGTGGCTGGGTGTCCTTAAGGTGGGCCACACGTGGCTCGGCACGGAGTTCCAAGGCACGGGGCTCAATACGCGCGCCAAGTATCTGCTCTTCGCGTTGGTCTTCGACACGCTGGAAGCCGAGCGAATCGGCTTTGGGGTCCACGCGGACAACGTCCAGAGCCTCCGCGCCTTGGCCCGCGTGGGGGTTCAACAGGAGGGCGTCCTGCGTGCGTACCTGCCCGGGGACCACGGAGCGGGCCGCGCCGACCTTGTCCTGCTGAGCATCTTGCGCACCGAATGGGACGCCACCGTCAAGGACGCGCTCCGCCGTCGCCTCTACACCGCCGAATAAACCAACCCGGAGCGTGCGATGACCGCGCTAGACTGGTCCATCATCATAGCGTACCTCATGGCGATGATAGGCCTCAGCGTCTATTTGGGGCGTGGCCAAAAGGATGAGGAGGACTACTACGTGGGCGGGCGCACGCTGCCGTGGTGGGCCGTCGGCATCTCAACGATGGCCACGCAGACCTCCGCCATCAGCTTCATCTCGATCCCCGCCTTCGTGGCGCTCCGGGAGGGCGGTGGGCTGACTTGGCTGCAGTATGAACTGGCCGTACCGCTCGCGATGATCGCCGTGATGACGCTGCTGATCCCGCTCTTCCGTGGGTTGAACCTGGTGAGCGTCTACGAATACCTGGAGCTGCGCTTCGATGCCTCGGTGCGGACCCTGGTGAGCGCGGTGTTTCTCATCAGCCGTGGCCTCGCCACCGGTGTGGGGGTCTACGCGAGCGCCATCGTGCTGGCGGTGTGTTTGGGGATTCCGCTGTGGGCGACCATCCTCATCATCGGCATCGTCACGATCATCTATGACACGATTGGCGGCATCACCGCCGTCGTTTATTCCGACGTGATCCAGATGGGCGTCCTGCTGGGCGGCATCATCGTCTGCATCGTGTATGCGGCGGACCTGGTAGGCGGCTTCGGCGCCATGCTGGACGCCTTGCCCAGAGAGCGCCTCGACGCCCTCGACCTCTCGACCGGCCTGGGCGATGGGGGCGCGGTGCCGTTCTGGGCCTTCCTCTTCGGCGGCTTCTTCCTGTACGCGTCGTACTACGGCACGGACCAGAGCCAGGTGCAGCGGCAACTCTCGGCCAAATCCATCCGCGAATCCAAGTACGCCCTGGTGTTCAACGGGCTGGTGCGGTTCCCGCTGACGCTCCTCTACGCGGCGCTGGGCATCGCAGCGTACGCGGCCTATGTGGCCTCGCCAGAGCTGCAGGCCAGCATCCCGGCCGACCGGCCTGATTTCCTGATCCCGCAGTTCATCCTACTCAACTTGCCCCCCGGACTGCGTGCCCTCCTCTTCGCCGCACTGCTTGCGGCCGCCATGTCAAGCCTGGACTCGGCGCTCAACTCGCTCTCGGCCGCTACCATGCGCGATTTTCTCGACGCCCAGCTGCCCAGCGAGCAGAGCCGCTTCCTGTGGAGCAAGCTCACCACGGTGGCTTGGGGCGTTGTGATCACCGGCTTCGCGTTCGTGGTGGGGGAGATCTCAGATACGGTCATTGAGGGGATCAACAAGATCGGTTCGGCCTTCTATGGACCTGTGCTCGCGGCGTTTCTGGTAGGCGTCCTCTCCCGGCGTATCACCGCGCGCGGGATGCTCATGGGAATCCTCGCAGGCGTCGGGCTCAACCTCGTTCAGTGGGTCGCCCTCCCGGAGATCTACTGGATGTGGTGGAACCTGGTCGGCTGCGCCGTGGCAGCGGTCGTGGCGGCGCTGGTGAGCCGGCTGAGCGCCTCGGCGCCTGACACCGAGGCCGCGGTCAGGCGGTATACCGTATGGTCCGAGGAGGCCCCGCTAGAGCGCGAGCGAACCTGGGTGCCGATCTATGCTCTGCTGGTTGGCTATTTCGTGCTGATGCTCGCGATCTTGATCCTGCTTCCCAAGCTGCTGTAACCTCGCCATGCCCATGGAGCCGATTGCGCGCACAGCCATCGAGATCTACAACGCCGCTGTGGCGGGCGCCCAACCGCCAGGCCTGCTGCGGGACGTGCCCCTCGCTACGTGGCTCGACCGGCCGCTCTCCGCGTTCCAGCGCATCGTCCTCGTGGGGGCGGGGAAAGCTTCCATGGCGATGGCCGGCGTGCTGGAGGCGCGGCTGGGCCCTTCACTGGAGGCTGGGCTCGTTGTCGTTCCGCATGGCTACCGCGCTTCGTTTCCGCCTGCTCAACAGGCTCCTCGCCGGATAGAGGTCGTAGAGGCTGGCCACCCTGTGCCGGATGAGGCTGGGATGCGCGCAGCACAACGCGTGCTCGAGGTGGCCGCGGGGCTCGGCCCGGATGACCTGCTGCTCGTCGCCCTCTCTGGCGGTGGCTCGGCGCTCTGGCCTGCTTTTGCCGAGGGTATCACCCTTGATGAGGCTCAGGCCACCTTCCGGCTGCTGCTGCGAAGCGGGGCCGACATCTATGCCCTCAACACCATCCGGCGCCAGCTCTCTCGCGTCGGTGGCGGCGGCCTTGCCCGTGCTGCGCAGCCCGCCTCGGTCCTCACCCTCGCCATCTCTGATGTGGCCGGGGATGACCTGGCGACCATCGCGAGCGGGCCCACCGTGCCCAATCCCACCACGCGGGCCGACGCGGTGGCGGCCGTGGAACGGGCTGGACTGATGGACCGCGTGCCGACCTCCGTGCGCGCCCACCTCATGCGCGATGAGCCACGGCCGCCACCCGTCTCGTTCGAGCGCGTGCGGACGGTGACCCTCGGGTCCAACCACGACGCGCTGGCGGCCGCTCAACGTGAGGCCGAGCGTCATGGCTTCGCGCTGCACCGCCATGGCGGCTTGGTGACGGGCGAAGCGCGAGACGCCGGACGGCAGCTCGCCCAGCAGGTTCTCGCGGTCGAGGCCGACCGTCCCGTGTGCCTCCTCTGGGGCGGAGAGACGACGGTAACCGTCACCGGCACCGGGCGCGGTGGGCGGAACCAAGAACTGGTGCTGGCCGCCGCCCTCGCCCTGGAAGGCAGCGACCGCGAACTCGTCTTTCTCTCCGGGGGCACCGATGGGATCGACGGACCCACAGATGCAGCCGGAGCCTGGGCAACGCCGCAGACGGTGCAGCAAGCCCGAGCCCGTGGCCTGGATCCAGACGAACACCTCGCCCGCAACGACGCGTACCCGTTCTTCGAGGCGCTGAGACAGCTTCTGCAGCCTGGCCCTACACACACCAACGTGATGGACGTGCAGATCGCCCTCGTGTATCCGTCGTAGCCGCTTTGGAGGCCCCTCTGCGAAGCTCTCGGGCCAGACCCCGCCGTGCCATGAATCAGCCAGACGCCCACGATGCCCCGGCGGCCCCGCTCCTCGGGGCCGTGGAAACGGGCGGGACCAAGACCGTCTGTGGCGTCGGGACAGCCCCGGACACGGTTCGCATCGTGGCCACCATCCCCACCACCACGCCCGATGAGACCCTGGGCCGAGTGGTGGAGGTGCTCAGGGCCGAAGGCGTGGCGGCCCTCGGCGTTGGTTCGTTCGGTCCGGTCGACCTCGATCCAGCCTCGAAGACGTGGGGCCATGTGCTCAACACCGTGAAGCCAGGATGGACGGACACCGATGTGGCGGGCCGGCTGGGTCAAGCGCTCGGCGTGCCTGTCGGGTTTGACACCGACGTCAATGCCGCCGCGTTAGGCGAAGGGGCGGCGGGGGCCGCCCGTGGGGTGCGCTCGTTCGTGTACGTCACCGTGGGGACGGGCATCGGAGCCGGCGTCGTGATCGACGGCCGTCCGGTCCGGGGACGGCCTCATCCTGAGGTAGGGCACATCCCCATTGCTCGCGACCCAGGGGATGCGTTCCCTGGCGTCTGTCCGTTCCATGGGGCGTGCTGGGAGGGACTGGCGTCAGGCCCGGCCATCGAGGCCCGGTGGGGGGCGCGTGCCGAGACCCTTCCCCCGGACCACCCAGCCTGGATGATCGAAGCCCGAGCCATCGCCCGTGGCCTCGCGACGATTGTGCTGACCACCGCTCCAGCACGTGTAGTCCTGGGAGGCGGCGTCATGAGTGCTCCCGGCCTGCTCGCCCTTGTGCACGCCGCGCTACTGGATGTGCTCGGCGGGTACGTAGTGGGACTCGACACCCTCCGTGCCATCGAGACGTATGTGGTGCCTCCCGCGCTGGGTGGGCGAGCGGGCGTGGCTGGTGCCATCGAACTGGCCCACCGGTGCCTGGATACACGCTAGGGTGCCGGTAGGAGAGGGGTCGGCGGACCCACCAGGGCACTGTAGACCAGGTCTGCCACGGCGGGGCGGACGGGGATGTGCCCGCGGTTCTCGCGGGTGGGGTACACCCGGTTGGTCAGCAAGATCACAAAGAGCTCCTGGTCGGGGTCGACCCAGAAGGAGGTGCCGGTGAAGCCGGTGTGGCCGAAGCTGCGCGGTCCGAAGCGGGTGCCGGCCGACGAGTAGCCTTCTGGGCTTTTGGTGTCCCACCCGAGGGCTCGCGTGTGTTGGGCGGGGTTCTGGGGGCTCGTGAAGAGGCGAACCGTCTCCGGTTGCAAGAAGGCCTGCCCGTTGACACGGCCCTCTTCCACCAGCATGTGCCCAAACCGAGCCAGATCTTCGGCCGTAGAGAAGAGGCCGGCATGCCCGGCGGTACCGCCCAGGATCCAGGCGGTTTCATCGTGGACCTCCCCCTGGACCAGGCGTTGGCGGAAGTCGGGGTCTTGCTCGGTGGGAACAGCCTCTGGGTCTGGAGTGCCTGCGCGGCGAAAGCCGGTGTTGCGCATCCCCAGCGGCTCAAAGATATGCCGCTCCGTATACTCCTCGAAGGGCATGTCCGTGATCTGCTCCATGGCCAGGGCCAGCGCGATCATGTTGAAGTCCGAATACCGCATGTCCGTGCCGGGCTCATAGATGAGCGGTGAGGCCAGGATGGTATCCAGGACGGCCTCGCGGGTGGTGACACCCTCCTGATGGAATGGCCGGAACGGGATGAGGCCGCTGGTGTGCGTGAGCACCTGCCGCACGGTGATATCGGCCTTGCCACGCTGGCCGAAGGCCGGCAGGTAGGTGGCCAGCGGACGGTCGAGGTCCAGCTGGCCGGCCTCGTAGAGCTGCATGGCCGCGGTGGTCGTGGCGACGACCTTCGTGAGGGAGGCCAGGTCAAACGCGGAGGTAGGCTGGACGGGCTTACGGGCCGCGTAGGTATGGTAGCCGTACGCCTCCAGCTTCACCCGCACAGGCCCTCGCCCCACGGCCACGGCCGCCCCTGGGAAGGCCCGGTTGGCAATGGAGGCGCGAAGCAGCGAATCGAGCCGGACGAACGGCCCATGCCGCATGCCCACATCGTTGGGGTAGCCGGCGCGGGGCGCCGTCTGGGGTTGCTGGAGGCCATCGCCCAGGGCATGGGTGCCCGGGATGTTAATGGGGAGGCGGCCCTGGAAACCGGTCTGGCCGAATAGCGCTTGGGCGGCGGCTTTCTGCGAGACCTCACTGCCCCCGTAGGCCGCGAGGTAGGCCGCGGGTTGCCGGCCCAGCCCCATCACCATGTACGGATTGCCGAACGAGAGGAGCACCACCGGCGTGTCTCCAGCCAGCAAGGTATTGAGGAACTGGCGCTGCGCAGGCGGTAGGCTGATCTGGCCGCTGTGACTGCGCACGTAGAGGTAGGTCGGTACCAGGATAGCGTCTACGTCGGCCTCGGCGAGGTCGGCCAGGACGGCGGCGTAATCCTCGTCGTCTGAACGGCGGTCCAGCAGGGCGTCGGTGAGCCGCAAGGGGCGGCCGTGCCTGAAGACCTGGCTGAGAAAATAATCGTCGACCTCAGGGTCGTCGCTGTCAGACAGCGTGACGGTGGCCAGGCGGCGCGGTGGGCCGGTGAACGGGAGCAGGTCTGTGTCATCGCCGAGCAGGGTCAGCGAGGCCCGCGCCACGGTTTCGGCCAGGGCTTCGTGGCGCTGGGTGCGCACGCTGTCACGAACTCCATCGAGTGGAACCTCCGCGCCTTGGTGGAGCCCCAGCCATTCTTTGGCCCGGAGCACCCGCCGCGCCGAGGCCTCGATCCGGGCCTCCGTCAGGCGGCCGCTTCTTACCGCGTCGACCACGGCCGTGTGGGCGGCATACTCATCGACGGACAGCAGCAGCAGGTCGGCACCGGCCTCCAGGGCCATAATGGCGGCCTCGCCCGCGCTGAAATGGGCGGACACGCCCCGCATATCCAACCCATCGGTGACCACGAGCCCGTCGAAGCCCAGCTCATCGCGCAAGAGGGCTCCCGAGACGCGCGGGGAGAGGGACCCCGGTATCTCGGTGTCCGCTTCGAGGGCTGGAAAGGCGAGATGGGCGGTCATGACGCTCTTGACGCCCTCGTTGATGGCTCGGCGGAAGGGGACCAGCTCCAAGGTGTCTAGCCGGGCCTGCGTGTAGGGGAGGACGGGAAGATCCAGGTGCGAGTCGGTATCGGTATCGCCGTGGCCGGGGAAGTGCTTGACGCTGGAGATGACGCCACCGTCCTGGGCTCCGTTCACGAAGGCGCTCACCATGGCCGCCACCTGCTCCGGGTCCTCACCGAAGGAGCGGACGTTGATGATCGGGTTCTGCGGGTTGTTGTTGACGTCGGCTACCGGGGCGAAGATGAAGTGCGTCCCCATCGCACGGGCCTCCACGGCGGTGGTGTACCCGACGGTGTAAGCGTAGGCCGTGTGGCCGGTGGCGCCGGTGGCCATCGTGCGCGGAAACTTGACCGCCCCCTCCAGGCGCTGCCCGGGGCCCCACTCCATGTCCTGCGCCACCAGCAGCGGGACCCGGGCCCGCTGCTGGAGGTCGTTGGCCATGACGGCCTGCGTGATGGGATCGCCCTGGAAGAACGTGACACTGCCGATGCCAAACTCTTCGACGAGCTGGACCAACTCCAGGTAGCGCGGGTCATCGGCGCTGCGGTAGGAGCCGTAGGCGCGTGCCGAGAAGAGCTGCGCGACCTTTTCCTCCAGCGTCATGGCCTCCAGCGTGCGCTCGGTCCAGGCGCCGGTGCCGGGGAAAAGGTCGTCCAGCGTAGGCGGTGCGGGCGGCGGCGCCACCGGGAGGGGAGCCACGGCCGAAGCCAAGAGGGGCCCGTGGTTCACCTGGGTGGAGGACGAGTAGGCGGTCAGTCCAGCCGCCAGGAGCAGCAGGGCCGCTCCGACGAGGAGAAAACGGCGGGCCATAGAGCGGAGTCTAGGGTCAAGGAGCACGGGCCTGTAAGATACAAAGCACGGGCCGGGATGCTCCGCCCTCAAGCGCTGAGGTGCAGAATTAGGTGGAGGCGTCCGCTTGCGGGGCCGGCCCAAACAGCAGCAGCCGGAGGCCAAGCCGGAAGTTGCGCACCGACCACCGTGCTTTCTCTACACTGCGTTCCTCCACGCACTCGAAGGCGGCCAGAATGCTCACCTTGAAATGCACCAGGGGCCGGTGCACACGCTCGTAGTAGGATCGGGCGGCATCCAGGGTGGCCTGCTGCTCGGGTGTGGATGGCGTGTACTGATCCCACTTGGCGCGGAGCTGGGCGGCCGCCCGTATCCCCCGCTCGTAGCTTTGGGTGGCCGCCTCGGGGTGGTAGCGATACTGCTGAAGCACATCCGGCAGGTAGTGCACCTCGGCCGCCAAGGCCATCCGCCGGAACAGGTCGGTGTCTTCGTGGATCGAGCGAAACGACTCGTCGTACCGGCCCACGGCCTCAAAGACCGACCGCCGGTAGAGGGCATTGGCGCCCTGCCCCGAGCCGCAGAAAAACGTGACAAACGGGGTCTGGAATTGCGAGGCGGGGAGGTCGCGCGGTAGGCCCCATGGGCCTGGGGCCATGCGCGTCCGATGGTTCATCCCGCGCTTGACGTGCGTAGGGTTGCCGTCCGCATCAATCCGGCAGAACTGACAGGCCACCAGCCCGACCTTGGGATGAGCCTCCAGGTAGGTGGACATCGCCAGGAGGGCCTTGCGCTCCAGGAGGTCGTCGGCGTCTAGGAAGAAGAGGTAGGGCGCCTGGGCGAGGTCAACGCCGCGGTTGCGGGCACGCGAGACGCCGCCGTTGGGCTGGCGAATGAACTGGAAGCGAGGGTCGTGGCGGGCATAAGCCTGCGCCACGGCGAACGCTTCGTCTGGGCTGCCATCGTCTACCACGATGCATTCCCAGTCCGTCATGGATTGGTCCATGACACTCTGTAGGGTCTCCTCGATGTAGTCGGCACAGCCGTACATCGGGATGATGACAGACACACGCGGCATGATCTGCAGGGGAGGACAAAGACCAAGCGTGAACGCGGCGTGCCTCCGCAGCGGGGGAGATGAAGAGCATGACCTGCGGAAAAGGCAGCACGTACTGAAAATATAGCCCCTGATCCCCTGGATTCAAAACCGGTGCATGCCCACACGGGCCTAGGTGCCGGAACACGCCCGGCGGAAACGAAAGCTCCGAGTGGGGGTGTGAAAGGCGCTCATCATCCGGCTGTGTCCTGTATGACTTCTGCTCCCCGCCGTCCCCTCCCGGTGCTGTTTCTGGGCGTGCTCATGGCCGCCCTCGATATTGCCATCGTCGCGCCGGCCCTCCCGGCTCTGCGCGAGGCCTTCGGGGTGGACGAACGGGCCATCGCGTGGGTCTTCAACGCGTTCGTCCTGTGCAACCTGGCCGGGTTGCCGGTGATGGCCAAGCTGTCGGATCGCTACGGTCGGCGGCGGATCTACTTGTTCAATGTGACCGTCTTCGCTCTGGGGGCCTTGATCGTGGCCCAGTCGAGCACCTTCGAGGGGCTCCTCATGGGCCGGGCGGTGCAAGGCCTGGGCGCCTCGGGCATCTTCCCTGTTGCCAGCGCCGTCGTCGGCGATGTGTACCCGCCCGAGCAGCGTGGTCGTGCGGTCGGCATCATTGGGGCTGTTTTTGGGCTCGCGTTCATCATTGGCCCTATCCTCAGTGGGATCCTCCTGTCAGTCGCCTCGTGGCCCTGGTTGTTTTATGTCCCCTTGCCTCTGGCCGTCTTGGTGTTTGTCCTCGGGCTGCGCCTGCTGCCCCAACGGGTGCAGGCGGTACCGGCCAAGCTCGATCTCCAGGGGCTGGTGGTGCTGAGCGCGCTTCTGGCGTTGCTCGCGTACGGCCTCAATCAGCTCGATGCCTCGCAGCTGGGCCCCAGCCTCGTGTCGGTGGAGGTGGGTCCCTTTCTCCTCGGTGCCTTGGCGCTTGGCCCGCTCTTCTTATGGGTCGAAGGACGGGCCGAAGATCCTGTGCTGCGGCTTGATCTGTTACGCAACCGGCAGGTGCTGCTGGCCTGCAGCCTGGCGATCGGGGCGGGGCTGACCGAAGCCAGCTTTGTGTTTTTGTCCGCCTACGCCGTCGCGGCGTATGCCGTGTCCACGTCTACGGCGTCCTACATGCTGCTCCCCCTCGTGATCGCGGTGGCCGTGGGATCGCCGGTCGCCGGTCGGCTGATTGATCGGGTCGGATCGCGGTGGATTGTTCTGGGGGGCGTCGCGCTGCTGACGGCTGGGCTGTTCATCATGGCCCTGGGGGCGCCAGCGGGCACCGCGTTGTTCTACATCGCTTCGGTGCTGATCGGCCTGGGCCTGTCGACGTTGCTGGGGTCGGCGCTGAGCTACATCCTCCTCAACGAGTCGCGGGGCACCGAGCGCACCGTAGCGCAGGGAATCACCACCCTGTTCATCAGTGTCGGTCAGCTTATCGGTGCGGCGCTTATCGGGGCCATTGCCGCTTCCACGGGAGGGGGCGTCGACGGCTTCGCCCAGGCCTTCCTGGTCATGGCCGGTGTCACCAGCGTGCTGATGCTGGCCGCCTACGGGCTCAAGCGGCAGGCCGACGAGCTGGCCACGGCACGTGCCAACCAGTAGGGCGCGGGGCCCGCTCGTTGGATCCGCCCGCGTGCCCTCCCGCTCGAATGGTCTCAGGCCTCACGGCGCCAGCGCCACAGGCCGAGGGCAGCGCCCACCAGCACCGTGGTGACGGCCAGGGTCGCTACGCCGGGCCGAGGGTCGGGCGTGAACAACGGGTGGTAGGTAGCGGCCATGCGCTGGATGTCCTGGATCGAGAAGATCCCCTCCATGGTGGGGTCCAACGCGCTCTGCAAGGCACCAGCGGCCACGTGCGTGACGGCCAGCGGGAGCACATCGCCCACCAGATGGCCCACAAAAGGGAGCTGGGCCATGCCCTCCGCCAGTCGTGCGAGGGGCACGGTGGGCGGGCGCTCGGCGCCGTACACCAGGCTGGGCCGGAGGACGGCGTAGTCCACCCCCTCCAACTGACGCAGGTACGCCTCCGCTCTACGCTTGGCGAAGAGGTAGCGGTCAGAGACGAAGGGAGGCAGGTGTGCCGCCGACACGAAGACGATCTTGGGCACCCCGTGGGCCTGCGCGGCATCGGCCACCGCCACCAGACTGTCGCCGTTGAGGCGCTCGAAGGTGACGCCCGCTTTGGGGTCTTCCTGCACCACGCCCACGCAGTGGATCACGGCGTCGCACCCCTCGAGGTCGGCCGCCCAGCTTTTGGTGTCGAACACGTCCGCTGCGCGCCAGTGCACCCAGTGTGTCCAGGGATCGGAGACGTTGGGGCGGCCGCGCCGGGCGATGCTGATGACGGTGTGGCCGGATTCGGCGGCCAGGCGGCAGATCTGTGAGCCGATGAAGCCGGTGCCACCAGTAACCAAGAGTTTCATGCGGTACTCCAGAAGAGGGATGGATCGGGTGAGCAAAGCATGGAGGAGAGGAAGGTAGCGCCCCCACTCGCTTGTGTAAAGAAATGCCGAGGACGGGTTCCGCCTTCCGGGATCTGTTGCTGGAAGCGAGGGGCGGGTGAACACAACGCCAGCCCCGGACGTACGAGGCCGCATTGACCGGAAGCGCTTTGTGACTGCGCTCCATCCGGCCCCCATGACACGATTCGCTCATAATAGTGCACTATGGAACCCGCGGCCTACCAAGCGACCCATCCCATCCGTTTCGTTACAGCAGCTAGCCTATTCGATGGGCACGATGCCGCGATCAACATCATGCGCCGCATCTTGCAAGCCAGTGGGGCCGAGGTGATCCACCTGGGTCACAATCGCTCGGTTCAGGACATCGTCGACACCGCCATCCAAGAAGATGTACAGGGGATTGCGATCTCCTCGTATCAGGGGGGGCACATGGAGTATTTCACCTACATGGTGGACCTCCTCCGAGCGCGCGACGCCGGCCACATTCAGGTCTTTGGCGGCGGTGGCGGGGTCATCGTGCCCGAGGAGATCGCCGAGCTGGAGGCCTACGGGGTCGCCAAGATCTTCTCGCCCGAGGACGGGATGCGGATGGGCCTCCAGGGCATGATCAACCACATGCTGGAGGCTTGCGATGGGCCGCCCGTGACGGCCCTGAACGGTGCGGTGGCGCTGATCCCGGAGCGCCAGCCTCGGACGTTGGCCCGCGTCCTGACGGCCATCGAGCAGCACCAGCGTCAGGAGGCCGCCGTCGGCGTCACCGGCGAGCCGATCGTGGACGCCTTGCCCACCCTGGCGCCAGACCACCACGCCCCCACCTTGGGCATCACCGGGACCGGAGGGGCGGGCAAGTCCACCCTCACGGACGAGCTGGTGCGCCGTTTCTTGAACGACTTCCCCGATCTTACGCTGGCCGTCCTCTCCGTCGATCCCACACGCCGCCGCACCGGAGGGGCGCTGCTGGGGGATCGCATTCGGATGAACAGCCTGTATGGCGGCGCCCGCGAGCGCGTGTTCATGCGCAGCTTTGCCACGCGCCAAGCGCACCGAGCCACCTCTCAAGCCCTGGCCGAGAGCATGGCCGTGTGCCGGGCGGCTGGGTTCGACCTCATCATCCTGGAAACGGCCGGCATCGGGCAGAGTGACACCGAGATCAGCGACCTCGTAGACCTGTCGCTCTACGTGATGACCCACGACTTCGGAGCGCCCACCCAGCTCGAAAAGATCGGCATGCTGGATGCGGCCGACTTCGTGGCCCTCAACAAGTTCGAGAAGCGAGGCAGTGCCGATGCCCTGCGCGACATCCGCAAGCAGGTGCAGCGCAACCACATGGCGTTCGACCGGGCTCCGGACACCATGCCGGTGTACCCCACCATGGCGTCGCACTTCAACGATCCCGGCGTGACGGCCCTCTACCTGGCGCTGCTGGACCGCCTCAACGACGAACACGGTTTTGGCCGGACCTCGCCAACCTTCTCCGCCGAGGCGCTGCCCGAGATTGACCCCTCCGCGCTCGCCCTCATCCCCCCGAAGCGGCAGCGCTACCTGGGCGAGATCGCCGAATCTGTGCGGGACTACAAAGCCTGGGCGGCGGGGCAGTGTGAGCTCGCCCGGAAGTGGGGCGAGGCCACCGGAGCCCGGGCCCAAGTGACCAACTGGGATCCCGAGGACCGCCCGCTGCTGGAAGCGCGCCTGGATCAGATGGCACAGCACTGGTGGGACCAACTCGACCTCCGGTGCAAGCGCATCCTGGAGGACTGGGACGCCCTCGCCGAGCGCTACCGGGCCGAGACCTTCACCTACCAGGTCCGGGGTCGGGACTTCCAGGTGCCGCTTTTCGTGGAGAGCCTCTCGGGCACGCAGATCCCTCGGGTGGCCCTGCCGCGCACCGTCGACCCCGGCGAGCGCCTCCGCTTCGCCCTCTTGGAGAATCTGCCCGGCTATTACCCCTTCACGGCCGGTGTCTTCCCGTTCAAGCGCACCGGCGAGGACCCCACCCGCATGTTTGCGGGCGAGGGCTCCCCAGAGCGCACCAACCGCCGCTTCCACCTCGTCAGCGCCGACATGCCGGCGAAGCGCCTCTCCACCGCGTTCGACTCGGTCACGCTCTACGGCTTCGATCCCCACAAGCGCCCCGACATCTATGGGAAGGTGGGCACCTCGGGCGTGAGCATCTGCACGCTGGACGACATGAAGAAGCTGTATTCCGGCTTCGACCTGTGCGATCCGAAGACGTCCGTCTCCATGACCATCAACGGCCCGGCGCCGATGCTCCTGGCCATGTTCCTCCGCACCGCCATCGACCAGCAGGTCGAACGGCACCTCCACGAGGCCGGACGCTGGGCCGAGGCGGAGGCCGTTATCGACCAGCACCTCGAGCGCCCGGCGTATGTGCCCTTCGGTCCCAGCGGGCAGCCAGAGCCTATGCCACCCACCCACGACGGCTTCGGCCTCGGGCTCCTGGGCTGCACCGGGCGTGACCTCGTGCGGTGGGGCGTCCTCGACGAGGCCACCTACCTCGACCTTCGGGAGCGGGCGATCACCGTGGTGCGCGGGACCGTCCAGGCCGACATTCTGAAGGAGGACCAGGCCCAGAACACCTGCATCTTCAGCACCGAATTCGCCCTCCGCGTGATGGGTGACATCCAGCAGTACTTCATCGACGAGCGGGTGCGCAACTTCTACAGCGTGTCCATCTCTGGCTACCACATTGCCGAGGCGGGGGCGAACCCCATCACGCAGCTGGCCTTCACGTTGTCCAACGGCTTCGCCTTCGTCGAGTACTACCTGGCGCGAGGCATGCAGATCGATGACTTCGCGCCCAGCCTGTCGTTCTTTTTTTCGAACGGGATGGACCCAGAGTACAGCGTGATCGGGCGGGTAGCGCGCCGCATCTGGGCGGTGTCCATGCGCGAGCGCTACGGAGCCGGGGAACGGGCGCAGAAGCTCAAGTATCACATCCAGACGTCGGGCCGGAGCCTTCACGCTCAGGAGATCCAGTTCAACGACATCCGGACCACGCTTCAGGCGCTCTATGCCATCTACGACAACTGCAACAGCCTCCACACCAACGCCTACGACGAGGCCATCACCACGCCCACCGAGGAGAGCGTACGCCGCGCCATGGCCATCCAGCTCATCATCAACCGGGAGCTGGGGCTGGCC
>JBCDJV010000104.1:0-15621 GCA_038747425.1 Bacteroidota bacterium
CACCGGCAGCGGCTACACGCCGCTTGAGCTGGAGCGGGCGGCCTACGAGCTACGCCGCCAGGTGCTGACGCTGGACGACGCCCGCCGTGTCCAGATCGACGGCCTCCGGGAACGGCGCGTGTTTGTCGAGTACGACCCCGCCCGGCTGGCCGCCCTTGGGGTGTCCACGGGCTACCTGATCCAGCAGCTCCAGACGCGCAACGTGATCGCGCCCGGCGGCGACCTCCGCACCGGCGCCCAGCGCCTGGCCCTGCGGACCGGCGGCGCGTTCGACTCCGTGGACGACATCCGCGCGATGGCCCTCCGCTTGCCCGCCGGGGAGATCATCGCCCTGGGCGACCTCGCCACCGTGCGCGATGCCTACGACGAGCCCGGCGCGCAGTTGGTCCGCTTCAGCGGGCAGCAGGCCGTCACGGTGGGTATCTCCATGAAAGGCACGGGCAACCTGACAGAGTTCGGGCCCCAGGTGCTGGAGGTGGTCCGCCGCGTCGAGACCGACCTGCCGGCCGGGCTGGACTTCCAGACGGTCGTCTACCAGCCGCGCGTGGTGGAGAGCCTCACCTCCGAGTTCATCTGGAGCCTCATCCAGGCGGTTCTCATCGTGATCGGCGTGCTGCTGATGGCACTCGGGGTACGTACGGGGCTCGTGGTGGCGGCGTCGATTCCGCTCACGATGTTCGTGGCGTTCCTGAGCATGGAGGCCTTCGGCATCACCATCAACCAGATGTCGCTGACGGCGCTCATCGTGGCGCTCGGGCTGCTCGTGGACAACTCCATCGTGATCTCCGAACAGATCCTGAGCGACACCCAGGACGGCAAGAGCAAGCGCGCCTCGGCCCTCAAGGCCACGCGAGACATGGCGTTCCCGCTCTTTGCGGCCTCGGCCTGTACGGCGGGCGCGCTGCTGCCCACGTACCTAGCCGAGTCGTCCGCGGCCGAGTACACGGCGGCGCTCTTCGAGGTGCTGGCCTTCGCGCTCACCACCTCGTGGCTGCTGGCGATGACCCTCATCCCGGTCCTCTGTGTCCTCTTCCTGGCCACCGGCCACGAGCCCACGGCCGCGCCCCAAAAGACCATCGGACAGCACCTGGCGGGGCTGGTCGGCCGCTCCAAGCCCTCCGAGGCGCCGGCCCCGCAGACCCCGCAGGACCGCTACGAGACCCGGTTCTACCGCGGCTACCGCACTCAGCTCATCGCCCTGCTGAAGCGGCCTTGGTTGACGGCCGGGGCGTTTGTGGGGGCTCTCGTGCTGTCGCTGGTTTTGTTCGGCCGGTTCGTGCCGCAGCAGTTTTTCCCCAACAAAGACTACGACGTGTTCACGGTGGAGCTCGACTTCCCGTGGGGCACGTCCATCGAGACGACGGACGCCGTGGTGGCGGACCTGGAGCGCTTCATCGCAGACAGCCTGCAGGCGGAGAGGGCGGGGCCGAAACCAGCAGCCGGTGAGGCCCCCGAGTACGCGGCCGATGGCATCGCCAAGTGGGCCGCGTACGTGGGCTCCGCCGCGCCGCGCTACACCTTGGCCTACTCTCCCGAGCCGCCGCGGCCCAGCTATGCCTACCTGCTCGTCACCGCCTCCACGCCGGATGTGCAACCCGAGCTCTTCCGGCGTCTCGAAGGCTTCTTCGAACGCGCGCACCCCGGCGTGACGGCCCGCGTGGCGACGGTCCGCAACGGCCCAGCCCTCGACTATCCGTTCGAGATCCGCCTCTCCGGGCCCGACCCCGCCACGCTCCAGGCGATTGCCGCCGACGTGCGAGACCGCGTCCGGGCGATCACCGGCACGGCGCGCGTGGGCACCGACTGGGGCCCCCGCCAGGCCTCGCTAGACGTGGAGGTGAACCACGAGGCCGCCCGCCGCGCTGGCCTCTCCAGCGCAGACGTGGCCCTCTCGCTCCAAACCGCGCTGGATGGCGTACCCCTGACCCAGCTTCAGGAAGGCGATGAGTTGGTACCCGTCGTGTTGCGGTCGGCCGATGCCCTCGGCGGGCCCGAGGTCTTGGACCGCCTGGAGGTCTACAGCCAGGCCACCGGCCAGGCGGTGCCCTTCCGCCAGGTGGCGGATGCACGGGTCGTCTTCGAGCCCGCCAACATCGAGCGCTACAACGGGATGCGTACGATTACGGTGGAAGCCGACCTGGCCCTCGGCGCGGGGCCGTTCGTGACCCCGTTCTCCGTCATGGCTGAGTTGGAGACCTACCTGGCCGAGGCCACCCAGGCGTGGCCCGCGGGCTACACATACGAGTACGGGGGCGACATTGAGCAGAGCGTAGATTCGCAGGACGCGATCAACGCGAAAGGCTTCATCGCCGTGGTGGTGATCCTGCTGTTGCTGGTGGGGCAGTTCAACGCCATCCGCCCACCGATCATCGTGGTCCTCACGCTGCCGTTCGTGCTCATCGGGGTGACGATCGGCCTCATCGCCACGGGCTATGCCTTTGGGTTCATGCCCCTCTTGGGCACGATCGCCCTGTTTGGGATCGTGATCAACAACGCAGTGGTGCTGCTGGACCGGATCGGCTCTGAGCGGAAGGCGGGGCTGGACCCAGAGCAGGCCGTGATCCATGCCGCCCAGCAGCGCCTGCGCCCGATCCTGCTCACAGCCGCCACCACCGCGGGAGGCCTCATCCCCCTCTGGCTATCCGGCAACCCCTTGTTTGCCCCGATGGCGGTGGCGCTGCTGTTTGGACTCCTGGCCTCGACGGCGCTCACGCCCGCCTTCGTCCCGGTGCTCTACACCCTGTTCTACCGGCTGCGCTTCAAGGGCTTCACCTACGACCCTGACGTCCAACGCGTGGTTGAGGTCGAAGAGAGCGCGTCGAGCAACAGGGGGGTAGCTGTGCCCTCTGGGCAGGCCATGCCGCAAACGGCCTGACGCCCAGATGATCGCCCTCGCAACCCGACCTTGTGTTCCGGAGGCGCCTCCTGCGCCTCTGGAGCGCTATGCCGGTGGGGATGAGTCCACGCCGACGGTAGAGGTGATTGGCTACGTGCCTTGCGAGCGCACCCACGCCCTCCGGCTGTACCTGCGGGAGGCGGGCGTGCCCTTCGTCTTCCGCGCCCTGGAGGCGCCGGTCTATGGCTCCACCTTGCGTGTGCCCCGGATCCCCGGTTTCCCGATCGTGGTCATCGGGGGCCGTACGCTGGTCCAGCCTACGTTGGCCCAACTGAACGAGGCGATAGAAGCGGGGGGGAGCGGTACGATTACAGTGGCGATCTGAGCCCCTGGCCCGTACACTACGGGCAACGCCGGCTGCTTAGATACGGTTGTGTACGTCGGTCCTCCGCTCTCCCTCCCTCCTCTCTGCTGGGTCGATGACTGGCTTCCTGCGCATGCTCTCCCTGGGCTTCCTGTGCCTGTTCCTCGGCACCCTGTTCCTCGGCACCCTGTCCACTGCTACAGCCCAGCCGCTGGGCCACGGCAGCACCTTGGAACGCCTGACCATGCCCATCGACGGCGGCTTGGTGCACTACTCCAGCTATGATCGCACGGGGGGCAACGATGACTTCGTGGTCATCGAACCCGGTGAGACGCATGTGATGTTTGACCACGCCGGCGCGGGCGTTGTGCGGCGGTGGTGGATCACGATCCGGCCGCGCAACAACGAGGAGGTCCAGCGCCAGCTCATCGTGCGGTGTTTCTGGGACGGCCAGGCAGAGCCCTCGGTTGAGGTGCCGGTGTCTGACTTCTTCGGGATGGGCTTCGGCCAGTGGAAAGACTTCCAGTCGCTCCCCCTCAACATGACCTCGGGGGGCTACAACACGTACTGGGCCATGCCCTTCAAAGAGCGCGGGCGCTGCCTCGTGGAGAACACCTCCGCCGTGCTCATCGAGCGCTACTACTACAACATCGACCTGCATACCTACGACGAACTGCCCGAGGAGACGCTCTACTTCCACGCGCAGTACCGCCAGGCCGTCACCGAACGCGATGTGCCCTACACCGTCCTCGACACCGAGGGCCGCGGCCACTACGTAGGCACCCTCCTCTCCATGCAGCCTCGCCAGGGCAATGCCCTCGGCTACCTCGAAGGCGACCAGCGGCTGTTCATCGACGGCGAGGCCACGCCTAGCATCATCGGGACCGGCACGGAGGACTACTTCTCCTCGGGCTGGTACTACGACACAGGTGAATACAGCGCGCCCTACCACGGCATCCCGATCAAGGATGAAGCCACCGGCCGCATCGTCACCTATCGCTGGCATATCGAAGACCCGATTCCGTTCCAGGAACGCTTCCTCTTCACCATCGAGCACGGGGGCACGAACGACACGCCGGACGTGGACTACTCGTCGGTCGCGTTCTGGTACCAGACGCCGGTGTTCACCGCCTTCCCGGCCCTTCCGGACAACCTCTTGCCCTACAAACTGGTGACAGCGCCCACCGTGGAGGGCGAGGACCTGTTGGAGCAAGGCGTGGTCACCGGCGGGCGCCTGACCACGCAGAACCTCGGCGGGACCACCGAGCGGTGGGGCGGCGGCGCGCACCTGTGGTGGGTCGAGGCCGAGCCCGGCGATCGGCTGACGCTGCCCCTCTCCGTAGACGCGGCCGGGCCCTACGACCTGACTGGGTTCTTCACCCGTGCGGGCGATTACGGCATCGTCCGTGTGTCCGTGAACGGCGCCGCGCTGCGCCCCCTCGTGGATGGCTACAGCCGGATCGTGGAGCCCACGGGCCCGGTCCGGTTCGGGGAAGTCTCTATGCGCGCCGGACTCAATGAGATCACGATTGAGATCCTGGGCAAGCACCAACGCTCCGCGGGGTATTCCGATGGCTACTTGGTGGGCATCGACGGCTTCAGCCTTGTCCCCGTGGTGGACGAGTGAGGGTCCCCGTCGTCCGTGTCCCGCCCAGATCCCCTTAGGCTACGTCCCATGTCTGCTCCTTTCCGGCTTTTGGCCCTGCTTCTGCTTCTCGGCACCACGAGCGTACAGGCACAGCAGCCGCGCAACGTGGTGCTGATCCTGAGCGACGATCACCGCTACGACTTCATGGGGTTCCACGAGCGCGCGCCCTCCTGGCTAGAGACCCCTACCATGGACCGTCTGGCCGCCGAGGGGGCGCACCTGGCCAACGCGTTTGTCTCCACCGCCCTTTGCTCCCCCAGCCGCGCCTCCATCCTGACTGGGCAGTATGCCCACACCCACGGCGTCATCGACAACACGCGCCTCGTGCCAGAGGGGACCGTGTTCTTCCCGCAAGACCTCCAGGAAGCCGGCTACGAGACAGCCTTCATCGGCAAGTGGCACATGGGGGAGACGAGCGATGCCCCACGGCCTGGCTTCGACTACTGGGCCAGCTTCCCGGGGCAAGGAGGCTACTTCAACCAGCGGCTCAACATCAACGGGGAGCACCAAGAGCGCGCGGGCTACATCACAGATGACCTGACGGATCTAGCCCTGGAGTGGCTGGCCACGCAAGAAAGCAACGACGCGCCGTTCTTTCTCTACCTGTCCCACAAGGCCGTGCACCACCCGTTCCAGCCAGCCCCGCGCCACGCCGGGAGCTACGCCGAGGCGCCCATCCCGTACCCGCCTACCTACTGGCGCACCGAGGGCAACCTGCGCGATCTCCCCCGGTGGGCCCAGGAGCAGCGCTACTCCTGGCACGGCGTGGACTACCCGTTCTACTTCGAAATCGGCGACTTCGAGGCCATCTACCGCAGCTTCGCCGAGACCGTGCGCGGCATCGACGATAGCATCGGACGCGTGATCGCCTACCTGGAGGAGGCAGGCCTGTCCGACAACACCTTGGTCCTCTACCTCGGCGACAACGGCTTCTCGCTCGGCGAGCACGGCTTGCTGGACAAACGCCACGCCTACGAAGAGTCCATGCGCATCCCGATGCTGGCCTGGGCGCCTAGCTTCATCGCGCCCGGCACAACGATCACCGAGATGGCGATGAATGTCGACATCGCCGCCACCGTGCTAGACCTGGCGGGTGTGACCGTGCCCGAGCGCATGGCGGGCCGCTCGCTCCTGCCACTCCTGCGCGGTGAGGCCGTGCCGGATTGGCGCGATGATATCCTGTACGAATACTACTGGGAGTACCACTTCCCGCAGAACCCGACGACCTACGCCCTGCGCACGGACCGCTTCAAGTACATCTTCTACCACGGCGTCTGGGACCGCAACATCGAGCTGTTCGACCTACAGGCCGATCCCTTCGAGCGCTCCAACCTGGCCCTCGTGCCGGCGCACCGTGCGCAGGTACGCGAGATGCACAACCGCCTCTTCGCCCGCCTGGTAGAGGCCGGCGCTGAGGACGTGGCCTTTCAGCAACCGGCCCTCTGGCAGCTGGACCGACGCCTGCGGCCGGGTCAGGATTGATTTCCCCGAGACGCGATGGTTCGTGTCACCACCTGAGCGCCACGGGGCTGGGGACAACGGGCCGTTTTGGCTGGATTGTTCAAGATGGGCAGAGGCTCCGTGATGTAGGTTGTGGGCACCCCTCGCTGTCCACGCTTCCTGCCTCCCCTCATGCCCTCTCCGCGCCGCCTTCTTGCCTGGGGCCTCGTTGGCCTGTCGTTCAGCCTCTTGGCTCTAGGACCCGCTCACGCCCAATCCATCACAGGGCGCGTGGTAGACGCCGTCACCCAGGAGGCCCTGCCGGGCGCGAATGTGGCCGTCCTGGGCGACGACGGGGCGCTGCTCGCCGGCACGTCCACCGACCTGGAAGGGCGGTACCAGATCGATGGCCTCGCCCCCGGCACCTACCGCGTCCAGGCGTCCTTCGTGGGCTTCGACGCCCAGGTCCGCACGGACGTCGTCGTGCAGGCCAGCCGACCCACGTTTCTGCTGTTCGAGCTGCGCGAGGGCGTCCTCCTCGATGGCGAGGTGGTGGTGCAGGCCGGCTTCTTCGACGAAGACCCGGAGGCGCCCGTCTCCGTGCAGACCCTCGGGCCGGAGGAGATCCGCCGGACGCCGGGCGGCCAGAACGACATCTCGCGCTCGCTCCTGGCGCTGCCGGGCGTGGCCAGCGGCATCGATATCCGCAACGACCTGCTGGTGCGCGGGGGCGGTCCCAGCGAGAACGCCTACTTTGTGGACGGCATCGAAATCCCCCAGATCAACCACTTCGCCACGCAGGGAGCGGCGGGCGGCGCCTTGGGGCTGCTCAACGTGGACTTCATCCGCGAGGCCACCTTCTACACGGGCGGCTTCCCCGTCCGCTACGGCGACGCCGCCTCGTCCGTCCTCGTCATCGAGAACCGCCCTGGCAGTCCCAAGACACTTGCCGGCGACTTCACCGTGGGCGCCACCGAGACCGCCCTTTCGCTGGACGGTAGCTGGCCCGAGGCTCCTGGGCGCGACTTCAACTGGACCTTCTCCGCCCGCCGCTCCTACCTCCAACTCCTCTTCCAGGCGCTGGGCTTGCCCATCCGCCCGGCCTACTGGGACTTCCAGAACCGAACGGAGTGGACCCTCACCGAGCGGGACCGCCTCGTGTTCTTCGGCCTCTGGGCGGTGGACGACTTCGACATCGAGGCCCCCACCGACCCCGATGACTTCGAAGGCCTGGAGACGGCCTCGCAGGTGATCGACAACGACCAGCGCAGCTACACCGCCGGGCTCACCTGGCGCCGCCTTGTGCCGCGGGGCGTCTTCACCACAGCGTTCAGCCGCAGCTACCAGGAGTTCTCCTTTGCCGATGTGGCCGAGTCCGGCCAGGCCCTCCTCTCCAACGACGCCGAGGAGACCGCCTGGCGCCTCCGTACCGACGGCGACCTCCGCCTGACCCCCACGCTGACGCTGGGCGTGGGCGCCGGGGTGGCCCGCGAGGGCATCGCCACGGTGTTCTTCCAGCGCGCCACCCCCGGCACCACCTTCGAGGAGGACCAGCGCTTCACCACCGACCTCGGCGTGTGGAAGACGTTCGGCTACGCTCAGCTCGTGGTGCGTGCCGCAGGCGGTCGCCTCGCCCTGACGCCCGGCCTCCGCACCGACGGGCTGGACGCCATCGACACGCCGGTCAGCCTCTCGCCGCGCGTGAGCCTCGCCTACGACCTCACAAGCCGCTGGCAGCTCAGCGTCGCCCTGGGCCGCTTCACGCAGTCGCCCGAGCTGGCCTCGCTGGCCGTACGCGACGCGTCGGGGCTAGTCAACCGCCGTCTCCGCTGGATCGACGGGCGGCAGGCGGTGGCGGGCCTGTCGTTCACACCGAGTCCCAGCCTGCGCCTCACGATGGAGGGCTTCTACAAGGCCTACGACGACTACCCCGTCTCCGCCGCCGACCCGCGGCTGTCCTTGGCCAACCTGGGCGGCGACTTCGGCTTCGTGGGCGCGGAGCCGCTGACGGCCGAGGGCGAGGGCCGGGCGTACGGCCTGGAGCTGTCGGCCCAGCAGAAGCTCACGAACCGCGTCTACGGCCTGG
Organism: Bacteroidota bacterium; assembly: GCA_038747425.1. Classification (GTDB taxonomy): domain Bacteria; phylum Bacteroidota; class Rhodothermia; order Rhodothermales; family JBCDJV01; genus JBCDJV01. The sequence goes on from JBCDJV010000104.1 coordinate 8,375, forward strand.
CCGCGTACACGCTAGGCTGGAGCGAGTTTACCGGCGCCGACGGCGTCTACCGGCCGAGCGCGTGGGACGTGCGGCACACGGTCTCGCTCACGGGCGGCGTGCGCCTGGGGGACTGGGAGATTGGCACGCGGCTGAACGTACAGTCCGGTCGGCCCTTCACGCCGTTTGACCTAGAAGCCTCGGCCGAGGAGTATGCGCTGTCCCGCCGCGGCGTGCCGGACTTCGACCGCCTCAACGCCGAGCGCACCGCCGCCTACGCCCGCTGGGACCTGCGCGTGGACCGCCGCTTCACCCTCAGCCGCCGCTTCAACGGTGTCGTCTACCTGGACATCCAGAACGTGCTCGACCGCCAGAACGTGTTCGCCCTAGAATACACCGAAGACCCCGCCGAACCCGACCGCCTCCGCGAGTCCGACGGCGTAGGGAGGCTGCCCACGATCGGGTTCAGCTTGGAGTTTTGAATCCCAGAAGTTGCTTGGCTTGCCTGAGTAATTCAGTCTTACGTTAGCGCCGTCTCCTGTCACCTCATCTGCCGATGCCGATGCTCCTGCCTAACTCTGAGGAAGCCGTCGTTGAGCATCGAAAGTTGGTAGCGTACCTGTTGTCAGAATCCCATCCCGTCGGACGCTCCAAAGCCCGCTTTTTTCGAGCGCATGGTTATGATGGGACTACGGAGAACCAGCTACGCCAGGATTTGCTGTGCTTGGCTCGCAGCTTTCCTGTGCACGAAGAGAAACCTACCCCTTATGGCACCAAATACGTTGTTCGAGGTACATTGCGGACACCACGCCAAACGGAAATACGTGTGGATACAGTGTGGATCATTGAGCGTGATCGAAGCCAGCCTCGACTGGTAACCGCCTACCCAAGCCGATAGCCAGAGAACACACGATGGAAGCCATTCAGGAGCACGATGTGGTGGTGCTGACGATCACGCTAGCCGACCAGGGTCTAGAGCCCGGTGACTTGGGCACGGTGGTGCACTGCTACGGAAGTGGTGAGGGCCTAGAGGTGGAGTTCACGAGCGGGTTAGGTGAAACGGTGGCGGTGGTGACACTGAACCGAAGCGACGTGCGGGTCATGAGGCAAGGAGAGATCCTGCACGTACGAGAGCGAGTAGTTTAGCACATATGGCCGACAGGAGGGGGCGATCAGGATTGCACCCACTCATGGACGTCTCACCGCCTCCGCATCGCGCAAGCCAAGGCGCCGCGCTGAATGCGCATCAATGCCGGCAAACTCGCTCGTGATCCAAGCCGCCAGCGCTGGCGACAGCTGCGCGTCAATCCACAGCGTCATGCGGCCAGGACAGGGTGATCGATCCGGCTCTGGGCATAGCGAATCGCAGCCTCTACATCCTCGAGATCCAGATCAGGCATCTCTTCAAGAATGGCCTCCTGGGTCAATCCGGCAGCCAAGAGGTCCGGCACATCCGTGACGCGGATGCGCATGCCTCGAATGCACGGCCGGCCGCCACACTGATTACGGTTGAACGTGATGCGGTCTCGCCAGTCGGTCATAGGGTGGCCCTCTGAAGTAGTTCAGCGTTTATTGCAAGCCGAGGTCCACCAACGTTTCGCCGTGCTGAGAGTTCGCGAAGAGGCCCCACCGTGGCAGCCCGCAGTCGTTCTGGAGTGCACCGAAGACCCCGCCGAGCCGGACCGCCTCCGCGAGTCCGACGGCGTAGGGAGGCTGCCGACGATCGGGTTTAGCTTGGAGTTTTAGGGGGAGGTCCGTGTGGGTCGCAGTCACTGAGGTTTTGCTCATCTTCCGAGTCGTTGATCAACGCGCCGTATCCAGTGCGGTCGTACCTTGAGCGCATGTGGCTCTACCTTGACAATTGCTCCATCCAGAGGCCCCTCGACGACCGGTCGCAGCTTCGCGTACAGGCGGAAGCGGAGGCCGTCCTTGGTTTACTCGACCGGTGTCAGCGTGGGCAGCTCCGCTTGGTCAGCTCGGGCGTTCACGTGCTCGAGAACCAGAAAAGCCCGCACAATGACCGGCGTGCTCACGTACAGGATGTACTTGCACTCTCTCGGCTTTACATCACTCGGACACCGTCGATGCTAAAACGAGCACAAGGCTACGTGGCAGCTGGCATCAAACAGTTTGACGCCTTGCATCTGGCTTCAGCCGTCGAGGCCAGCCTCGTTGAAACAGGCGATTTGTACTTCTGTACAACCGACGACAAGCTCTTGCGAAAGGGCAATGTGGTAGAAACAAGGCGTGTGGTGGTGGCCTCACCGCTTGAATTAGTGATTCTGCTGGACCAAACGGGACTACAGCCATGACCCACGAGCAGCGCACGATGCACGAGATCAACCGTGACGGGCACGCCGCGCTAGTGCGGGAGCTCGGCGTGGTGGGCGCGCTGCGGTTCATCGGGCAGTTCACGTCGGGTCATGGGGACTACACGAGGGAGCGTACGTCGTACTTGGGCGCGCAGAGTCTGGAGGAGCTGTACGAGGAGCTTGGGAAGATCGACGAGGCGCGGGACGCCTGACCGGTCGATCTCGGCGACAATAGACGCGTAGGCTCTTGAACTAGCCAGACTCCTGCAGCTATGAGCACGACCAGACCTCCACATCGGCCCCGAACGGCGGTTGAGGTGAACGCAGCGGGCATCAAGGCGCTGATCGATGCGCTGGGCGTGGCGGATGCCGCTCGTTTTTTGCAGCAGTATGGTCCGGGGCTGGGCAACTACACCGCGAAGCGTGAAGAGCTGCTAGGCCGCCTGAGCATGAAGGAAGCGCAGCGGCTGGGGGAAGAGATGGAAAGCAGTCAGCAGGCCTGACAAATCACTTCTCTCACTTCTCCCCTCAGCGAAGTGTCACCTAGGGTGCCATGTGGATGACAGCTTCGCCTCAGCGTACACGAAGACCTGGCTGAACCCGACCGCCTCTGCGAGATCGCACCTCGCAGGCGTCCGCACACTTCGTTGGCCCGCTCACCCTGATCACAGCCCCCTCTATGCGTCGTCTGCACGGCTGGCTCTTGGTCCTTGTCTTGATCTCCGCGGCGGGGTACCCGAGGCCTGCCTCCGCTACGTTCTCCATCGTGGCGTGCGAGGCGGAAGGGGGCACCTGCGGCGTAGCCGTGGCTACCAATAACCTCGCGGTGGGGGCCTCGGTTTGTTACGCCGAGGCCGGCGTGGGCGCCCTCGTCTCGCAGTTTGAGACGAACCCCCGCTACGGACCAGACGGATTGCGCTGGCTGGCGGACGGCCTCGACGCGCAAGCCACCCTGGCTCGCCTGCTGGCCGACGATGGTAACTTCGAGGGGCTCGGGATTGGGTTCCGGCAGGTGGGTATCGTGCGTGCCCAGGGCCAGGGGGCCGTTCATACGGGCGAAGCGGTGTTGGCGTCGCCGTGGGCGGGCTCACGGGTTGGGCCGCACTACACGATTCAGGGCAACGGGCTGGCCGGGGAGGCCGTCGTGCTCGCCATGGAGGCGGCGTTTCTGAACGCACGCGGGCCCCTGGCCGAGCGTCTGGTGGCCGCGCTGACCGCGGGTCAGCGGGCCGGTGGGCAGGCGACGGGGACCCTGTCCGCAGCCGTCTTGGTCCGCACCCCGCAAGGATGGCCGTTTGACATCGACCTCCGCGTCGACGCCGACGAGGCGCCTGTGGCGAGCCTGAACCGGCTGCTGGACCTGCACTACGCACGGCAGGCGATCATCCGAGCCGAGCGACTTGCTCGGCAAGGCGAGACGGACCAGGCCTGGACGGCCGTGGCGGAGGCCCTGCACCGGGGGGCCCGCTGGGACCGCGTCTGGCGACGCGCTGCCCGCCTGGCCATCGCGCTGGACGAGCCCGCACGAGCGCTGGAGTACCTGGGGGTGTTCATGGCCCTAAATCCGGCGTGGGCACGATCCGAGATCGAAGAGGCCCGGTATGCGCCCCTCCACGATAACCCGCTCTTTCGGTCGTGGCAAGAGCGGCCGTAGCCGTAGAGGCTCCAGCGCGGCCGCCAAGCCCCCATCAGCGCAGCGTTTGGACGAGACCGTAACAATTCCAAAACCGCCCCGTACCCACCCGCCACATTAAATCTACATTTATGGATAAATAGGCAGGCGGGCCGCATGGGTACGAAAGGCAGGCATCTGGGTGAGTTCGAGGAGATCGTGCTGCTGTCCGTGCTGGCGCTCCACGGCGAGGCGTACGGCCTAGCGATCAAGAAGGACATCGCGACGCAGACCGGGCGGTCCGTGACGATCAGCGCCGTCCACGCCACGTGCAACCGGCTGGAGACCAAAGGCCTGCTCGCGTCGTCGCTGGGCGCGCCCACGGCCAAGCGCGGTGGCAAGCGCAAGAAGATCTACGCCGTCACCATGAACGGACAGCGCGCGCTCCACGCCTCGTACGTGCTACGCTCGCGCCTGTGGGACCGCATCGCCGGGCGGCTCCAGATCGACCTGGCGGGAGGGCGCTCGTGAGCGACGCCCCCTACCACGACCCGCCGGCCGTCGCGATGCGCCTGCTGCGCTGGTTCTGTGACGCCTCCTTCATGGAGGAGATCGAGGGCGACCTCTTCGAGCTCTTCCAAGAAGACGCTGAGCGCTACGGCCTCCCTCGTGCCCGGCGGCGCTTCCTCTTCGCGGCCGTGGGCTACCTGCGGCCCTACTTCTTCGGCAAAAACGAGGCGCCGTTTCCCCTCTTCCTCCCCTCCGCCATGATCCAGCACCACGTCAAGGTCTCGTTCCGCCACCTCTACAAGCAGCGGTTCTACTCGCTCATCAACATCCTGGGCCTGGCCGTGGGCCTGGCATGCTGCCTGCTCATCCTGCTGTTCGTCCGCCAAGAGCTGAGCTACGACCAGCACTACACCGACGGCGACCGCATCTACCGCGTCCTGCGCGAGTATCCCTACGCCGAGAACGGCATCAAGGGCGCCTTTTCGTCGACTCCCCTGGCCGAGACGCTCGTGCAGGACTTCCCCGAGGTCGTCAACGCCGCCCGCATCGCGCCGGAGATGTTCGAGGCGGGCACGAACCTCGTGCGCACCACCGGCACCACGCAGAACCGGTACGAGGAGCGCTTCATCTACACCGACCCCGCCCTCCTGGACCTGTTTGGCTTCCCGATGGTGGAGGGCCATGCGGCCACCGCCCTCACCGAGCCCTTCACCGTGATCCTCACGGCCAGCAAGGCCCAGCAGTTCTTCCCCGGCACCTCGGCCCTGGGGCAGACGCTCATCCTCAACAACAACACCGAGCGGCCGTTCACCGTCACCGGTGTCATGGAGGACCTGCCCGAGAACACGCACTTCCAGTTCGACTATCTGCTGTCCATGGAGGGCCTGGAGGTGGCGCAGATTCCGAACTGGCGGTTCACCAACTACATCACCTACATCCAACTGGCACCGGGCACGGACCCGGCCGTACTGGAGGCCAAGCTGCCCGCGTTCCTGCGCACGTACAAAGGCGAGGAGTTCGACCCGGCCCAGGGCAGCCGTGTCTCCTATTACTACCGCCTCCAGCCCCTCCACGACATCCACCTCGCCGGCGATGTCCAAGACTACTGGGCCCATGGCGACCGGCAGTACGTGTGGCTCTTCAGCGCGATCGCGGTCTTCATCCTGCTCCTGGCCGGGATCAACTTCGTCAACCTGTACACAGCACGGTCCGCCAACCGGGCCAAGGAGATCGGCCTGCGCAAGGTCATGGGCTCGCAGCGAGGGCCGCTCGTGCTTCAGCACCTCACGGAGTCCGTGCTGGTGAGTGGGATCGCCTTCGTGGTGGCACTGCTCCTGGTGTGGACGCTGCTGCCGGTGTTCAACGGCCTGACCGGCCAGGCGCTGTCCATCCCGTGGGGTGAGCCCCTGCTGTACCCGCCCATCCTGGCGGCGGTGCTGGGCATCGGGGTGCTCGCGGGGCTCTACCCCGCCCTCTTTCTTTCCGGCTTCCAGCCGATCCGGGTGCTCAAAGGCACGCTCAGCGGCGGGAGCAGGCGCGGCACCTTCCGATCGGCCCTGGTGGTGTTTCAGTTTGCGACGTCCATCGTGCTCATCATCGGGAGCTTGGTGATGTGGCGGCAGATGGGCTACATCCAGAGCAAAAACCTGGGCTACGAGAAGGAGCAGCTCCTGCTGATTGAGGACAGCTACACCCTCGGCGATCAAGTGCAGGCGTTCAAGAGCCAACTGTCCGGGCTGCCCAACGTAGCGTCGGTGGCGGTGACGGGCTTCGTGCCGGTGGACGGCTACGCGCGCAACGGCTCCGGCGCCTGGCCCGCAGGTACCGACCCCGAGGACAACGGCATCGGGATGGCGAAGTGGTTCGTCGATCACGACTACGTCCGTACAATGGGCATGCAGATCATCGACGGGCGCGACTTCTCGCAGGACTTCCCCTCGGACTCGGCCGCCATCATCCTGAACCAGCGGGCGGCCGAACTGCTGGGCTTCACGGACCCTGTGGGCGAGCGCGTCAGCTCCTACACGCGCCTCGACCCCGAGACCGGCGAGCTGGTGTTCGACACCTACACGGTGATCGGCGTGGTGGAGGACTTCCACTTCGAGTCGCTCAAACGGGACATCGGCGCCCTCAGCCTGGTCCTGGGCGGCTCCACAGGCACCACGCTCGTCAAGACGCGCACGGAGGATGTCCGGCAGACCCTGGCCGACGTCGAGGCTGTCTGGGCCTCGTTCGCCCCGAACCAGCCGTTCCGCTACAATTTCCTGGACGAGCGCTTCGAGCAGATGTACACGTTTGAGCAGCGCGTGGGCCGGCTATTCGGCATCTTCACCGGGCTCGCGCTCTTCGTGGCCTGCCTAGGCCTCTTCGCCCTGGCCACGTTCATGGCCGAGCAGCGCAGCAAGGAGATCAGCATCCGCAAGGTGCTGGGCGCCTCGGCCCGCGAGATTGTGGTGCTGCTCACGGGTTCCTTCACCCGGCTCGTGGTGATCGCCCTGGTCATCGCCAGCCCCGTGGCCTGGCTGCTGATGGGAACGTGGCTGGAGGCCTTCGCCTACCGCACGGCCATCAGCTGGGACGTCTACCTCCTGGCCGGCGCCGTGGCCGTGGCCATCGCCGTGCTCACGATCAGCTACCAAGCCATCAAGGCGGCCTTGGTGAACCCCGCCACGCTACTGCGCAGCGAGTGACCTTAGCGCAGGCGTGTGAGCCGGTGCGTCACCGCGAAGCGCTCCCCCTCCACGCGCACCACGTACACCCCGCTCGGCAATCCCTGACCCGGTACCCGGACCACCTGACCAGCCAGCGCTTCCACACGGCCCGCAAACAACGAG
>JBCDJV010000105.1:0-15429 GCA_038747425.1 Bacteroidota bacterium
ATCGTGAGCGCCACCGGCCGCTTCTTGCTGTCCGATGGCTGGCACGTCCTCCGTCTGCTGGCCTTCGACTCGCTGGGCGCCTACCAGGCCTACTGGGCCCGTCTCCGCGCCGAGACGGACTACGCTCCCATCGAGCGCCTGATCGATCGCCAGCGTGAGGTGATCGTGGCCACCGTCCCTGACCTCTCCGTCCGGTAGCCCCTGAGAGGCGGCCCGGCGCCGAGCCGCCCGGCGGGGTCACGCCGTGGAGGGTGGACCCGAGCACCACCCCGTACGTGGCCGTGGAGACACCAGGGCGGACCTCCAGGCCACTGCTCACTTCACGGCGGTCCCTGCGATGTGTGGGGCCACGACGGGTACGCGGAGGCGAAAGCGGTCGTACTCGACCTCACTGAAGCCGGCGGCCTTTAGGGCCGAGGCGGTATCGCGGTCGGGGTGGCAGCCGTCTACGGCCCAGCGCCAGCAGGGGCGGATGACGCGCTGCAGACGGTGGAGGCGGCTACCGGCCGGGGCGGCCACGTGTTCGATGAAGGCGAACGTCCCGCCCGGTCTCAGGACGCGGAGGATCTCGCGGAGCGTCTCGGCCTGGGAGCGCACGGAGCACAAGACGAGCGTGCTGATGACGGCGTCCACGCTGCCGTCCGGTACGTCGAGGCGGCTCGCCAGGCCTGGGTGTACCTCGGCCGTGCGGCCCAGGCGCTCGGCTTCGGCGCGCAGGTAGGGGTGCATGTGGACGTTGGGCTCGATGCCGATCCAGCGGACTGCTGGGTCCAGGTACTTCAGGTTGACCCCCGTGCCAGGGCCGATCTCCAGCACCGTCCCTCGGAGTGGGGCAAAGAGGGGGCGTTTGCGGGCGTCTACCTGCACCTCGTAGGCCTCGTTGCCCCAGGCCAGGAGCTTGGCAAAGAGCCAGCAGGCCGGGCCGGTGCGTGCTTCAGGCATAGCGGAAACGTGTCACGAAGAGGAGGCCCGGTACGCGGTGGCCTGTTCCGGTTTGTCCCAGGCCTCATACAGCTCCACGAGCCACGCGGCGGCCTGTGCGGTGTACGAATGGTCGGCCCCCAGGGCATCGCTCAGCGTGGCGTGGCCCGCTAGCAGCTGGGTCTCGGCCTGGGCGTACAGGGTGCGTTGGGTAAGCACGGCGCCGAGCGCGCTGCGGGTGGCGGCCACGTTGAAGTGGTCATCGCCTAGCGCCACGCGGCGTAGGTCCAGGGCTTCTTCCAGGGTCGCTTGGGCCTCCGGGAGACGGCCTCGGCGAAGCTGGGTGGTGCCCAGGTTGTGCAACCCTTGGATGGTGTAAGGGTGCGTGCGCCCTACGGCGGCCTCCAACACCGCCACCGTCTCCTGGAGGAGGGTTTCCGTCCGGGCCTCATCGCCGAGGAGCCGGGTCTGGAACGCCATGTTGTTGAGCCGGATGCCAATATCAGGGTGGATGTTGCCCAGCACGGCGCGGTCGATGGCCAGCGCCCGCTCCAGGAGGGCCAGGGCCTCGGCGGGGTGGCCCTGGCGGGAGCGTGCCGTAGCCAGGTTACTCAGCGCCTGGCCGACGCTCCGGTGGCTCGGTCCACTCACCGCCTCGAAAAGGGCCAGCGATTCTCGGTGGGCGGCCTCCGCCTCGGCATACTGCTCTCGGTAGCTGAGCAGGACGCCCAGGTTGCCCAGGGCACTGCCCAAGGCCTCTTTACGCTCCGGATGGTGCGTGCGCAGCGTCGAGAGCTGTTGGCGGATGTAGGACTCGGCCCGGTCCAGATCCCCCGTTGCTTCGTAGAGGGCCCCCAGGCTGCCGTAGGCGGTGAGCAGCTCCAGGCCTGCCGGTCCTACCGAGGCCTCCAGGATCGACGCCGCCTGTAGCAGGTGGGTCTCGGCCTCCTCGTAGGTGCCCTGCCGCAGGAGCATAGTACCCAGGTCAGTCAGGCTGGTGGCCGTCTCCGGGTGCTCCGGCCCAAACGCGGCCCGGGCGATGGTCACGTTCTGCCGCTCAAGCACGATGGCGGTGTCCAGGATCCCCCGCTCGGCGTACACGGTGGCTAGCCCGCTGAGGAGGCGGCTGACGTCCTGGTGGACGGAGTCGCCGTGATGGGCAACGGCCAGGCGGAGCCCTTGCTCAAGCAGGGTCGTGGCGGTGTCATACTGGGCTAGGGAGCTGTAGGTGCTGCCCAGCGTGGTGTAGAGCGCGATGCCCACATTGGGGTCGGCCGTGGCCATGGAGTCGGCGCTGACCACGGCGCGGCGCAAGGCCTGGAGCACGGTGACATCGTATCCGGCCTCGGCGGGGTTGGCCGAGCCTAGGATATCTTGCAGGAACGTGTTGACTCCTTCGGCCTGGGCGGCGGCCTGCTCGGCCCGCGTAGCCTCGCGCTCGATGGCGGCTGCCTGGCGCGCGGTGGTAACGGCGAAGACGGTGCCGAGCGTGGCCGTGCTGAGGAGCAGCAGCCCGATGACCACCGCCACCGCCGCTGCCGCCCGGTTGCGCTGCACCCACTTCCGCACCCGGTACCCCGCCGAGTCCCGATGCGCCACCACCGGCAACCCCTGCCCATGGCGTCGCAAATCCTCCGCCAACTGCTCCGCACTCGCGTACCGACGCCCTGGGTCCTTCTTGAGCGCCATCAGCACGATCGTGTCCAGGTCCCCCCGCAGCTTCCGCTCCAACCCGTCGATGGAGGTGGCGCGGGCCGTGGTGATGGTGCTGGCGGTCTCCGTGGAGTCTGTGCCCAGCTTGCGGACCAGCGTGCTGGGACGCTCCGGCGTAGCATGCAGCACCGCCCGCTCGATCTCCTGGCGGACCCGCTTCTTGATCTCGTACGGCCGCTGGCCCGTCAGCAGCTCGTAGAGCAGCACGCCCAGCTGATAGACATCGGTGGCCGTCGTGATCGGCCCACCCTGCACCTGCTCCGGCGCCGCGTAGGCCGGCGTCATCAGCCGCTGCCCCGTCATCGTCAGCGGTTCCATCTCCTCCGCTTCCTCCGCCAGCAGCTTGGCGATGCCAAAGTCGAGCAGCTTCACCTGGCCGTCCGTGGTCACCAGGATGTTTGAGGGCTTGAGGTCGCGGTGCACCACCAAGTTCTGGTGGGCATACTGCACCGCACGGCAGACGGTGCGGAACAGGGCCAGGCGCTGCTCGGTGCGCAGCCGGTGCTGGTCACAGTAGGTGAGCAGGGGAAGGCCATCGACGTACTCCATGACGAAGTAGGGCCGTCCGTCGGGGGTCAGGCCGCCGTCGTAGAGGCGCGCGATGTGGGGATGATCCAGCGTGGCGAGGATCTGACGTTCGTAGGCGAAGCGGTTGAGGACGTCCTGGGTGTCGAGGCCTTGGCGGATGACCTTAAGCGCGACCTGTTTTTCGAAGATGCCGTCGGCGCGTTCGGCCAGGTAGACGGCGCCCATGCCGCCGCGTCCGAGCTTGCGTACGAGGCGGTAGGGTCCAATCTGCGAAACCATCCTGGGCGCCGAGCCCGGGTCTGCCTCAGAGCGGGGGGCGCCAAGGCTGTCCGTGGCCGCCAGACCGCTCAGCAAGGGGGCCGCAAAGACGGCCGCGTTGTCTTCCAGGCGGTCGTCGTCTTCTAGGTGGAGCAGCGCCTCGATCTCGGCGCGCAGGCTGGGGTCGTGGGCACAGGCCTGATCCAGGTAGGTGGCCCGGTCGGCTGGGGCCAGGTCCAGGACCGCGTCAAGGAGGCGGGAGACGGCTTGCCAGCGGGCGGCGTCGGCGGGAGAAGCCATGACGGTAGGGTGAAGAGGGGAAGGAGAGAGCGGGGAGAGCAGGAAGGGGCCGTATGGTGCGTGCAGGCGGGGATCTAGCCTGCTTCTTGCATGGCACGAAGGAGCCAGAGCCGGGCTTTGCGCCAGTCGCGCTTGACGGTGCGTGGGGAGAGCCCCAGCACCTCGGCCGTTTCGCGTACCTCTAGGCCGCCGAAGAAGCGGTGCTCGACCACTTGGGCCAGCCGAGGGTCCAGGGCGGCCAGCTGGGTCAACGCCTCGTCCAGGGCCAGCAGGTCGGCGGCGCGCTCTTGGGCCGCCACCTGGACGTCGTCCAACGCCAGGTGCACGGCCTGCCCGCCGCGCTTCTGAGCCTGCTTGCGCCGGGCATAGTCCACGAGGATGTGCCGCATCGCTTTGGCGCAGACGGCGTAGAAATGGGCGCGGCCCTTCCAGTCGACGGCCTGGTGGTCCACCAGGCGTAGGTAGGCCTCGTGGACCAGGGCTGTGGTGTTGAGCGTGTGATCCGCGCGCTCACGGCGCAGATGATGGTGTGCAATCCGGCGCAGCTCGGGGTTGACGTGCGGCCAGAGTTGCTCCATGACGGAGTGGGCCTCCAGCTGTGGGTTTTGTAGCACAGCCGTGAGATCAAGAGCGGACATGGGGCGGATGGAGCGGATCGCACGAATGGGATAGGCCAACATGGGTGCGCGCAGTCTATTTCGCAAGAGCAAAAAACGCCAGCTGATGGTGGCTGCAAGGCCTGCAGAGGATCTCCTACCTCCTATCTTCGCAGAATCCAGCCCCGAGGGGCCATCACCCCACAAAAAAGAGCCCACGATCCTTCAGCCCCCTGCCGTATCTTGAGCGCCATCCTTCTCGTCGACCCGCCCACGCCGATGCGTTCCGTCCTACTTGCCTTCGCGCTTCTACTGATCACGCCACCTGGTGCACAGGCTCAGTCCACCGAGGCCTCAGCGCCCGAAGCGGCGGTGCGCGCCACCATCGATCTGCTCTTCGATGCCATGCGCGCTGGCGACAGCACGCAGGTGCGCCAGGCGTTCCATCCAGAGGGCCTGATGCGGACAGCCGCCCTGGGCGAAGATGGGGTGCCGGTGCTGAGCGAGATGCCCGTTGGGGCCTTCGCGCAGGCCGTCGGGCAGCCGCGCGACGATCGGTGGGATGAACGTCTGTTCGATGTCGAGATCCGCGTGGACGGCCCGATGGCCACCGCCTGGACGCCCTACGCCTTCTACAGAGGCGACCAGTTCAGCCACTGCGGCGTTAACGCCTTCCAGCTCATCGACACCCCCGCTGGGTGGCGCATCACGTCGATCATGGACACCCGCCAGCGCGAAGGGTGTGAGATCCCCGAAGAGGTTCAACGAGGCGGCTGACCACGTCTCCAGGCCCTTCTCCACGGGGTTACGCCACGAGCTCAGGGGGGTCCTGTGACACGAGGGTGTCACGCCCCCCACGCTATCGTAGAGGCCGACCGCCTCGATCGATGTCGTTTACTGAGCCCCCATGCTGGACTCGTTCTTCCTAGGCTACCCGGCCCCCGCGTGCGCCCCTGACGATTCCTCTTCGGTTCTAGCTGACGTTTCTGTGTCGATGTACGAGCCTTCGCCGGCGCCCGCTCCCCCCACGCCGCTGAGCATACTCCGCTCGGTCTATGGCTACGAGGGGTTTCGTCCGGGTCAGGCGCCCATCATCGAACGGATCATGGCGGGCGGGGATGCCGCGCTCATCATGCCCACGGGCGGCGGGAAGTCGCTGTGCTTCCAGATCCCGGCGTTGCTGCGCCCTGGGGTGGCGCTCGTGGTCTCGCCACTGATCGCGCTCATGCAGGACCAGGTCGACGCCCTCCGGCAGCTCGGCGTGGCGGCGGCCTTCCTGAACTCCAGCCTGTCGGCGCGTGACAAGCAGGACGTGCTGCGGCGCCTCGAAGAGGGGACGCTGGATCTCCTCTACGCGGCCCCCGAGCGCGTCATGATGCCGGCCTTCCTGGAGCTGCTGGACACCACGCCTCTCAGCCTCATCGCCATCGATGAGGCCCACTGCATCTCCCAGTGGGGGCACGACTTCCGCCCCGAGTACCTCCAGCTCTCCGACCTGCGACGCCGCTATCCCGACGTGCCCTGCCTGGCCGTGACCGCCACAGCGGACGCGCCCACGCAGGAGGAAATCCTGAAGCGTTTAGATTTTGGCGCGGATGATCTGTTTGTGACCGGCTTCGACCGGCCTAACATCCGCTATGCTGTGGTGGTCAAGAACAACCCCAAGCAGCAGCTCCTGCGGTTCATCGAGCAGGAGCACCCAGATGAGGCCGGCATCGTGTACTGCCTCTCGCGCAAGGAGGTCGAGGACACGGCGGCGTGGCTCCAGAAGCAGGGCCTGGAGGCGCTGCCCTACCACGCGGGCCTCACGGCGCGCGAGCGCGAGGCCAACCAGACTCGGTTTCTGCGCGAGGAGGGCCTCATCATCGTGGCCACCGTAGCTTTTGGGATGGGCATCGACAAGCCCAACGTGCGCTTCGTGGCGCACCTCAACATCCCCAAGAGCCTGGAGGCCTACTACCAGGAGACGGGCCGCGCTGGGCGCGATGGCCTGCCCGCCGACGCCTGGATGACCTACAGCCTCCGGGACGTAGTGCTGATGCGCAAGATGCTGGAGGGCGACGGCCTGAACGGCGCGCACAAGTGGGCCGAGCAGCACAAGCTGAATGCGCTCATCGGCTACTGCGAGACGGCCGAGTGCCGCCGTAAGGTGCTGCTCACCTACTTCGGCGACGACCCCGAGGGCCCCTGCGGCCACTGCGACACGTGCCTCAACCCGGTGGAGACGTGGGACGGCACCGTGGCCGCGCAGAAGGTGTTCTCGTGCATCGTGCGCACCGGCCAGCGCTTCGGGGCGGCCCACATCGTGGATGTGCTGCTGGGCAAGGACACGGCCAAGGTGCAGCGCTTCGGGCATGACCGCCTGCCCACGTTCGGCGTGGGCGATGACCGCTCCGCCACGGCCTGGCGCAGCGTCATCCGCCAGCTCGTGGCCGCGAACTACATCCGCGTTGACATCAGCGGCTACGGCGGGCTCTCGCTCACGGCCGCCGCCAAGCCCGTCCTCCAGGGCGCCGAGACCCTGGAGCTGCGCACCGACCCCACGCCCGCCCGCAAGCGCACGGCCAAGACGAAGGTCAAGACCACGTCGGTCCTCACCGACCCCGCTGACCAGGCGCTCTTTGCCACGCTCCGCGAGGTGCGCCTCGGCCTGGCGCGCGAGCAGGAGGTGCCGCCGTACGTCATCTTCCACGACCGCACCCTGGCCGCCATGGCCGAGCATCGGCCGCAGACGCTGGATGCCATGAGCACCCTCTCGGGCGTCGGCGCCGTTAAGCTCGAACGCTACGGGTCGGTATTCCTGGAGGCCCTGCTCAACGCCGAATAGCAGCGCACCCTCCATTCCAGCGCGCCAGCGTACGGACACGATATATCGTGTCCCAACTTCCTTGCAGCCTAGCACAAGGCCCAGCTAAATCCCCCCAACTCCCTTGCGGCCTAGCACAAGGCCCAGCATACGCAGCGCACCCTCCATTCCAGCGCGCCGGCGTACGGACACGATATATCGTGTCCCAACTTCCTTGCGGCCTAGCACAAGGCCCAGCTAAATCCCCCCAACTCCCTTGCAGCCCAGCGCAAGGCCCAGCCACACGCCCCAACTCCCTTTCGGCCTAGCTGGAGGCCCAGCCTACGAGGGCGCTGCAGCCCGTCCAGGGCTCGTCCATCGCGTAGAGGGGAAGCGCTTCCAAATTAAGTCAATGCTACCACGAAAGGGATACGTTATCAGCATAGGAACAGGCCAGGGGGCCAAATTGAGGGTCCTTGGAGGATTTGCTGGAAGACCGATCCGTTATGGGGGGCGTAGACGGGGAGAAGGCCCCCGGACGATACGGATTCCGACCTTGTGCGCCATCCCCTCATAGCGTATTGTCCAATCGCTGATCCTATCCCTCCGTCCAGCTTTTGCCCCTCCATGACTGTGCTTCGATTCCTCATCGTACTCGCCCTGAGCCTGGGGATGGCGTCCACCGCGACCGCCCAGCTCACCGTTAGCGGCACCGTATCCGACGAAGACGGCGTGCCGCTCCCCGGCGCCAACGTGAGCGCCGCCGGTACCATCACCGGCACGACAACCGATATGGATGGCCGCTACACCCTCTTGCTGCCCGCGCCTGAGGCCCCGGTGGTCATCGAGGTCCGGTTCATCGGGTACCGCACGGCGCGGGAGACGCTCTCCCAGACAAGCGGCACGGTCGACCTGGACTTCACGATGGAGCCGGACATCCTGGGCTTGTCTGAAGTGGTGGTCACCGGCACCTCGGGGCAGACCGAACGGCGCCAGCTGGGTAACTCGATCTCGACGGTCGGGGGCGACGCGCTGGCTGAGTCCGGCGCTACCGACCTCACAGCGGGCCTCTCGGGCAAGATCACCGGGGCGCTCGTCACCCAGACCTCGGGCTCACCCGCAGGCAGCATCTCCGTCAAACTACGCGGCAACAGCACCATCGGCAGCGACGCGGAGCCGCTCTACGTGATCGACGGCGTCATCGTGGACAACAGCTCGAACGAGCTCGTGACCGTCGGCAACGGCGGGGTGCAGAACCGGCTCGTGGACATCAACCCGGGCGACATCGATCGGATCGAGGTGCTCAAAGGGGCCGCCGCCGCCGCCATCTATGGCTCCCGCGCCTCGAACGGCGTGATCCAGATCTTCACGAAGCGCGGCCAGGCCGGTGCCCCGCGGGTCACCTATTCGTCCAGTGTCCAACTCAGCGAGGTGCGCCAAACCCTCCGTGTCAACGAGGCGCCCTTTGAGTGGGTCGATCCGACGGACAACTTGAACTTGGAGAAAATCCCCGTTGAGCGCTTCGACTACCAGGACTACATCTTTGACGAGGGCCTGGGGACCGATCAGAGCCTGTCGATCTCGGGCGGCAGCGACCGGACCACCTACTACATCTCCGGCTCCTATTTCTTCAACGAGGGCATCATCCGCAATTCGGACTTCAACCGGACCACGTTGCGGGTGAATGTCGGCCAGACGCTCACGGACTGGGCCGTGCTGAACATCAATACGAGCCTCACCCGCAGCTTCAGCAACGACATCCCGACGGGCGGCGAGGGCTTCTTTGACGGCGCTATCACCACCCTCCAGTTCCAGCCTCACTCGGCGGATGCCAACGCGAACGAACTCGGCGAATACCCGAACATCGGCAATTCATTCTTCGGCAACCCGTTTGAGATCGTAGACCGGTACCAGTACTCCCAAGAGATCAACCGCTTCATCGGAAGCGTCAATGTGACGCTGACGCCCCTCCCGGGCCTCTCTGTTAACGGAATCATGGGCTATGATACGTTTGGGCAGTTGGCCCGTGGCTTCGAGCCTGTGGGATCGGTGGCGCAGTCGGTGGGCTTCTCCAGCCGCGGCGACCTCACCCGCAAGCTGTTCAACGCCGACCTCAACGTGGTCTACAACACGGCCCTCTCTGACGCCGTGGCGTCGACCACCAGCCTGGGGGGGACGTACCAGTACGACCAGTCCGAGTCGATCCAAAACAGCGCGAACAACCTCGGACCGATCGTAGAGACGGTCTCAGGGGGGACCATCACGAGCAGCAGCGATTTCATCTCCACGCGCAGCTTGCAGGGGGCCTTCCTGCAGCAGACGATTGGACTGAATGATCGACTGTTCTTTACCGTGGCCGGCCGCATTGATGCCTCGTCCGTCTTCGGCGAGGACAACCGCGTCCAGTTCTACCCGAAGGTCAGCGGCAGCTGGGTGATGTCCGATGAGCCCTTCTGGGAAGGCTTCGTGGATACCGTTGATCTCTTCAAGCTGCGTGCCTCGTGGGGCCAATCCGGCAACCTGACAGGCATCGGGCCTTTCCAGCGGTTCACCAACTACAATCCCGTGGCGTTGGACGGCTTGCCCGGTGTGATCCCCTCAACAGCTCTGGGCAACCCGGATATCAAGCCGGAGACACAGACCGAGCTTGAGGTTGGATTCGACCTCTCGGTCTTTGGTCGCCTGGGCGTCGAGTTTACGTTCTACGACCAAACAGTCGATGATTTGCTGCTTTCGCGCACGCTCTCGCCGTCTACCGGGGCCGCTAGCCAGATCCAGAACGTGGGTCAGCTCACCAACCGAGGCGTTGAGCTGCTGGTCCGCGCCAATGTGGTGGACACCCGCGACCTCGATGTAAATCTGACCGCCATCTACAGCGCCAACCGCAACGAGGTGACAGACCTAGGCGGTGATGGATTCCCGATCGGTGGCTTTGGATCGCAGTGGGCGCTGGAAGGGCAACCGTTGGGCGTGTTCTACTGGCGCGCCTACGCGCGTGACGAGAATGGCGACTTGTTGCTCACGCCCCCAGATGATCCCAACGGGCCCAACCTGCCCCAGGCTGAGCAAGGTGATCAGATCGATGTTACCGACCCTGATGCCGCGATCATCCGGCGCGACGAGAACGGCCAGCCGACCGGGGCCCTGCTCCGCATCCTCGTGGGGGATCCCAACCCGGACTGGACGGGCTCCCTCATCACCGAGGTGGACTATCGGCAGTTCGGGTTCCGGATGCAGTGGGACGCCGTGCAGGGGTTCGATGTCTTCAACTGGAATCGCCGCAACTACGATCGCCACAACTACCGGGGCGGGTTCGAGTACGGACAGGAACTGGAGGAAGGCTCGACGATCCCGAAAGGCACCGCCAACGCACGGGGTAGTGGTCTGATCACCGAGGAGTACGTAGAGGACGGATCCTTCGTGAAGTTGCGGGAGATTGCGCTCAGCTACACGCTGACGCCCCCCGCGCCGTGGATTCAGTCGGTGCGCCTCACACTGAGCGGGCGTAACCTGATCTCGATTGATGACTACCGCGGATACGACCCGGAGATCAGCATCTCGGGCCGTGATACTGGGGTGCGAGGCTTCGACTTCGGCGCCGTGCCCATCCCTCGCTCGTACAGCCTCGGCGTCACGCTTGGCTTCTAAACTGGTGCTCCTCTCCGCTCGCGCACATTCCCCTCTGATGGCCATGACTCGTTTCCTCCGCTTTCTCCTCCTTGGCGCCGTGTTGTGCACCGTGCCCGCGTGTGACCTCTCCTTTGACAACCCCAACGCGGCCGGTGAGTCCGAGGTGCTCTCCACGCCCGACGGCCTCCGTGCCCTGGCCGTTGGCATGCGGCGCACCTACGCCGTGACCACCTACAACGCCGTCGTCCGCACGTCGGGCCTCACCGCGCGTGAGTTTGCCGTGGTGGTGGGCTTCACCAACCCCCAGGAAATCGAGCTGGGCGGTGATGTGCTACCCCCCGAGAATGGCATCTTGGGTACGCTGTGGTCTAGCAACTACCGGGTGATGGACATGGCCGAGCAACTCATCGCCAACGTGGAGGTGTTCAGCGATCCTGCCACGCAGGCCAGCTTCCGCGCCTACGGCCACCTGTTCAAGGCGATGGCGCTGGGCAACCTGGCGCAGTTCTACGAGCAGTATCCGATCAGCATCGACCCTAACGGCGACGCCACGTTCGAGTCGCGCGAGCGGGGCCTGCAGGAAGCCGTCAGCCTGCTCGAAGCTGCCCTCGGGGTGCTCAGCGGGCAGACCGTCCCGACGAGCTTCCAACGCAGCGTGCTCGGCACGGACGATTTCGACCTCGTGCAGACGCTCAACGCCTACCTGGCACGCTATCAAAACATGCTGGGCAACCAGGCGGAGGCCATCAGCGCCGCGCAGGCGGCCCTGGCGGATCCGTCGGCCGTGTCGGTCTTCGTCTATGAGGCCGGCAACGGTAACGAGAATCCGCTCTTCCTGCAAACCACGGAAGAGCCGGCCACGCTGCGCCCGCTCGACAACTTCGGGTTCGACCCCGCCGAGTTCGTCGTGCCGTTCGAGGACGGCCGCCTGGCGTTTTACCTGGAGTCCCGCGATGAGATCGGCGAGTCCTCCCGGCTCCCCGTCGAGACCATGCGCGGGTTCTACGACACCATCGACGAGCCCATCCCGCTCTACCTCCCCGGCGAGATGCTGCTCATCCAAGCCGAGGCTCAGGCCCGCCAAGGCAACCTCGGCGCGGCCGTCGACCTGCTGAACCAGGTGCGCACGAAGACGGATGATCCCTTCGGCGTCAACGCGGGGCTCCCCGCCTACGACGGCGCGCAGACCCCAGAGGCCGTGCTGGAGGACATCTACCGCAACCGGCGCGTGGAGCTGTTCCTGACGGGGCTCAGCCTCGAAGACAGCCGCCGCTTTGCCCGCCCGGCCCCGCCGAGCCCGCCGACGTTCGACTCGTTCAACCGGAACCGCAACTTCTACCCGTACCCGGAAGAGGAGCGGGACAACAACCCGAACGTCCCCGCCGACCCCGCGGGATGAGTCGCTAAGTCAGGGGCCGGGGCGTGGGCGTGACGCCCTCATCTTCCCTCCCCTACTTCCCGTTTCTCGTTTCCATTCACCACCCGCGCGCGGCCTCTTCACACACGCGTGAACCTCTGGGCTTGCTCCATCCGTAGGTTGAGGATACCATCATCCCCACCTACACCCGGTACAGCCTCATGGGTATCCTCTCGTGGATTGTGTTTGGCCTCATTGCAGGGGCCTTGGCCAAGTTTGTCATGCCGGGTAGAGACCCCGGCGGGCTCATCATGACCACCCTCATCGGTATCGCCGGGGCGATGGTGGGTGGGTTCATCGGGACGTTCTTGGGGTTCGGGTCCGTGACCGGGTTCAACCTGGGGAGCTTCGGCATTGCCATCGGGGGGGCGTTGGTGCTGCTGTTTCTGTACCGGCGCATGAAAGGGTCGAAGCAGAAGGCGCGGCGGTAGCCTGTCCTTTCCCGGCTCTCCTGCCTATCTTCGCGGCACCGACGTCTGTCACCCACCCCGTCCTGCCGCCATGTCTCGTCTCTCGCTGCCGTTCCACGGCCTGGCGGCCAGCTTCCTGCTGGCCGTGCTTTTCGTCCTTCCGCTCCGGGCCCAGGTGCCTACCTATGCCGACGTGGTCGGTCATGAGTTCGGCGAGCGAATCACGCAGCACCACGAGATGGTGGCGTACCTCCAGGCCCTGGAGGCCTCGGATCGCGTGGAGCTCGTGTACCTGGGCGAGTCCTGGGAGGGCCGGAGCCTCTGGACAGCCATCGTCACCTCGCCTGAGAACCACGCGCGCCTGGACGACATCCAGGCCACGGTGCAGCGCCTCGCCGACCCGCGTGGCTTGTCCGAAGCCGAGGCCGCCGAGCTCATGGCCGGCCAGCCGACCGTCATGTGGTTCGGCGCGTGCATCCACGGCTTCGAGCTGTCGGCCACCGAGGGGGCCCTTCGCCTGCTGGAGCACCTGACCACCCGCTCTGACGCGGCCACCATGAGTGCTCTGGAGAATACCGTGGTGCTCATCGACCCGATGGTCAACCCCGACGGGCGCGACGCCTTCGCACAGGAGAACCACGAGCGCATCGGGGCCTTCCCGAACCCGAGCCGCACCGACTGGAACAACCGCTACACCAGCTTCGAGGCGCTCAAGTACCGCACGACCCATTACTACTTTGACGGCAACCGTGACTGGTTTGCCAACACGCAGCCCGAGACGCGGGCGCGCATCCCCCTCATCCGGGATTGGCGCCCTCAGGTGGCCGTGGACATGCACGAGATGGGCTCCGACGTCGAGTTCTACTTCGATCCCCCGGCGCTGCCCTACGGTCCGTACACCAGTGAGTTTGCCAAGAACTGGTACATCGAGTTCGGCCAGGCCTTCTCGGAGGCGTTCGACGAGGAAGGGTACCAGTACTTCAACCGGGAGCGCTTCAACTACTTCTACCCAGGCTACACGGGGTCGTACATGACCTTCCAGGGCGCCGTGGGCATGCTGTTCGAGCAGGGCTCCACGCGCGGCCTCTCCATCACCCGTGCCGACGAAACCGTACGCACCCTGCGCGATGCCACCGACCAGCAGTACACTGCCGCCTGGGCCGCCGTCCGCCTCAGCGCCGCTGAGCGCGAGCGCCTGCTGAGCGACTACGTGGCCTCTGGCCGCGAGGCCGTGGCCGCCGGACAGCAAGGCAATCGCCGCTACTTTATCCATCCCGACGAAGGCGATCCCAACCTGATCGCCGAGATGGTCAACCTGTTCACGCGCCACGGGGTGGAGGTGCAGCAGCTCACCGCCGAGGCCTCCGTGGGCGGCGTGCTGGACCGCACAGGCGAGGCCGTAGGGACCGTCGCGTTCCCAGCGGGCACCTACGTGATCGACGCGGCGCAGCCGCTCAGCCGGTTCATCCGTATCCTCATGGAGCCCGACGTCCCCATGGAGCCCGAGTTCGTGGCTGAGGCCCGGCGGAAGGTGATGCGCGACGAAAACCCGCGCTTCTACGACCTGACGGTGTTTTCTCTGCCCATGCTCTTCAACGTGAGCGGCTACGCCACGCCGCAGGCCGGCGCCCTCTCCACGGAGCCCGTCCCGCCGATGGTGCGCGACCAGATGACAGCGGACGTACCCCGCGCGTCCTACGCCTACGTCATCCCCGGTCACCAGACGGCCGCCGTGGCCGCCGCCTACCACCTGACCAGCCAAGGCTTCCGCGTGGCCGTGATGACCCGGCCCACCCAGGTGGGGGACACCGAGGTGAGCAGCGGGTCTGTGGTGGTGCGTGTGGGGCAGAACCCAGACACCATCCACCAGGCCGTGCAGGACGCCGCCTTGGAGTTCCGCCTGGATGTGCTCGCTACCGGAACCGGGCAGGCCCCGGCGCCCTTTCCCACGCTCGGCTCCGGCGACTTCAACATCCACCTGAAGCCCACGAAGCGCATCGGCATCGTGGCCGAAGACCCCATCCAGGCCTACTCCTTCGGCTGGGCGTGGTACACGCTGGATCAGCAGTACGCCATCCCCACCACCATCTACCGCACGCGCTTTCTGGGCAGCACGGACCTCAGCGAGGTGGATGTGCTGGTGATGCCGGAGGTGTATGACACCACCGCCATGAAGACCCTGCTCGGTACAGGCGGCGTACGGCGGATTCAGCAGTGGGTGCGCGACGGCGGGACGCTGGTGGCCCTCGGCCGGGGCGTCGACATGGCGCGGGGGCCGTTGGGCCTCATCGACCTGCGCTCGTGGTATGACGAAGAGGAGAACGAGGGGGCCCAGCGTTTCTTTGTGCCGGGCGCGATGTTCGAGACCACCCTCGACCCGCAGGATTGGCTGGCCTCGGGGTACACCGAGGAGACGATGCCCGCTCTCGTGTTCTCAAACCGTCTTTACCTGGCGCCTGAGGGGCCGCCCAACAGCCGGAAGCGTGTGGTGGCCCATTACACGGAGGGCCAGGGCGCCTTGGCTGGACACGCCTGGGAAGAGTCGCAGGAGCGGATGCCGGGCACCGTGTTCGCCTACGAGGAGCGCATCGGGGCGGGCCGCGTCATCGCGTTCGCCGAGGATATCAACTTCCGGGCCTTCTGGCGTGGGGCGGACCGGCTGTTCCTGAACGCGGTCATCCTGGGCCCCAGCGCGCCCTAGGCCAGATGGTTTACTTCTCATCGCCGCGGGGCGATCCTCGCTCAGGGCGAACAGCAGTAGGTCGGTCGCCGCGTTTGGCAGGGTCAATTGGTGCTGGGCCGCATAGGCCCGCAGGCGGGCGGCATAGGGTCCGGGTAGTTCGGCGGAGACCACCAGGGACGCCGCCGAGG
>JBCDJV010000106.1:0-15401 GCA_038747425.1 Bacteroidota bacterium
CTCCCAGATGGCCGCGTCGTCGACGCCTACACGCTCGCTGTGGCGGAGGGCCTGCGGGCCCGCGTCCTGACTCTCGGGGCCACCCTTCAGGCGCTGGAGGTGCCGGACCACGCCGGCCGGCTGGTAGACGTGGTGCTGGGGTTCGACACCGTGGAGGCCTACCTGGCCAGTGGCGACTATGTGGGCGTCACCGTGGGACGCGTGGCCGGGCGCATCGGGGGCAGCCGGTTTACGCTAGCGGGCACCCCCTATGTGCTGGACGCGGGCGGCCCCGCACCTCATCTGCATGGCGGGCAGACGGGCTTCCACCAGCGATGCTGGGCAGCCACCCCGTTCGAGGAGCCAGCGGCCGCCGGCGTGGCCCTTCGTCTGACCAGCCCCGACGGCGAGGGCGGCTATCCCGGCGCCCTCGCGGTGGAGGTCCGCTACACCCTGCGGGCCGGGGCCCTGCACATGACGTATGCGGCCACGGCCACCCGCCTCACCCCGGTCAGCCTGACCAACCATGCCTACTTCAACCTCGCAGGGCACGACCAAGGCGATGTGGGAGGCCACCACCTTCAGCTCCAGGCGGCACACTACCTGCCCGTGGATGAGGCGCTCGTGCCGCTTGGCCACCGCGCACCGGTGGCCGGTACGCCGTTCGACTTTCGCAGGCCGCACGCGCTGGGGGCCCGCCGGATGGCTCCGCACCCCCAGCTGCGCCACGCGGGCGGCTACGACCATGCTTTTGTGCGGGACCCTGCGGGGCCGGAGCAGCCGGTGGCGGTGCTCCACGATCCCGCCCGTGGGCGTCGGCTGCAGGTCTACACGGCCTCGCCATGCCTGCAGCTGTACGGGGGCCAGAAGCTCCAGGCCATGGGCAAGGGAGGCGTGACGTACCGGCCGCACAGCGGCGTGTGCCTGGAGGCCATGGGCTACCCGGACGCGCTCAACCATCCCGCTTTCCCCACCACCTTGGCAGCCCCCGATGAGCCGTACACGGCTACAATCACCTATGCCCTGGACACGGTCTGACTTGCAGATTCGCTGCTCGTTGTGGTATTTCGTGGGTGTCCCCATCCGTTAATCACGCCATACGTCCGATGCCTGTCCGCTTGCTTCTCGTCCTCCTCTTGGGGGTTGCGCTCGCCCCCGCCAGCTACGCCCAGGCTGACCTCTCGCCCGCCAAGCAGGCGGCTATCGCGTCCGTGGAGGCGCAGGCCGACGTACTCATCGCCCTCAGCGACTCTATCTGGAGCTACGCCGAACTGGCCTTCCAGGAGCAGCGATCCGCAGAGGGCCTGGCCGATCTGGCCCGGGCCAACGGCTTCCGCGTCACGATGGGCGTGGCCGAGACGCCCACCGCGTTTGTGGCCGAGTACGGCTCAGGCGCGCCCATCATCGGCATCCTGGGAGAGTTCGATGCGCTGCCGGGGCTCTCGCAACAGACCGTGCCCACCAAGACGCCGCGTGTAGAAGGCGGCTCCGGACATGGGTGCGGGCACAACCTGTTCGGCGTGGGCTCGCTGGGCGCGGCGATCGCCGTCAAAGACCTCATCGAAGACGGGACGTTGCAAGGCACCATCCGCTTCTACGGCACGCCCGCCGAGGAGCGCTTCTTCGGCAAGCTATGGATGATCCGCGCCGGTCTCTTCGACGATGTCGACGTGATGATGGACTGGCACCCTTCCGCCGAGACCAAGGCCGCCGTACAGAGCAGCCTGGCCTTGGTGGACTTTGTGGTCGAGTTCCGCGGCGCCACCTCACACGCCTCGGCCGACCCGTGGCGAGGCCGCAGCGCCACGGACGCCCTGGAGCTGTACACCACCGGCATCAACTACCTGCGTGAGCATGTGGAACCCTCCGTGCGGATGCACTACCACATCCAGGAGGCGGGCGAGGCGGTCAACATCGTGCCGGACTACGCGCGCATCTGGACCCGCATCCGAGACAACAAGCGCGCCGGCATGCAGGCCGTGTGGGACCGTGTGGAGCGCATCGCAGAAGGCGCAGCACTCATGACCGACACCGAGCACACCATCACCCTCGTCTCAGGCATCCACGAGATCGTGGTCAACCGCACCGGTGGCGCCCGGCTGCAAGCCAACCTGGACGCGCTCGGCGAGCTCACCTACACGGAGGAGGAGCAGGCCTTCGCCCGGACGCTCCAGGCGGAGCTGGGCCAGCCACCGGTGGGCATGGCCGCGCCCCTGACACCGCTGGAGGTGACCCTGGTGAACCCCGGTGGCGGCTCCACCGATGCCGGCGACGTCAGCTTCGTGGTGCCGACCATCCGCCTCGCGGGCGCTGTGGCCCCCGCAGGCACTCCGTGGCACTCGTGGGCGGTGGTGGCCTACAGCGGCATGTCGATCGGGCACAAAGGCATGGTCTACTCCGCCAAAGCCATGGCCATGACCATGGTGGACCTCTTCCAGGACGAAGCCCTCCGCGACGCCGTCAAGGCCGAACACGCCGAGCGCGTGGGCGACTACGAGTACAACGGGATCGTGCCAGCCGGCCCCCCACCGCTCAATACCCGGTTTTGAGTGGCGCATGGTGAGTGGGGCGTGGTGAGTGGTGAATGATGCGAATCCAGGGTTCGTGGACCCGGCTGGGACTGATCTCAGACCCTATGCCTCGTACAGATTCCTCGACGGTGCTCGGAATGACTAGGGAAACGGCCCGGCGTGTCATCTCGAGCGCCGTCGAGGGATCTGTCGACGGCCAGCCGGTAGACCCTGCATGACGAGTCATCGACCTGGTGGGCGGATAAACAGGGCGGCCACTCCACGGACTATGCCACGGACCGAGGCACGCGCGGTGACGTAACCGCCCCACTTCACCATTCACACTTCACCGTTCACCACTCACCACTCACCATTCACCACTTTTCTCTCCATCCCGCTGGTCATACCGGTCTGTTCGTGTTCTACACCATCAATCACCCCCTCTCGCCCGCTGTCCCCGCATTCTCATCATGGCCGACCTGACGAGCTCGCCACCCGACCTCCAAGACCTGTGCCGACGGCTGCGCGCCTCGGACCGGAGCGCCTTCGAGGTCGTCTTCCGGACCCTGCGCCGCCCGCTCCTCCGGTACGTACGCACCCTCGTCTTCCAGGCCGACCTCGCCCATGACCTCGTCCAGGACGTGTTCGTGGACTTGTGGGCGGCGCGCCACCGGCTGGATCCATCCCGTTCGCTCAAAGCCTACCTCTACAGTATGACCCGCAACCGGGCCCTGCGCCACCTGCGCGACGAACGGCTGCACGCCAGCAAAGAGGACGACATCCGCATGGAGCTGAGAGCGACGTCGTCAGCGCCGGCGCGGGCTGATGAGGTCGTCGACGCCACGGCCTTGGCCTCGCAGGTGCAGCGCTGGGTAACGGACCTGCCCAACCGGCAGCGTGAGGCGCTCCTCCTGAGCCGGTACCATCACCTCAGCCATCGTGAAATTGGCGCGCTCATGGGTATCTCGCCGCGCACGGTGAACAACCACCTGGTGCGGGCCCTCGAAACCCTCCAGCAGCGCATGAGTCTTTTTGAGTCCACTCCACCCCCATCGTCATGAGCCAACACTCAGACTCTACTCGGCCCACGGATCTCCAGGACACCCTGGGCGCCTTCGAGCCCGCTCGGCAGGCCCAGTTGGAGCATCTCCTGGATGCCCTGGACGCCGCACCGGACGACCTGGCCGCCGTGCCCTCGGACGAC
Source organism: Bacteroidota bacterium (assembly GCA_038747425.1). Taxonomy (GTDB): domain Bacteria; phylum Bacteroidota; class Rhodothermia; order Rhodothermales; family JBCDJV01; genus JBCDJV01. The sequence continues at coordinate 3,694 of JBCDJV010000106.1, forward strand.
GACGCGTGGGCCGACCTCGCGGCGCGTCTTGACGGCCCCTCGGCGCGACGCCCCCCGGCCCCCGCGTCCCAGCCCGACCGGGCACCGCAGCCCCAGGCGCGGACCCGCCGGCGCTTGGCCTGGGCGTCCTCCGCCGTGCTAGCCCTCCTGCTGGCCGTGGGCCTGGGATGGTGGCAGCAGCCCGTCGAGGTCTACGCCCCCGCCGGCGAGCGCCTACTGGTTGACCTGCCGGACGGCTCCGTGCTTCACCTCAACAGCGACAGCCGCATCGCTTACCAGCGGGGCTTCCGCAGCCTGCTAGGCGGCCCGGCCGACCTTCGCCAGGTGACCCTCACCGGCGAGGCCTTCTTCGAGGTACAGCCCGGCACGCGGCCGTTCGTGGTCGACACCGAGCACGCCCGTGTCACCGTGCTCGGCACCCAGTTTAACGTGCGAGCCCGCGCCGACGCCGCCAGCCCCGAGACGCGCGTCACCCTGACCGAGGGCCGCGTCCGCGTGACCGCTCAGGGCGCCGAGGCCGACGCCGTGGTCCTGGCGGCCCCCAACGACGCCGCCGTGGTCCGCCCGGCCATGGGCGTCACCGCGGCCGCGGGCGAGGCGGCGCACGCCCAAGCCTGGCGGACCGGTGGGTTCGTCCACGTGGACGCCCCGGTGTCCGCCATCCTGGCCGACATCGAGCGTAGCTTCGATCTCACCATCCAGGCCGACGACCCGGCGCTCCTGGCGTCCGTCATGAGCGTCCTCTACCTGGGTGAAGCCGATGCCGCGTCCATCTTGCACGACGTGTGCCTGGCCCAAGGCTGTCAGTATCGCCCATCCAACCGAGGCTTCACCGTCTTTATGCCGACCGATACCACGCAGACCCCCTAACTCCAGTGCCCCACGTGCTGCCCCGGCTGGCGCTGGCCCTTGTGCTGACCTTCAGCGCGCTGCTGCCCGCCGCCTCGGCCCAGGATGCGTCCGCGCCGGCCACTTACACCTTCGTGATACGCGGGGCCCCGCTGGACGAGGCCTTGCAGGAGCTGGCGCGTCGCACCCAGATCGACCTCGTCTACCGCGCCGACCTGGTGCAGGGCCAGCGCAGCTACTGCGTCCTGAGCGGGACCGCCGAGGCCATCCTCCGCTGCCTCCTGGCCGACACCGGCCTCGACTTCGTCCGCTCCTCCTCTGGGGCCTACGTGCTCATCCAGGCGCTGGAGCAGCCGCCCCAGGTAGGCCACGTGGCCGGGCGCGTGGTGGACGGCCTCACCGGCGAGCCCCTGCCCAGTGCCCATGTGCTGCTGGCCGATGCTAGCGCCGGGACCGTTACCAATGAGGGCGGCTACTTCAGCTTCGGCGGCGTGCTGAGTGGGCCCCATGCGCTGCGCATCTCCTACCTCGGCTACACGCCGCGCGTGGACAGCGTCTGGGTGGAGCCCGGCAATCAGGCCCGCCTCCAGATCCGTCTGGAGCCCCAGCAGCTGGTCTTCGAGCCCGTGGTGATTGACGGCCTGGTGCAGCACCGCCCCTCGGCCGACCTGGGCCTGGCCGCCACCGAGGCCTGGGGCGACCTGGCGGGCCTGGGGACCACCGACCTGGCCTTCCACGCGGCCCGGCTGCCGGGGGTCTCGTCCCAGCAACCCGTGGCCGACTTGAACATCCAGGGCGGCGCCAGCGGCGAACACCTCACCACGCTAGACGGCGTGCCGATCCGCAACCCCGTAAGCCTGGGCCGGCATCTGGGCGCCTTCAGTCCCCTCGCCGTAGAGCGCCTCACGATCCACAAGGCCGGCTTCGGCGCCGAGCAGGGGAGCCACCTGGCCGGCGTGGTGGCGGTGACGCACGACCTCAGCGGCGAGGCCCCCGTGGGCGGCGCGCTCAGCCTGGACCCGGTCAGCCTCAACGCCCAAGGGCGCGGCCGCTGGGCCCTGGGCCCGGGGCGCGACGCCACCGTGATGGCCGCTGCGCGCACCAGCCTGTGGGACGCCTACGAGGACGGCGGCATCCAACGCCTCCTCAGCAACTGGAGCGCGGCCGACCCGCTGCAGACGTCGCTCTGGCTGGGCGAGCCGGTGACGCCCACCTCGCTCACCCGGACGCGGCAGATCCCCACCGTGCGCTTCTCCGACCTGCACCTGGCCGGGCGGGTGCAGCGAACCCCGTTCCACACGATCTCCGGCTCCGCCTACCGCGCCGAGAACCGCCTAGGCAGCGACCTGAGCGCGCTCTACACGCCTCCGGCCGCCGACTCGGCCCAGGTGCTGGTGAGCACCAACGACTACGCGTGGACCAACTGGGCCGGGCAGGTCACCTCGCAGTGGCTCCTGGGCAGCCGCTCCATGATGACCGTGAAGGCCCACGCCAGCTGGCACCGCTCCTCGTACCGGTACCGCCTGCGCCGAGGCCCCGCCGGCACGAACGACCCCGCCCAGCTAGACGCCCTGGAAGACGAACTGCGCCTGGACATCCGGCCGGGTGGCAACGAACGGCACCGGCTGGCCGAGGGCGGCCTGGCCGTCACGTGGCACCACAGCCCCACCCCCCGGCACCACCTGACCACCGGCCTGGAGGCGGCCTGGACCCAGAGCCGCCTCACGCTGGACCAGCCGCTGGTGGCGCCCCTGCGCCACGACGCCGACGGCACCACCGTGGCGGCGCATGCCACCAGCGCCCTGAACCTGACCCCCACCCTGCGCGTGGAGCCCAGCCTCCGCCTCACGTGGGTGCCCGTTCGCCAAGCTGTGTTGGCCGAGCCCCGCCTGTCCGTCCGCCATGATCGCTCGCTGGGCACGCGCGGCGCGCTGGCGCTGCGCCTGGCCGGGGGCCTGTACCGGCAGTACGTGCAGGCCTTTGAGCTGACCAGCGTGGGCGTCACCGCCGTGGTGCCTGCCATCCACTTCTGGCTCCCCACCAGCGCCGACGTGGCCCCGCCCCGTGCCTACCACGCCAGCGCCGAGGCGCTCCTGACCCTGACCAGCGGCTGGCGCGTCACCCTGGAAGGCTACTACAAAGCCCAGCCCCGTCTCCTGGACATCGACTACGTGGGGCTGATCGCCCGCCCCGAGCCCGACGCCGGGGTCACGCCGTCGGTCACGCAAGACGACCTCGTGCGCGTCACCCGTGGCGAGGCCGTGGGCGGCCTGGTGCGCCTCCACCACGCGGGCCGCCTCGTCCGCCCGACGGCCACGTACAGCTACAGCTGGGCCACCCGGCGCTACCCGCACCAAGGGCGCGACGAGACCGAGCCCGTGCCGTGGAACCAGCCACACCGCCTGCTGCTCGACGCCGAGGTGCCGCTCACAGACGGGCTCCGCCTGAGCACGCGCTGGACCGGCGTGTGGGGCCGCCGCTGGGCGCTGCGGCGGATGTACTACGACTACCTCCGCCACACATCGCTGGGCACCGCCGAGACGCCGTTCGGCGCCGAGCGGCCCGGCCGCCAGGCCCTGCCGGTCCTGCGCCACCTGGACCTGGGCGTGACGCTGGAGACGCCGTTTCAGACCAACCGCGTTCAGGTCCGCCTCTTCGTGATTAACGTCTTCGACCGGATCAACGTCTTCGACCAAAACCTGGCCTTCGCCGAGGGCGTGCCCACGGTGCCCGTGGATCGGATGCTGCCGGGGCGGCATGTGGCGTTCTCCGTGCGCGTGACGCGGTGAGGAGGCGTGGGGGAATGGGTGAAGGGGAGAGCAGAGGACGGGTTGCGCGCGAGCGCGTGGGGCCGGGCGGCGCGAGTTGATGGAGTGCGGGTGTTGGGTCTGTGAAGAGAGGCCCCCCTGACTGATTTGATTGCGGGGAGGAGGTCAGGGCACCATAGGCACAGCTCACCAGCGGAAGCACGTCCTCCAGTCGGTTGCTGCGCGCTCGTAGCACGACGATCACCAGCGCGTACCGGCTTGTCGCTTGCTGGTAACGCAGGTTCTTGTCCGCGGTGACGAAACCATCAAACGCCTGCTCGGCTTGGCTCAGCAAGGTCCCATTCTTCAGATCCTGCTAGCCCATCTCCGCCACGGTTTGTACATCGAACTGTGCAAACACTGGCTTCAGTTTGCACCCAGGCAAGCATTCATCAAGTAGCACCCACACCCGTTAGCCTCCCAGGCTTGCGAGCAACGCTTCTTGGGCTTGGAGCAGAAAGCGTTGGGCTTGCTCCCCAGTCACGGACGGAAATTCGGCCAGGAACTCATCGAGATCATCCCCGGCCGACAGGTAATCAACGAGATTCTGGACGGGGACACGAGTACCGATGAAGACGGGCGTACCGCCGAGGACCTCGGGGTCTTGCGAGATGACGGAAGGCATAGGGTGGCCCCCAAAGGGGCGAAAAAGGGAGGAGTGTGTCGTTCGTGTTCACGAAAACGATGGCCTTGAGTTCAAGGAGCAAAGGGTAGGCACACCACACGCCACTCAACGGCGACGAAAGGTGGCCGCCGTTTTCGCGCTTGCGTACGACGGCGTGTCAGAGCTATCGTTCGGCCGGTGGCGTTTGCTGCATCGCGCGTCGGCTCCGATCATTTCGGAGCCTCATGGCATGCAAGCCCGTCGTTGCCGTCCGTCCACCTGATCCTTTCCACCTTGTCCCATACCCAGCCCTGAAAGCCGGTGCCTACTTCGAGGTCACCGGCTGAGACAGGGCGTCCTCCCATGCCAACCATCAGCATCCTCGGGACGGGGTGGCTCGGCCTGCCCCTGGCCCAGCACCTCATCGCCGCTGGACATCCAGTCAAGGCGTCGACCACGTCCGAAGACCGTCTGCCGCTTCTCGCTGACGTGGGTGCCGATCCGCACCTCGTGGACCTCGACGCGCTGACACCCTCGGTGCGCGACTTCCTGCAGTCGGAGGTCTTGATCGTCAACATCCCCTACAAGCGGGTCGACCGGTTTCGCGCGTTCATCGCGATTATGGAGGCCTCGCCGGTCCGGTACGTGCTGTTTGTCAGCTCGACCTCGGTGTACCAGAACGTCACCGCCACGGTCACGGAGTCAGACACCCAGTACCACGCTGAAAGCCCCCTGTTGGAGATTGAGTCGTTGTTCAGAAGCGTGGCGTCCGTGCAGACGACGGTTGTGCGGTTTGGAGGGCTGATCGGGTACAGCCGCCACCCAGGGCGATTCTTCAAGTCGGGCCGGGCCATTCCCAATCCGGAGGCGCCCGTCAACCTCATTCACCGCGACGACTGCGTGAACGTGCTCCACCAAATCGTAGCGCAAGCGGCCTGGGGCCATACCCTCAACGCCTGCGCTGACACGCACCCCTCACGGCGGGCGTTCTACACCCGCGCCTTCGCCCTAGCCGGGCGCCCGGAGCCCCCCGCGTTCGGGCCCAACGACCCGGCGTCCGGCAAACGTGTCAGCAGCGCGCACCTGAGGCAGGTGCTCAGCTACACGTTCCAACACCCTGACCTGATGGCGCTTGACTTCCGCGAACCCACCTAGGCGCTGATCCCCGATGCCTGAGGCACTCCCCATCGACCCCATCCCGTACCCGACGCCGTCGCAACATCCTCCCCCACCCACCGCCACACACCATGAGCCATGCACGCCATTGCGCACTTCGACGTCACCGGGTGGAACCCCGCCTCGTCCAACCAGCCCGACGCAAGGCCCAAACGCTCGCGCGTCGTCACCCGAAAGGTGTTTGGAGATGGAAGCCTGGAGGACGAGAGGTCGGGAGATTAGCGGGCTTTTTGTGCGTCGCGCTCTTGGCCTGCTCCGGTTGTTCCACGTCAACCCGGCCTGCCCCAGTCCCTACGTTGAGCCACACCGTCGTCGGGCGGTTGCAGCTGCCAGCGGGGACCGGTGCTCGTGGCCTGCAGGTCATCCTGGAGGTCGAAAACGAGGCATCCACCTATTACGAGTGGCTAGACCTTGACCAGACGTGGGGATTTCGCACCTCCGTCGATGGGGCCGTCAACACCCTTGAGGTGGTGGCGGGCATCGACCGAACGATCTATGCCCTCGATGCCGATGCGCTCAAGCCGTTCACCAGCGGGGGTACCGTGGATGTAGGCACGATCGACCTGCGTGCGTCCCTGCACACGCACACGTTCAAGCTTGTGTCCGACACCGCTCCGGCTCTCAGGATCGGGATGTGGTTTGAAGAACCGCCCGCTGATGTATCGCTCGGCTCTCGGCAGTTTCCGGAGGTGGCGGCGGGCGCGGCGTCCAGCTGGCTGCTCCCCACCACCTTTGAGACCGTGTACTTCCTGGTCGAGAAGCCCGCCGACGAACAGCGAGGACGTGACTGGAGCAGCGGGGCCCAGCACCTGTATGGCCCCTTTACATCAGCAGAGCTACCCGGTGAGCTGAGGGTGCCCTAGTGACTGGGCGAGCCAGTCATCTCGACAGCCCGGCGGATTTCTCCACTCAAGCCGTTGCCTTGCAGGCCGTTCCTGAAGATGGCGAAGCCGCCTTCCAGGTTGATATAGCCGCCTATCAGCACGCGGTAGGAGCTGTCGGTAAAGGATCAGTGTCCTTTGTCCGTTGCAGAGGCTGGTTACAGCACCATTTTAATATTTCACTGTTCGGTTTGAGTAGCATAGTCGTAAGATATTTTAACAATTAATTTTACAACCTCTAGTTCCTCATTATTTCGTGGCGAAAAAAGCATGACCAATCCTTTTCGATAGCGTCCTTGTGTCACCAAGTAATGATCCTCGCCCCAGCCTTTTGTAGTTACCTCCACTGCCTCTTCGGGAGGCAACATGACGTGCATACTCCCATTGTCTGGCGGTGGGTGGATATGTGCAAATTCTCGACCAATCATACATGCTTGGGGGTTACATGTAATGTCGGCCTGCAAGACCAAGGCACGAGAGCCCGGCACAGAGATGCCGCTTTTCTCATTGGCTACACTTGGCAACGAGAAGCACCACGCGTGCAACTTATCTATAACCTCGTTGGGCCCGTGCTGTGTTAGTTGAGAATGCGGTAAACTACTTGTGGTCTCGGGCTTCCGGCCCAGGCGCGGGGTCAGGTTTAGTGCCATAACTACGTGTCTCCATAATTTAGATTGACTATTTAGTTTAAATTGTAAAGTAACTATATTCAAGGAACCAATCTGTAACTAGGTTCTCAGTTGACAACCAGATTACATCCGTGTAGGCAACTATGGAAGAGAAGAGATGTCCCATCGCACCTGCGGTAGATCTGTTTAACGGGCGATGGAAAACTAGCATACTATGGTCCTTGGTTGAAACGCCAAAACGGTTCAGTGAAATCCGCAGGCTTGTACCTGATATCTCTTCACGTATGTTAACAAAAGCACTCAGAGAGCTAGAACGTGATGGCCTCATTGACCGCCAGGTCACAGCCACAAGTCCTGTAAAAGTTATCTATGCGAAGACAGAACTTACCGAGTCGCTTATTGCTATTTTCAACAGCATTGATATCTGGCAGAAATCCCACATGCATGCGGTGAATATTGCTCGACAAGAATATGATGCGCGGCGTGAGTAAGGGACATAAAAGCAGTATAAAAAATATTCCATGTCCGCACCGGATGGCCGCTTGCTTCGGTGGGCATCTCAGCGGCACCGTGCGATCGTTGGCCCTTGCCACCTCGCAATCACTATGCCCATGTCCTACGCGCCCCTCGCCGCCCGTCTCGTACGCTCGGCGCACTTCGCGGCCCGCCTCAGGCCCCGGATCAGTGGGCTGCGCCATGACCGTGCTCCTCTTCAGCGGCACCGGCATGATTGGCCATGGGTCCCTCAGCGCTGCCCTCACCGGGCAGGCTAAAACGCATTCCTGACGTAGGCCAACCGGAGGCTCCTCACGCGAGCCTCATCCCCACGTAGGCGACGGCCTTATCCATGGAGTTGCTGTAGAGCACAGAGCTTTGTAACCTCGGTCGCTGAACGGAGTAGGCCTACTATGGTGGCTGGGGGGACGGTCCCCATCCATCGACCTACACAGATGCTCACGTTCATCTGATGCTGATGACCTACACCACGCCATCGCGAATAGCATGGATAGACGAGAATTCATAGCTGTTTGCCAGGTGCTCGGCTTGGGCCTGCCCTTCTCTAGCATGCTGAGTGCCTGCGAGAAGTCTGTAGCGCAGGCCAGCACGGTAGGGAAGGTGGTGATTGTGGGAGCCGGTGCAGCCGGACTCACCGCAGGATATCTGCTCCAACAGTATGGGCTTGAGTTCCAAATCTTGGAAGCTTCCCCCAGGGTTGGCGGCCGCATGAAGCATACGACCACGTTTGCCGACTTCCCGATATCACTTGGGGCCGAATGGATCCACGTACCTCCGTCCATCCTGAAGGAAATCATCAATGATGACTCGGTGCCCGTCCAGGTTGGCACCACGACATACAACCCAGAGACGGATTATGGGCTGTACAACGGAGTCCGCATCTCCCTGAGAGACGTCGGCTTCGATGGGGACAGTAAGTTTATCAACTCCTCCTGGCTCGGCTTTTTCGAGCACCATGTGGTCCCTTCCGTTCAGTCAGCGATCATCCACAACGCCGTTGTGGATACGGTTGATTATTCGGCCGACGTTGTCCACGTCCACACCCAGGAACGAACCTACTCGGCAGATCGAGCCATCGTGACGGTGCCCGTCAAGATGCTTCAGAACGAGGCCATCACCTTCATTCCCGCACTGCCCGAGAGCAAGCAAGAGGCCATCAGCAAGGTCAAGGTGTGGGATGGATGCAAAGCCTTTATCGAGTTCTCTGAGCGGTTCTACCCAGCCTTTGTAGGCGTCGAGGTCGAGCCGGGTTCGGACGGGCAGAAGCTATACTATGACGCCTCCTATGGACAAGATACTCGTCAGCATATTCTTGGCCTGTTTGCTGTGGGGAGTGAGACACGTCCCTACGTTGAGCTGAGCGACGGAGCGCTGATCGACTACATCCTGCATGAACTCGATGCGCTCTTTGACGGTCGGGCCTCGGCAACCTACGTCAAGCACCTCTTCCAGAACTGGAATGAAGAGCCCTATGCCAGAGGCGCATACGTGGTTGACAGAGAGAACTGGAGCGTGCTTCGCACCCTGGGCAAGCGCGTCGGAGACCGTCTCTTCTTTGCGGGAGATGCGTATACGAACGGATCGAGTTGGAGCAGTGTAGACACCGCCGCACGCTCAGCAAGCAGAGCCGTCCGCGACATCTTGAGGAGCTGACCCAGCGAACGGGAAGACGCTGGAACGGAGCATCTCACACCCGCCCATGAGACCAGGGCCGAGCCAGTGACTGCCCCAGGGCCTCTGGCCGCGTATCCATTGGAGCTGGTGAGGCCTCGCGCTGCGGGACACCGCTACGCTGACGCCCCGGCTCCGCGAGGCCCCACAGGACTAGCTCCAGCGCCTGGAGAACGCCTGAGGAGCCACCCAAGAAGCCTGCATAGGCTGTGCCGACGGCGTGCTCTACCGGGAGCATCCCAACACCATGACATGTCATTGCAGGTTGCCCATGGGTACAGTACATTGGCCTGCCCGCTCGTGTGTGCTAGGGGGATGCTACCGGATACGGGGAGTTTTAGAAGATGTACACCTTGCCTCATGCGTGCGTCCCTTCTCTTAGCCTTTGCCCTCGTCTCCTGCATGGCACCACGGCTGCAGCCAGACAAGACCGCCCATGACTCACCACGCCTTCAACTCACGGCTCTTCGGGACGCCTACCAGCCGGCCGGGGCTATGCAACTTCGGGTCGTCAACAACTCAGATGAGCTACTCGCTTACGACCTGTGCCTGAAGGCCACGATGGAGCGGTGGAGCGTGGAGGAGGCGACTTGGCAGGATATTGGCCGTTCGTTGTACCAGTTTCCGCATGGCGGCAGCTACGACTGCGACTCGCTGCCGAACCTGGAACCGGGCCAAGAGGCGTATACCTCATATCGCCTCAGCCAAGCCCTGGAGCCAGGGAGGTACCGGTACTGCGGAACAGAAATGGAACTCGTTGGGAGGGTCTGGCAGGAGTCACGCCAGCTGTGTTCGAACTCATTCGCAATACGCTGACGGTTGGGACATGGCCGTCGCATCATGGAAACGCCTCACATCGAAACTGCTAGCAGAGTTCTCCCCTCAACAAGCGGCGGACATCCATCATTCCGTCTCCTGGCGTGGCCCCTTTGCGTCAGGTGGTACCCCTCAGACCGTTGACAACAAGCCTTTGGAGCGACATGGTTGCTCTGATAGCCTGGTGTCCTGACAAGCCACTCGAGGGGGTCGAAGGGCGGCTGCTGTTTTGCTGCTTGCGGAGGTTGGAGCCTCAGCGCTATCGTTCAATCGTTGGCGTTTGCCACTTCGCGCGTTAGCTCGGATCGTTATACATCATGCGTCCATGCTACGATGAGTGCGACCTAGCCGGGCACAGCTATCTCGTCATGAGCGGTGCCTTCTTCGAATCCGTTTTGACATCAATCTTTCGATATAAGCAAATTCGTGCTTACGCATAGATGGGTATTGACATGGCTCGGCTGTTCAATAGACTTTCACCTAGTGCCAGGATAAATATCGTTCGCATCCTTCCTTTTGGTATTATCTGGCTCATATTCGATCAGATATTCTTCATTTCTGATTACTCCGCAAGAGGAGATTTCGGAGGCACTCCTGAAACTGCTATTCAGCTTGACCTCAGTATACTTATCTTTGGTTCATTTGCAGTAACAATTGTAGGTCTACTCGTGGGCACCGTTGAGGTCATCTACCTCAACCGTAGGTTTACAACGAAGACACTGGCACAAAAGGTTATATACAAAACACTATTCTACTCTGTACTCCTTCTCGGAGTCATTCTAATCACGTTTCCCATTGCAGTTAGTATGGAACTCAATACCAGCCTACTTGATGGTCTGGTGTGGGAAAGACTCAAATCATTTATGTTCAGCACGTCTCTGCTGAACACGGTCATTCAGTTGTCTACAATGCTTGTTGCTTCACTCTTCTACTCAGAGATCAGTGAACACATAGGACACGGTGTTTTGGTCAAGTTCTTGACGGGTAGGTATCATACTCCGAAAGAAGAGACTCGAATATTCATGTTCTCAGACATGAAGGATTCGACTCGCATCGCAGAGCAACTGGGCCATGGTCATTACTTCAAATTACTTCGGGCCTACTACCAGGATCTGTCACACGGCATCATGTCTAACGCTGGGCAGATCTACCAGTACGTTGGGGATGAAGTTGTTGTCTCATGGCCAGTTGAGTCCGGATTGCGAGATAACAATTGTATCAACTGTTTTTTTGTCATGAAAGCGGACCTGACGGCGAAGGCTGAGTGGTATAGACAGGAATTTGGAGTAGCACCGGATTTTAAGGCGGGTCTTCACATTGGCGATGTCACCACAGGTGAAATTGGTGCACTGAAGAAAGAGATCATATTCACGGGAGATATCCTCAATGCAACAGCGCGAATCCAAGGTTTGTGTAACAAGCATGAAGTGGATCTTCTTGTTTCGGGAGATCTCTTGAGCCGGCTCCAGTTGGACACGGGAGTTGAAGTTGAGAGTCTCGGTCAATGTGAGCTTCGCGGGAAGACGAAGAGGGTAGAGCTTCACACTATCAAGTCGCTCGAAGTTGGTTAAGACTGTCTCCACCCCGCGCAACTGCGGCGCCCTCGTTTGAACGACCTTCTTAAGCTCGACTTTGTCCTTATGCGGCGTGGGCAAGTGTGCTTGTGAGCCGCTCGAAGAAGGGTTTAGGGATTTTCAATATCTCGGTCCCGGCAGGTGACATCGATAAACTCTGGTACTTCCAGACGGCTACTCGCACC
>JBCDJV010000107.1:0-15105 GCA_038747425.1 Bacteroidota bacterium
GGCCACCATGGCTCCACGAGGCTTCTCCGAGTTGGCGTTGGCATCGTCGAACTCGCCGATGCGTACGGCTTCGTCGGGCGCCGTGGCGTCGACCTTGCTAAAAATACTATCGAGGAGACTGTCCTTCGTTTCTACGGCTGCCGCCGCTGATTCCTGTTTTGATTCCATGATCGATTCAGTGCGTGGCTATCGGTTGAATGCTGAAAAGAGAAGGCGGGGACCCGATACGATCAGGCGTCTTCTGCTCCGCCCTCTTCGTCGGCTCCTCCTTGGACCACCTGATCCAACTCGGCCGTCAACTTGGCGAGGGCGTCGGGGTCTTTGACAACGGCTTCCAGCTCTTTCCGGAACTGGGCCATGTTGACCACGCGGTTCCGCAAGTCCTGGAGCAGATTGCGCATGGCCACGAGCTTGTTAAGCTCAGGGACCTGCTTGGCCACTTCCTCCGGGCTGAAGGACTTCATGCTGTCGAACTTGAGGTCGACTTTCATCTCTTCATCGCCGCCCTTCAGTTTGTCTGCCACGGAGAAGCTGGACTTCACATCCATGGACTTGAGCACTTGCTCGAAGTTGTCCTTGTTGATGTTGACCACTTCACGATCTTCCAGGGGGGTGTCGTCCTCGCGGCCCAGGAAGTCTCCCATGACCATCATGCGCTGGGGAAGCTCTAGCTTTTCCTTTGCATTGCCCTTCTGGACTTCCAAGAACATGTTGATACGTGCGGGCGGCTTCTCTTTTTGAAAGCTCTTAGCCATGCGTTCACCTCGGCAGTGTTGAGTATGTGTGGACGGTACGTGTGCGTGCGCCGGTGGCCCCGCGGGCGCTGCCTAGCTGGAAAGCGTCGGCCGGTAGGAGCACAGATGCAGGCGAACCCGGTATGGGTGTGGCCTACAATAGGGGTCGGTGTGCTCGTGGGTGCGGGCGCCTCGGCCTCTGCGACAAGTGAGAGGGAGAGGATTTAACCTAGGGGTATTCTGCATGATAATCAAACAAGATTTTCACCTTATGTAGCTGTAATCACCCCTTTTTGGACGATTTTGAAAGGGTAGACAGGCTATCGGCTTGGGTGAGGGCGAAGCTGGCGTCTAGCTGACAGACCTGACCGAACGCATCAAGCGCCAATGTACGCAGGGTCTCACGCTCTTCAGGTTCAGCGCCTTTGGCCAAGGCCACATAGCTCTGGTAGAGGTTAGACCACACCTGCAGGGCCAGCCCGGGAGCCCACTTGTTGAGATCGTGGTGCTGGACCTGCTCGGCCAGCGCCTCCAGCATCGGAGACGCCATCGCGGGCTGCCCTCCCTTGACGCACAGCTCGGCGATGTACAGACGCCGCGTGAAATGATCTTGGCGCGTCGCATCTTCCTGGACGCCTTCTTGCATGGTGGTGAGGGCCTCATCCAGCTTCCCTTGGGTCAGCTTTTTGCGGGCCTCATCGAAGCGTTCTCGCAAGTGCGAGCTTCCGCCCTCTGCGCTGAGCCCCCCACCTCCTCCACCGCCGCCGAGGGGCTTGATCTGCGTCTCGATCCAGTCCAAGGTCATCGCGTCAGCAAAGGGCGTCCCGTCTTTGTAGGCGAGTCGCGGGAGCCCCGGAACGCGGCTGATCAAGATGGACGTCTGGTATAGGACAGCGTCCAGCGCTGGTTTATGGGTGGGTCCCATTCCTTCGAGGGCCGCCGCGCTCAGCCGTTGGAGGTCCAGCCACAGATGGAACGGCGGCTCCTGAAACGCCCCCTCTGCCTGTTGGAGGAGCGTCCGGTGGTCCCCGCGGCTCAGCATGGATTGGAGCGCGTTCCGCCGTGGAGCCGGTGGAACCGGAATGATGGTTTTTCCGGCGTCATTGGGCAGCTCGAATTGGATTTCGGCCCACCGCGCGCTGCGCAGAATGTGGTAGCTCAGTGGATGCGCCGTATCCTGGGATCGAATGTAGGTGGCGATGCGGATGAGCTCCCCTTGAGCTTGCTTGACCGACTGTAGCTCGGCAGCCGGCGCCATGCTCGCAACCGGAGCGGCCGTGGCCGCCGGAGATGCAGCGGGTGTCGGCGCGGCGGCGGCGCCGTCTCCGGTGGCCGGCACGGCCGCCGCCTGAGCGGGCGCTTCTTGCGCCGCGGGTTTGGGGGGCGGCTTGGGGACTTTGTGGAGCGTCGTCTGCAGGGCCTTGGTGAAGCCGCTCAGGGCCGGGGCCTTGTCCTCCATCACCTTCATGCAGAACTCCTGCAACTGCTTCATCGCCGCGTGGGCCTGCTCAAGCGGCTCCTTGTCCGCCATGGACGGTTTGTAGGCACTCACCCAGTCTTTCATGCGATCAGACATGAACTGCAGGGCGTTCCGCCGCGCGTTCATGCGTCGCTTGGGCGGATAGAGGTCGTCCCAGAACTCGGTGACAATCAACTGGGTAGCCTGCACGGCCTCTGACATACCGGCTACACCGTTCAAGCGGGACTCCGCCACGGTGAGAAAGGTCGCCACCCGGACGTCTTTCGAGACCCCGGTCAGTAATTCCTGGCTTTGCGAAATGACCAGCTTGAAATCCACGGAGTCCGCGTCGGCCGTGGCCATCTTGTCGATCTCCGCCTTCACGTCCTGGAAGCGCTGATCGTACGTGACATCCTCTCCGCCTGGCGCATCGGCCGAGAGGGGCTGGCTAATGCTTTGCAAGAACGGGGACAGGGTGACTTCTTCAGTCTCGGCGGGTTGGGTCTCAGGTTCCATAGGTCACACGTTGGGCGGGCTAGCACAATACATACACGGCATCAAGCCTTGACCAAGGTCATACGCGGCACAGAAACTCCCATAAGGAGATGTGCTCAGACTCGATCACCGTGCCGTAGTGAGGAGGAATGGACAGGGCGGCCTCTACCGCATTGGCCGCGCCCATCTGGGTTAAGTTGCAGATCCGGTCGTCATCTTGCTGGACGGCCAAAAGCTCGGGGATGGCCGCAGGCGGTGGCGGCTGGAAGAAGAAGAGCAGGAAGGGGTCTGCGGCCTTGGCACTGGCCGTCCAGAAACAACTGGGCCTTTCCACACGCCGCTGGGTCAGCCGGTAACACAGCTCCCACCAAAAGGCCGCTGCATGGAGCATCGTTTCCCCCGATGGCAGCGGGAAGCGCATGCCAAAGGCAATGTTCAGTGAGGGCTCAGAGCGGAACGGAAGAAGTACATCCGTTATGTTTTTGAAAAGCAGATATTTGCCACTATCATCAAAATGTCCCCAGATCGCTTCGACGAGAGTGCGAAAGGGCGTATGCTGCAAGTAGCGTTTGTGAAACTCCGAGGCGCCAAAAGGGCGTAACCGCGTGGCTACGGGGTCCACTTCGTCGGCCAGCGACCAGTACTCGAGATCTCCACGTACGGCGCGGGCAGCAAAGCGCTCAGCCTCCTCAAAGAAAGAGGCCTGCTGGATGGGCAGGTGATACGCCCAGGGGCCAGTCACGGTTGGGGTCGTTTCCTCGACGCCGACCACAAACGGGTACACCCGGCCGGCTTTATCGCCGCTGGGGTGCATGACGCCGGTCAAGGCCCCTTCGGATTGGCGGGCACAGTACAGGAAGGAGACCGGTGCTGCGCGCGCCGCCGCCTCGGAGAGGGACGTACGGTTCAGGCGTTTGGCATGGGCGAGCCCTTGCTGAATCCAATCGTCTACCTCACGCCACGCTGGGGTGGTGGCGCGATGCTGGAGGAAGTCGCCATGGGCGGGCGTCTTTCCGTAATAGGCCGCCTGCGAGGGTTGAGCTTGCATCGCCAGGTCAGTTCAGGCGTGAGGGGGGGTTGAAGTTGAAGAATTCGGCATCCACAAACGGGGCCACACTCCCGCGTGAGCGCAGATCGAACGGCTGCGTCAGAGAATACGAGTTGTTGGGGCCAGAGAGGCGCCACAACACCCGGTAGTTGTTGCCCCCTCCCGAGCTGATCTGTGCGGCCCGCAGCATCCGGAAAAAGGCCCACCCTCCCTCGTACTCGATGTCAGCAAGACGCTGCTCACGTCCTCGCACTTCCAACGAGGCTAGATCCTCGGTGCCGCGCCACTGGAAGCTGAGCCATCGGGGCGTACCTTGTCCATAGGTTTCGGTCGTCCCATGCACACTGATCAGCACTTCGCCGGGCGTTGGGCTGCCGTTGGGAATGGTCTGATCGGGCCGAAGCTCAAACGTGAGTTCGGCGATACCGCCCCCACTCAGCATCACCCGGCCGATCTGATCTGCCCGCTGGATGGCGCGCTGCGTGGAGCTCGAGAAGGAGATCCCTCGTCGCTGCCATGTTTGGGGACGCATCTGGTCCAGGTTGCCGCCTTGAACGAACGGCTTAAGCGACTCCAAGAACACGGCCACCGGCCCATTGCTGGAGTCAAAGAAGTCGGCAATGTCAGAGGGGTTTGCGTCCTGAGAGGAGGAGCGGTCGAAGGGAAACTGGCTACCCAAGAGTTGCTGGAACGGCTCCTGAACGTCTGAGCGCCACCGCTCGTTGAGGGCCTGCTGAGCGGCTGAGATGACTGACGACCCCGCCCACTCGGCCGGTGCTTCGAACAGGTTCTGCCGCACGGTGCGATCAAGTTGCCCCTGCCGCTGGATCGTTTCGAAGGCACCGCCTAGGTCGCCTCCGTTGCCCACCAAGGTGGCTGCGGTCTCCATGGCAATGCCAGGGTCCCGCGCTTCGTCCACGGCGCTGTGGACCGTCACGAGGGCATCAAACAGCGCCTGGACCCGGGGGGTGGGCTGGGTGATGGCTGTCTGAAATCCGGCGTCATGGAGCCAAGAGAAGGCGGACATGGGCGGCGTTCCATCCTGTCCCGTCCGAGCGCCCGGGGTTCGGATATTGCGGCCGCCAGACAGGGCGCGTGCTCGGCGTCCCGCCTCATTGGCCAGGGCACTGCCTGCTTCCTGTTCCAGTTGGTCTAACGGATCACTGAAGTTATCCGGTAAGGTCTCGTTGGCTACGGTACCCAGGATGTACAGGAGCGGTGAGTCCGTGCCGCTGCTCAGCGTAAACATGGACCGCTCGGCAGCCTGGATGGTGTTGAACTGACTCCGATCCAGCCGAATGCTATTCAGGAATCGTGACCACTGACCCACGAAATCGTTGAAGTACCGCTGCTCCATGTCCTCAACGATCTCGTCTTCGGAGAGCAAGTTGGTCTGGGCCTCCTGGTTTTCTCGACCCAGCACCCAATCATCGCCGTAGGGGTTGCTGCTGCGATCACGGATGGCTTTGCGCACATCGGGCCAGAACGCCGCTTGGAAGACGCCGTCCACACGGGCTGATGACTGCGTGAACAGGTTGCGGCCCGGCCGACCGCTCAGGATTACATCCAGCGTCACGTCGCGAAGGCCTAGCTCGTTTTTGACATCGCGAATGACTTGGCCATAGATGACGCTGGGATTGAGACTTCCGATCGCTCCTCGCGCCGTCCCGATCAGCCGATCGTCACCGGGGAAGGGCGCTTGCCAGGTCAGCTCAGGATTCTCCAATCGAACCTGAAGGGCCTCGACAAAGGAGGTAGCCTGCTGCGCAGGGGCATCGCCCTCGGTGCCGCGTCGCAGTTGCTCGGTGAGCAGTTCGGTGAGCTTCTGCTCTAGGTAGTTCTGGTTGTCCCGGTCACTGAGCCGATCGGCCTCCTCGGTGAGCAAGAGATACGCTTTCAGATCTTGAAAGAGGGTATCCCGGGCACTCTCTTCGAGGTTACCGCCTCGAGCGGCCGCCTGACGCATGCGTCGCTCCAGGCGCTCTACTTGCTCAGCGACCAAGGCTCTGAGCTTGGACTGATAGACTTCAGAGGCCGCTTCTTCGACCTCGCTGGACGGATACAAGCCCAGGCTGAGCAGGGGCGGGTTCTCCAGCTGGTACAACTCCTGGCGCAGGGTATCCAGGTTGGCGATGTTGGCACTCAGCGCCATCGGATTGTCGAGCCGCGCTTGCTGGACCACGTCCGACGCTGCCGCGACCTCCTCAAGCTGATCCAAGCCCCTGAACAGCGACGTGAAGGCCCCGAGGGCAAAGAGAGCCAGAATGGCCAGTGACCCGACGAGCGTGGCCAGCTGGAGGACACGCCCCTGGGTGGCCGCGCGCGAGGTGCGCTCTACGAGGAACTGATCCGGTATCACCACTTCCTCAAAGAACTGCCGGATGAAGTAGCTCTTCGTCTCCACCACAGGCTCACCGCCACTCTCAGGCAGCACGGACAAATTGAACTGCGAGGCGATGTTCTGGATCACCGTATCCAGCGGTACGCCCTCTTGGGTCCCGCTCGTGAAGTAGAAGCCTCGGAAAATGGGGCTCTCCTGGTACGGGTTCGGCAGGAATACCTGCCCGACGAACTGGGCCAGGGTATCCTTGACGGCGCCAAACTGCAGCGGGAAGGTGTAGACCTTCCGGCGCGCCTCTCGTTTGAGCGAGCGGCTCAGTCGGCTGGTCCGCATGTTCAGCAGCGCATCGTGGAGGCGCCCGAACTCGGTTTCGAAGACCGCGCGTACGTTGCGGTCCGCTTGCTGCTCTTTATCCAGCGTGGCGCCCCAGACCTGCTCCCGCTCGCCCCGCTGCATGTCCCCGAAAAACTCGGTAAAGCCTTGCAGCAGGTCACATTTCGTGAAGGTGAGGTAGACGGGGAAGCGAACACCTAGGTGCTTGATCAACTCGTCGATGCGGCGACGGATGGTGTCAGCATGCTGCTCGACTTCCATGGGCGAAGCCGAGATCAGATCGGCGATGCTGATGCCGATGATGACGCCGTTGATGGGCTGATCCTTCCGGTGCTTCTTGAGCGTTTCCAGGAAGGCCACCCACTCCTCGTTGTCCTGAAACTCGGTGGTGTAGCGCCCGGCGGTGTCCAGCAGGATGGCTGAGTCGGTAAAGAACCAATCGCAGTCACGCGTGCCGCCCACGCCGCGCACACCGTCCGTGCCCAAGGGGAAATTGAGGCCGGAGTTAGCGATGGTGGTGGTCTTCCCAGCGGCCGGCGGCCCGATGAACATGTACCAGGGCAAAGCATAGAGCGCGGCTTTGCCTCGCTTGCCGCGTCCCAGCTTCGATGTCTTGAGTTGCTGGATGGCTCGCTCCAGCTTCTCTTGCATGGCCTCAATCTCGGGGCGCTTGTCAGGGCGCGTGTTCATCAACTGCTGTTGCCCTTGCTGCTTGATCGACTGTTCGATCATGCTGGCGCTCTTGTTGGCCCGGGCGAAGCTGATGGCCAGGACCACGATGAACAGCACGAGCACCCCAATGACGCCTAGGAGCTGCCACTGGAACGGCCAACTCATCAACCGTCCTAGGAAGAAGATGAGCCCCACTAGCATGGCCATACCCACGCTCAGCAGGAAGTAGCGGCTCTTGAGGATATTGATCAATCCACGCATATCCAGTCAGCAGGAATAGAGGGGGTGAATCGGGGGGGTGGCCCGCACGCAACCTGTGTGGGGCCGTGCGGGGGTCAAGGCGTACCGCGGGGATCCGTCTGCTCGGTGTTGTCGATGCGCGTGGCCGTCTCGCTGGAGGCTCCGCGCATGTAGAAGAGCAGGGTCACGTAGATGAGCATGCCCACGGTGGCCGCCGCCACCACGATGACCCACGCAGGCAGCTTACGCCGCACCTCGGTGGTCACTTGCCCACGCGGGCGTCCGTGCGGCGATAGCAGAGACGCCCCAAAGCCCGGGATTCGACTCAAGGAGCGAGCCGCATCGTCGATCAGCAGACGCAGCTCGCCCTGATCATGCACGAGGTATTGGCCTTTGAAGCCCAGCGTCATACAGAGGTAATAGACCTCCAGGACTTCCGGCATGGACTGGGGTTGATCCATGAGAGGCTTGAGCTTGACGAAGAACTCATCCCCGGCGTCGTAGCGGTTGTACACCTCAAGCTGGAGCGGATTGGCCACCCACTGATCTTTGTAGTACCAGTCCGAAGACAAGATGGTCTCGTCTAGGAACGCAACCAGTGCAAACTTAGCCTCACTGACCTCACGGGCGGAGGCGCCGCTGCGCTGAGCCTCGCGTTCACAGCGTTCGAGTAGCCCTTTGATGCGCTGCCGCAGCGTGTCGGGATCGCCAAAGTCCGCCGCAGAGCGCAGCTGCAAGATCAGCGTGAACACCGGTGACATGATCTCGGCCAAGCGCTCTGCGGTCGAGGCATCGAAGAGGGCATTGGGCGCGGCAACGGAGCTAGCCATGGGGTGAGAACGATCTGGAGAAAGACAGAGGCGGGTGAAAACCCTCAGGTGTTGACAGCGACCAACTGGATATCGACGGCCTGGAGCT
The DNA here is from genome assembly GCA_038747425.1 of Bacteroidota bacterium. Taxonomy (GTDB): domain Bacteria; phylum Bacteroidota; class Rhodothermia; order Rhodothermales; family JBCDJV01; genus JBCDJV01. Next base: position 8,241 of record JBCDJV010000107.1, read on the forward strand.
CAGCGGGCACAAAGACGGCCATGCGCTCTTCGCGGCTGATCGACTCCCAGAAGGGCCCTCGTTTGAGAAGCTCGAAGTAACTGGCGCGCTGATCGACCGGCAGCCCAGTGGGCAGCCGGTGGGTGTGTTCGAGGCGCAGCGCACGGGTGTAGGCCCGTAGCACCGCATCGATGTTAGCCGGGGCCGCCACACGGAGCTGCGTAGGAATCGCCGAGGTGAGTTCGCCCTCGGAGTGATTCTCGCTGCGTGCTACGAGGAAAAACTGCGCGGCCTCCAGCAGCCCCGCCTCCACCTGGGCGGTATACAGATTCTCGCGCAATAGCTCGAGCGGGATCTTGATGTAGTTGGACCGTGGCTTGGCTTCGCCCAGCATGGAGAGCAGCACCTGTTCCAGCCGCTCGAAACAGGCGGTCAGGTTGGTATGGTCATACCGTGGAAACTCGCGCGGATGCACGCTAGCTTCGGGGATGTAGGCCGAGAGCTGCCCCGCCAGGCCCAGCATCGAGATGTACAACGCTTCGGGATGGCTGCCCGCATGGCTAAAGTGGTGGTTGAGCAGTGGAATGTAGGTGTTCAGGGTGCTGAGGAGGCCCATCGTCATGATGTCGTTGGGCGATAGCTCACGCTGCGCCGCGATGTCGCGCTGCCGGTCCAGGAGGGGACCGCTTTTCGCCACCAGTAGCTCCAACAACCGCCGGTTGATCGCCTTCAGGTGATCAGAAGCCGCCACGGTGAGACAGGTGGGCACGAACCGGTCATCGAGGACCAGCGTGCCGCCCACATTGCGGGTGACCACGGCTATTTTCATGGTCGAGTACGCTTCCAACCCCTCTTCCTCAAACCGTATGAGGAAGTTGGGCTTAGCGATTTCGATCTCGCGTTCGTTCACCCCGGTGTTTTCGTCCTGCACCACCACCGTGCGCGTGCCGTAGCGCGTCTGGCGACGCGAAGGCGCACCGGGGAGCGTGTAGTTGCTGCCATCCTGGCGTTCGACGGGGATCGCCAGAAACACCTCGATCCGCTCCTTCGTGGCCGGGAAGAAGTCCTGCACGTTTCGCGGGATCGGCTGCTCCTCGATGGACGGGATATCAAACTGCAGCCCGTCTGGCATAACACCCGTGGCCGCGGTGAGACTGAACTCCCCATTGGCCAGACGCTCGCGGTCCACGCTGACGCGCTGGAAGCCATAATCGTAGGGACTCAGCGCCCGCAACCGTCCGTTGAGCGACTGCTGCTGATACTGATCCCACTGCTGAAAATGGTGGGGGTCGAGGGTCATGCCCTCAAACCAGACGACCTTTCGTCGATCCTCAGTCATAATGGGGGTAGAAACCGTGGGCGCTGCGAGGCAGCGCGAAGAAAAAAAGGATTACTTGTTGCGGCCGGGGACCATCAGCTCAGTGTCTGTACTCAACACGTCGGCATCAATCGACACGTTGAGCCGATGTAGTTGGAGGTCATCGATGGGATACACGGCCCGCCATTGGTCTTCCACAGGGTCATACAGGTCCGCAGCCACTCCAATAAACCGCGTGGCTTCCTCAACGGTGAAGGCGCACTCTTCCGTTTGCTCGGGGAACAGCTGCATACCGCATTCGACCTTCACAAGCTGAGCCCCCAGCGCCTCGCGTTCATTCTCCCAGAACGTGCCACGGTCGATGACGGTGAACGCCGAGCGATCTCGGAGCTGGTACACCTGCACGCGGGTGGCGCGCGGCCGCGCTTCGGTGTCTGACCCACTATTCAGATCGGCCGTGGTGGCGAAGGCCACATTGACACGGATCGGGAGGTTGGGTAAGCGGGTCCGGCGACACCCAGACGACAGCACGGCGCCCGCCACAAGCAGGGCAACCAGCAATAGCGGGGTCAAACGAGCAGGCGAGGACAAACGAGGCAGCATCAAATGAGCACGGAGGGTGGAAAAACGCAAAGGGTATGCCTGTGAGTAGGATTACGACGTCATGCGGGTGAGATACGCCCGGATGAACTCCGGCCGGTAGTACCGCTGCTCCGCCGCCGACCAGTCATCGCCACGGAGGTTTTGGCATTTTTCCTCTAGGGCTTTGACGATTTCGTTGTTGACCAACATGCCCATCTTGCGGAGCAGCGCGTTATCACTGGACAGGTCTTCGCGGACAACGGCTGGGTCGAGCGCGTCTACAAGCCGCAGGATACCGTTTTTGACACCTGCCTTGTACCCTTCCATCATGGCCACCTGGTGCTGGGCCAGACTGCCGATCTTCTCCTCGACCACCCCCAGGCGCACGTCTACATCGCTCTCTCCTTCCGCTGGATCCAGGAGCGCTTTCTTCAGCGACGCTGGGTCGCGCATGAAGGCTTCATCCATGTTCTCCATGATGGTCTGCCCGATGAACTCGTGCCGGAAATGAGCCGGGATGTCGAGCAGTGGCACGATGGCAGCCAGCACACGCTCGGTCACCCGGGCGAGCCGGGTCTCGGGGACGGCATCCAGCGCCAGACCCGCCGGTGCCACCGGCGGCATAGCAGCGGGGCGTGGGGGCGCAGGCGGCGGCTCGCGATGCATCGGAGGCGGAGTGGGTGGCTGAGCCGCTGCGGGCGGCTCACTGGGAGCCGAAGACCCACCGGTCACGCCGAGGAGCGCGGCCACTTCTTGGCGAGCCCCTTCGGCCCCAGGCGGCAGAGGCTGTGCGATCGAGGCCTGTAAGAGGGCATCCCGCAGGGCGTCGTCGCGGCGGCGCGGAGACTCGTTGTTGTACACCTTGAGGAGCCGGTTCAGCACCGCAGATAGCTCAGCGACATCTTCCTCGAAGGGATTGAGGAACGCCGCATCGAACACCGTTTGGTCGAAATCCCGCGGGGCGGTGTCATCGGACACTTCCATCCACAGCTCAAAGTCGCCCATGCGGAGGGTATCCCCAGGGATGACATCGTAGGGCCGGTTGGACTCGATGCGCTTGCCGTTAAGAAACGTGTAGTTCTTGCTACCCAGATCGACCACTTGCACGAGGCCCGCTTCGTTGCGAAGCTCAGCGTGGCGCTTGCTGATCACACGTTTGGGGTCGGGCAAGGTCAAGAGGTTGGCATGGTCACGGCCAATCGGGACCACGTTTTCTTCGAAGTGGTATTCGTCGGGCTCGCCATCGTCCGACATTTTCTGCACGAAAACCTTGATGGGCATGGAGCGCGGATGCGTGAGACGAGGACCTAATGAAAACAGCGTAGAAAAACCCTCCTTTCCGCCGCATGGAGGCTTTTTTCTGCAACTGGCCTGTGTTTGGGAATGTAGGGTCATCCCCGGTGCCCCGCAAGCGAACCGCTGCGCTTTCGGCTGGCCCGGTCGCTTTCAGCTGGCCCGCTCCCCACAGATCCGGTGGGAGACCCGCCAACTTTAGAGTGGCATCCAAGGCGGGTGTGACGTATTTATCGGGCGTCATGCTCCGACCTGGCTCTGACTCAGCCTGCAGGCAGAGCGGCCGGTCACGGCCCGTTTCCGTTCCGCTTTTCGCTTTGGGTTTCAGAGCTTTGCTTCTGACAGCCAGGACGATCTCCCCCGAACGACCAGCCGCATGGTACGGTGCCCCCATCCCGTACGCACCCTCCATCTGGCGTCCGCCCCCATCTACCTCCGTTGATTTGACCCAACCCTTGACTTGAAAGGTGCCATGCTTTGGTGGCGAAAGAAAGAACGAGCGCCTCTGCTCGTGGGCGGTTTTACAGATATTGGCCTCACCCGCACCGAGAACCAGGATGCTTTTGGGATCTTCCCGCCCACTCAAGGGACTGAAGACCCTGTGCATCTCTTCATCGTGGCGGATGGCATGGGGGGCCATCAAGATGGGCGCGAGGCCAGTCAACTGGCGGTCTCTGGCATCTCAACGGCCTTCTTTGAAGCCTCTGGCCCCATCGGGACGCGGCTCCAGGCGGGCTATGCCTACGCCAACGAGCGCATCCAAGCCTATGCCCAGCAGCATCACTCGGTGAGCAAAATGGGCACGACGTGTACCACGCTCGCGCTCGCCCAGGGGCAGCTCTACCTGGCGCACGTGGGCGACAGCCGGGCCTACCGCTTTCGCAACGGCAGCCTGCAACAGCTCTCGCGTGACCACACGCTGGTGGCTCAACTCCAGGAAGAAGGAGTCATCACGGAGGAAGAAGCGGCCTCCCACCCGCGCCGCAACGTACTGGTGCGTGCCTTGGGAACGATGCCGGAGGTTGAGGTCGATGTCATCGAGCTGGGACCCGTTCAGTCCGGCGAGACCTATCTGCTGTGCAGCGATGGCCTCTCACGTATACAGCCGGCCGAGTTGAAACAGATCGTCCAGACGCTAGCGCCTGAGGAGGCCTCTAAGCGGCTCACCGAACGGGCCAACGAGTACGGCGGTCACGATAACTCAACCGCGGTCATCGTACGCTTTCCTTGACGGCGTTCAAACGCTCACGCAGCCTGTTGCCCCCCTATGCACCCCCTAATTTTCGTTGAAGGTGACCGGCTGGCATGCGTATTGTCGTACGTTAGTTGTACACCCTGTGCGGTCATGGCGGCCAGGCCTGCTGGATAAGGCAGGTCTCCGGTCAGTTCCTGCCTTGTTCACCCGTTTCTTCTTTTCGCCGACATGCATCGCTTCAACAACGGAGAGGAGATCGATGGCTACCGGATCCAGGGTGTGCTGGGGCAAGGGGGCATGGGCGTCGTCTACCGGGCGGAGGATGTAGCTCTCTCCCGGGAGGTGGCCCTGAAGGTCATCGATCCGGCCCTGGCACGCAACGAAGCGTTCGTTCGCCGCTTCCGCTCGGAGGCCAAGGCCCTGGCGCGTATCCACAGCCCTCACATCGTGGGCATCCACGCCATGCGCCAGGCACAAGGCACGATGTTCATCGTGATGGAGTGCGTGAACGGCGGCACCCTCAAGGACCCCATGGCCAACGGAGCCATCCCGTGGAAGCAGGCCATGCCCACCATCCTGCAGATGCTTCGCGCCTTCGAGCAGGCCCACGACGTAGGCGTCATCCACCGGGATATCAAGCCGAGCAACATCATGCTCACCGAGGACGGCACCGTGAAGGTGACGGACTTTGGCCTGGCCCGCATCCATGACCCAGGCGCGGACGTGACGCGCACCCAGGGCGTGGCGGGCACTCTGTTCTACATGTCGCCCGAGCAGGCGAAGGGGGCCATGGACCTCGACCACCGCAGCGACCTCTACTCGCTGGGGATGACGATCTATGAGATGCTGGCGGGTACGCTACCGTTCGACCGCCGCAGCAGCGAGTACACGATCATGAAGACGATCGTAGAAGGCACGGTGCCCCCGCTGGAGAAACAGAATCCGAACGTCCCCCGCGACCTCGCGAAGATCGTGATGAAGTCGCTGGAGAAAGACCCCGGGCGGCGCTACGCCAGTGCGGCCGAGATGCGGAAGGCCTTCGAGGGCTTCGTGGCCAGCCAAGGCGCCACCGTCGATGGCTCCAAGCCCAGCTCCTCCCGCCTCGTCCCGATCCTGTCCGTCATCGGCGCCCTGGTGCTGGCCGTAGGTGCCGTCCTGATCTGGCGCACCCTGGCTCCCGACGCCCTGGACGCCCCCACAGCCCTCACCATCACCTCCAGTCCGGAGGGCGCCGACGTATTTATTGAGGGCGAGCGACGAGGCCAGACTCCCTACACCGACACCACCTTGGCGGCCGGACCCGTGACCTTCCGCGTCGAGCGCGAGGGATACCTAGCTGAGACCGGAGAGATCGACATCGTAGAAGGCGTCTCGGAGCTGGTGCGCGTGGACCTCCGCTCGGCCCGGACGATGCTCTCCATCGACTCCCAACCCAGCGACGCCGAGGTCTACCTAGATGGCGCGTTCGTGGGCAACACCCCGTTTGAAGACACGACGCTGGCCGCTGGCGACGTACGCGTGCGCCTCTCCAGAGACGGCTATGTAGATGTAGAGGAGTTCGTCACCATCGTGCCCGGCGAACGCATTGCGATCAATCCCCTCCTCACTCGTGAGCAGACGACCAGGCCTCCTACCGTCGCAGACGACACACCGGCTGTCCGCCCACCCGCCGACCGCCCACCCGACACCGCGCCCGCTATGGCTCAGCTGATGGTGCAGGTAGAGCCTCGCAGCTTGACAGGCGCCGTCAGTGTCAGCGTGGACGGTACAGGCACCAGCCAAGCAGGCCAGCGCCGTGTCCCAGTGGGCACCCGGGAGGTCCGGTGCAGCCACCCTATCTATGGGGTCGCTACGACGACCGCATCCTTCCAGGCCGGTGGCTCCACCACGCTGACGTGTTACTACCAACGCGAAGTGAGACTGTCCGCAGCCGACAACCGAGGAGCCTTCGCCGTCAACTACGAGGTCCGCAACAAGGCCACGGGTGACGTGGTGTTTGCTACCGAGACCCGAACGGACTCCGTTCGGGACTTGTACTTGCCGGCAGGGTCATACGAGATAACAGCGGACCGAAATTCCCCCGATATCCGTGTAGAAGACAATGTCCGTACCATTGAGATCAGGCCTTCCTTCCAGCAACCCGATTTTCTTCGCGTTCGCTTCACCGTCACCAGCCTCTGATCCTCAATATGGCGGATTTTGCATCTCGCCTGCGCCTTTGTTACTAAAGTGATCCCCGATCTACCAACGCGTGTCCACCCATGACCCGTCTCTCTTTAAGCCTGCTCGCCCTGTTCCTGCTGGTGCCTCAGTTGCTCCTTGCTCAGTCCAACGAGGAGGTGATGAATGCCTACCTGGACGGTGAGTTTGAAAGTGTCGTCGAGCGTGCCTCGGCCATCGTTGACTCGCCTACGGCGTCCAAGGACGACAAAAAGATGGCCCTGGAGTACCTGGGTCGTGCACATTCCGCTATGGGCAAGATGGCGGAGGCGCAGGCC
>JBCDJV010000108.1:0-14919 GCA_038747425.1 Bacteroidota bacterium
GAGCGCCAGGAAGGCCTCCGCGATCTTGGCGGGCCATCCGCGCCGAGATGGGCCGCGCACGGTGCGGGCCACTTGCATGGTGAGCGTGGAGGCCCCGCTCACGATCTCACCGGCGCGCAGGTTGGATCGCACGGCCCGCGCCACCGCCACCGGGTCAATGCCGAGATGCTCGTAGAAACGATGGTCCTCGGTGGCCAACAGGGCCGTCACCACGAGGGGAGGTAAGGCTTCTGGATGGACCGGCTGGCCACGGCCCTCCGGAGTCATCTCGCGCAGCAGAGTCCCCTGCCGGTCGGTCAGGCGCAGGCTGGTGGGGCCGCCGACTGTGGTGTACTGGTCAGGCAAGGGCCACGCCACACCGATCAGCAGCAGGCTGAGCACGGCACCGGCCGAAAGCAAGATGTAAGCACGACGTGACACAGGCGGGAAGGACAGCCCCAGAGTCCGTCAAGGTCGGAGCCGGCGCGCAGACCCACAAGGGGCCTGGTCCATCGTGTTAGATCAAGCCCTCGCGGATGGCTTTGGCCACCGCCTCAATGCCAGAGCGGACGTGGAGCTTCTTGTAGATATGACGGAGGTGGCTGTCTACCGTGTGGCGGCTCACGAAGAGCCGTTTGGCCATCTGCACTTTGGTATACCCTTCAGCCATTTCCTTGAGCACCTCGATTTCGCGCTCAGTGAGTTTGTAGTCTGTCTTCGGGACCGCGTCTCGCTGGAAGAAGTGAAGCACCTCCCGGGCCACCCGTGGAGGCATCAAGGTGCCCCCCTGGCTGGCCTGTAGAATGGCGGCGATGAGCTCATCGACGCGTGCCCCTTTGAGCAGATAGCCCGAGGCTCCGGATCGAAACGCTTCGTAGATCGTCTTGGCGTCGTCGCGGATGGTCAGCATGACAATGTGCGTGCTGGGGACGAGCGTCTTGAGATGACGGACGCCTTCCAAGCCAGACATCTCCGGTAGATTGATGTCCAGCAGAATCACGTCAGGGGGGGACCAACGGGCGTCTGGATCCTGATCGGCCTGAAGCGCACGCAGGGCGCTGGGGCAATCCCCGAAATCCCGCCCGCAGGTGAGCTCCGGCGTGCTGTTGAGTAGGTAGGCGAGTGTCCGACGGTACGCCGGGTCATCCTCAATCACCCAGACGTTGACCGTCTTTGTTGTCATAGGCTAGGCGCTGGCAGGGAGGTCGGGACACGGCTGGATCACGGCGACGAGGGCCACTGAACCCAAGAAGGACCCCTGCCTGGATCACAAAGATCCAGGGCGACCGATGAGCGCCGCCAGGTTGACAGGCTGGTGGGGTATCTCCGCCTACAAACGTGAACGCCCTGGCAAGTCCGGGCCAATGAGGTTGGGCATGTCATCTTCAGCGCAATAACCATCGCCGCCGTGGTCATACGTGCGCGGGGCCAAGCCTAGGTAGACCGCGATGGTCGAGGCCCCGTCCGCACTGGCGATGTAGCTATCGTGCGAACTCACGTTCAGGCGCCCGCCGGCATCAAAGCATTGGCCCGCGTAGCCGAAAGACATCTCTTCATCGATGTAGTCATGCATCGAGGACGGGTAGTTCTGTTTGATGAGCGGCAGGAAACGCTCCTCGATGACCTCGGCGTGGTACTGGTCCAGCACATCGAGGCCCTGGGGAGACGGCACCTCGGGCATGCGGGCCAGGTAGGGATTGTCGGTTCGATGCCTCACGAAGAGGTCCGTAACGTTGAAGACGGATCGGACAAACAGGCACCCCTTGCTCATGTCCAATTCGTCGGCGCAGAAGTCCGGGATGGGGTGGTAATCCTGGATCACCTGCCGCGCCCGCTCGCGCGTTCGCTGCGCTTGCCGATGCTGCGGGGAGAGATGGCCCGGCTGGAGGCGCTGGAGCGGCAACGGCCAAGGAAGCACGATGGCGTCGTGCGTGATCACGAGGTCCCCGTTTGGCGTGCCGCTTCTAAACAGGAGATGCTCCGGCCAGGTGGACGTTAAGAAGGCCGTACGATGGGGGGAGCGGACCATCTCGGCCTCGACGAAGGCATACAGAGCGCTCTCGGTGGTTAGCTGGTCCGGGGCGAAGAGGTTGCAGAGGTGGCCTACACGCGCGCGTTCGAGGTGGTCTAGAACATGCTGGTACAGCTCATAGTGACCGCACGCTGCTGTGAGGAGGACATCAAGAGCAGCAGGTGCAGCCCAGTTCAATTTCCAGCTGGGCATAGGGGCAAGGTGAATTGATCGGAACGAAGATCGCCAGCCTAATCTACCGGCTCTTCGCTTCGGTCGAAATCACGCCTTTACGGGATATTACGGGCCTCCAAGGGCGATTCCAGTCGCCGTCGGGTCTGCCAGTTCCTACACACGGGCCCCCGGTACGGCGGTCCTGCTGCCCAGCACACCTGGGGGGTGCGCTCCCGCCTCTAGCCTACGGCGATGGCGCGTCGGCTGAGCAGGCCTTGCCGCACCAGCAGCTCGGCGTTCAAGATGGCACCGCCAGCTGCGCCGCGCACCGTGTTGTGGGACAGGACCACAAACTTGAGCCCCAGGATCGGGCAGGGCCGCACGCGTCCAACCGATACGGTCATGCCGTGGCCCAGCTCGCTGTGGCGCCGCGGCTGTGGAAAGCGCTCGTCGTCGAAGACGTGGATGAACGAGTCGGGGGCGGTGGGTAGGTCATGCGCGGCTGTGGCCGGCCGAAACGTCCGGAGTGCTTCGGCCACGTCCTCGGGGCGTGCTGGCGCGCGAAGCTGTACCGAGACGCACTCCATATGGCCGTTGAGCACCGGCACGCGGTTGCACTGGGCACTGATCGTCACCCGGTAGGGATCAATGCCGGTGTCGGTGAGGGTGCCGAGTAGCTTGGTCGGCTCGGTCTCCACTTTATCCTCTTCCCCACCGATGTAGGGCACCACGTTGCCCAGGATGTCCAGCGAGGACACCCCCGGGTAGCCCGCTCCCGAGAGGGCCTGCATCGTGGTGACATGGAGGGTGTCCAAGCCAAACGCATCGGCCAGCGGTTTCAAGGCACACACGAGGCCCACCGTCGAGCAGTTCGGGTTGGTGACGATATACCCGGTCTCGGACCAGGTCTGCCGGTGGATGAGGGCTGTATGGTCGGGGTTGACCTCCGGGATCAGGAGCGGCACATCCGGGGCCATCCGGTAGTTCTTAGCGTTCGAGATGACGGGGTAGCCCGCGCGCGTGAACGCCGCCTCCAGATCGCCGGCCACCTTGGAGTCCAAACCCGAGAAGACAAAGTCGCAGTCGAGGGTGGGCGTGGCCTCCACCACCACCTGGTCAGCGATGGATGCGGGGATAGGCGTCGATCCAATCCAGTTGGTGGCCTCTCGATACCGCTTACCGGCTGAGCGGGACGACGCAGCGAGGGCTGTGATCTCGAACCAGGGGTGTGCGTCGAGGAGTTGGACAAATTTCTGACCGACGGCGCCGGTGGCGCCCAAGATGCCTACGCGAAGGGGTGGGTTCATGGGATGAGGAGGGGTCGGAGGAACAAAGATGTTGCTTAGGAAAGGCCCAGGGCAGGCTCGGCCGAGCGGCGCGCGGGGGCGCCGTGGATGCACACCGGAATCCCGGCCTCCACCAGAGGTTCCAGTACGGGGGAGGGGAGGCGTCGGCCTTCAGGCCCTGGCAGGCGCGCTTCGGAACGAAGAGCCACATCGGTGAGGTCACTGGGGGCGGGCGCGTCGCCCCAACACACCAGGCGGTCGGCCCGCAGGCTGAGCGCCAGGCGCACGGCCGCTTGATCGCTGGAGGGAGAGGCTGTGGAGAGTGGCTGTCCGGTGGCGCCGTGCTCTGCGAACCCGGCCACGACCGTGATGGGGCCGTTGATCAAAGACGGTGGCGCCTCGGTGCGGCGGTGCTCTAGGCCGGCGTGTAGGAGCGTGGTGCCGTCGGCGAGCGTGGGCGCGAGGCCCAGGTCGGACAAGGCCAGGGCCAGGAGAGGCGCCATGAGGCGGGGGCCCTCGCTCAGGATCGCGTGGGTGCGAGCCGGAGTGGGGCCGAGGGTGGCCTGCTGCGTGAGATGGCCGCGCAGCACCGTAAGCCGCTGGGCCAGGCGGAGCCGGTACGTCGCCTGCGCGTCGGCTGAGAGGACGGCGTCGGCTAGGCGCTGGTGGTGGCGGCCTAGCTCTGCCACAGCCTCAGTGGCCCCGCCATCGAGCGAGGTGGGCAGGGTGGCCAGCGCACGGGTCACGCCATGAGCGGCCGAGGTAAGGGCCACCACGCGCAGGGTCTCGGCCCGCTGGGCCACGGCGGCCGTGGCGACGCGGAGGTCGGTGGCTGATCGGAGGGCTGAGCTGCTGAACAGCAACACATGAAGCATGGGTACAACAGAGGGGTGGTGAGGCCTGAGGGACGTCAGGGCACAGCAGAGGAGGCGTCCACGCCCATCAGGGCGGGAGCTTGCGTGTACATCCAGGCCCGCAGAGCCTGTGTCATTTGGTCGAACTCCATGAGGAAGGCGTCGTGGCCATGGGGCGAGTCCAGGACCTGGAGCGTGGCCTGCGGGAGATACTGGGCTAGCTCCTCTTGTTCATGGAGCGGGTACAACACGTCGGTGTTCACCCCCATCACCAGGGTTGGCTGCTGGATCGTGCCGAGCACCTCGGGGTAGGCACCGCGTCCGGCGGCCACATCGTGCGTGTCCATCTGCCAGGTGAGGTGCACGTAGCAGTTGGCGTCGAAGCGGTCCACCAGCTTCCGGCCTTGGTAGCCCAGGTAACTCTCCACGGAGAAGGACGGCGGCGTGGCGTCCTGAGGCGCCATCCGCTCACGCCCAAACCGGGCCTCGAACGAGGGCGCGGTGCGGTAGGACACCATGGCCATCATGCGGGCGGCGGCCAGGCCTTGCGCGGGCGGATCGTCCGCAGGGTACTGGCCGCCGCGCCAGCGAGCGTCGGCGAAGATGGCTTGCCGCTGCGCCTCGCTCCACCCGATGCACCACGCCGAGTGGCGCCCGCCCACGGCAATCGGCACCAGGTGCCGCACAAAGTCGCCATAGATCCCCCATTCCAGCACCTGCATCCCGCCCATCGACCCGCCGATGGCCAGTTGTACCCGTTGGATACTCAGGGCGTCCAGCAAGGCTTTGTGGGCACGCACGGTGTCTCGGATGGTGGTGCGCGGGAAGGCCGGTCCATAGGGGGCCCCTGTATCCGGGTCGAGGGTTAGTGGCGACGCCGACCCGTAGGGCGACCCCAAGACGTTGGCGCACAGGATCAGGAAGCGGTTGGTGTCCAGCACCTGCCCTGGTCCGATCAAGGGGCCCCACCACGAGGCCGCGTCGGTATCGCCGGTGAGGGCGTGGCAAACGAGCACCACGTTATCCCGGGCGGCGTTGAGCGTGCCCCAGGTCTGGTAGGCCACCGGCACCTGGCGCAGCGTGGCACCGCTGTCCAGAGTCAGGGTTGGGAGAACGTGCAGGGTGGGCATGGTCAAGGATCGAGGCAGACAGATGGAGGCCACGAGGCGGGCGCCACAGCGGGTCGCTAGGCGGTGACCGCATGGGCCTTGCGGAGCGCCTGCTTGAAGTCGTGCTTCAGGTCGTCGATGTGCTCGATGCCCGCGGAGACCCGCACGAGGTCCGGGGTGACCCCCGCTGCGACCTGCTCCTCGGCGGCCAGCTGCTGGTGGGTGGTCGTGCTGGGATGGATGACCAGCGTCTTAGCGTCGCCCACGTTGGCCAGATGACTGGCCAGCTCGGTGCTCTCCACAAACGCCTGCCCGGCTTCAGCGCCGCCCTGAATGCCGAACGAGAGCACGGCGCCAAACCCATGGCGTAGGTACTTCTGAGCGTGGGCATGGTAGGGGTGATCGGGGAGCCCCAGGTAGTTGACCCAGGCCACCTCCTCCTGCTCTTGGAGCCACTCGGCCAGGGCCAGCGCGTTGTCTACGCTCCGCTGCACCCGCAAGGATAGCGTTTCCAGGCCCTGCAGCAGCAGGAACGAGCCAAACGGGTTCTGGGCGGGGCCAAAGTCGCGCAGCCCTTCCACGCGAGCTCGGATGATGAAGGCGGCGTTGGCACCCAGCACGCCATCGGGCCCGAAGGTCTCCCAGAAGTTGAGACCGTGGTAGCCGGGCGACGGCTCGGTGAAGCTAGGGAAGCGACCGTTATTCCACGGGAAGGACCCACCGTCCACGATGACCCCACCGATGGTAGTCCCATGGCCACCGATCCACTTCGTGGCGCTGGCGGTGACGATGTGGGCGCCATGATCCAAGGGGCGGCACAGGAAGCCCCCCGCGCCGAACGTGTTGTCCACCACCAGCGGCACGCCGTGTTCGTTGGCGATGGCCGCGATGCGCTCGAAGTCCGGCACGTTGAAGCGCGGGTTGCCGATGGTTTCGAGGTAGATGGCCTTGGTGTCCTCGTCGATGAGGCGCTCGATGGAGTCCGGATCGTCGCCGTTAGCGAAGCGGACGCGGATGCCGAGGCGCGGGAAGGCCACCTTGAACTGGTTGTAGGTGCCTCCATAGAGGTAGCTAGCGGCCACAATGTTGTCCCCGGCCCCGGCCAGGGTGGTCAGCGCCAGGAACTGAGCGGCTTGCCCCGAGGCGGTAGCGAGGGCCGCCACGCCCCCCTCCAGGGCCGCCACGCGTTGCTCGAACACGTCCGTGGTGGGGTTCATGATGCGGGTATAGATGTTGCCAAACTCCTTGAGGGCGAAGAGATTGGCTCCATGCTCCGCATTGTCGAAGACGTAGGAGGTGGTGGCGTAGATGGGCACAGCCCGTGCCTTGGTGGCGCTGTCCGGCGTCTGGCCGGCATGGAGCTGCAGGGTATCGAAGTGGAGGGGCCGAGGGGTTGCGTCGGTGCTCATCGGTCGGTCAGGTCAGGTCGAAGTGGCTAGGACACTCAACCAGATCACCTACCGATGCCACGACGTGCTGAGAGACGGCCCGCATAGGGGGCCGCGGCGCAGGCCGGGCATAAAAAAACCCCTCCCGCGCTCATCAGCGGAAGAGGTGCATCAGGTCCGTCGAAGGGAGTCCTCGGCGTCTCTCCCGCTCATCTCTCCTCCCGCACGTCGTGCGGAGGTAGGATTTGGCACCTTTCCGGAGGCGTCGACGGACGCCAGGGGCGGTTGCCAGGGCTTCAACGGGCCTAATCCCTCTGCCCTTCTGGATGAGCTGTTTGAAACAGTATGTAAACCTTACTACCGCAGTGACCCACTTCGGTTCCAACCCCTGGTGCTACGTCACACACCATGGATGCGGTCCTGCGTTGTCCGCTCCAGGCTGTCCGCTGCGTGTATCCAAAGGGGGCTAGCCTCTCATCGCTGGTTTTTGCACATTAGATCATCCCCCACCCGCTCTACTTGTTCACAACTCACGTCAGACGTATGCACTACACATCATTTTTCCGAACGCTGCTGCTCACGCTCCTGGTGGCCGCCATCGTAGGCGCCACCCCGGCGGAGGCTCAGCTGCTCAAGAGGCTGAAAGACCGGGCTAAGCAGCGTGTCGAGCAAAAGGTGGAGGACCAGGCCAACCGGGCGGTGGACCGAGGCGTAGATGCCGCCGAGGACATCGTCGAAGACGCGGCCAAGACCGCCTTGGAGCGCAAGATCGAGGAGCGCATGGCCGAGTCAGGAGGCGAGGCCGTGGCCGTGGGCCCCAACGAGACGGGTCAGCCCCGGGCCGACTTTGTCCAGTACCGTACCGTTTCGCGCATGGCACTGGGGGGCGGCATGGGGCCCTTCATGCGCATGCTCGGCATGGACGATCAGGTGGAGATGACCTACGTCCACGGCTCGCGCATCCGCACGGACGAGCCTGACGGATCCTCTTCCCTCATCCTGGACGCGTCCGACGGATCCTACATCATGCTCAACCACGAAGATCAGACCTACGTGGCCATGAGCTTGGAGGAGATGCTGGATATGGCCCAGCAGCAGCTGACGCAGGCCCAGGCCCAGTTGAAGGAGGTGCAAGGCTCTGCCGGCACCGACCAAGAGATGCCGGACACCGAGGTGGAGTTTGACTTCCAGGCCTACCCGGATCGCGCCACCGAGACCATCCTCGGCGTCTCCGCCACGCAGCACGTCACGGTGATGGCCACGCGCTACACCATCGAGATGGACGATGAGAACGGGCAGCCGCAGACGCTCACCAACACTTCGTACATGGTGACGGACACGTGGATGACGGAAGGCCTCTCGGGGTACCAGACCATCGAGGACCTGTACCGGGAGATGGGCGAAAACGCACTCAGCGCCATGGGAAGCGAGAACATGGCGGCGCTGGGGGCCTCCATGGCCGGGGCCATGGGGGGCGGTATCGACATGACGGCGTCCATGGAGCGCATGCAGGAAGAGATGGCCCGCATCGAAAGCACCGGTCTGGCGGTGCGTACCGTGATGCACATGGTCAACGTACCCGAAGGCCAGGAGCTCGACCTGGAGGCCGTCCTAGCTACCGATATTGAGATGCCCGAAGGCGGCGACGAAGGCGGCCTGGCCGGTCTCATGCAGATGTCAGACCAACTGGCCGCGCAGCAAGCGGCCAGTATGGGCAGCACCGAGCAGACGGTCACGATGAGCATGGTCACGGAGATCGGCGATCTCACCACCGAGGCCTTCGACACCGCGCTCCTGCAGGTCCCCTCGGGGTACCGTGAGGTTTCGTTTCAGGAGCTCCTGCAGGCGGGTCAGGAGTAGAGGAATGGGAATAGGGTGAGGGAGGGGCGAGGTTGGGCCTCGCGCATCGAGAGACGCGCGCCGCCACGCTCCTTCTCACCCGTTCCGGTGCTCACCCTTTCACCGCTTCCTGCAGATCCCCGGTGCGGGCGCGGGTGGTGAAGGCCAAGCCGACGACACCCGTCACGATGATGAGGACGGAGATGATCTCGGCCTGTGTGACGGTCAGACCAAAGAGGTCGAACGTGTTGTTGACGCGAATCTTCTCGATGAAGAAGCGCTCTACGCCGTTGAAGACCAGGTAGAGTGAAAACAGCCAGCCGCTCTTGAAGCGGTGGTTGCGCACTGCCCAGAGGAGCCCAAAGAGCAAGGTGCAGGCGGCAAATTCGTACAGCATCGTCGGGTAGACGCCGTCGGCTCCGGGGGGGCAGTTTTCGTAGACCAAGGCGCTGACGCCCAGGTGGCTGTTGACGAAGGCCTCGGACCACAGCCAGTCCGGCATCCAGCCCGGCTTGTCGGCCAGGTAGGAGCAGACGCCCCAGTCGCCATCGCCCGCGAGGTAGCACCCGATGCGTCCCACGCCATAGCCCAGCATGAGGCCTGGCGCGATGGCGTCGGCCAGCGGTGGGACCTGGAGCTTCTTGCTGCGCGCATACCAGGCGATGCCCACGCCGGCGCAGATGAGACCACCGTAGTAGGTGAGGCCGCCCGAGGAGAAGATCATCCCTGCCGGGTCCAGCGCGAACTGATCCAGGTTCTCTAGGATGTGGAACAGCTTGGACCCGGCCACGCCCAGGCCAATGGCCAGCATGGCGATCGTCCAGACCAGGGCGGACGGGCTAGCCTCGCGGAGGACGGGTTTGCCGCCTCGCCGCTGCGTCTTGCCATTTTTTTGCTCCACCGGCACCTTCACGCTGCCCACGCGCCCTGCCGCGTACATGCGGTCCAGCTCCTGCTTGGTCAGCCAAGCGGCCAGGAGGACCGCCACCGCCACCATGGCCCCAAAGGAGTAGATGGGAAACGGCAGCGAAAAGCCGAAGAGGTCCTGGAAAATATCACTCAGGCGCGGATACATGGGGCGGCGAGGCTGGCACAAGGAGAACGCCCCGTGCCAACGACGAGCACGGAGCCAGGTTCGGCGCAGAGCGCGGGTCGGCGATCAAGCGCTAGCCTCGTTCGAGGTGGGGTGGCGCAGGTGCTCGGCCAAGGCCCCGAACGCCACCATCGTCTCGGTCCCGGTGTCCATGTGGCGGACCGTCACGCGCTCGTCGGCCAGCTCGTCGGTGCCTACGATGGCGGTGTGGCGGGCGTGCTGGCGGTTGGCTTCTTTCATCTGGGCCTTGAGTGAGCGCCCCTTGAGGTCGATGGCCACCCGGAGCCCCGCCTCGCGGAGGCGCCGCGCCGCGCCGACCGTCCACCGCAGGGCCTCGTCGCCGAGGGCCGCTAGGAAGACGTCCGGGCGGGCCGCTTCGCCCAGGGCCGCGCCTTGCGCCGCCAGGGCGATGAACAGGCGCTCCATCCCCGCCGCGAAGCCGATGGCCGGGACGGGCCGCTTGCTGCCCACCTCCACGGCCAGGAGGTCGTAGCGGCCTCCCCCCGCCAAGGCGCCCTGGGCGCCCAGGTCATCGCTCTCCAGCTCGAACGCCGTCTGGGTGTAGTAGTCGAGACCGCGGACCAGCATCGGGTCCTCGACGAACGGGATGTCCAGGTCCGTCAGGTACAGCTTTACCTCGTCGTGGTGGGCCCGGCTGGCGTCGTCGATGTAGTCCGTGAGGAGGGGGGCGTCCGCCAGCAGCTCGCGCTCGCGGGGGTTTTTGGTGTCCAGGATGCGGAGCGGGTTCTGGGCGAGGCGCTGCCGGCTGGTCTCGCTCAGCTCGTCGGCGTAGGGCTCCAGGTAGGCGGTCAGCGCGGCTTTGTAGCGGGGGCGGCTGTGCTCGTCGCCCAGCGAGTTGAGGCGGAGCCGCGTCCGGTCCAGCCCAAAGGCGCGGTAGATGTCCACCATGAGCGCGATCACCTCCACATCGGCTCGGGCGTCGGCGCTGCCGATCACCTCGCACCCAAACTGGTGGAACTGCCGGTAGCGGCCTTTCTGCGGCCGTTCCGCGCGGAAGCAGGGGCCGATGTAAAACAGTTTCTGGGTGCCCCCGCGCTGGTCCAGGTGGTGTTGCAGGTAGGCCCGCATGACGGGCGCGGTCACTTCGGGGCGCAGCACGTAGTGGGTGGACCCCCGCTCGAAGGCGAACATCTCCTTGGACACGATGTCCGTGAGCTGCCCGATGCCGCGGGCGATCAGCTCGGTGGGCTCCAGGATGGGCGTCCGGATCTCCTGCAGATGGTAGCGCGCCATGACCGCGCGGATCGTCTGCTCCGCCTCATGCCAGGCGGTGCTGCTGGGGATGTCAGACCCCTCGCTGTTGTGGGCCTCGGGGAGGATGTCAAAGGTGCCCTTGATGGACTGGAAGGTGCGGGGCATGGGCGTGTGGGAGTGTGAGGGGTTGAGAGTGTGAGGGGTTGAGGGGACGTATGCGCTTGTACGCTCACACGCTCAAACCCCCATACCTTCACGGGGTCAGTCGTCGAGCAGGGTGGCTTCGGAGGCTTCGAAGAGGGCGAGGATCGTCTCGACGTTGGGGGCTGCGCAGAGGGCGGCGCGGAGATCGGTACGCTGCATCAGGCGCGAGATGCGGCTGAGCAAGCGGATGTGCTCGGTCTGAGCGCGTTCGGGACCGACCAGCAGAAACAAGAGGTCGACGGGGGCACCGTCGATGGCGTCGTACGCGATGGGCGTGCGCAGCGTAGCGAAGGCCACCACCGTGCGGCGGACGGCGTCGGTCTTGGCATGGGGGAGCCCCAACCCTGTGCCGACTCCCGTGGACATGATGGCCTCCCGTTCCAGCACAGCCCTTCGCACGGCCGTCAGGTCATCGACAGATGGATGGCCTTCCAGCAAGTCGATCATCGCGTGGAGCGCGTCGTCTTTGGTCGTTGCCGTGAGGCCGACGCTGACCGTGGAGGCTGTCAGCAGTTCGTAGAGGGCAGGCATGGAGCGATGGGATAAACGCGTGGAGCCGCCTTACGGTGCAGCCACAAGGGTTGTTCTCGGAAGGGCTGCGTGAGGGAGAGCGACTACCTGTACGCCCGGCTGGGCCTGATCAAGGCCCGCTGGTGGCCCGTCTTGGCTTCCGGTCGGGGCCTGCGGCACGGCGATGCTCTCACAGCGAGGCGCGCAGGCCGAAGGTGAAGACCTGGGCTCCGATGGAGGAGCTCCCGTTGATGGAGCGTCCGGGCAGGTAGTGGTACGTCACCTCGATGGCCAGATGACGGGTCAGGTAGTAGTGCGGCGAGACGATGACGCCGAAGTGCGCACTGGCATCGGTGTCCGACTCCTCAATGACCCGGCCGTAGCCGGCCGCGAGCAGGACGGGCATATGGAAGGTGCGGGGCGCGCGGTCAGTCGATGCGCCGAAGAAGCTGTATCCGAGCGCACCCGTGGCCAGGAAGCTACCGTCGATGTCGAGATCGTCTTCGTCGACGCTGCCCACATTCAGGATCAGCGCCTGCGCGCGGCCGATCACGCGGTCCATGAGCACGAGGTCCCCGTAGACCGAGAGGGTGGTGCCGGAATACGTTGACGAGCCGGAGCGGGTGAAGATGCCATCGAAGGCATCGTCGTAGGCCCACTCGAAGGCCAGGCCGTAGCCGATGCCAGCCGATGCTTTGATGGTGAGCGCGCGGGGAGACGACTGGGCGAAGACGACGACTGGGAGGAGGACCGTGAGGAAGAGGAGCGTCGAGGCGAGGCGATACATAGCATGAGAGGGCGTTGAGGAGAACGGGTGGCATCCAGGAACGCAGAGCTTTCCGCCCAAAGCCATCACCGCCCGCGCTCTTTTTTCTCGACGCCCCGGCTCTCACCCTTTCACCGCCTCACACCGGCTCGACGGTGCGCAGCCGGTCCAGCACGTAGGCGAAATCATCTGGCAACTCGGCCTCTACACGTAGCTCCTGGCCGGTGGTGGGATGCACGAAGCCCAGCGTGTGTGCGTGCAAGGCCTGCCGAGGGAGGGCGGCAAGCAGGTTCTTGATGAACCCCTTGCGGCTGCCTAGGGTGGGGCCTGCGAGGATGCGGCGACCGTCGTAAGTGGCGTCGCCGAAGACGGGGTGACGCTGGTGGCGGGCATGGACGCGGATCTGATGGGTCCGTCCCGTCTCCAGTCGAAACCGCAGCAGCGCCAAGTGCCGAAATACCTCTACGGTCTCGAAGTGGGTGATGGCGTGTTTGCCTCGGCCCTCGGGGACAACGGCCATCCGCTTTCGATCACGGGGGTCACGGCCCAGGTGGGTGTCCACGGTACCGGTGGGCGGGTCGGGTACGCCCCAGACTAGAGCTAGGTAGCGGCGATGGACGGTGTGGTGGTAGAACTGCCGCGCCAGGTGGGCATGGGCGGCGTCGTGCTTGGCCACCACGAGGAGGCCGGACGTGCCTTTGTCGAGTCGGTGCACCAGGCCCGGACGGATCGTGGGGCTGTCCGCGTAGGCGGGCGCCGCGTTGACGGTGGAGAGGCCCAGGTTGGGGTCGTCGTCCTCCTCCAGGTCATCTACGTGCAAGGTGCCCGCGCCCACGTGATGGAGGAGGGCATTGACCAGGGTGCCGGAGCGGTGTCCATACGCTGGGTGCACCACCATCCCGGCAGGCTTGTTGACGATCAGCAGATCGTCGTCCTCATACCGGATGTCGAGGGGGATGGCCTCGGGTTGGGCCTCGACGGGCGGTGGCTTGGGCAGGGTGCACACGAGGACATCGCCGGCTTGCACCGTGTGCGAGGGCTTGCGGACGACGCGGTCGTTGACCCGCACGCGCCCTTCTTTCAGGCCCCGCTGCACCTTGCTGCGCGTGGCGTTGGCGATGCACTGCGTCAGGTACACATCCAGCCGCTCGTCCTCGCGGTAGCCCGGCGGGACGTGGAAGGTGAGAACGGTTTCCTGGGGCTCGGCCATGGGGGCGGGGTCAGGCGGGCAGGATGGTTACGCGCCCGAACGCCTTGATGGCTTCCAGGGTGGCGTCCAGCTCGGCTTCGCTGTTGTACCAGGTGGGGGCGAATCGGACGAGGCGGTTGCGGACGGATGCCACGATGCCTCGGGCCCGCAGGTGGTCCAGCAGGGCGTCCGGCTCCGGATGGTGGATGGCCACGATCCCAGAGGCATGCGCCGGGTCAGCCGTGCCGTAGCGGGCGAACCCCAGGCGGTCCAGTCCGCGGGCCAGATACTGCGCGAGGCTCAGCACCCGCTCCTCGCACCAGGCTGGGCCGAGCTCATGATACAGGCCCTGGGCGGCATGCATCGCGGCGATGCCAAGCTGGTTGGCGGTGCCCAGGTCGAAGCGCCGGGCATCGGGGAAGAAGGTGAGGTCGTAGTCGAAGAACCGCTCCCAGTCCACTGGTCCGTGGAGCCACCCGGCGGGGGGCTGGAGCTGAGGCTGGAGCCGCTCGGAGCAATACAGAAAGCCGATGCCCTGGCCTGCCATCAGCCATTTGTGCCCCCCACAGGCCAGAAAGTCGATGCCCAGGGCCTCCACATCGAGCTGCAGGGCCCCCACGCCCTGGATCCCGTCCACGCTGAACACGAGGTCATGGGCCCGGCAGAGCGCACCCACCGCTGCGAGGTCCGCCCGGAAGCCAGAGATGAACTGCACGTAGCTGAGGGTGAGAAGCCGGGTCCGGGGGGTGATGGCAGCCTCCATGTCGCGCAGCGTGAAGGTGCCGTCCGTGTGGGGGATGAAGTCGACCTCCACGCCGCGGTGCTGGAGGTTCATGAACGGGTAGACGTTGCTCGGAAACTCGCAGGCGGGCAGCGCGATGCGGTCGCCGGGGTGCCAGTCCAGCCCGCCGGCCAGCACGTTGAGGGCCCACGACGTGTTTGGCATCACCGCCACCCGGTCGTCCGTCGTGCCCAGTGTCCGTGCGAGGCGGGCCTTGGTTTCGTCCCAGATCGGCTGGAAGGCGGTGAAGTTGTCGATGTGGGTGCGATGCCGCTCCTCCACCTGCTGGTCGATGGCCGCGACCACGGGGCGGCTGAGTGGGGCCACGGCGGCGTGGTTGAGGTAGATGAGGTCCGTGGTGTGGGGGAAGAGCTGGCGGAGAGCGTCGAGCGTCATGGTGGCGAATGGAGACGGGAAGAGACGGGTGTAAGGAAACGACGGCGCCGGTGAAAGGCCAGGCGAGGAGTGGGAAATGAGCAAGGGAGCGATGAGGAAGCCTTCTGCGCCATGATCCAACGCAC
>JBCDJV010000109.1:0-14712 GCA_038747425.1 Bacteroidota bacterium
CGCCTCGAACAACTCAACCTCGACGCGGTGTCGGCGACCCCGGCGGGGGCTCCCTAACGGCAACCGCGGCCAAGGCGAGCCGTTGGTCCAAGTCGACGAGCGCCGCTAGTCCTCCTCGCTCACGCGACTGGGGGCCTCGGTGCTCACCATCCGGATGCGAAGATCATCCGCCGGAGCCGTCTCAGCCTGACTGAAGGCGGGGGTCTGAGGATCGTCATCGGGGGGATACTGCTGGAACAGGTACTCGGCCAGGGCATCCTGCTCAGAGCCCGCGTCAGCGAAGTCAAACTGGTTGGGCAGATCCACGGGTAGGGCCTGCGCCAGCAAGTCGACACGGTTGGTGGAGGTGTCTTGCGGGAAGGGGTAGCCGTCCCCGCCCTCCGCGAGGAAACTGAGCGTGACGATCCGGAGCGTACGGTCTGGGGTCCCCACCAACAGGCCGTTGTCAACCAGTAGGTCCAGCACCTCGCCTTGCTCATCCACCAGGGCGAGGTGCTGCACCCGGGCCCCTGGCGGCTGCGCGGGGTCGAAGACCACCCTAGCGCCCGCGATCTGTGGGAAGCGGCCTTGTGTATTGAGCGGGGTGCCGTCGGCGGCGTACTCGGAGGCGGCGAAGCCGTGCTCGAAGAGTGCTTTCAGGTCGGCCGCCGTGACGGTCACGAGCGCAAGCGCGTTGTTGAACCGGAGCGCGTTCTGCACATCGGGCTGCGTGATCCGGCCGTTGGCGGGAGGGTGGAAGACGACCTCGCCCGTCCCGCCGGGCGGAGTGATCACGTCTCCGATGGCCCCTCGGATGCCGCCCCCGTTCCTGAGCGCTAGCACGACAGACGGGTCGTAGAACCGGGCGTAGGCCAGGCTGGCATCGGCCGAGAGATTACCCAGGTTCGTCTCCTCGGAGCGGACCTGGCTCCGGCGGCCTTCGAGGAAGACGTCCGTCTGCCCGATGGCGTTGGCGAACAGCCCGTCAATGACCGTACGCAGCGAATCCACGATGGCCACCACCGCCGGGTGAGACTCGGCCCGTGGGTCCACATCCCGCCCGTAGACGAGATCCACACCGGCTTCATCGGTGGCGAAGATGCCACTCTCGTCCCGCACGCGCATGATGAGCCCCTGGGCGTCAAAATCGACCACCAGCTGGCCCACGTAGCGGTAGTTGCCGTCGGTGTTGACCACCACTACGGGGTCTCCGGTGGCACTGGTGAGCGGCAGTGGGTAGGCGCCGAGCGGGGTGCGAGTCTCGTCATCGCGCAGCCGGTGGTCGGCGTTGGCGAGGATCGTGTTGGACCCACCCGCCACGATGATGTCAACGCCTGAGAGGAGTCCCGCCAGCTCGACCTCAAGCTGAAGCTGTTGCAGATGAGCGAGGAGGATGATCTTGTTGATGCCCGCGGCAAGCAGGGCATCCACTGTGGGTTGAATGACGGCCGCGAGGTCCGGCATGCGGTCGGATCCAGCGGGCAACACGCCCACGTCGCCCGGTGAGGAGATAACATCCAGCGTGGGCGCGGTGGCGCCCACCACCCCGATGTGCTCCCCGTTCACGGTGAACACGGTGCTGCCGGCCATCGAGTGGGGCTGAGGCGCCTGGCCGTTGGGCACGACGAGATCGGCGAGGTCAGACGAAGTGGAGACGTCGAGGTTGCTGGACAGGTACGGAAAGGCCGTGCCCGGGTAGCCACTGTCGGGCCGGATCAATCTGGATACGAGGGCCGGCCCGAAGTCGAACTCGTGGTTGCCCACAGCGATGGCCTGCATGCCCAGTTCGTTCTGGATGAGGATGTCGGCCCGGCCTGGTCCACCCAAAGCCGCCTCGGACGTTTCGAAGAACAGACCGGGGATGTAGGCATCCCCAGAAGACAGGGTCAGCGTGTTGAGAAAGGCCGACTGGCCCACCGCTTGTCCGTCGCGCAGGGCCTTAAGCACCGCCGAGAAGCGCGGGGCATCGTCGAGCGCTGGCAGGCCGGCTTCTTGATCAGCCGCGTGGAGCAGTTGGAGGGTGTAGGGCGCAGGCTGGGCGCGCAGCAGCTGGGGCTCCGCCGTCAGCAGGAGAGTCAGGAGCCCCAGCCTCACGAGGAGCTTGTACCGTAGAGTCAAACGCACACAAACGGAGGGATAGGGGGAGGCACAGCCTGGAACGCCACGACCACTCACCGGGCCACCAGGTGGCATCCCTCAAAGACAATCAGCGGGACGCGGGCGTAGAGGTGGATGGCCAACGTACGGAAGCGACGCAGGCTAAAATGAGGAAGCCCTGAGTTGTTGCCACGACAACTCAGGGCTTCTACGATGTGATCCCGGTAGGGCTCGAACCTACGACCCGCTGATTAAAAGTCAGCTGCTCTGCCAACTGAGCTACGGGATCGACCCACGGTGTCCTGTGGACACAGGAAGGTGAAGATACGTTCCCGCTTGCTAGCTGGACAACCCTACGAGGCCCGGAGACCCTGAAAATCTGGTGAATGGGCGACGGCGCAGGAGCCTGTTCACATCCCGTCCGAACCGATCAGAAGGTCGGGCTGAAGCGGAGCCAGAGGGCCGGCGAGGTGTTGCCGAAGGCATCGTTCAGCGGCCAGGCCAGCTCCAGGCGCACCGTGCGCTCGTCCAGCCCGACGCCGAAGCCCGCCGACGCCAGCATGTCGTCCAGCTGGAAGCGATTGGTGCCGGCAAAGCGGTTGGTCCAGCCGGCATCGCCGAAGCCGAAGATCTGGAGATCATCAAACAGATCGTCCAGCAGATCTACCTCGGCCACCGTGTACTCCGCATTGGCGAGTACCAGGCGCTCACCGAAGAGCGCGTTCTGCGGGTAGCCGCGCAGGGAGCCCTGCCCACCGATCGTGTACTGCTTCTGAAGGGGCACGTCGCCGGTGGCCAGGCCGCCGCGTAGGCGAAGGCTCAGGCTGCTGAATCGGTTGAGCGGCATGTACGTCCGCACGTCGCCGGTGTAGCGGTTGAACGAAAAGTCGCCACCCAGGCCCTGGCCAAGCTCAGCCTCGGCGCGGAAGGCCACGCCGCGCGGCAGCGACTGCAAGCCCCGCACGCGGCCGCCCTCCAACGTGAACACCGCCGAGGCCATACGGCCCTCGTCCGCCACGATGTTCTCGCGGAAGGTCCCACTTTGGAAGACGGAGTAGAAGGTGTTGCGCTCCAGGCTGCGATGCTCTTCGGTGCGGTAGCCCGCTGAGACCTGGGCAAACGGCGTCAGGCGTTGGACACCGTAGAAGGTCCACCCCTCGGTCTCGTAGTAATCGAAGAAGTCGTTCTCGAAGAGGAAGCCACCGAGCGAGTTCTCGAGCCAGCCTACCTTCCAGATATCGTCGGTCGTGGTGTTACGGCGGTAGACGGCTCCAAACTTGACGCCGAAGGGCTCGTTGCGCTCGTAGCCAGGCCGTGTCTCCACCCCGATCTCGTAGCGCACCCGGTCCAGGGCAAATGCGTAGCCGATCTGGCCATAGAGGGCCGTTCGGTCGTGGTCATCCCAGGCCAGCGGCGAGAAGCCGACTCCGAGTACGGTCCCCTCCACGCGGTTGTAGCGGATCGATGGGATCGGCCGGTAGAGCGCTGTGGCGCGGTACGGCCACGACCCTGTGGGCGCGCCCACCAGGGCTGACCCGTAGTCGTCCACATCAATCAAGTCGACATCCCAGTCCCAATCCCAGTCGAAATCAAAGCGATGGTCCCAGTCGTCTTCCTCGTAGTCATCGTCAGAGACATCGTCGTCGCCGTACGTCCGGATTCGGGGGGGACGATCGTCGGCGTAGGTCCAGGTGAACCCACGCTCTTCATCACGCAGGTACCGCACGGCCTCGCTGAGATCGTCTTCCAACGCCAGCAGGTCATCGGCCACCTCTTCTTCGTCGTAGGCCCGGCGCAAGGCGCGGACGTCGGCGCGGACATCAACGAGCAGCCGCTTCATGCCGTTGAGCGAAGGGCGCCGGCGGTCCAGGGCTTCATCCAGCGAACCGGCCATCTCGTCCAGCTCTTGGCGTAGTTCAGCGTAGCCGGTATCCCCATGCATAGCGTCGGCCAGCCGGTGTAGGTGGTCGACGGTGTCTTGGAGAATATCGGCCTCGTGCCAGGCCGTGGCCGACTGAGATTGGGCGTTGGCAGACAGACAGCACGCACTGGCAAGCAGTGCAACCAGTATCAATGGACGCATAACGGGGATGGGCTGGGTCCTCACATGAATGAGGCGGGCTCTACGAAGCGGTTCCCAGAAAGGTTACAGTCCAGGCGTGGCCTAGCCCCCAAGGCGACCGTGTCGAGGGCCCGTCGTACCGGGTCAGCGGATCTTCTGAGTGGTGAAGTGTGAATGGGGCGGTGACAGCATTGAGGGCGCCCCGGTCCGATGACGCCGAGGGGTGATCCATGCGTGGGCTTGGGGGGCCTCTGCGGGTCGGGAGCGCTTGCGTTGCGCACGGGCCACGTTCAGGAGGCTCTCAGGGGATGCGGCGTGCGGGCAACGAGCGGGGGTTACAGGGTCTCTGGGTGCAGGACCGAGCGGAGCACCGCCTCAAACTGGTCGCTGATGCGCTCGATGTCGAACGTGGTCTCGGCGTAGTGGCGGGCATGGCGGCCTTGGCGGTCGCGGCGGGAGGGGTCGGCCAGCAAGGCCTGGGCGGCGCGGACAAAGCCGTCGAGGTCGTGCGGCGGTACCACGGCTCCGGCGTCGTGGTCGGTGATGATGCGGGCGGCCAGGTTTTCGGGGGGGACCGCCAGGAGGATGGGACGCTGGGCGCACAGGTAGGCCAGCACTTTAGACGGGACGGAGAAGACCCCAGCATCGGGCTCCAGCACAGCCACCAGAATGTCGGCGGCGGCCAGCACGTCAGGCATGCGCTCGAAGGGCTCGAACCCGAGGAGCACCAGATTGTCGAGGCCGTGGGCGGCTTGCTGCTCGCGTAGCCAGGTGGCGCCGAGGCCTTCAGAGAGGACCACCACGCGCACGTCGGGCTGGTCCTGCACCTGCCGGGCCAACTCCAGCAGCAGGGACGGGTTGTGCTTCATGGCCAGGGTGCCCGCGTAGATCAGGCAGCGTTTGTCCACAAGGTCGTGCTGCTGGGCCCAGGCGTTGTCCGCCGGGCGGAGCGGCATCTCCTCCAGCGGCGTCCAGTTCTCGACGACATGGGTGGTGGCACGGCGAACACCCCAGTCCTCCAGCAGCGGCCGGAAGTCCTCGGTGATGAGCACGGCGGCATCGCTGGCCCGCAGGAGGCGCTGCTCCAGGTTGAGGTAGTAGGCTCCAGCTACGTGGCCCACCACCGGAATCTTGGTCTTGAGGATACGCGCGGCGGCCACGCCGATCAGGTCCTGCACCCAGAAGACCGTGCGGGCGCCATGTCGCTGGGCCGCCCGCCAGAGGTGGCGCTGCGTGTCCAGCGGGGCGTTGCCGGACACCACTACATCCGGCTGGAGGCGGGCCACCTCGCGGGCCACCAACCGCCCGAACTGGTTCTCCTGGCGCCAGCGCGTCACGAAGGCGTACTTCTCCAGCGGCCGGTCCAGTTCCAGGCGCCGAATCTCCAGCGTGGAGGCATCGTCCGGACGGGGGGTCAGCTCGCCCCCGGGCGTGGTGCGCAGGGAGCCGCAGTAGGCATGCCACACGGTATGGCCGCGTCGCGCCAAGGCTCGGCTCAGGTGGATGGGATACGGGTAGCCCGCGAAGTCATGAACGAACAGGCGCACGGTGGAACGGAAGACGGTGAGAGGCCAGGAGGGGGCCTGTGACCCTCGGGCGCTCCAACAGATCCAACCAACGCCGCTGAATCGCCGAGGCACTGAAACGCTGCAGGTACCGCGCCCGTGCCCCCACCGCCAAGCGGTGCCATGTGGAGGGCTCAGCCACCTGCTGGACCGCCTCGGCGATGGCCGCTGGGGCTTGCTTGGGGACGAACAGCGCCTCGTGCCGCTCACGCACCATGCCTGGGATGCTGGCGTGGTGGGTGGTGAGGATGGGCGTGCCAGCGTTGAGGGCCTCGATGATCGAGACGGGATGGGCCTCGGTGGGATAGTAGGTGGGGAGCACAAAGGCATCGGCCTGCAGATAGAACCGCTTGACCCGATCGCGATCAAACACGCCGCCGTGGTGGGTCACCTGAGCGCCCAGCTCGTGCTGATCCACGAGGCCCGCAAAGGCCTGGCGATCGGCGTCGTCTTGCCAACGCCCCACAAAATCAGCGTGCACCGCCAGGCCCTCATCCCGAAGGAGACGCACCGCTTCTAGCACGTCCAGGTAGCCCTTGGACACGATCATGTTGCTCAGAAACAGCAGTCGAAATGGGCGTGCAGAGCTGTAGGCCTCGCGCTTGGCCGCGACCTCGGCATCCGTGCAGTGCAGATCGGCATCGATGGTGTTGGGGATGGCGTGCCGCTTGTGGGCCGGGATCCACGGGGCGCACCGAGCCGCCAACGCGTCGTCCGTGAATACGAAGCCCTCCAGGCGCCGCACCAGCCACGTGGCCGTGAGGGCGGTCCACGGGGAGCGGAACAGACGGTCGAAGTTGCCCCAATGCACGACGCCGTAGACCGTCTGGCAAGGCTGAAACAAGGGGGCGAGGACCACGAGGTCACGCCAGTGGCCCAAGGGCATGGGCGAGATAGAGGCCCAGAGCACCGGAGCGGCAGGGGCTGTACGCAGTCGCTCGGCCACGTGGCGCCGCAGGCGCAGGTAGTGCTGGATCCGACTGGCCCGCAGCGTCACGTCGGACTCCGCGTGCCCGCCATCTCCAGGGGAGAGGTTGACGCGCTCGACGGCGTAGTGGGGCGCCAGCAGTTCAGCCAGGCGACGAGTCGCTAGGGCTTGACCATCGAGGGGCGGCGGGAAGCGGCCGATGACAACGGCAGAAGGGGGCATGGTGCGTTCTCGGTTGGAGGAGCCGCCCTCGGCGTGCTCAGGTGGGTTCCCCGATGTGAAGGATCAGCGGACGTGGGACGGCGGTCTCAGAAGCCGTCTGGCCCATCGTCCGCCACCGCGGAGTCGGACAGGGCGCTGCTGAGTGCCCGGGCGAGGAAGGAAGCACCGGTGAGGCGGGGTCAGGGCGCGGACCGCAGGCATCGTGGCGGTAGGCATGGGGAGCAGGGGAGAGGACCAGGAGACGGTCTCTCTTCCAAACCCGATGCCAGCCTCAAAAAAGTCGGCGGCGCGCTCCCAAATCACCTGTTTTCGCCTGATCGGCTGCTCACCAGGCCTCCGGCTGGCGCATCGCCTGCACACGGGTGCGCATGGTTTGCGCAGGGAGGTTGGAGTGGGGGGTTGAGGGTAGGAGAAGCTCTCCTGTGCTCATTGATAGAGCCGCCCGGATATCGTATCATGGACTACTGCGGAATATTCAACCGCATCGTTCTGTTCGTTTTACCACGTGCAGCCTATCGGCGAACGCTCTACGACACACCGCGCGTGCCTTCTGGTCTGAGGGCCAGGTCTCGGCGCCTGCCCCCCTGCACCTGCGGTCTATGATTCTGTCTTTCCTTAGACTCGTCAGAGCCTGTTTGCATGCCCTGTTCTAGGCATTTTCTAGACGCGCATCCTGATGGATTCCGTGGGGATGCGCCGCCCTGTGGTGCACGTACACGGATGCTTGCAGCGCCTGACTGACCGATCATTCCCTGTCGTTTCCCGGTTCGTCTCTGCTCGCTATGGCCACGTCCAACGGTACGTACCCCACCCTGTCCAACTCGTCGACATTCTGGTGGGCCGTCCGCACGCTCCTTCGACGCCGCATCTTCATCATAGGATTCACGACGGTCGCCGCGATTGCGGCGGTGGTCATCAGCCTGCTGCTGCCCAACTGGTACGGGGCCAGCGCCCGGTTGCTGATGCCGGAGGGCGGCAGCGGCGCCGGCCTGGGCGCGGCCCTGCTGCGCAACATCTCGGGCGCGGCGGCCTCGCTGCTGGGGGGCGGTGGAGGAGACTACACCCGTTACATGGCGCTCCTCACCAGCCGCACCCTGCGCGAGGAAGTCGTGCAGGAGTTCGACCTCATCGCCGTCTACGAGAACACCGACTCCGAGACCCCCCTCGAAGACACGCTCAAGGACCTCGACGGCAACACGGAGCTGGAGGTCGACATCGAGTACGAGTTTTTGAGCATCACCGTCTTCGACAAAGACCCCGAGCGGGCCGCTGCCATGTCGAACTTCATGGTGGACCGTCTGAATGAGATGAACGGGCGGCTGAGCAGCCAGCATGCGCGCGTGTTCCGCACCTCGGTGGAGGGTCGCTTCAACCAGGCCATGGCCGACCTGGACAGCCTTAAGAACCGCACGCGCGACTTCCAGGCGCGGTACGGGGTGTTCGATTTGGAGGCACAGGCCTCGGCGTTCCTGGAGCTGGTGGCCCAGAGCCGGGCCGAGGCCATCAAGCTGGAGATCCAACACCGGGGGCTGCTGGAGCAGTACGGCCCGGACAACCCACAGGTGCAGCTTCTTGGACGCATGGTGGAGGAGGCCGAGCGCACGTACCAAGCCAGCCTGGCTGGACAGGAGATGGTGCTCCCGGTATCGCAGGCGGAGGTGCCCCAGGTGAACCGGGAGTTCATGGACCTGGAGCAGGACCGCCTCATCCAGGAGGCCGTGCTCGAAGTCATCGCACCGATCTACGAGCAGGCCAAGTTTGAGGAAGCGCGCGAGGTGACGGCCGTCCAGATCGTGGACCGGGCCATCCCGCCCGCTCGCAAGGCCCGCCCCGCTCGCGGGATCATCTGCATCCTGACCACCCTCTCGGCGGGGCTGCTGGCCGTCATCTACGTGTTGGGGAGCGCATGGTGGACCGTGCAAGCGCCCATGGTGGCGGCCCACCTGCGCGAGCCCCAACCGGCTCCGTCGCCCGACGTCACGGTCTGACCTCTGCCGGCTCCTATGTCGTCTGCCACTCCGGCTGCTCCTGTTCTGGCCACGGCCACCGTCTACCGGTGGGGGCGCGTAGCGCTGATGGGCCTACTGGGCCTCGCCACGGCGTTCCTATTTGGAATGGTATGGCTGGCGCCCGAGTATGTGGCCATCGTGCCGGTGGTGTTCATCGCGCCCTTCCTGGTGGGGTACCTCTTCGGGCGGCCGTTCCTGAACCTGTGTGTCGTCTTGGGGGCGTTCGCGTTGGTCTCGGGCTTCAGCGATGGCCTGCAGGTGACGGAGATCCTGTACGGCCTCTACTACCTGGGCTTCCTGGTGCATTGGTTCATCACCCGCCTCCTGTCGTCCGAGCCCGTGCTGGACACCGTCGAGGCCAAGGTCCTGGTGCTCTTCCTGGTAGGCGTGACGCTCTCGTTCGGGCTGACGGTGCTCCTTGGCCACCCGATGGGGCTGGCCTTCAGCCAGTGGCTGGCCCTGCTCTTCCTGGGCCTCTTCTTCCCCGTCCGCGAGGCCCTGCTGAAAGACGACCGTGCCCCCTATGCCCTCCTCGGCCTGCTGTGCTGGCTCGGGGTCTTCATGACGGTCCGCAACCTCTTCGAATACCGGGCGGCGCTCAACGATGCCGAGCAAGCCTGGCAGATCGTGCGCGGCCGGGTCATCACCAATGACAACATCCTGATGGTGGTGTCGCTGGTGAGCCTGACCATCACCGTCTTTGTGAACCGGTGGTGGCACCGCTTAGCGATGGGCGCGCTCTTTCTGATTGTGTTGGGGGGGCTGATCCTGACCCTCTCCCGGGCCTACTGGGTCGTGTTTCTGATTGGCAGCTTCGCGCTGCTGGTGCTGATCCGGCCGGTCTACCGGATCCGGCTCCTGGTACTCGGGATCGGCGGCCTGTCCGCGGCTCTGCTCGTAGGCGTCGTATTCTTCGCGGAATACAGCGCCCTCATCCTGGGAGGCCTGGTGGATCGGTTCGCGTCCTTGGGGACGGCCACCTCGCGCGACATTTCGCTGCTGAACCGGTTCCTGGAGACGGACGCCATCATGGACCTGGTCTGGAAGAACCCGATCCTCGGCTACGGCCTGGGCGCCGAGTACCGCTTCTGGGACATCACCTTCATGGCCACCATGGAGCGTTCCTTCATCCACAATGGCTACGTGTCGCTCTGGTACCGCTTCGGCCTCTGGGGCCTCGGGCTGATGTTGACGTACTGGGTGCTGTCGGGCTGGCGCGGCGTGCAAGCCTACCGGCTGGAGGGTCCCACGGCCCTGCGGCTGTGCGGCCTGGTGACCACCATCGCGCTGATCGCGTTCATCCTGGCCAACATCACGTCTAATCAGCACCACCTGAAGGACGGCGCCCTGATCTTCGGCGTCCTCGGCGGCATGGCCAGCGGCGCCTATGCCCGTCTCCGTGGCCCCGCGCCGGCCTCTGATGCCGCATGATCCAAGCCCGCCAACTGCTGAGTAACGTCGTGGTCTCGGGCCTCCAGGTGGTGGTGGTGGGCGTGGCGTACTTCGTCCTATACCCGTTCCTGATCCGCGTCCTGGGGGATGAGCTCTTTGGGCTGTGGACCCTGGTGCTGGCCACCACCACCGCCACCAACCTGGCCAACCTGGGGCTAGCCGGCAGCATGGTGAAGTTTGTCGCCAAGCACCTGGCTCGCGAGGACGAAGCACGGGCGCGCCTCCTCGTGGAGACGGCTTTGCTCTCCCTAGGCGTGGTGCTCGGCGTGGTGCTCCTGGCCTCCTACCCGCTCTTCGTCTACGTGCTCGACTATCTGGTGAGCAGCAAGACCCCGGCGTTGGTGGACGAGGCGGTGGCCGTCCTGCCGTATGCCTTGTCGTCGTTCTGGCTGACGTCGATGGCTGGCGTGGCGCTCTCCTCGCTGGAGGGGTGCCACCGGGTGGACCGGCGGGGCCTGCTGACCATGATGGCCGCCGTGCTGTACCTGGGGCTCGGCATCGGGCTGACGCTGACCGATGGCCTCATGGGCCTGGCCCTGGCCCAGGTGCTCCAGGCGGGCGCGTTGCTGGTCGCCGCTTGGGTCACGCTGCGCTACACGTTGCCGGGGCTCCCCTTCCTGCCGTTTCGCTGGTCCTGGGAGGCCTTCCGCGAGATGCTGAGCTACAGCGTCAACTACCAGGTGATCTCGCTGGCCCAACTGCTGGTGGCCCCCGTGACCTCGGCGCTGCTCACTCGCTTCGGCGGGGTGGCGCTGGCCGGCTACTTCGAACTGGCCAATCGCTTGGTCATCCAGGTGCGGGCGCTCATCGTCACGGCTTACCAAGCCATCGTCCCCACCATCGCCGACTTGCACGAACGCTCCCCAGAGGCCGTACGCGGGTTGTACCACACGTCGCTCGGCGTGCTCCAGTACCTGGTCATCCCGGCCTTGGCTTTGCTGCTGCTGGCCACCCCCTACCTGTCGGCCCTCTTGGTGGGACGGTATCAGCCTGACTTTGTGCTCTACACCAGCCTCCTGCTGGTCGGCTGGTTCATCAACATTCTGACGAACCCGGCCTACTTTGCCTACATGGGCATTGGCCTGCTGCGGTGGAACGTAGCGGGGCACCTGCTCACCGGCGGCCTCAACGCCCTGCTCGGCCTCGCGCTGGGCGCCGTTGTGGGCGATGCCGGGGTGATGGCCGCGCTGGCCGTGGCGCTGGTAGCGGGCAGCCTCGTGCCGGTGGTGGCGTACCACCGCGAGCAGCGGATCGCGTGGTCCTCGATCGGAGACAAACCCACCGCCTGGCTGCTGGGGATCACGTTGGTGGCGGCTGTGGCTGCGCTCGGGGTCCATCAGGGCCTAGCCACCTGGGCGCTCTGGGAGCGCGGCCCGCTCGTGGCCCTCGTGTTCGGGCTGATTGTCCTGCCGGCGCTGTGGCGCCACCCGGTCCGCAGCCAGGTCCTCGCCTGGGTGCGCGCGGCCACCCGTCCCTCTCCCAGCCTCACCGACTCCTGATGCCGCGCTCTCCTCACCTGATCCTCTTCGATCTGTACGTGGGCGGCCACCACATGCAGTACCTGTTTGACCTGGCCCGGTACTGGGTCGAGCACAACCTGCCCGGACGCCTGGACGTAGCCTGCCCCCGCGCCGGGTTGGAGCGCCATCCTGAGCTGGCCGCCTATCTGGACACGCACCGCCAGGATGGCCTGGGGTACGTGGAGGTGGAGGTGCCCGTCGGGTTCGAGCAGGTCCACGGACTGCGTGGTCTCCTCCGCAACGACCGGATCCACGGACGCCTCGTCCAGCACCACATCGACGCGCTACAGCCGGACCAAGCGGTGTTCATGTACGTCGACCACGCGCAGGTGTCGCTGGCTACGCGGCTGCGGTTCCGGCACCCGGTGGGGCTCTCGGGGATCTACTTCCGCCCCTCCTTCCACTACGGCGCCCTCGACCCTGAGGCCGGGCCGGTGTCGCGCACGGAGCGGCTGCAGCGGCTGCGCAAGCGCCTGTTGCTGCGTGCAGCCCTCCGCAACCCTCACTTCCACACCCTGTTCAGCCTGGACCCCTACGTGGTGCCGTTCATCGAAGCCTGGCACCCCACCGCCACCGTGGTGGGCCTCCCCGACGGGGCCCGCATCGATCCGCCGGTACGAACGCCCGAGGCGCAGCGGGCCGCTTGGGGCCTCACGCCAGATCGCCACGTCCTGCTCTTGTTCGGAGCCCTGGATGCGCGCAAGGGGCTCCACGTGCTGTTCGATGCGTTGCCCCACCTGCCTCAAACCCTCCAGGCGCGTGTGGCACTCGTCCTGGCCGGCCGCCTGCGCCCTGAGGAGGCGGCCACAATCCAGCGCCACCTGGACGAAGTGCGTCGGCAGACGGCCGTCGAGGTCGTTCAGGATCACCGGTACATCCTGGAGAGTGAGATCCAAGCCCTGATCCACGCCAGCGACGTCGTGCTGCTGCCGTACCAGCAACACATCGGGTCCAGCAACGTACTGGTCCGCGCGGCGGCGGCAGGTGTGCCGGTGCTGGGCCCCACCTATGGCCTCGTCGGCGCTCACCTCCGCGCTCAGCGGCTGGGCCTGGCGGTGGACTCGACCGCCCCCCGCGCCGTGGCGCAGGGCATCGAACGCCTGCTCCTGCGCACGGCATCCCCTGTGGCCGACCCCGCCGCGATGCACACCTTTGCCAACTACCACGCCATCGAGCATTTCGGAGAGACGTTCTTTGAACACCTGGGTCTGCGCGCTCCGACGTCTTCTTGATCATGGCGGCTTCGGGGCACGATGTATCGTGCCCCTGCCGCGCGCCCAGAGGCAGGGGTGGGCGGCGGGGTCACCTCATCCTGTCGCCTTTCTCGTTTCCCGTTTCTCGTTCACGCCGTACGCTCTCACTGCTTGATGGCCGCCCCTCCGTTCACCCTCTGTGTCCAATGGCCCCGTCTGGGCCCCTACCACCGGGCCCGCCTGGAGGCTATGCACGCGGTGCTGGCCCCTCACGGCGTGCGCGTCGTAGCGCTGGAGGCGGCCGGACGCGATGCCACCTATGGCTGGACCGATGGGGCGCCGCCGCCCTACGACCACGTGCAGGTCTTCCCCGAAGCAACCTTTGAGACCTTGCCTCCTCGGCGCATGTACGCCGCCGTGCAGGCCACCCTGGATACCATCCGGCCCGATGCCGTGGCCACCCACAGCTACAGCTTTGCCGATGCCCAGGCTTGCCTCGCCTGGTGCCGCTCCCATCGGCGTACGGCCATCGTGATGACGGACAGCAAAGCCGATGACGGCCCCCGCGCCGCCTGGCGTGAGCTGCTCAAAGGGCTCATCGTCCGGCAGTACGATGCGGCGCTGGTGGCCGGCCTCCCCCAGACGGCCTACCTGACCTCGTTCCAGTTCCCGGCGGACAAGATCTGGCCGGGCTACGACGTGGTGGACAACGCCTTCTATCATGCCCACGCGGCGGCGGCCCGCGTGGACCGGGCCCCGCACCTGACCGCCGCCGGACTGCCCGCCGACCTCGGGCCCTTCTTCATCAGCGTCAACCGCCTGATCCCCCTCAAGAACCTGGACCGCCTGCTGCGGGCCTACCATGCCTACCACCACGCGGCCGAGGCCCCATGGCCCCTCGTGCTGGTGGGTGACGGACCCGAGCGAGCCCGCTTGGAGCGCCAGATCGAGGCCGAGCACATCCCCGATGTCTACCTGACGGGCAGCCAACCTGCCGAGCGGGTGGCCGCCCTCTATGGCTGTGCGGGCGCGCTCGTGCTGGCCACGCTCAAGGACACGTGGGGGCTCGTGGTGAACGAAGCCATGGCCGCTGGCCTGCCGGTGCTGGTCTCTACCCGCGCCGGGTGTGCCCTCGACCTCGTGGATGAGGGCCGGACCGGGTATGCCTTCGACCCGCTCGACACCACCACCCTGACGCAGCTGCTGGCTCGTGTCTCGGCCCCCTCCACAGACCGCGTCGCGATGGGCCGGCACGCGCAGGCTCTGATCGACCGCTTCACGCCCGAGGTGTTTGCCCGCAACCTGTGGGCCGCGGCGCAGGCGGGCCAGGCCACGCGCCACCGAGGACTGAACCCGCTGGTGGGACTCCTCCTCTGGCTCCTCCGCCGTCCCGCCGACCCCCAGGCGTTCCACGCCACCGACGTCTGACCCTACCGCGTACGCCCCCTCTCCATGCCGAGCCTTCGTCAGTTACTGCGCCTGCCCTACATCGCCCGCCAGCCGGGTGGCCTGGGTGCGATCAGGCGGTGGAAGCCGTTCTCGGTCACCGCCTTCGAGATGGCCCGGGCGCTTCAGGCCCAAGGGTTCGCCTTCGGGACCATCATCGACGGCGGGGCCAATGTGGGGCAGTTTGCACGGGCCATGACGGAGACCTTCCCAGGGGCCACGCTGCACTGCTTCGAGGC
>JBCDJV010000110.1:0-14659 GCA_038747425.1 Bacteroidota bacterium
GACGAGCCCCTGGCCAGCGCGGAGACCAGCCTCCTGCCTACCGAGGACGGGGCGCCGTCGGCGTGGAGCACCAACCTGTTTCAGAAGATCCGCGCCGCGTTCCAGGCGGGCGCCCCGCGCGGCATCCTGATCGTAGGCGATACTGGACCTCGCGCTCCCGAATCGCTGGCTGCCGAGGCGGCCATCGCCATGGAGGGCGCGGCGAAGCCGCAAGGGTCGGTCTCGCTGGAGCCACCCGCCGCGGGGCTGGCGTATCCGCCCCTGTTCGTGATCTCGTCCGAGCTGGCGGATCAGCTCCTGGCCTCGACCGGCCGTACCGTGGCCGAGCTCAAGGCCGACATCGACGCGGACCTCCAACCCACGGTCCTGGCCGTCGAGGACGCCCGGGTGAGCAGCCGCCTCACCTTCGAGACCGTGCCGCTGGGCACCGAGAACGTGGTAGCCTACATCGAAGGCTCGGACCCCGTGCTCAAAGACGAGGTGGTGGTGCTCTCCGCGCACTACGACCACATCGGCATCAAGCCGGGTACCGAGGGCGACCGCATCAACAACGGCGCCGACGACGACGGCTCCGGCACGGTGGCCCTGCTCGAGATTGCCGAGGCCTTCCAGACGGCCAAAGAGAATGGCCACGGCCCACGGCGCTCGGTGGTCTTCCTCAACGTGTCCGGCGAGGAGAAAGGTCTCCTCGGTTCGGCCTACTATGCAGACACGGAGCCGCTCTTTCCGCTGGAGCAGACCGTGGCGAACCTCAACATCGACATGATCGGGCGCTATGACCCCACGCACCCGACGGGGAGCGAGAACTACGTCTACATCATTGGCTCCAACCTGATCTCGCAGGAGCTGCACGACCTCAACCTGCGGGTCAACGAGGTGACGGGCATCGGGCTGGAACTGGACGAGCGGTTCAACTCCAAAGACGACCCCAACCAGTTCTACCGCCGCTCCGACCACTGGAACTTCGGCAAGCACGGCATCCCGTTCATCTTCTTCTTCACCGGCACCCACGAGGACTACCACGACGTGGGCGACGAACCCCAGAAGATCGACTACGACCGCCTGGCCCGCATCACCCGCCTCGTCTTTGGTACCGCCTGGCAGGTGGCCAACCAGGACGACCCCCCAGCGGTCTCCGGGACGGGGTTCAATTAGACGTGTTCGTTCCCAGGCGGGCCACGATGTACCGGGCCACGATGTACCGGGCCACGATGTACCGGGCCACGATGTACCGGGCCACGATGTACCGGGCCACGATGTATCGTGGCCCTACCGGGTGCCGGGACCAGGGTGTGGGTGGTGGAGTTGTCGTTCCCATTCCCATTTCGAATTTCTCGTTTCTCATTTCTCATTCATCACGCCTGTGTCTACCCTACTCGCCCGCGTCAAGGACCACGCCAACGCCGTCTTCCCCGAGGTGGTGCGATGGCGGCGTACGATCCATGCCTATCCTGAGCTGGCCTTTGAAGAGGAAGAGACCGCGCGGCTGGTGGCCGACACCTTGGGACCGCTTGGGCTGACCATCCAGACGGGGGTGGCGCAGACGGGGGTGGTGGCCACGCTGGAAGGGGCGCACGCGGGGCCCACGGTGGCTCTCCGCGCCGACATGGATGCGCTCCCCATCCACGAGGCCAACACCTTCGATTTCGTGTCCACGCGCCCCGGCACCATGCACGCGTGCGGGCACGATGCACACACGGCGTCGCTGCTGGGCGTGGCCCACATCCTCGCGGCGATGAAGGACGACCTGCACGGGCGGGTCCGCTTCCTCTTCCAGCCCAGCGAAGAGGTCATCCCCGGTGGGGCGTTGCCCATGATCCAGGAAGGGGTCCTGGGCGACCTGCCGCAGGGGCCGGCCCCGGAGAAGATCTTCGCGCAGCACGTGGACCCGTATATCCCGATCGGCCATGTGGGGGTGCGTAGCGGCATGTACATGGCCTCGGCCGACGAGGTGCGCATCACCGTGCGCGGCACGGGGGGGCATGCGGCTGCCCCGCACGTCATCGGGCCGGACACCGTACTGACGGCGTCGCAGATCGTGGTGGCATTGCAGCACCTCATCAGCCGCAACTGCCCGCCGGACGTGCCCAGCGTGCTGTCCATCGGGCGGTTCATCGCCGACGGGGCGCACAACGTGATCCCGGACACCGTCAAGCTGTGGGGCACCTTCCGAGCGATGGACGAAACCTGGCGCTTTCGTGCCCACGAGCGCATTCGCGACGTGGTGGCTCATACCGCCGCCACCTACGGGGCGGAGGCGGAGGTCGAGATCAAGGTGGGCTATCCAGCGCTCTACAACCACGAGGCGCCGGCGGCGTTCGTGCGGCAGGCGGCCGTCGACTATGTAGGCGCCGACCGCGTGGTGGATCTCGACCGCTGGTTTGCTGCCGAGGACTTCGCCTGGTACCTGCGCGAGAAACCGGGCTGCTTCTACCGCCTCGGCGTTCGGAACGAGGCGGAAGGCATCGTCCACGGCCTCCATACGCCACAGTTCACCATCGACGAGGAGGCGCTACGCCTCGGCCCCGGCTTCATGGCCTACCTCACGCTCGAAGCCGTCCGGCAAGGGGCTGACATAGGGTTGTCAGTCGGGGAGGGGTAGGTTGAGCCTCCCCTTTCGAAGGTACATGGCCTGAGAATACAGGCCAGGTCTGGTACGAGGCAGACCTCGATCATGCTCTAGGTTACAGAGGCGCCAAACGGATCGTGTATTCGAATGACGGGTTGATCTTCAAGACGGTGGACCACTACGGGACGTTCACGCAAACCCCAACGCCAGGGCCATGACCGATGTCCTCCAAGGAGCGGCCATTGAGACCGCATCAGATCTGCATGGGCAGCTGAAGGAGAAGCTTGACCTTCCGCCGCGCTATGGAGTCAATCTGGACGCGCTCTGGGACGCCCTCACCGGTTGGGTAGAGGTGCCGATTACCCTACGCTGGACTGACTTCTGGGCAAGTAGAGCATCCTTAGGAGCCTACACAGATCAGGTTACCGATCTCCTGGACGAGGCTGAGCGAGCGCTGCCCGGCTTCAGCGTGGTGCTCGAACTGCGCCCCTCCGAGCTAAAAGAAATCCAGATAAGCTAGCCTCATGCACGCTGATTATCCGCCCTTTCCCGGCTTTCGCGAGGAGGCCTTTACGTTTCTGCGTCAGCTCAAGAGCAACAACGACCGCGACTGGTTCAAGCCGCGCAAAGCCACCTACGAGGACGAGATTCTGTGGCCCCTGCGTTGCCTGATCGCCGATGCGAGTCGGCAGGCGGCCGAGCGGGGCCTGCCGCTCTCTGGCGATCCCAAGAAGTCCCACTTCCGGATCTACCGGGATACGCGGTTCTCGAAGAACAAAGATCCGTACAAGACCCACGCTAGCGCGGTCCTCTCGCGCAGCGGCAGCAAGAAGGAGCCGGGCGGTGCCTACGTGCACATTGAGCCTGGCCATACCTTCATCGCCACCGGCTTCTGGCGCCCGCCCACGCCCGTGGTTCGGGTGTGGCGCACCCACATGGGGCAAGACCCGACGGGCTTCCTCGAGATGGCCAAGGCGATGGACGACGCCGGCATCGAGCTGGAGTTTGGGATCCGTCCGGGCGAGTCTCTCAAGCGCATCCCGCGCGGCTTCGAAGAGCACAAGGACACGGCCCTCGACCCGTATCTGCGTGCCAAGTCGCTGATCGCCATGCGCTACCTGCCCGACGAGGCGGCGCAGACGCCCGCGTTCACGGATGCGGTGGTGCAGCACATGGAGGAGACGCTGCCGCTCCTGCGTTTCGGCTGGACGGCTCAGGAAGAAGCGCCGGCTTCGTAGGGCAGGGCTAAGTGCTCTGTCAAGCTCCTATTGATGAGTGCTGTGCGCCTAGCCTGGCGTCCCCAGCGCTCGTTTTCGCCTTCTTCATCCATTCATAGTCAGGCTCTCACCACGAACTTGACAGAGCACTAGGTCAGCTCGTGGTACCGGAGGTGATACCCAGATAGCGGAGCAGGGCTTCAACGAAGTAGTAGTCCGCGTAGATAATCGGGACGTCGACCTCGCTGTCCCGATTGGCATTGCCGGTGCTGCTTAGCAGGAGCGCCGGGTTGTCTGTGCCCTCCGTCCGGTAGCGGTGGATGAGGGCGGCCACCATGCTGGCCGCCGCGTCATGGTACCGGACTTGATCGTCGGGCGCGCTGTAGCCGCCGAGCTCAAAGAGGGCCGAGGCGGTAATGGCCGCGGCCGATGCGTCGCGCGTGGTGTCTGGGATGGCGGGGTGGTTGAAATCCCAGTACGGGATGTGATCTTCAGGGAGGGCCGCGAGGTAGGTACCCGCCACGGTCTGAGCGGCACGGAGGAAGGTAGAGTCCTGCGTGGCGCGGAACGTGAGGGTGAAGCCGTAGACAGCCCAGGCCTGCCCCCGCGTCCACATCGATGCGTCGGCGTAGCCTTGATGGGTGTGCTTGTCGCGCACTTCGCCCGAGGTGGTGTCGAAGTCGACCACGTGGAAGGTGGTGCCATCGGGGCGCACGTGTTCGCGGAGCGACCGCTGGGCATGGTTCGTAGCGAGGTCGGCCCACGAAGCATCGCCCCCGTTGGCGGCGGCCCAGTACAGCATCTCCAGGTTCATCAGGTTATCGACGATGACCGGAAACTCCCACACCCCGAAGCCCCACGAGCGGATGGCGCCCACGGTGGGGTTGTAGCGCTCGGCGAGGGTTTCGCTTGTTTCTAGCACGACGTTGCGGTAAGCCGGGTTGCGCGTGAGCCGGTAGCCTTGGCCGAACGAGTTGTGCATCATGAAACCGAGGTCATGCGTGCCGCGGAGGGTTTTGAGGGTCTCCAACCCCTCTGTCCATCGCTCGGCCTCCGCCTGCCAGGTGGGGTCCGCCGTGTGCTCGTAGAGCAACCAAAGCAGGCCAGGGTAGAAGCCGGTCGTCCAACTCTCCGTGGACTACTAGGCGTCGCCCTGGGAGCTCGTGTCACCCGCGATGCGAGGGTCCTCAGCTGTGCCCCGTTCAGGTGTCGGCGAGCAGCTCCGAGCGTAGGGCCCCTATCGCCTTGTGCACGCGATCTCAGGAAAGTGTATACTCCGACCATGATAATACTACATAGATCGTATTTAGAGATGCGAAGACATAGAGTTGTGATCGCAGCGGTGGGTCTGGCGCTGGGGCTGGCGGGGTGCGCGAGCCTGCGCAGCACCGTACCGGATGGTCTTCTGCCGCTCGACCTCGTAGACATCCCGGCGGGGCGCTTCCTGATGGGCGACTTTTTCGATCAACAGAACGACGATGCCTTGCCTAGGCACGAGCGCCAGGTGGCCGCCTTCCGGCTGATGCGCCACGAGGTCACCTACGCCGAGTACGATGCCTACGCCGTCGCCTTTGGCTATCCGCTCCCGCCCGACGACAACCGCGGACGGGGCAACCGCGCCGTCACTTACGTGGATTGGGAGGAGGCCCAGGCGTTCTGTGCCGCGTACGGCTACCGTCTGCCCACGGAAGTGGAGTGGGAGTATGCTGCCCGCAGCGGCGGCCGCCCAGAGCGCTTCGCCGGCACCGACGACCCCGACTCGCTCGGGGCCTATGCCCGGTACCTAGGCAACAGCTCGCTAGCGCAGTCCTTTCCGTCTGGCACGAAGCGCCCCAGCCATTGGGGCCTGTACGACCTGAGCGGCAACGTGGCCGAGTGGATCGGGGCGTACTACGCCTTCTACCCAGACAGCGGCGCTGCGCCCGTCTACAACGACCTCGAGCAAAGCGCCATGCGGGTGATCCGCGGTGGGCATTTCAACAACCCTGCGCATGTGCTGCATACCTATTGGCGCGTGGCCACCATCAACAGCAATCGGTCCGTCACCATCGGCTTCCGATGCGCCGCGGATCCGCCACGCCGCTGGTGGCGGTGGTGGTAGAGACGCCCCCAGGGCGTTGGCGGTAGAGAGGCCCCAAGGGCGTTGGCGGTAGAGACGCCCCACCGGGACGTCTCTACCGCCAACCACACGACTACTTGAGGAGCACCATCTGGCGGGTGGCGCTGAACGCGCCCGCCTCGATCCGATACACGTACACCCCGCTCGGCAGCGTGCTGGCCTCAAAGCGCACCGTGTGCTGGCCCGCCTCCAGCTGGCCGTCCACCAGGCGCATCACCTCGCGGCCGGTTACGTCGTACACCACCAGCCGCACCTCGCTCGCCTCCGGCAGATCGAAGCCGATCTCCGTGGTGGGGTTGAACGGGTTCGGGTAGTTGCCGTGCAGCACGAACGACTCCGGCACCAGCGCCTCGTCGATGGCCTCCTGCAGCGCCACAAACGGATCCGTGGCGCCTTGCTTGCTCGCGCCTACAGCCGGGAAGAAGTTCTCCACCAGCGCCCCGTTGCCCAGCTGGAAGATGCCCGCGCTGGCGATGACGCCCGCCTCCGGGTCGAGCGCGTTGGGCACACCGTCGCCCACCTGATAGCCCACGCTGAACACGCCAAAGTAGCTGGCCCAGTCGATGAACCCGCGTGTGGGACCGCTCAGGTCGAAGACCAGCGTGCCGGTGGCGATGGTCTGATCAACCGTGACGGCGGCTCCTGCATTGCCGATGGTGAAGGTCTCACCGGTGCCGAGCGTGGCCGCGTTGAGGGGGGTGGTGAAGGAG
This sequence comes from Bacteroidota bacterium, assembly GCA_038747425.1. Taxonomy (GTDB): domain Bacteria; phylum Bacteroidota; class Rhodothermia; order Rhodothermales; family JBCDJV01; genus JBCDJV01. The sequence goes on from JBCDJV010000110.1 coordinate 6,616, forward strand.
AACGTGGCGGAGAGGGGGTTGAGCACGCCAAAGGTGCAGGCGCCCAGATCCCCGGCCGCTCCGGTGTTGGTGAAGGAGACGAAGCCGTCGCCGGAGCCGTCGGGGTCGGCGTTGTAGGCCGTGATCCGCAGGCCATCCGGGCAGGTGGCCGCCTCCGTGCCCACGAACAGCGCGAAGCCGTCGTGGTCCGAGCTGCGCAGGGCGGTGCTGCCATCGCTGCCGAAGTCAGCGGGGACATCCACGTTGCCGCGCCCGAACGCGAAGCCTTGCACGAAACCGTTGAGGCCCGTCGAGGTCAGCGCGTGGTCCAGCACCTGCGGGTTGCCCTCGAAGATGAACGAGTACCGGTCTTGGGCGGGCGCTAGCAGCACCTGGTTCGTGAGATCGGGGTTCACGAGGTCGGCCGTGCTGTTCACCAGGTCATCGGCGTTGTTGAAGGCGCCCTGGATCCGCCCGACCACATCCACGAAGCCATCCGTGAACTCGTAGGCGTTGAAGTCGCCCACGACGGCGAGGCGGACCGCCGGATTGGCCGTCTGCAGGTTCTGCACGATCTGCGCGATGGACTCGGCCTGGGCCAGCCGCTTCGCCCGCACGCGCGCTCCGTCGTTGGGATCGTCGATGCCGCCGAGCGAGCGGTTGTGCACGTTGAGCACGGCGATCGGGAAGGCCGCCTGGCCGGGCACCGTCACGCTACCTTCGAGCAGGAGCGGCGGGCGGTCGTGGAGGAGCGAGCCGTCAAACGGCAGCGTCTCCGTGGCCGCCAGCTGCGTCACGGCATCCACCGTCACGGTGCTCCGCACCAGGTAGCCCACATCGATGCCGCCCACGTCGTTACCCTCCACCAGGAAGGCCGTGTAGACGACGCTCGCATCGTCGGCCTGGATCTGGGCGGCCAGCGCTTGCAGCGCGCCGAGGGTGCCTACCTCTTGCACCGCCAGGATGTCCGGCGCTTGCAAGACCTCGCGGATGTACCGGGAGAACTTACTGGTGCGCTGGGCGAAGTCGCTGTTGGTCTCAAAGAAGCGGAGCATGTTGAGCGAGCCCACGATGAACTCGCCGTTGGCGCGAGCGCGGACCGGGCCCGTCTGGCCGGTGTTATTGCCCAGCGTGAGGGCTGTCGGCCAGAGTTGGTAGCTCCCGAAGCTGAAGGTCAGCGGGCCGGTGGCATCCACGGTGGCGTTGGAGAAGACGTCCTGGTCGGGCAACCCGGCGCCGTCTGGATTGATCTCGAACAGCTCTGGGTTGCCGTCCCACACCGGGAGTCCGCCTTGCCCGGGGAACTCGATGCCCGGCTCGCGCAGCGAGCGCTGGCCCTGGGTGGTCACCGCGAAGTTGCCGAAGCGGTTCGTGGGCGCATTGGCCAGCCCGCCGGTCACCTGGACCAGCATGCCCTCCACGGCTTCCAACTCAGGCAACGCATCCGGCGTACCGTCGGGCAGCGACGCGCTGAGCGCCACGGGCGCTGGCAGCGTTCCGGTGCCCACCACGGACACGGAGGTCGGCTCTGAGAACTCGGTCAGGTCGAAGAACTCGATCACTTCGCCGGTGACGTTCACAAGGTCGCCCACGCTGACACCCGGGGCCGAGTCGGTGAAGACGAAGATCCCGTCCGACGTGCTGGCGTCGCCGTCGGTGCGGGCCGTGGGCGTCTGCATGAAGAAGCCGCTGCCGCTGACGGCTGTCACCACGTTGTTCTCGGTGGTCACCGTCTGCGTAGCCACCGGCGAGGCGGCGCCATTGCCCTGGATCTCGAAGATCTCGACCACCGTGGGCGGTGGCGGCGGGGTGCATCCGGCAAAGGTCGTCCCGTCGATCCGCGTGCCCGGCGAGGCAAACGCCCCGCCCGAGCCCGTGGCGCCCGTGTGCTGCACGAAGCTCCCCGTTAAGTCCGGGTCCCGCGTCAGCGACTGGTTGTTGCCGCCCTCCGAGCCGTAGCTGAACACGGCCACGTCGTTCGTGCCGTCGGAGAGCGTGACCGTGTCGCCGCCGTTGCCCAGGCCCAGCTGGTTCGTCGAGGCGGTCTGCACCACCACGTTGCCGAAGGTACCTACCGGTGGGCCGCCCCCGCCGAAGATGAGTGCGCCGCAGCCGGGCTGAAGCACGGAGCCGGTGGGGAAGGTGTGGCGCACGAGCGTGTTGCCGCTGCCGGTGACGTCGGAGATGGTCCAGCCAGAGACGTCGATGGGGTTGGTGGTGACGTTGACAAGCTCGACGAACTCATCCTGAGAGAAACTGGCGGTGCCATCGCCGTTGACGTCTTCGCCGGAAGGCGGGTCGGCCAGCACCTCGTTGATCACGATGGTCGCGGGCAGTGGCGGCGGCGGCGGCGGGGTGCATCCGCTGAAGGCCGTGCCGTCGATCTGGGTGCCGGGGGAGAAGAGGGCGCCGCCTGCGCCGGTGGCAGAGCTGTGGGCCACGAAGGTGCCCGTCAGGTCCGGGTCTCGCGTGAAGGATTGCCCGGTGGCATCGCCCGAGGTGTAGGTCGCCGTGGCGACCGGCGTGCCGCTGCCGTCGGAGAGCGTGACGGTGTCGCCGCCGTTGTTGAGGTTGAGCCGGCCGGTGGAGGCGGTGCTTGTGGGCATCCCGCCGAATGGGCCGGTGGGCGTGCCGCCGCCGAAGATCACGAGGCCACACCCCGCCTGGAGCAGCGTGCCCGTGGGGAAGGTGTGGCTGACCTGCACGTTGCCGCTACCGGTGAGGTCAGAGAGGGTCCAGCCCGAGATGTCGACGGCGCCCGCTCCGGTGTTGACGAGCTCCACAAACTCATCCTCAGTGGTGCTGGCCGAGCCGTCGCCGTTGGCGTCGCCGTTGTTTGAGTCCGGTGCGTACTGGATCTCGTTGATCACGATGGCCGGGGGCGGAGCGGGACTCGTGGACAGCTCCAGCAGGTCGAAGGCGAACTCTTCGTCGGCCGAGTCAAAGTGAACAAAGACCTGGAGGGTGAGGGCGGTGGCCCCGGTGGGGATGGTGATCGTGCGGCTGAAGGCTTGCAGGGCGGTGCCGAGACGGGTGCCATCGGCGTTGCCGTCGCAGTCGACGTCTTCGCCGAGGGGGTCGTTGGAGGCGTCGGAGCCCACCTCGCTCGCAAAGCAGAGCACATCGGTGAACGTGGCGCCGCCATCGAAGCTGGCTTGCACCTTGCCGAAGTCGGTGTCGTCGTAGTCGCCCGCGTTGAGCGGGAGCTCGCTCCCGGCCCCGAACAGGCCGGAGAAGGTGAGGCTGGAGAGTCCGGTGACATCGACGGGGTTGAACCGCAGAAACTGTTCGTCATCGCCGCTGCCGCCGTTATCGTCGGTGTCCTCGGTGGCCCAGAAGAAGGTGCCCGCGAAGCCGCTGTAGGGCCCGGAGATGTTGGAGATATCGGAGCCGTCGGTGCGGTTGAAGTGGTCGTTAGGCCCATCGTTGAAGGCGCCCGAGGTGGTGTAGCGGGTGCCCTCGCCGTCTGTCTCAAACGATTCGGATAGGAGGGTTTGGGCGTGGGCTGTGGGGGCGAGGCCGAGGACGAGGGCCGCGAGCAGGAAGAGGCGTAAGAGAGGCATGGACGGGGGGTGACGGGAGGGAACGGGTGGACACGCATAGGTACGAATCTCGCGCGCAAAATACATGCTATCCCGTTGGCCGCATGAGTCTCAGGCTGAAGGCGCTGTCAGCCTGGCATGAGTTTACGCAAGGATAATCTCCGCTGAGGCCCGGGCCTACACAAAAAAGCCCCGACTGCGGGAAGCAGCCGGGGCCAGCGCGGAAGGCGTCGTGGGCTCAGTAGGGAGCCGGGGCGTTGATGGCCTCGACGCGGGTTACGCGGGGCACAGCGCGTTTGAGCGCTTGTTCGATGCCCGCGCGCAGCGTCATGGTACTCATCGGGCAGGTGCCGCAGGCGCCCATCAGTTCGAGCTCCACCACCATGTCCGGGGTGATGTTGCTCAGCCGCACCGAGCCGCCGTCGGCCATGAGGTAGGGCCGGATCTGGTCCAGGGCGTCTTCGATGCGCTGCTTGAGCGCGGCGTCGTGGTTGGGGTCCGCGGCGGCGTCTCCGGGCTGAGCGGTGGCGTCGTGTGAGTCAAGCATGGCGGACGAGAGCGAAGAGGGTGTGTGGGGACTGAACGTGGTACACGCGCCCGGTTCAAAAGATCGGCCTGGGACGTAAAAAAGGAACGACTACCGGTACAAGATTTCAATCTTCTGCGTGGGGGGCTGCTCCGCATTGCGGAGCGTCACTTGCCGGACGGCTTCGGTGGCCACGTGGGCAAAGGCCTGTGCGGAGAGGCTCTCGGGCTCGGACACCACGATGGGCTCGCCAAAGTCGCCGCCTTCGCGGACGGCCTGCTCAATGGGGACCTCGCCCAGGAACGGCACCGCCAGCTCACCGGCCAGACGCCGCGCGCCCCCTTCTCCAAACAGGTAGTACTTGCGGTCGGGGAGGTCCGGGGGGGTAAAGTAGGCCATGTTCTCGACGATGCCTAGGACCGGTACGTTGACGTTGTTGAACATGGCCACCCCCTTGCGGGCATCGGCCAGCGCCACGTTCTGCGGCGTAGACACGATGACGGCCCCCGTCAGCGCCAGCGTCTGCACGATGGTGAGCTGGATGTCCCCCGTACCCGGAGGCAGATCCAGGACCAGGTAGTCCAGCCGCCCCCAGGCCGTGTCGTTGAGGAACTGACGGACGGCATTCGAGACCATGGGGCCGCGCCAGATGACCGCCCGGTTGGGGTCTACCATGAAGCCGATGGAGAGGAGCTTAACGCCGTGCCGCTCCAGCGGGATGATCTTGCGTTGGTCGTTGATGCGGGGCCGCTCGCCTTCCAGGCCGAACATGGTGGGCACGGAGGGGCCGTAGATGTCGGTGTCCACCAGGCCCACCGCGTAGCCCTGCTGGGCCAGCGCCACCGCCAGGTTGCTGGCCACGGTGCTTTTGCCCACCCCACCCTTGCCCGAGGCCACGGCGAGGATGTTGGTGGCCTGCGGGCCCGCTTGCTGGGGGCGCTTTTGCCCGGTGCCCCCGATCTGGAGGTCATCTCCCAGGCCAATCATCTCAGCGTCGACCTCAATGATGGGCTGCACGTCGGCCCCCAGCGCATCGTGGAGGGCACGGCGGCAGGCCTCGGCCACCTGGTTGGCAAACGGCGTACCCGGTTCCGAGAGGAGAATGGTGAACTGGACACGGCAACCGTCGATGCGGAGGCCTTTGATCAGGTCGAGGCGGACGATGTCGTGGCCGGAGGTGGGCTCAACCACGTGCGCCAGGGCGCTGAGCACCTGCTCGGGGCTGAAAGACATGACGAGGCGAGGTTCGGTGTGGAACAGTAAGGAGGCGTCGAAGCACGAAGCGGATGCCGTACCTACGTCCAGCCCCGACTCATGATTCGGCGGAAGGGAGGTCCTTCGATTCTTCGTACCAGTACCGCAAGGCCAGGCCGTGGCGGAGGCCCCATGGGCTCACGCGGCACGTGGCAAAGCCGTAGTCATGCATCAAGGTTTCGCAGATCAGAACGCCCGCTGGGAAGACATCGGCGCGCCCCTCCATCAGGAGCGGGTTGAGGGCCAGGACCTCGTCGTAGGTCATGACCGCCAGCCGACTGGACCAGGCTTCGACCTCGGCCACGGAGAGCGACGTTTGGTGGGGGGCGAGGTCGTCCCACGCTGAGGCGCCATGGTGGAGCAGGGCGAGGATCATGACCGTGCCCGAGGCGGCCACCAGAGGCGTCTCGGCGGCCAGGTGCAACCCGGTCTCGCTCAGCATGCGACGCACCAGCGCCCGGGCCGCCGCCCGCGCGTGGTCGGTGGCGGGTTGCGTGGGGAGGAGGCGCTCCGTGAGGCGGACCGCGCCCACGTCCAGGCTGTGCTGGGCCGAGGGCACGGTGCCCGGCCGTCCGTGCACCAACTCGGTGGAGCCGCCCCCGATGTCGATCACCAGGCAATCTCGGTCCAGGGGCAGGTCGTCGAAGGCCGCCACGGCGCCCGCGAAGGTCCACCGCGCTTCGTCTTGCCCGGACAGAATCTCGTAGGCGAGCCCTACGTCGCGCTCCACCATCGCCCGGACCTCGGCCTGGTTCTGTGCATCGCGCGAGGCGCTGGTGGCGGCCACCACGATGGGGTCGGCCTTCCAGGTTCGCGCCGTCTGTTTGTAGTAGAGCAGGGCGTCTCGCAGGCGCCGTAGGGCGCCAGGGTTGATCTCGCCGCTGGCATCCACCCCCTCGCCCAGCCGCACAAAGCGTCGGGCTTGATACTGCGGGGTCAGCCGGCCGGCTTCGTCGCGGTCGGCAATCAGAAGTAGCGCCGTGTTCGTACCCACGTCGATGGTGGCGACAGGCATGGCAGGTAGGCGCGGAGCGCCGATGGGGAGCACAGAGAGCGAGGACCGCCGAAAGACGGCCCCCCTCAGTAACAGAAGCCCCCGGTTTAGTTTCACGGCGGCTGTATCCAGGTCCCCAGGGGCAGAGCGGAGGGGGGAGGCCGAGGTGGGGGGATGCCCGCGCGTCCTATCCCGCAACCAACGGGCTTCCCGCACGTACGGGCTCCGTAGCATTCCCGCGTCGCCTCTACACCCCCCATGTCACGTATTCTCTTCGAGCTCTGGGAAGGTCTGTTGATCGCCCTCCGCGCTGTGCGTGGGCACAAGCTCCGGGCTGTCCTGACCACCCTCGGTATCATCATCGGCATCACGTCGGTCACGTCCATGGCCACGGTCATCGCCGGGTTGGAGCGGGACTTCGACCAGGAGATGAACGACCTCGGCACCGATGTCATCTACATCGACAAGTGGCCGTGGGTCACAGGGCCCAACTTCAAGTGGTGGGACGTGATCAGGCGGCCCGAGATCACCCCTGAACTCGCTGATGTGATCGAAGCCCGTTCTCGGTATGCCACCGCGGCGGCTCCGGTGGTGGAGACGAACCGCAACGTGCGCCGGGACGGGGTCAGCCTGTCCCGAGTGAACGTCCAGGCCTCGACGCCCGACTTCGTACGCATCCAGGCGGTAGACTTGGCCGAGGGCCGTTTCTACAACGATCTGGACGTGCGCAGTGCCCGGCTGGTGGCGGTGGTGGGGCATACGATTGCGGAGCGCCTCTTCCCCGTGGAGAGCGCCGTGGGCAAGAATATCCGCGTGGGCGGTCAGCGTTTTCAGGTGATCGGCGTGAAGGAGCGCAAGGGAACCAGCGCCGAAGGGGCCTCTGACGATACACGGGTGCACATCCCCCTGACCACCTTCGGCAACCTGTATGGCCTGCGCGACCGCAGCGTCACAGTCCAGGTCAAGCTAGATGCCGAGGACCTAGACCTGGCCAAGGACGAGGTGGTGGGCATCTTGCGCGTGGCGCGCAAGCTGGACGCCCTGGACCCCAATGACTTCGAGATCAACGAGCAAGCCAGCATCCGCGAGCAACTCGCGCCGATCAAGACGGCCATCTACGGCATCGGCATCTTCCTGACGGCCCTCTCGCTTCTGGTAGGCGGGATTGGGGTGATGAACATCATGTTTGTGTCCGTCAAGGAGCGCACCAAAGAGATCGGCATCCGGAAGGCCATCGGAGCGCGGCGACGAACGATCATGATCCAGTTTCTGATCGAGTCCGTGTTCGTGTGTCTCATCGGGGGGGTGATCGGCGTGTTGATCTCTGGCCTCATCGCCGCCCTGATCAGCACCTTCCTGCCGGCCTATCTGCCCCCTGCCACAGTTGCGCTGGCCTTTGGCATCTGTATGTTCATCGGGCTCGTCTTCGGCGCAGGCCCCGCCTGGACCGCCGCCAAGGCCGAGCCCATCGAAGCGCTGCGGTATGAGTAGCACAAGGCCAAATGAAAAATGAGAAGTGAAAAAGGCCAAATGACGGGCGCCGATGGGGATGTTGACGTCCAACAACCCCCTTTTTACTTCTCAGAGGCTGACTATGAATGGCCGGTGAAGGGCTGCAAACGGCTCTGGAGGCGCCATGCGGCGTTGCCTTCGTCGCCCGGGGCGCGGCCCCGCGCTCCTCAGGCGCCTAGCCTGGCACCTCCAGCGCTCGTTTTCGCCGTCTTCATCCATTCATAGTCAGCCTCTTAC
>JBCDJV010000111.1:0-14474 GCA_038747425.1 Bacteroidota bacterium
GCGAACCAGGAAGCCGGGGTCTTCATCGCGTGGCAGGTTGGAGTAGGCCTGAAACCCGGCCAAGGTCAGCAGCCCGATGAGGACGAAGACGACCGTCCTGTTGCTGAGAGCAAAGTGTGTGATGCCCATGATGCGGATGGGATTGGCGTGTGAGAGGGTGGACGTGTGAGAGGGCGAGAGCGAGGATGCGCTACCGGTGGTCAAAGGGACGGAGATCAGCGGCGAGTGGGTCGAAGGGGAGCAGGCGCACGGTCTCGCCGTCGCTCAGCTCACCGAGGCCTGTGGCCACCACGATCTCGCCGGGACGGAGCCCGTCTAGGATTTCGAGGCCGGCTTCCGTGAGCGCGCCAGTTTCCACGGTGCGGCGGCGCACCGTGGCTACGTCAGCCGCCGCCGCTGTGCTGACGGGGGTCTCGGCGGCGTCGGCCGGCAGCTCCACCACCATCACGTAGTTGCTCAGGCCGTCGGCGTTGACGGCGTTGATGGGCAGCACCAGCGACGTGCCGGTGGGGAGGTCCGAGGCCGGGCGGAGCACCACGCGGGCCGCCATGCCGCTGCGAAGACGCGGATCGGCGGTGCGCAGCCGGACCGTGACCGGAAAGGTGGTGGCCGAGCGGCCCGGCGCCACGCCGACTTCGCTGACCACGGCCTCGAACGTCTCGTTGGGAAAGGCCGAGAGCTGCACCTGGGCGGCGTCGCCCTCGTTGATGTGCGCCACCGTACGCTCTGGCACCACCATGGTCACCTCCATCGGGCTGCCTTGGGTGGTGACGAGCGCTACCGGCTGGCCGGGGCCCACCAGCTCGCCGGCCTCCACGAGCGTCTGTGCTACCGCCCCAGATACCGGCGCGGTGATACGGGTGTAGCTGAGCAGGCGCTCAGCCAGCGCGACCTGGTCCGTGGCCGCCGCCACGGCCGATCGGGCGGTCTCGGCCCGCGCCTTGGCATTGTCGTACTGACTCAGCGGAGCCACCCCTTCGGCGTAAAGCGCCCGAGTTCGGCCGTACTCAGCCTCGGCCAGCCGCGCCTGCGCTTCGGCCTGCTGCAGCCCCGCCTGGGCTTGCTGCTGCTGCAGCATAAAGTCAGACGGGTCGATCTGCGCCACAAGCGTCCCACGTCCCACGCGGTCGCCTACGTCCACCGCCACCTGGCTCACCACGCCGCCCACCTGAAACGACAGCCGAGACTCCACGGCCGCCCGTGCCACCCCGGTATACGAAGCCGCCGCCGCCACGGCCGGCTGCGCCGCCACCGTCCGCACCACCACGGGCTGCGGCGGCAGGGCTTCCTCCGCCCCACATCCAACAAGCACAAAAGCCAGGAGACCAACCAGCCCCACTCGACCCAAAAACCCAAAAAAAGACATCATGACTCCATCCCTAAAAAACGTGAAAAATGATCCCTGAAGACGCCCCGCTGGGGCGTCTCGCTGCTACTGATCCGTCCTGCCAGCATCGGAGCGCTGTGGTCAAGGCGCCGTGCTGGTGCCGAGACACCCTGGCAGGGGCCTCTACGGTGTGCCGTCCTCGCTGTCGTCCGTGGTGCGTGGCTGCGCCCGGCCGTCGGTCAACAACCCGCCGGTGGGGGTGTCCTCGGCCAGGGCGTCGAACCGCCCGGTCGTCTGCTGCAGCTCCACATAGGCCGCCGCTACATCATAGGCGGCGGCGGCCGTCAGCTCTTCTGAGAGCCGCAGCGCCTCCTGCGCCTCGACGAGCGCCGTCACACTCACCACCCCTTCGCGGTAGAGCCGCGCCACATCGTCATAGGCCTCAGCGGCCGCCGCTGTGGCCAGTTCGGTCTGGACATAGGCTGCATAGGACGTCGCCAGGAGCGTGGTGGCTGTACGGGCCCCTTGCTCCAGGCGCTGCTGGATCAGCGAGAGGCGTGTCTGGGCCTGAGCCGCCTCAGCCTCGGCCTGTTGACGCTGGGCCAGGCGGCGGCCGCCCTGGAAGAGCGGGAAGCGTGCACGCACGCCCACGGCCCAGGTCTCATTCGGAAACAGCGGAATCGGAAGTCCTGGGGGGACGCCGAGGCCTGCCCCGCCCTCAGCGAGGCGCGTGGTGCCGGTGGCAAAGAGGCCCACCTCGGGCAAGAACACCGAGCGGCGTGCCGACGTCACCTGGCGCTCCTGCACCTCCACCAGTGTGGCCAGCGCCTCCGCAATGGGCGCCTCGGCCAACGCCACCGCTGAAAAATCGGCGGCCACCGCCTCCGTCCGCGCTGGCGTGAGCAGCGATGGCAACACGGGGATCGTGGCGATCAGCGCACGCGGGGAGGCCAAGGCGTCAGTCTCAGCAGGTAGGTCGATCACCTGCAGGGTGGGCTGAAAGCGGGCTCCGTCCGCCGGAATGACCGGGCGAGTGGGCGTGTTCAGGTCGAGGTTGAGCGCCTGGTTGAGCGCAAAGGTCGCGGCCTCGGTGCCCCCGAGGGCCCGGGCCAGGTCTTGGCGCGCGCTCGCCGCCTGGGCCCGGAGCTGCGCCACGTCCGCTGGGCTGGCGAAGCCCGCCTGTTGCCGCAACTCGGCCGATTCCAGGTCGACCTGGATCCGGTTGATCCGCTCCTGCGCAATGGCCACACCCGTTTCGGCGCGCAAGGCATCCAGGAACGTATGGGCGGCGGTGGCGGCGGCCACGAGCTGGGCGTTGTTGCGCTCGAAGGTTTGCACGGCCGTGAGCTTACGCTGGATCGACAGGCCCGCAAAAGCCCGCTCCGCAAAGAGGACCTGCTCCAGCGTGGCGTCCAGCGTCCAAAGACGCTCTGGATTGGCCCCGCCGAGGGCCGCGGCGCCGAGGTCTTCATTGACGAGACGAGCGGTGGTGGACGTCGTGAGCTGCGGGAGTAGCGCACTCCGCGCTACCCGCAGCTCGGCCTGCGAGGCCTGCAGCCCAAGCTGCTGGGCGACCACCTCCAGGTTCTCCTCGGCGGCCCTACGAATCGCGTCGTCGATGGTGAGGGGGCGCACACCGGCCTCGGCGTCGCCGATGAACGTGGCTTCGAGCAGCGTCTGCCACGACAGGTCGAGCGCCAGCGTCCTAACGAGGCCCGCGTTGAACGTAAGCCGAGCGGGTGCTTGTGTGACCACGGCGGGAGGAGCGGTTGCACGCCCGCCCGCCTCGGCCTCTTGCAAGCGCAAGGCCACCTGGCGAGCGAGGCGCTCCTCGAAGTTGGGGGAGGCCGCTGCCAGGAAGCCGTGCTCCACCAGCGATGGCGCGGCCGTGAGCGAAGGCATCCCACGTGTGGCCAAGCCCTCGGCCAGCGTGCGGAGCGCCTCGGCCTCGAGGCCTGTACCGGCGTCGATGTAGATCGCGTCGTAAGGGCGCTCAGCTAGCGCCTCCAGGACGGCTTCGGCCGATCCCGCGGGCAACATCGTCAGCGCCTGTAGGTCGGCCTCGGCGGCCGCAGCGGCAAGCCGGTCGGCTGCGCCGGGCAGGCTGGCCGCGCGCGGGTGCACCACAAAGGCGACGTGCTCCAGGGTCAGCGACGGCGCCAGGGTGCGTCGCAGCAGGCCCAGGTCACGCGCCAGGGCGTCTGGCCGGGTGACGAGCCCAGCCGCGTCAGGGCCGAGCACCACAGGGTCGATGAGCGAGGCTGTTGGGGCTGCGCCGGTTGGGGCCTCCCACAGGCTCACGGCTGGTGAGGGACCGGCTGCTGGGGCGAGGCGTGCGACCTCGTTGGCGACGAGGGCCTCCAAGGGGACCGGTTCAGCACGCACCGGGAGCAGGTCCTGGGACGCGGCCGGCCGGCTGACGAAGAGCACGGCGAGTGAGAGCAGGCAGGCCATCGGAAATCGCTTCATCAGAAATCGCTCGGAGTAAGGTTTTGGTTCTGTCAGAAAGAATTGAAATTCGATTGGCACAGATGGTTCGACCAAGTGGTCAGAGTATACGTCAAACTTTACGGCCGAGATGTCACGATCTGCTGACCAACTCGGACAGTGTTGTGCTCAAGCATTTGTTAGTATTGACTTTGGATCTATAAAAATACATGGTCTAATCTATGTAAATTGAGTGGTCTGACCACTTGGTCGAACTGATTAGAACAAATAATCTTCCGGGATCGTACAAAAGCGGCTGACACGCTTGGCCTCGGCCTGGCCCCCACTGCCTCAACTGGAGTCCTTTGTACTATGGCTGCTGCCACGCTCCCGCTCTTCGACACCAGTACCGGCCGCTATGACGAGGCCGAGGTGCACATTCTCAATGCCGCCCATCGCGTGTTCATGCGCCGAGGCACGGCGGGCGCCCGTATGCAAGAGATCGCCAACGAAGCCGACGTCACGAAGTCGACGGTGCACTACTACTTCCGCAGCAAAGACCGTTTGGCGGATGCCGTCTTTCTGCGCGCGTTGACCGAGTCCTATGATCGATTTCGGGAGGCGCTGGATACTGAAGGGCCGTTTGAGCACACCGTCCGCGCGCTCGTGGAGTCAAATCTCCAGATGATCGAAGACTACCCGTACCTGGCTGGCTACATCATGACTGAGCTGCACCAGCAGCCAGAGCGGTGCGAGCAAGCAGTGCGGGCTGTTCCTGGGTGCCGGGAGAAGATCGACGCTAAGATCGACGCGGCGGTCGCTTCCGGCGAGATTGTGCCCACCACCACGGCCGAGCTGTCAGCGAACCTGCTCTCGTTGACGCTCTTCCCGGCCATCGGCAAGGGCTTTGTCCGTCCACTGGCGGGCCTGAACGAGGCGGAGTGGGACGAGATGATGCAGGTCCGGGCTGAGCGCGTCACGGCCTTCTACATGCGCGCCATGCGCCGCTGAGCTCGGGCGCTGCCCGCGCTTGGTGGCCTTCCTTTCCCACCCCGTCAACCGGGACTGCCCATGTCGCTTCTCGCTCGCTTCTTCAAGCGCCCGGCCTCTCACACCTTGACCCCGGCGGCCTTCCTGGCCCAGCGCGCCTCGGGAGACTTGGTGCTGGACGTACGCACCCCGGCCGAGTGCGCCCTTGGGTGCCTGGAGGGCTCCCTCAACGTCGATGCCCTGGCCCCCCACTTCCAGCAGCGCCTGGAGGCTCTGATCGACGATGGCACCCTGGCTCCAGAGCGCCCGGTCTACCTCTATTGCGGCTCCGGCCACCGATCCGGTAAGGCCACCCAGCGCCTGCGGGCCCTGGGCTTCGAGCAGGCGTACAACATAGGCGGCTACAGCGCCCTCAAGGCGGCAGGGGCGGTGTGAAGGACGGTCGTGAGGGGGAGAGGCGAAGGGATCGATCTGCCCCAGTCACTCATACCGCAGGCTCACCGCAGGGCGTGTCCGGGCGGCTCGGAGGGCGTGGTAACCAATGGTGAGGGCGGCCAGGAGCAAGACGCTGCCACCGATCAGGAGAAAGAGCGTCGGCCGGAGGGGGGTGCGCACGGCGTACGAGGCGAGCCACTCGGTGGCCAGCCCCCAGGTCAGCGGTACCGCCAGCCCGAAGGCGAGGCCCACGTAGCGGAGCAAGTCTTTCGACAGTAGGGCCACCAGCGCCTCCGTGGGGGCTCCAAGCGTTTTGCGAATCCCCATTTCCTTGATCCGCCGCTGGGCGGTGTAGGCGGAGAGGCCCAGCAGCCCCAGGCAGGCGATGAAAAGCGCAACCCCTGCGAAGAGGCCGAACAGGACGCCGAACTGCCGGTCCTGGCGGTATTGTGCATCGACTGCTTCGTCGGCGAAGACATAGGTGAACGGGTTGCCGGGGAAGTGATGGTCGAACCGCTCTTTGAGGGTCGCCAGGGTGGCAGCGAGGTCCTCCGTGCGGAGTCGGATCGAGAGGTCGCCGTAGCGTGTCTCGTAGAGAAACATCACCGCCTCGGCCGGCTGGTGCGCGGACGACCAAGCAAAATCACGCACGACGCCATGAATGAGGTAGCGGTCCCCGCGCCCGTCGAGGATGTCGGCGCCTACGGCGGCTTCGTTGGAGGGGAAGCCGACGGCCCGGACGAGCGTCTCGTTCACGATCGTCCGCGCCCCCGGTTCGTCGGACAGTGCCATGCCCACCTCGAACGACTTCCCGGCCACGAGGGGGAGGCCATACACGGCCGTGAAGTCGTGGTCGATGTTGGTGGCCCGCACCGGCTGCCGGCTAGACCGGCCGTTTTCAGGTCGGTAGGCGGTGTTGTACCAGTTGAACCCGCGCCCCGGGGTGGTGCTGGAGGTGCCCACACCCTGGACGGCTGGCAGGCGAAGCACATCTTGCTTGAGGGCCTCCATCTGGGCCGTCCATCCTGCTCCCGGCCCCTGCCGAACCCGCGGCCGCTCGATCACCAGCACCTGCTCCAGGTCGAACCCGGTGTCGTGACCCCGTACATACTGAATTTGTTGATACACAACCCCGGTGCCGAGTAGGAGCGCGGTGGCTGCGGTGAACTGAGCCAGGACCAACCCCCGGCGCAACGGGGCCGACCCTGACCGCGGCCCCAGGCGATGCCGAAGCAGCGAAAGCGGTGGAAACGAGGACAACAGCAACGCCGGATAGCCCCCGGCGAGCACAGTGCCTGCCACGAAGAGGCCCCCCACCAGAGTTAGGGCCGATGGCTGCAGCCAGAATGCGTGCTCCACCTTTACCCCCACTAGCGCGCTCAACCCCGGCGACAGGCTGGCCGCCAGCACCCAGGCCGTCAGCACGGCCACCACGTTCAGCAAGGCCGCCTCCGTCAGAAACTGGCCCACCAGGTGGCCCCGGCGTGCGCCTACCACCTTTCGGACGCCCACCTCGCGCATCCGGTCTAGCACCCGGGCCGTGGCGAGATTGACGTAGTTGAGCAGCGCTAGGGCCAGGGTGATCAGCCCGATCACCAGAAAGAAGAGCACCGTCTGGCGGCTCCGGCTGTCGGCGGCACTGCCCTGGATGTCCGCGTTGAGGCGGATGTCCAGCAGCGGCTGCAGCCTCAAGGTCACCCTCCGGTCCGAGTCAGCGTGCGCCTGCGCCCGACTTCGCTGGTACACCGCAGTCATGGCCTCTGCCACCACGCCGGGGTCGGCCTCGGACGGAAGCAGGAAGTAAGTGGCAAAGTTGGTCCGATCCCAGCCCCGGGCGGGGTCCGCGTAGCGGCGGAGTCGGAGGAGGTCGGCTATGGGGAGCAAGGCCTCGAAGTGCAGGTGGCTGTTCGTGGGCACCTCCGCCAGCACGCCCACCACCGTGTAGGCCCCCCGCACCCATCCGGTCACCTGAATCTGCCGCCCCACAGCGTCTGCGTCGCCGAAGTAGCGCTGGGCGGCAGAGGCCGTGAGAACCACGGTGCCTGGGGCTCCGGTGTAGGTGCCCGCCAGCACCGGGAAGTCGAACAGGTCGAGAAAGGTAGAGTCTGCATAGAGGACCTCGGTCTCTTTGAAGACGCGCGGCCCCGATGCCGCCTCGTAGCGAAAGACCGCATCGCCAAAGTTGGGCTGGATGCGGGCATAGACCACGTCCGGCACGGCTTCGTGGACAGCTGGGCCGAAACGGTACGGGGTGGAGCCGTGTGTGCGGACGGGGGTGCCGTCGAGCGTGGTGGCGTGCATGACCGCTCGGTACAGGCGCTCATGCTGTTCGTGAAACGTGTCGAAGCTGTACTCATGGGCCACGTACTGGGCGATCAGTAGGCAGCAGGCCATCCCGAGCGTCAGCCCGACGACGTTGATGACGCTGAATCCTCGCTGCCGTAGCAAGGCCCGGTAGGCCGTCTTGAGGTGGTTGTGCAGCAGCGCCCCTTGGCTGCGCCACGTCGTCCACCGCCGACCTTCATTGCGCAGCTTGCCCCCGCGCACCTTCCGATACTCAGCCTCCCCTCCCTCGATGTCGCCAAGCGCGGTCAGGGCTGTGCGAAAGGCGGCCTCCGGGTGGAGGCCCTCGGTTAGCAGATCCGCTACATGATCGCGCAGGTGCCGCTCCAGCTCGTCGAGGTCGGCGGTGGAGAAAACGCGGCGGTGAACGTGAAACCGCCGCCACGTGGCGAGGGCCGTTTCAAGGTCGAAGCGGGAAGACGAGGATACAGACATGCTGTTTGTCGAATGAGGCCCATCAACAGTTCGCGGAACCCCGCGGGGGCTGATTGCAGGCGGGACGCTTCGTGCAGGTGCTTCGTGCAGATCCCTCGGCGGCCCTACGACGCCGGCGCCAGGCCCGGGCCCCAGAGCTGGACCAGCATGTGGTGCACATCCAGCCAGTCACGCTGGGTACGGGCCAGAGCGCGTTCGCCAGCTGGGGTCAGGCGGTAGTACTTCCGGCCGGGTCCACGCCCCCCTTCGCGCCAGACCGCAGCCACCAGCCCTTGCTGTTCTAGCCGGTGGAGCAGGGGGTAGAGCTTGTTGGCAGGGCAGGTTACGCGGCCGTCGGACAGCGCCTGAATCTGCTTGATGAGCTGATAGCCGTAGGTCTCGCCTCGTCCCAGCAAGCCCAGGATCAGCGGCTCCAACGAAGCGGCGACGAGGGGCTTGGGCAACATACCACCGGCGGGGATGCGAGGAATGACGGAGCCCTAATCTATATCGGAAAATAGATATATCAAAATATGATATAGCCTGAAGGTCGTTTGGTGGTCCTCCATGGGCCTGCTAAACCGTCTCGCCGGGCTCCTCCTCCCTTCGATCGCCTCAAAACACCACCGGTGGCAGGTGGTCGTCGCCTTCGAGCCAGCTCTGGCGGCGCAGCTCGGCGCCTCGGGCGCGGATCTCGTCGATGCTCTGCACCCCCACGAGGCGCATGGCACGGTCTAGGTCGGTCTGCAAGATCTCGAAGGCGCGCGTGAGTCCGGCGTGACCGCCCGCGCCCAGCCCGGCGGCTGCGACGCGCCCCAGGCCAACGGCCTGCAGCCCGTACGAGAGCGCGATCAGGATGTCGGTGCCGTTCCGGATGCCGCCGTCCATCATGAAGTCGAGCTGTGTCTCCCCTACGCGGGGCATCTCCTCGGCCACGATCTGGAGGGTGGGCGGAACGCGATCTTGCTGGCGCCCCCCATGGTTGGACCAGACGACACCGGTGGCGCCCATCTCCTCGGCCTTGCGCGCGTCGTAGGCACTGTGGACGCCCTTGATGATGAGGGGCCGGTCATCGCCCCAGGCCGCCTTGATCCATCGTAGGTCCTCCCACGTCACCGCCGAGGCCGCTAGCTGGGTCACGATGTCGGTGTAGGGCATCGGCTGGCCATGCGCGTCGAGGACGTTGACGAACTGCATGAGTCCGCCGTCTCGCAGGTGGTCCATCAGCCACGGGAGCCGAGGCAGTATCTGGGGTGCCAGCCGCAGCTTGCGCGCCGCCAGCGCAAGCCGCTCGCCCAGCGAAAGGCCGTCAAACGAGGCCGTCACTTGGAGGGGTTTCATCCGGGCGTGTTGGGCACGCAGGCCAGACACGCTGGTATCGATGGTCAGCATGAGGGCTGTGAACCCGGCCTGTTTGGCGCGCTCGAGGCCGCGCAGCGCTGTCTCCCGGCCGCCGCACAGGTAGAGCTGAAACCAGCAAGGCCCCACGGAGGCCGCCGCCACCTCCTCCAGCGGGGTGCCCGAGAGGGTGGAGAGGGTCATCGCCGTGCCGAACGACCCGGCTACCTGGGCGGCCACGGCCTCCGCTCTAGGATACAGTGTACGTAGGCTGCCCACGGGGGCAATGTACCAGGGTACCTGGAGCGGGTGGCCCACGGCGGTCGTGCTCAGGTCCAGCGCCTCGAACTTGAGCGCGCCGCGCGCGGTGGTCAGGGACCGCTGGAACGCCCGCACGTTGGCGCGCAGCGTCGTCTCGGCGTCAGCCCCGCCCCGGAAGTATTCCGCCACGATGGGCGGCACTCGCCGCCGCATGAGCCGCCACAGGTCGGCCGTAGTCAGGGCCTCCGCGATCTGTTGCTTCGTGCGCATCGCCTCGGTTGACCAAGGATCGTAATCACAGGCGCTTACCGCCACGAAGCCAATATCGCAAAAAAAACGGAGCCGACCGCAGGCTCAGGCTTCCCTAGCTGGGGGCGTGGACCTCCAGCTCCTCGGCCAGCCGGCGGCGCAGCAGGCGCAGGGCCGCGCTGCTCACGTCGTCGCTGTACAGATGCACAGGGGTGTTGCTAGGCCACGGGTCGCCGTGCCCTTCCTGGGCTTGCGGCGAGACATAGACCCGATCAGACGCTTCGAAGACGGCCGGTAGCTGACTGGGCTCATCGATGCCCGCGAGGTGGAGGGTCAGATGGTCCGCCCCCACACCCAGGAGGGCCCGCTCCATAGACGCCGCGGCTTGCTCGGAGGTACACACCAGCCCCACATGCGTACCGGGTGGCAGCTCGGTGATCTCGCGCACCACGTGCAGATAGGACGGCTCGATCATCAACGCGATGAGAGCGTCGGTGTCCAGCCCCTTCGCGTCGTAGGCGTCCCGCATCTCATCGATGTGAAAGAGGGTCGTGGCCACGAGGTCGAAGTCTTCGAAGAACGAGGCGGGTTGAGCCTGGGCTTCGTCCACGTGGAGCGTGACCGGGCGCACCCCGGTGCCGACCTCGATCTGCCGGGCGTAGCGGGCCAGGCCCGGCGCATTGCACTCGATGAGCAGGAGGCGCATCCCGCGTATGCGCTCAGCAAAGGCCGGAGCCCGGTGCGTGGCCAAGCGGACGAAGGTCTCGGCGTCGATGCCGGCGGCCTGCGCCTTGGCCAAGGCCTCGTCAACGATGTCCAGCGCGTGCCCGTCGCTGCCCGGAGCCGTCACGCGTGGCGCATCCTGGGCCACGAACGTACCGCGGCCTTGCGCCGAGACGAGGTAGCCCTCTTGCTCCAGCGTCCGGTAGGCGGCCCGGACCGTGTTGTAATTGATGCGCAACGCCCCTGAAAGCTCGCGCACTGTTGGGACCTTGGCGCCGGGCATCCAGGTCCCGACCTCCACGTGGTATTTCATTTGCTCCACCACTTGGTCGTGCACCGAGGAGCCACGCTGTTTGTCGATCGTTAATTTCATGAGCCTATTGAATTATTGAATTAGTTCAATATATCTTTTCGGCGAATCAGATACAAAAAGAACGGAGGTACAGCTATGGATCGGAATCCACCGTCTTGGGGCTTGCTGGCTATCATCACCGCCTGTGTGCTGTGGGGCGCCTCGTTCTACTTCGGCAAGGTGGCCCTCGTCGAAATCAGCGCCGACCAGGTCGTGCTGTGGCGGTTTGTACTGGCCTTGATCGTGTTGGCTCCGTTTGTGGGGCTCCGCGCGTTCCGGCAGTCGCGCCGTGCTCGGCCTGAGGGGCTACGTCGCCCCGCCCCGATCTGGCGCGCCGCCCCCTGGTTGCTGCTGAACGGTCTGCTGACCGTCCCGGTGCAGTTTGTCCTGCAGTTCGAGGGGCTGGCCCGGACCACGGCTTCCAGCGCTGCCCTCATCGTGGGGGCTTTCGCGCCGATGATGGCTATCGCGGCGGTGCTGATCGCCAAGGAGCGGCTCGGTACCATCGGCTGGGTGGCGGTGGCGTGTTCCACGTTGGGATTGATGGTGATGGTGGGGGCGCCGGGCGAAGGGCGCACGCTAACGGGGGATGTGATGGTGCTCGCGTCCTTGGTGGCGGCAGTGGGCATGGTGCTGGTCACGCAGCGCCTGGTCCGGCACCACGATGCGTTGTGGGTGACCTTGCTGACCATAGCCGTGGGCACGGTGTTGCTCATTCCGTGGACGCTTTGGCAGAGCGGGCTGCCCTCGTTGGCTCTCAGCGAGGCCACGTGGGCGGCGCTCCTGGGTTTAGGGCTGGGCTGCACGGCCCTCACGTTCACCCTCTGGAACTGGGGCCTGCGGTACGTCCCCGCTTCTCACGCGGGCGTGTTCGTCAACCTGGAGCCGGTGATTGGAGCGGTGCTGGGCGTGGCCTTTCTCGGCGATGTGATGACGCCGGCCCTGATCCTGGGCGGCGGGCTCATCTTGGGGGCGGCGCTACTTGTCTCCTGGCCCACGTCCACGCCGGCCTCGGCTCCGGCCCAGGCAGACCGGGACGAAGCCTGTGTGGGCATGTCGGCCGCTCCGGCTCCGGCTGTACCAGGAAAAAACGTACAGCAGGCACTGACATAGGGTCGTCACCCACCTAGGCTATCTTGGGTGCAAGTCATCGCTATTCGACCACGCACCCCTCACCCTACCATGACAGACACGGCCACGTGCCTTGCGCACGCTCAGGAACTCTACCAGATGCTGGAGCAGAACCAGATGATCGAGGCCATCGACCGCTTCTACGCCGACGATGTGGAGATCATCGAAGCCGATGGGGAGACCGCCCGTGGCAAAGAGGCCCAGAAGGCCCGCTGCCTGGAGTGGCTCCAAAGCATCGACACCTACCACGGCGGTGGGGTCCACGCGATCACCTCGAACGAAGAGGCCGGCGTGACGATGGTCGAGTCCTGGAGCAAAATGACGTTCAAGGGGGCCCCGGCCCCGATGAACCAGGACGAGGTAGCCGTCCAGCATTGGAAAGACGGCAAAATCGTGCGCGAGCGCTTCTACTACAACGCGGCGGACGCGTAGCAACCAACCGCCGCGGTTCTGTTCAGCGCCCCGACGTCCCTCGTGGAGGTCGGGGCGCTGTGCCATCCGGGCTGTTCACTCCCCGTTCGCACTGGCGATGAAGGCGTCTCCCCCGGCCTCATCTCCCCAGATCTGCTCTAGGCGAGCATCGCGACGGCACCCAATGCGGTAGCTGTAATACCGGTCTGGGTTGGTCTTGTAGAAGTTCTGGTGATAGTCTTCCGCCGGGTAGAAGGTGTCGGTGGGCGTGATGTCTACCACCAGGGGCTGATCAAAGCGCTGGGCGATGGCCTGCTTGGAGGCTTCAGCCTGAGCCTGCTGCTCGGCATTCAGCGCAAAGATCTCGGGGCGATACGTGTCGCCCCGGTCACAGAATTGACCGCCGGCGTCGAAGGGATCCACATTGCGCCAGTAGACCTGGAGCAGCGTCCCAAAATCAACCTGGGAGGCGTCGTAGATGATCTGGATGACCTCGGTGTGGCCAGTGCCGCCCTGGACCACCCGCCGGTACGAGGGGTTGGGCACCGTGCCTCCGGCAAAGCCGGAGATGGTGGCCGCCACGCCTTCTATCTTGTCAAAGGGCGGCTCCATGCACCAGAAGCAGCCGCCTGCGAAGATAGCGGTGTCCGCGAGGGCCGGATCGAGGTCGGCCATCGTGAGTGCGGTCTGCTCGGCGGGGGTGGAACTGGCGGTGTCCGTGGAGGAGCCAGCGCACCCCATCAGGGCGAGGGTGGCCAGCAGCGGAAGGATCAGCAGTCGAGACATAGCAACAGCGCGAGTACGTGGATGCATTAGGAACGAAGGGCGGGCAGGGCCTCGTCCTCGGGGATGAACCGGAGCGCCAGCCCGTTGTTGCAGTACCGGAGGCCGGTCGGGGGCGGGCCGTCGTTGAAGACGTGACCCTGGTGGCCCCCGCAGCGCTTGCAGTGGTACTCCGTGCGGATCATGCCGAAGCTGCGGTCCTCCTTAGTGCCCAGGCTGCCCTCCAATGGAGCCCAGAAGCTGGGCCACCCGGTCCCACTCTTGTACTTAGTGGTCGAGGGAAAGAGGGGCAGGTAGCAGGCCGCACACACATAGGTGCCACGCGCCGTGTTGTCGAGCAAATCGCTCGTGAAGCGGCGCTCGGTCCCTTCTTCAAACAGGATGTAGTATTGGTCCTCGGTGACCACCTCGCGCCAGGCCTCATGCGGCTTGTCCAGCACCTCGAAGGTGGGCACATCGCCGTGGACCTGGAGAGAGTCAGCTGCGGCCGTGGAGGCCCCCGGCCGTGAAGCCATCGTTTGCCCACAGCCCCAGAGGGCCAGCGGGGCGGCCAAGACGGCGGGAAGCGCATGGAGAAAGGAGCGACGGTTCATAGCTAAGCTAGGTTAGTGAGCAAGACGCCGTGCGAAGGGTAGGTGCCATGGACCGGAGAGGCGTTACGCGCCGCCCGTCTAGCGAAGCCTGATGCGGGCACCGGCGTAGAGGCGGTGCACGTCAAACACCCCCTGGGCGCTGTACTCCGCATAGAGGGCCCCAGCGGCTCCCACCGAGTACTGCGCCCCCACCAGCAAGTTGCTGACCACCCCATCGTCCGTGTCGAGGCCGAGGCCAACGCCCACGTACGGCCGCAACGACGACGTAGAGGCGGGTCCCAGCAAATCATAGGCCACGTTGGCCTGGAGCGTGAGTGTCACGTCCGAGCCGGGGGCCAGGAGGACCTCCGGCAGCACGTGGAACCGGGGTTGACTGGGGAACCGAACATCCGCCCGCGCCCCGATCAGCGCCCGCTGTGCATCGCTCGTGAAGCGCACGCCGCCCAACGGGATGAGGCTGTCCACCACATAGGCGCCGATCAGGCTGGGAGACCCGGTCGCCTGCGCCAGGCTGTCGGCGGGCATCGCCAGGCTGTCGGTGGGCATCGCCAAGCTGTCGGTGGGCATCGCCAAGCTGTCGGCGGGCATCGCCAAGCTGTCGGCGGGCATCGCCAAGCTGTCGGCGGGCATCGCCAAGCTGTCGGCGGGCATCGCCAAGCTGTCGGCGGGCATCGCCAAGCTGTCGGCGGGCATCGCC
>JBCDJV010000112.1:0-14150 GCA_038747425.1 Bacteroidota bacterium
CCTCACACCCTCTACCGGATGCGCGTGCGTTCGTCGCGCAGGGGGATGCGGAGCTTGAACTGGCCATCGGCCTGGCCCACGAACACGAAGCGACGCCCGATGCGCGTGTAGTGCCACACCTCAGCCGGGGATCCGCTGTCATCGATGCGATCCACCAGATCGGGTTCACCGAACAGGACGAACACGTGGCCTCGGTCAGTCTGCCACCCCGGAGCCCCGCCGGACCACCAGCGGCTGGCCGTCTGCAGGCGATGGTAGTACTCCATCATGCGCTCATTGCGCGCCGTGCGCGGGGTGGGATCGCGCCGTTGCCAGAACGCCACGAGACGGGCGCGGCGCTCGGCCTCGGTAGCCCCGGTCAGGATATGATCAATCTCACGGGGCTTGGCGATGTAGCGAAGCTGGGCGACGGCATCGTTCAGATCTAACGCGTCCAGCCCCGCGGGCGGCAGCAGATCAACGGCTTTCTCGGTCATGTCCAGCACCTCGCCGCGCTCGTCTTGGACACGCAGCCGCACCAGATAGGGACCGGGCTCTCGGTCGGCCAGGGGGATGGTCAGCACCTGCTGGGTGGCACCAGGCTCCACGCGTAGCACCTGGCTTTCGGTGTGCTGCACGGGGCCGTCAGCTTCCCGGCGCAGGCCGAGCAGCGACCCAACCAGCGGGATGCGGCCGCCCTCGCGGCGTGGGCCTACCAGTTCCACCACCGCACGCAGGGTTTGTGCCTCTGGGGTATACACCTCGTATCCAACGCGCAGCCGCAGTTGATCCACCGACACCTGAGCGGCTGGCAACGCGCGGAGGACCTGGTCACTTTCCAGATAGCCGTCCATCACCACGAGGTCACTGACGGCGGCCCCTGTGGGGGCGCGCAGATGAACCGGCCGCGTTTCCGTCCACACGGTCCCGGAGGACAGATCTTCCAGCCGAACCTCCACGCTAAAGGTGCCAGCCCTCAAGGGCAGGGCGGCCGTGGCACTATGCCACCAGTTAGGCTGCTGAGTCCCGTCAAACGTGGCGGCCGTCACCCGGTGGGTCCACGTCTCTTGCTCGACGAGGCCCTGCCGGCGCTCTCGCTCGTCGGTCGCGTACACGGCAAGGCTGACCTGGTACCTGGCCTCGAAGAGGTTCTCCACCCGGTAGAAGGTCAGGTCCGCATGGCGCACCCCCGTGTAGACATGGAGGCGGCCGGTCTCGGCCTCGGGAGCCCAGAAGCGGGCCAGATCTACCGACACCTGCTGTGCGCGCAGTTCGCTCAAGCCTCCGCCCCAGGCAGCCATCAGGAGCAAGCTGCCTACCCAGCAGCGCCAAAGGCGCAGGGTAAGGCTGTGGCCGGGCGAGGTCCGCATGCGTCGTGGCCGAGGCCTGAAGAGGGTGAGCAGGACGGATGGCCTTCGCGTGGCGGTTAATCTGCCCCGCGTGTGCAAAGACCGAATGAATATCGGCACTGAGGGCCGTGGCCTCCCTGTACAACCCAGCCGATGGGCTCAGATCATGGCTGAGCCGTCTTCAGCGGCCTACGAGCGGTACGCACACCCTCAGTTGGTATGGAGGAGCGCCTCAACAAACCGCTGCCGGTCAAACAGCTGCAGATCGTCCATCTGCTCACCCACACCAATGTATTTTACCGGTACCTGAAACTCATTCGAAATGCCAATTACAATGCCCCCCTTCGCCGTGCCGTCCAATTTGGTGAGGACGAGGCCGGTCACATCGACGCTCTTGGTGAACTCTTCGGCTTGACGGATGGCGTTCTGGCCCGTGGACGCGTCCAGCACAAGCAGCACTTCGTGCGGGGCCCCCGGCACCTGGCGATCCATGACCCGCTTGATCTTGGACAGTTCGTCCATCAGCCCGCCTTTGGTGTGCAAGCGGCCGGCCGTGTCGATGATCACCAGGTCGGCCCCACGGCTGAGAGCGGCTGACAGCGTGTCGAACGCCACGGCAGCGGGGTCAGAGCCGTGCTTCTGCTTAATGATCGGTACATCGGCGCGCTGGGCCCAGATGTCCAGCTGCTCGATGGCCGCCGCGCGAAACGTATCGGCGGCGCCCAGCAGCACGCTCCGCCCCGCTTGTTTGTAGCGATGTGCAATCTTGCCGATGCTGGTGGTCTTGCCGACGCCGTTGACGCCCACCACCATGATGACATGCGGCGTGTTGGGCAGCGGGGCGTCGAAATCCTTCGGCCGCTCGGCCGAGGTCTTGAGCATGAGATCGGTGATCTCCTGCCGGATCATACCGTTCAGCTCTTTGGTGGACACGTACTTGTCGCGCCGCACCCGGTCCTGAACGCGGTCGATGATGTCCAGCGTGGTCTTGACGCCCACGTCGCTCGTCACCAGCGCTTCTTCGAGGTGATCCAGCACTTCGTCGTCTACGCTGTCCTTGCCTCGGACGAGACGATCCAGCTTCCCGAAGATACTGGTGCGTGTCTTTTCGAGGCCTTCTTCGAGGCGCTCTTGCTCTTGCTGCCGAAAACGGTCAAAGAAACCCATGCGTGCTAGAGAACGGGAGCCGTGGTGGCACCTGCGCAGCGCGCTGGGCCGTCATGCCCCCGGGTGTTGAGGTGAGAGGGGTGACGAGATGGTCAGGAGGTGGAGGTGGTATAGCCGTGTCCGGACGGGGATTCAGGAAGCTTCTGCTTCATGTCCGACACCTTGCCGCGTACACTCTCCCGGACGTTCTGGCTGCCCTCGCGCACACTTTGGCTGAGGGACTCCGCTTGCGCTTTGACCGGCTCCAGGGCCGCCACGATGCGCTCGTCTTCCACCACCCGAGCCAGACGCTCCTCCGTGGGCGTGCCTGCGTGCAGCACCCGCAAGCCACGGATGAGGTAGATGAAGAACGAGACCACCAGCAGCAGCGACGTGATCCCGACCAATGCCTGAAGCACGGGGGCGTCAGCGCGCAGCAGGGCTGCAATGACTGTCACCGCGATGCCGGTGACCGCCACTTTGCCGAGCCAGGCGCTCATGACCACATGGTTGGTGCGGCGAGCCACCACGATGCCACCATAGATGATCAGCACATCACGCACCAGGATCAGCGCGATGAACCACCAGGGCAGGCTCCCCTTCACGACCAGTGCGGTGACCACGGCGGCCGCCGCCACTTTGTCGGCCAGCGGGTCCAGCACCTTGCCCCACTCCGAGACGGTGTGAGACCACCGGGCGATGCGGCCATCCAGCCAATCCGTAGCCGCCGCCACCAGCACAAGCCCGATGATCCACGAGAGCGGTCCGTCCGTGAGGATGGTGTAGGTCAGAGGGACCACCAGAACGACACGGAACAGGCTGAGCATGTTCGCAACGGTCCAGAACCGACCCAGTAAGGTCCGAAGCGGAAGGGGACGGTCAGTAGGAAGCGGATGCGGCATGCGTACTCACAGTGGTGGTGGCTTGCCTATTTTACGCACAATCCGGCGCTAGGTTTGTGAACACTGTCCGGATCTTAGGCCCCCCCACCTGGGCGCCCCCCACTTGGGCGGCCTCCCCCCGTCAGGGGGCCACCTGCGCATCGACATAGAACGCGGCGGCGGACATGGGCGGCACCTCAAAGCGAGCGCGGCCATCGGCCCCGATGGCCACCTCCGTGCCTGCACAGGCCTGTCCATCCACCGAGAGCCCCCCGCTCACCACCTCGCAGTAGACGCCCGCGGACAGGCCGGTGGGCAATGTTTGGACCAGGGGCTCGGTCTCGCTCCGGTTGAGGAGAAAGAACCCGCGCGCGGCGCGCCCAAACGCCAGCTGGTCCCGGCCGTTGGTCCAGGTCTCCACCAGCGGCGCCCCATCTACGGCGTTGTGGAATCCGACCATCGCCTCCACCATGGGCTGCCGGTGTTCACACACCCACCCTTCCGGTGCCTCCGGCTCGCTGCAGCCCAGGCCGTCAGGGCCATACACCCGGTGGATGGCCTCCCCGTCTACGGTGGGGGGCCCTTGCCGATCATCCTCGAAGGCATAGCTGGACATCACGCGGGGCTGGCCGTACGGGTAGGCGAGCATGAAGGCCATGGCCAAGGGGTGACGGCGGCCGTCTTTGTAGGTGACCACCCCCCCACCGCCGCCATGGCCCCGCTGGTTGTCGTGGTTGTCGATGAACACGAAGGCCTGCTCGCTCGGCAGAAACGAAGCGGCGTCCCACACGGCCCCCTCGGTGCCAGGCAGGAGGCGCGCCACCGTTCCCTCCTGGAAGATATCGCTCACCATGTAGCTGTACTGAAACTCCGTGACGCGTCCCATCGGATAGTAGTCCGCCGACCACGACGGAGGATCGGGATCGAGGACCTCCTGATAGATAACGGGGTCCCCCTCGACGCGCTCCAGGATGGCGGACAGGTCTGCCGGGTCCATGTGCCGAGCGGCATCGACGCGAAAGCCGGCCACGCCCAAGCTGACGAGATCGTTGAGGTAGCCGGCCAGGGTAGCTTGCACCTTCTCGGTGCTCGTGCGCAGATCGGCCAAGTTGACCAGTTCACAGGTGCGCACCTGCGCCGGGTCGTCCCAGATCTCGATGTCGTCGTTCTCGGTGAGGCCGCAATGGTGGAAATCGTCGAAGCTGTAGAGCCCTGGGTAGTCGTACTCGCCAAACGTGGTCCCGGCTGTGCTGACGCCCTCGTAGACGCCTGTCATGTGGTTCAGCACCGCATCCACGTAGATGTCTACGCCCACCGCTTGGCAGCGGCTCACCATGTCGGCAAACGCTGCCCGGTCGCCGCTACGCCCCGTGATGGTGTAGCTCACCGGCTGGTACCGCTCCCACCACGGGCGGCCCTCCACGAGGGCATGCTCCACCGGCGGCGACACCTGCACCGCCGCAAACCCTGCTGGCCCCAGGACGGCCTCGCATTCCTCAGCCACATCGGCCCACGTCCACTCGAACAGATGCACCACCACGCCGGACGCCTCCGTCGCCACGGCAGGTGCGGCACTTTCGGCCGGTGGATCAGGCGGCTGGCAAGCCGTTAGCGCCAGCAGAACCATCAGTAGGACGGGATTTTTCATGGTACGCACTTTTTTCGCTGTTGGTGGGGCGTGGCTCAATGACCACCCGCTGTGGCCAAGGCGCCGGTGGTCTCTTCTTCGCCTTCTCGGACAAACAGCCACGCGGCGGCTGAGAGCGCCAGCGAGCCAGCACAGATCACGAAGATGACGCTTTTATCGTCGGCCTGGCTCACAATCTCGCCAATGCCGAGGCTGGCTACCAACTGCGGGAGCACCACGGAGAGGTTGAAGAGGCCCATGTAGAGGCCCATCCGCGCCTGATCGACCTTCTGGGACATGATGGCGAACGGCAGGCTCACAGTGGCCGCCCAGCCCACGCCACACACGGCCATCAGCGAGTAGATGATCAAGGGCGTCGTCCCGGCAAACAGAATCCCTGCGTACCCCACCGCCATGATGGCGATGCAGGACAGGTGGGTGCGCACCCGGCCGATGCGCTCAGTGATTGGCTCGAGCACAAACGCCGGCAGGATGGCGGCGACGGCATTGAAGATGAGGAAGCTGATGTTGAGAACGGATCCCACTTCGTCGTCACCCAGTCCCGGCATAGTGTCCTGAACATAGGCAAACATGTACACGAACATGGTCTGCACCCCGACCCAGGTGAAGGCGTGGGCGGCTAAGACCTTCTGGAAGCCAATCTTGCCCGCCTCAGCTTTGGTCTTGCCGGCTTCGGACTTCATCAGGGACCGTGCGATGAGCAGCACGGTCAGAGCCAGCAACCCAAACTCGACGTAGTAGTGCCCCACGTCAATGCCGGTCAGCCGGAGGGCCATGGCATAGACCGCATAGATAAAGAAGCCCCACAGCGGCTCGATCGTGCGGATGATCTCACCCACCGACGCGTCGGACTTGGCTGAGGCCGACACCTCGAGGTCGCGCTGCAGCACGTCGGGATCGGGCTGGGCTTGGGTGCCGAGCGGGCCCACCTCGTCGTCTTCGCCGTCCCACTCCAACGAGCGAGGCTCCTTCACGAAGAACGGGGGGATGATGGAGAACAGGAGGACCAGCACGGCCCCTGCATAGATCAAAACGTAGTTGCTGTAGACGGCCCCGATGCCGTACGCCAGCACCCCGAACGTGCCGGAGATGGTCTGCATCCAGGTGTAGCCCTGTGTGCGGGCCGTGCCCTCGGGCGTGACGTCGGCGATGATGGAGCGGGTGGGGTTGAAGCTGACGTTGATGGCCAGGTCCAAGGTGAGCGCCACCACGAGGGCCACGCCCAGGATGCCCTCGACGCCCATGGCCGCCGCGATCACGTCGATGTTGGGCAACGCCAGCAGCATGAGGGCCGCCAGCACCCCGCCGATCAGGATGAACGGCCGTCGTCGCCCGCCCCAGAACCACACCTTGTCACTCACGATGCCGATGATCACCTGGCCCAGGATGCCAGCAATCGGCCCGGCGGCCCACACGAGGCCCACATCGTGGATGTCGAGGCCGTACTGGGTGCTCAGGATCCAGCTCAGCGCGGCAATCTGAACGGACAGCGCAAAGCCCATCGCCGTGGCCGGCAAGCTGAGCATCGCGAAGAACGACTTGGTCAGGTTTTTCTGAATCGCGAGCATGGCGATGGGGGCAGGGGTTATTCGATCTCCACGACGACGCCGCTCAGGGCCGGCATGGCCAGGACCAGAGCCTCATCTTCAATGGACGTCTGGAAGCCGTAGCCCTCAGCTGTCACGAAGCGCTGGACCGCCTGCGCTTCGTCCACGTTGTCCATCGCCACGGTGGCGCGTTGGCCTTCGGTACTGCGGTTGAGGGCCACCACGAGGCGGCGCCCTTCGTGGGCGCGCTCATACACGAAGAGGTCCGTTTCGTCGTCGGCTAGGAGCACATTGAAGGTGCCACGCCGCAGGGCGCCGTGCTCCGTGCGGAGCGCAAAGAGGCCCTGGTGGAACGCGAAGATGTCCTCGTCGAAGGCCACCGTCTCCGGAGATCGGGTGGTGCCGTCGGGGTTCTGGGTATGGTCGTCGTAGGTGAAGTCACGCCACACCATCGGCATGCGATCGTCGGGATCATCGGCGCCCCACATGCCGGCCTCACTGCCGTAATAGATCATGGGCGCGCCCACGTAGGTCATCTGGAAGAGCGTGACGAGCTTCTGGATCTCCCGCTCCTGAGCATTGGGCTTGCGCACGTCGTACGTGTACCCCTCCCGCTCAGCATGACGGGGGGACACCTGCACATCGTAGCCGTACTGCCGCAGCTCGTGGTCGGCCGGGTTGCGGTTCACGATCGACGAGGCTAGGCGGTCGGTGTCGTGCGAGTCCATCAGATTCTGCATCGCATACTGGACGGCCACCACGTTTTCCTCCCGACGTTCGTTGAGGAGGGTGGCGAACTCACTGACGGGGATGCTCTGATCGATGAGGTAAGCTTTGGCGGGGAAGGAGAAGCCGTGGTAGTTCATCGTGGCCGAGAAGCCGCCCTGCGCGATGAAGTCGGCGGCGCCTTCCCAGATCTCGGTGACGGTGTAGGCGTCGGGGTTGAGCTGACGCACGTGGGCGTTCCAGTCGGCCCAGAACTGAAGGGGGACCTCGTTGGCCACATCCAGGCGCCAGCCGTCGATGCCGTCCGAGGGATCTCCATCGCCATTGGGGTCCATCCAGCGGGCGGTGGCATCGAAGACATATTGCTTGGGGCCGGGGTGCAGGTCGGTGCCGTCTTCGGTATCGGCAAACTCAGGCAGGGTCTCTACGCCCCACCAGCCTTTGTAGGCAAACTCGTTCTCAGGCGTGGCGGGGTCGTCGAAGGTCTCGACGATGTACCAGTCGGTGTAGGGCGAGTCCTGCTGGTTGGCGGCCAGGTCGGCGAAGGCGAAGAAGTCGCGGCCAGTGTGGTTCCACACGCCGTCGATGATGATGCGGATGTCACGGGTGTGGGCCTCCTGGATCAGATTCAGGAAGAGGCTGTCTGCAGCGGTCCAATTCCAGGTGCTGGGGTCGCTGGTCTCCTGCGCCATCAGCGCGAAATCGCCTTCGGGATCGGGGCCGAAGTGCGGGTCGATGTGGTGATAGCTGTTGCCATCGTACTTGTGCATCGACCGGGCGTAGAAGACCGGGTTGAAGTAGATCGTGTTGATCCCCAACTCAGCCAGATAGTCGAGCTGGTCGATAACGCCTTGCAGGTCACCACCGTACCGCCGGTCGAAGACGCCGTCGTAAAACTGGCCCATCTCGGCCTCCCAGTCAGCCTGGACGTACCAGTCGCTGGTCCACGGTGAGATGGCCCAGGTCTCGGGCACGCGGTCCTCCACGGGCGTCTCCAACGACGCCCGGGTGGGGTCATTGGACGGATCGCCGTTGCGGAAGCGCTCGGGGAAGATCTGGTAGAAGGTGGCATCAGCCACCCAGTCCGGCACAGCGGGCTCGGCGGCCGGGGCTGGGGAATCAGCGGGCTGGCAACCGATCAGCAGCAGCGGCAGAAGGCTGGCGCCCAGGAAGCGACGGAGGAGCATGCGGGATAGCGGTTGGGTGATAGGATGGCGGCGGGGCGGACGAGTGAATCCATCGGGGCGTTTCGCCAGGCGGACAGGTAGAGACGGCCCGCCGGGCCGTCTGTACGGGCGTGGCCCCAGGGGATGGAGCCCCCAAGGATCGCCCAGGCATCGGCCCGGGCGTGGCCATGGGGCGTGGCGCCCGCGGGGCCTCGCCGAGGTGTGGCGGGGCGTCGTGTCTGGCCGGGTCATCGCAGCAAGGTCATGCGGCGATGCAGGGTGGCTGTGCCGGTGGTGAGGCGATAGAGATAGACGCCGCTCGGCAGGGCGCGGGCATCGAACGTCACGCGGTGGGTACCCGCGGACTGGACGCCCTCGGCCAGGACGGCGACCTGGCGACCCAAGGCGTCGTAGACGGTCAGGCGCACCGGACCGGCCTCCGCCAGTGTATAGCCAATCTGGGTAGTCGGGTTGAACGGGTTGGGGTAATTTTGGTCGAGAACGAACGCGGTGGGCGTCTCCACCGAGGGCTCGTTGGACACCGTGATGAGGCCAGGCTCGGCGGTGCCCACATCGGCGTTGGTGTAGAGCCCGAACGCGCCGGGGAGGAGCAGGATGGTGTCGTCCTGAGCGCTGTCTCGCGTCTCGCCGGTGAAGAACTCATACCACAGGCCCTCGGACTGGAAGTTGGGGGCCACATCGGTGGTCGTCACGCCGAAGTTGCCCACGATGTAGGCTTCCAGGTCGGGATGCGTCAGGCGCAACGTCTTGACGGCTCCGTTGAAGCCGATCATCTCGACCTCTGTATCGGGATCCCGGAAGACGGCATGCTCGGCGCGTAGGTTCAGCAGGGCCGCCCACGTCTGGTAGAGCTTGAAGCGAAGCGGGTCCTCCCGGTAGTCCCAGCGGATGGGCTTGCGGCCGGTGCGACCCGGCGCAAACGACGGGCAGAACGGCGCATCGTTGAGGCACTGCTCACCACGGTCGCCGTAGCCGTAGCCCAGTTCGCCGAACTGCCAGATCATGCGTGGCCCCGGCACCGTGAAGAAGAACGCCCCCGCCAACTTCTGGCGATCGAGCGCCACCGGTAGCTCGGTGATGTCATAGTCGCCGTTGCTGTTGCCAAAGGCGATGTTTTTGTACATGAGCCACTGCTCATCGTGGCTCTCCATGTACGAGATGACGTTGGCCAGCGGGAAGCCACGCCCCCCCTCGCCGAAGTAGGTGCCCCGGAAGTTGGACTTACCGCTCTCGTGGTAGCCCATGGTGGCTTCGTTGTAAGGATCGGTCTGCTTATTCCAGACCATCATGCCCGGCAAGCCCTCGCTCACGCCGGTGGTGATGAGGTCTCGCTCCTCGGTGAACGTACCCAGGTGCTCCAGGATGACGTAGGCCGTCGAGTCCACCGCCCAGATCTCGCGCGCCATGCGGCGCAGTGTAGCTATGCGCCCCGCATCGTACCCACTCCACGCGGCGACATCATTGCCATAATCAGTCTGTGTGAACCCTTTTGTGAGGTCGAACCGGTAGCCGTCCACGTTGAACTCCTCCAGCCAGTACCGATTCACCCGGTCCAACCAGTGGCGCGTGTACGGGTCCTCGTGGTTGAGGTCATTGAAGACGTTGAAGGGGTGCTTCGCAGGGACGTTGAGCCACCGGTTGTCATCGTTCAGCCCAAAGAGCTGCACCAGCGGCGAGGCGTTCTCGATGTGGTTGTAGACGACGTCCAGGATGACGGCCAGGCCACGCTGGTGGGCGGCCTCAATGAAGGCCTTGAGATCCTCGGCGGGGCCGTAGTACTTGTCGGGGGCGAAGTAGAAGACGGGGTTGTAGCCCCAGCTGTCGTTGCCACTGAACTCTTTGACCGGCATCAGCTCGATGGCGTTGACGCCCAGGCGGTCGAGGTAGTCCAGTGTGTCGGTGAGGGCTTGGTAGAAGCTGCGCTCGCCCAGGCGGCTCTCCTCCAGGAAGTCGCGCACGAGCAGCTCATAGACCACCAGCTCTTGCTGAGGGGGCCGCTCAAAGTCGGAGAACGGGAACGGCTGCTGGCCCGTCTCAAACACGCCTACAGGCCCGGTGGTCTGCCCATCCGGATACGGAGGGAGAGCTGGATAGAGGTTGGAGGTCAAGAACCGGTCATTGCCGGCATCGAGGATCAGCTCGCTATAAAAGTCGGCGATGCGCAGCTCACCATCGACCACGTACTGGAAGCCGTAGGGCTCGCCAGGCGTGAGGCCCTCCAGCGTGATCCACCAATGGACGCTGTCTGAGGTGATGGCGTCGCGGTTGAGCAGGCCGTCGTCGCCGACGGTCCAGTCGTTGAAATCGCCGATGACGTGAACGAACTGCTTCTCGGGGGCGAACAGGGACAGGGTGACGCGCGTGGGGTCGGCGTCGTCGTAGGTGACGCCATCCAGGACACCGGGCGGGCGAGGGGCGTCGACCACGGAGGGGGGAATAATCCCGACCTCGGCCTCGGCGGTGTCGTTGGCTGTGGTGGCCGTGAGTTTGAACTGAGAGCCGAGGGGGATGGGCGTCTCCAGCGCGTAGTAGAAGATCCCGCTGTCGGCGTTGTAGAAGGGGAGGCCGTCCTGAGCCACGCCGTTGACCTCAACGGTGAGCGCCGTCACCGCGGTGCGGGCGAACACGCCGGCGGACAGGGCCTCGACCTGCCCGTCCTCGCTCTCATGGCGGGCCAGTTGGAAGACCATCAGGTCGTCTACCGCCACCACCGAGTTGTCGTTGTCGGCCGAGTTGACGACGGGGTTGAGCGGGTCGGAGATCCAGACCCACTCACTGCCGCTGACGTTGAACTGGAAATGCACCTTGTACTCATAGGTGCGGCCCGTGGTCAGGGTCTCCGTGTAGACGTAGCTCCCGAGAGAATCCACGAACGTCATCAGCGCGGGCGCATCGGTGGCCAGGCGCCCGTTGGTATTGGGCCCCCAGCCGTTGAACTCGCCGGGTAGGAAGACGCGTTCGAAATCGTCGTCCGGATCCGGAACGTACCGGAAGGTGACGTCCAAGGCGGGCTGGGCGAGCGCGGGCAGCGCCAGCCCCAGCGTGAGGAGTCCGAGCAGCAGGAAGCGAGGCATAGACAAGGATAAATTGTCAATGGCTAACGGCCGATGGTCGATGGTCAAGTGGGAACGCCCCGCTCTTCCATTGACCATCGACCATTAGCCATTGAACATGGACCGTTACTTGACCAGCATCATCCGCTTGGTGAGCGTCTGCGTGGGCGTCTGCACCTGGTAGAGGTACAGGCCGCTGGCCAGGTCGGTGGCATCGAAGGCCACGCGGTAGGTACCGGCGCTCTGGACGCCGTCCACGAGCGTGCTGACCTGGCGGCCCAGCATGTCAAAGACACGGACCGTGACGGGCTGCGTAGCCGGGATCGAGTACTCGAACGTGGTCGTCGGATTGAACGGGTTCGGGTAGTTCTGATCCAGCGTCAGGCGGCTCGGCAGCTCGCTGTCGATCGTCTCGATGCTGGTGGATGTAGCTGGGTTGGGCTCAAAGGGCATAGGCTGCTCGGTAGAGAGAAAGCCTTCTTCGCCCACATCCTCGAACGTCCACTCCGTGGGCCAGGAGCCGTCGCTGTTGGGTACGATGAAGCGGGCGCGGCGGCGCTGCGAACTGCCCGCTCCCTGTCCCGGCTCCGTGAAGAAGTTCAGTCCGCTTCCATAGGCATAGCGGTACTGGATGCCGGAATAGGTAGGCCCTTGCACGGTGAAGGTCCCTTCGTAGATGTTGTCGCCGTCTTCGTCCGTCAGTTGGAAGACCGAGCGAACCGTCACGGCCACGTCATTACCATCCCCAAGGCCTGGATCGTCATCGCGCGGCTGGAGCGGTATGCCTTGTGTGATGGCCCAGAAAGACTCGTCGAATCGAACCGTCACCGAGTCGGTACCGGGGACAAACGGCTGGGCCTCGTTCTCGATGGCAGGCGCCATATCGACTCGGAAGGTAAGATCGATGGTATTTCCTTCTTGGATGATGTTCTGCGGTAGGATATCGTTGTAGAACGCCAAGTCTAGGACTTGACCTTCGGCCGATGTGACACCCTCGAATACAAACTCGCGGTCATCACCCTGACTGGAGATAGGCTCCTCCCAACCGCTGGGGATCACGTCCACGCCGAATGCGTCGCGGAACGCGTCGTTATTCAGGTTGAGATAGTATTTGTAGACTTGATTAGATCCAGGAATAGAGGTCAGCGGAATGAACTGCTCGTAGGTGACTTCCCCTGGCACAGGCAACAGCAAGCAGTCATCAGGAGACCCATCGCCAGCACAATCCCATCCATTGAAGCCGCCGCGCACTTCCAGCGTATCCCCTCGTGCCCGGTCAAACACGCCAATGGCTTCCAGCGGGGTGAGGTCCACCGAGAAGAGGATCCCCGAGGTGACCAGTTCCGCACCCGAGGCAGGCGGGCTGTTGCTGTAGTAGACCCACTGCAACGTGGTATCTTGCGCCGGGACGTTGAAGGTCCGGTTATCGCCATCTTCCCAGCCGTCCGGCTCCAAAAAGAACTTGTACTGCTGCTCCTGCCCCACGAGGTCGGCCGAGTAGTAGGCTACGCCCGAGAAGAGATCATAGCCAGGCTGGGTAGCGTCATCGCTCTCACGCGTGAGGGTGACCTGCGTGGCGCCCCAGTCGAGCGGGCCAAACAGCGTCGAGTCCTCGTTCATGATCAAGTCGCCTCCCCGAACACCGATGGTCTGCTCGGCGTCGGGGTCATACCCCTTCGACAGGGCATTTTCGGTATTCATGTAGACGCGGAACCAGACGCCCACGCTGTCCTCTCTCGACTCGAAAGGCCGCCAGTCATAGGGCTGATCGTCGCCTTTCTCGAAAAAGTGCAGCGCCAGCGTAGTGTCCCCCACGCCGGCCGGGATATTGTGGTTGGCCCCGTCTTCCCAGCCGCCGATGCCGGCGTCTTCGGACTGCTGCGAGTAAAACTTGAAGTTGATCGCCTGCTCATCCGGGATCTGGAAGGTGAGGTCCCAGAAGTCGCCGCCTGCATTGGACGGGGTGAGCGTAGTGTTGTCGTTCCAGGCGATGATATCATCGCCCGGCAGGGCACTCTGGTCGCCCTCACAGCCGTCCAGACATCCACGCACCTGCATGGGGCTGTCGGCCGAGAGGGTATCAGCGAGTGTTGCTGTGTTTAGGCGTAGCGTCACGGTGCGTTGCGCCTGCGCGGTGCCTGCGATGCTAAAGAGCAGCAGTAGCAGCCCTAGATATCGCCAGCGTTTGGTAGCGGTTGACATGAGTTGGTGTGGTTGGTTGGTTTGTCTTCGCGAAAAAAGTGAAAGCACGTCCTGGCCGGGTTAGCCCCAGTGGGACGTTTAGCCAGGCAGGATGCGGGGAATGACGCCAACGCGGCGCGCGCGGCCCTGGCGGGACGTTTTGCCAGGCGGACAGGTACAGACGGCCCACCGGGCCGTCTGTACGGGCGCAGCCCCCCATGGATGGCGCCCCAGGTAGAGGCGGGCCGCCGAATCAGTCGTATGGCGCAGGGGAGGCATCAGAATTGGATCGCCAGGGTGAATCGATTCACGGCGTTGAAGAATTCCTGGGCTTCGTAGGCGTAATCGACCGTCATGGCCACGGGGCCAAAGGCATAGTTGAGGCCACCGCCTAGCGTGAGCGAGCGGACAGCGTCTGCCAGAAAGAGTTCGCTGTAGCCGCCGCGCACCATC
>JBCDJV010000113.1:0-14123 GCA_038747425.1 Bacteroidota bacterium
CCCCGCTTCTGGCGACGGCGCCCCCCCCACCCCACAGCTGAAGCGGGGGGGGTAGTGGGGGCCGGGGGAGCGGTCCTCGGCGGGGGTGGCTCGGCGAAGAGGTCGTTGAGCCGGGGCCCTGGATCGGGCACCGGGGCTCGGCGGGTAGGGGCCGGCGGGGCGGCGGGGGGCGGGTTGGGGCGCTTCGGGGTGGGGCGCGCAGGCGGCGGTTGGGCGGCGGCCTTGAGGGTGGCCTCCCGTTCCTTCTGCCGAGTCTCCCGAAGCTGAGTGCGTTCCGCCTTGCGTTTGGCCCGGTCGGCCCGGAGGTCGGCCCACCAAGGCAGGAGGCGTGCACGGAGGGCGGCCCCCCCTCCTTCGAGGCGGTCGATGGTACGCTGGATGTCCCGATCTACCACCAGCAGGACCGTCACCGCCAGGCCGAGGAGCAGCAGGATGAGCGAGCCCGGGAGGCCAAAGAGGCGGGTCATCCAGCCGGCCGCGCTGTCGCCGGCGCCGCCACTCCACAGCAGCAGGTCGGTGTCCAAGGCCCGTCCGAACCAGCCGATCAGGCACGCGAGCAGGACGGTGCCGACGCCCGTCAGGACCGACAGCATGGGGAGGGCGCTGGGACGTCGGTGTCGGAAGATGACGTAGCCCCACACGGCGCCCAGGGCCGCCAGGAGGAGGGTGGCATACCCAAGGGTGTGATGGATCACCGTGTACGAGAGCGCCGCTCCCACGAGCCCCAGCGCATTCGAGGCGCTGTTATTGCCCGGGAAGAGCGCCCGCTCCCACGAGAAGTCAAGCGCAAGGGCGCGATCCTCAGGGCTGTACGTGACCACGGCCAGCATGAACAGGACGCTGAGGAC
Organism: Bacteroidota bacterium; assembly: GCA_038747425.1. GTDB lineage: Bacteria > Bacteroidota > Rhodothermia > Rhodothermales > JBCDJV01 > JBCDJV01. The sequence goes on from JBCDJV010000113.1 coordinate 849, forward strand.
CATCAGGATGAGGCCCAGCACCTCCTGTTTGCGGGCCGTCGCTACGCGCGGGGCCTTGGAGGTGCGCTTTTTAGACGAGGAAGAACGCTTGCGAGACGTGGAACGCGCCGTGGTAGCCATGTGGCAGCGAGGCAGGTCAACAGGCCAGCGGTGGTAGGTGCCTCCAGGCACCCAACGATCCAAACAAGGTAGCGCACAGCGCCCGGATTAGCGAACCGCGTGGCGGGCAGGGCGCGGGCAGTCAGCGGCGCTCATGTGCGTTATTGCAAAACAGATCAAGCCGCGCTGGAGAGCACCGAGGACCAGTTGCTGAGCAGCGTCAGCTGGCGGTCCCGGTAGTAGGGCAGCGCGTTAAGCGCGTCGACCTGGGTGCAGTACTGGACATCATCGGCGGCCCCCATGCTGATGAGGCGTTGGGCGTGGTCGCAGCGCAGCAGGGCCCCGTGGAGATCGGCCGCCGCCCGCTCGTACTGCCCGTAGGCCACCTGGACGGCATCCGACAGCTTTGCCGGAGGCTGGCCGCCCCAGAGTCGGTCCAGAAGGAGACCGGCACAGAGCGTGTCTTCGAGCGAGACGCGGCGTCGCCAGCCGGCGCATACGAGCGTGATGGGGCGATCGGCCGCCTCCAGAAAAGAGACCACGCTGGACACGTTCAGGAAGCACCCGATGACCATGTGGGTGCTCTCCTGGGCATGGGCCACCGCCTGCGTGCCGTTGGTGGTGTTGAGCAGGATGATCTGGCCTGTCACCTGGTCTGGGGTGAACGAGAGCGGCGAGTTGCCCAGGTGGTAGCCCTCGATCTGCTCTCCGCCGCGCTCACCGGCGAGCAGATAGCTGTCCTGATCGAGGTGCGACGTGATCTTGCCCGCCTCGGCACTATCCTGCACCGGAATGATGGCGCGGGCCCCCTGATGCAGGGCCGTCACGATGGTGGAGCTGGCCCGGAACACGTCGATGATCACCACCGACCGACCGTGCACGTCTTCGGGGGTGACGTGTGCATAGGTCAGAAAGACGTCGGCCTGGAGGGGCATGGGCAGGGACCTTGGATCAGGAGGCAGCGGTGTGGAAAGGCGGCTTGCGTACAACAGCGCGTAGCGCGCGGCCCCGGGCCTCGATCCACACGGGCTGGCCGGGCGTGGTGTGGGCGGGGTTGTTGGGTACGTACCCAAGGCCGATGCCTTGTTTGAGCAGCGGGGACTGGGTCCCGCTCGTCACGACCCCGATGGGCGCCCCACGTTCGTCGAGGAGCTTGTAGCCGGGACGAGGGATGCCGCGTTCTGCCATCGCGAAGCCCACCAGGCGGCGCGTGGGTCCTTCAGCTTTCTGGTGGGCCAGTGCCTCTCGCCCCACAAAGTCGTCCTTGCCGAGCTTAGTGACCCAGCCGAGTCCTGCTTCCAGGGGGGTGGTGGCGTCGGTGAGGTCATTCCCGTAGAGGCAGTAACCCGCTTCGAGGCGCAGCGTGTCTCGCGCACCGAGGCCTGCGGGTTTCAGGCCAAGCGGGGCGCCCGCCTCCAGGAGCATGGACCAGACCGCAGGCGCGGCGTCGGCGTCGCAGTAGATCTCGAGCCCGGCCTCGCCGGTGTAGCCCGTGTGAGACACCAGCGCGAGCTCAGAGCCCGCCAGCGTACCGGGCGCCAGGCGCCGCGCGTGGTAGTACGCGAGGTCGGCCACGGGGAGGCCCATGGCGGCTTCGAAGACGGCGAAGGCCTGAGGGCCTTGTAGCGCCAGGAGCGCTATCTGAGGGGACACGTCCTCAAGCTCGGCCCCCATGGGGTTGTGGGCCTGCATCCACGCTACATCCTTCTCGATGTTGGACGCGTTGATGACCAAGAGATAGGTCTCCGCATCGAGCCGGTAGACGAGCAGGTCGTCTACGATGCCGCCGTCGGGGCGGCACATGGCGGTGTAGAGGACGCGGCCGTCGTACAGCTTGGCGGCATCGTTGGTGATCAGGTGTTGCACGAAGGCCAACGCGTGGGGCCCGCGGACGAAGACCTCGCCCATGTGGCTCACATCGAACAGGCCAGCCGCACGGCGCACCGCCAGATGCTCATCGATGATGCCGGAGTACTGGACGGGCATGTCGAACCCGCCAAAGGGCATCATGCGGGCCCCCAGCGCCACATGCTGGGCATGGAGAGGGGTCTTCTGGAGAGTATCAGCCATGGGTAACGCCTACATCTGAACGCAGAGCGCCCATGATACGAGCCCGGCGAAAGGCGGGGCAATATGTGTGGAAAAGGGATCGGGCGATGACGGAGGAGCCGGGTGAAGGATGGGGCCGCGGTCTGGTCGCCGTGTGCCCTCTGGTCGTGGCCCTGGTCACCCGTCCATCCGGTGGGCGTGGAAGCCAGCGCCCAGGAGCGCTTCGATGGCCCGTTGGGCATCGGCCTCGGTGCGGAAGCCCAAGCGGAAGGTGCCGCCCGTGCCCTCGCGGATCTTGAGCAGCTCGATGTCCTTGATGTTGAGGTCGGCGTTGTAGACCACCTGGACCACCCGCAGCAGAAAGCCCGGTTCGTCCTGCGCATACACGAAGACATCGGCCAAGGGCTGGAGGAAGCCTTTCATGTCACGCGGAATCCCCTGCCGGGCCGTGCGGGCTTCGTCGAACAGCGTCTCCAGGTCGCTCATGGCCCCTTCGGCCAGGCGATGGCGGGTCTTCTGGAGGGCCGTGGCCAAGCGGCCGAAGGCATCCAGGATCGGCCCCTCGTTGGCCACGAGGATGTCATGCCATAGCCCAAACGGCGAGGACGCGATGCGGGTCATGTCTCGGAACCCCCCGGCGGCCAGCTGCAAGAAGGCGTCGCGGTTCGGATGAGCGGCTGCGGACTGCATCAGGGTAACGGCCAGGAGCTGCGGAAGATGGCTGACGGCGGCGGCAATGTGGTCATGCGGCTCTGGGTCCAGCAGCAAGACGCGGGCACCCGTGGCTTGGACCAGGCCGATGAGGTCGGTCTGCTCGGCACTGAAGCGGGCGTGATCCATCGGCGTCCCATCGGGCGCGAGCGGGGGGCAGAGCACGTAGGTCGCATTTTCAAAGAGGAGCGCGTTGGCATGCGCCAAGCCCCCCTGCTCAGCCCCGGCCATCGGATGGCCTCCTACAAACGTCACCGTGCTGGGCAGGACCTCGCGCGCCTGAGCCACCACCGGGCGCTTCACCGAGCCGACATCGGTCACCGTGGCGCCGGCCTTCAGGTGCGGGGCGATGGCCTCGAGAAGCGTCATCATCGGGCCCAGCGGCACCGCCAGCACCACGAGGTCGGCGTGGCGGACGGCGTCCGCCGGGGTGGCGGCCCGGTCGTGGATCACGCCTTTCTCGACGGCCAGGTCCAGCACGTCGGGGCGGTCGTAGCCGGTCAGATGCAGGTCGGGGCGGTGCCGGCGCAAGGCCAGCCCCAGGGAGCCGCCTACGAGACCAACGCCCAAGAGGGCGATGCGGTGAATCATGGCTGCGGATGAACCGTTCGGCAGAAGGGTGGTAGCAGGGAGCCACGGTACGCACTTCATCGGCCAAAAGCCACCCGCGCGTCCTCCGCCTCATCGCCTCCGCCAAGAGCTGTTATGCTGCTGCCTATCAGCGACGACGATCGGTCGCTGCCTGGACCGGCCTACGTCACCTTGGTCCTGATCGGGATCAACCTGGCCGTCTTCTTTCTGCTTCAGCAGGCCGGGTTCAACCCTGCGTTCACGTACGCCTACAGCGTCATTCCCTTTGAGATTGTCAACGGGGTGGACCTCGTGGCTCCCCAGACGCTGCGGGTAGCGGGCGAGACGATCCAGATTCCGCAGGCGCCCGGGCCCACGCCCATCTACCTGACCATCCTCACGGCTATGTTCATGCACGGTGGGTTTGCCCACCTGTTTGGCAACCTGCTCTACCTGTGGATCTTCGGGGACAACGTGGAGCACCGGTTCGGGGTCAGGCGCTTCATCGTGTTCTACCTGGGCAGCGGCCTGGTGGCCACCTTCGTCCAGATCGTCCTGGACCCCGCGTCGGTCATTCCCAACCTAGGCGCCTCGGGGGCGATCTCTGGGGTGATGGGCGCCTACCTCGTCCTGTTCCCCCGAAACCGGGTCCATGCCCTGTTCTTCTACGTGGTGGTGTCGATCCCAGCCGTGGCTGCGCTAGGGCTCTGGATTGTGATGCAGTTCTTTGGCGGCTTCAGCGCCCTCGCCAGCGAGGGGGTGGGGGGCGTAGCCTACGGCGCTCACATCGGCGGCTTCATCACCGGGGTTGTATTCGGCCTCATCGAGCGAATGCGGATGCGCGAAGAGCCCGCCCATCGCTACGATCCCTTCTCGGCGCGGGACGGGTCGAAGCGATACTGGTGAGGGCGCCTGGGTCCGGCGTCCGTGCCGCAGGAGGGGGCCCCCGGCTACAAGAAGCGGGCGCGCAGATCGGGCGTAGGGAGGCGGCACTGATCGCGCTGGCCAAACCAGCGGTAGCGATTGCGCGCGATCCAGCGGTAGACCAAGTCTCGCAGGGGCCCGGGCACGACCATGAACACGAAGAGAGCGGCCCAGGGTGGCCCCAGCCGACGTGCGGCCCGGAGCGCCGCCTCCGAGTTCTGGTAGTGGCGGCCGTTTTCGATGAGCACCACGCTGTCTAGGTAGGTCGAGTCCAGGTGATACCGGCTCAGCAGCGTGGCCGCGACCTCAGATTGGAGCGGGGCAAACTTGAAGTAGCCGGCCTCGTCCTGGTCGATCACGAAGTTAATGCTGGCATTGCACAGGTTGCAGACCCCATCAAACAGGAGCACCCCGTGGTCGGCCAGGATCGCATCCAGGTCTTCGGGCGCTGTGGAAGAGATAGGAGGTGGCTGCATGGAGAATGGGGGGATCACGGGTGACCTGGGAAACTTGGTACCCGGGTTCAGCGAAAAAGTTGACAATCGCCCGGTGCTGATGCCGCAACGGGCTTGCGATCTGTACAACCTGCTTTGGTGTTGCTGCGTGCCATTCCCGCTCCGAGCTCATAGGTTGGTCCCCGGGGTGAAGTCCGTGGGCCTGTGGGGGCTTTGCCTGCTGATGATGGCGCTGGTGAGTCCTGCCGCCGTGGCCCAACCCACGCCGGCGCCAGCCGCTGCGCAAGCCTGGCGGATGGCGCTGCTCCAGCCGGTCGAGGCATCTGGGGAGGCTTCCGGCGAAGCGTCTGAGGTGGTCTCCGTGATCCACCGCCCACAGGTGGTGCCGGTGAACCAACCGCGGCCCCGCAGCGTGGCCGCCGCCTTCGGGCTCTCCGCCGCCGTGCCGGGGCTTGGGCAAGCGTACAACCGCCAATGGGTGAAAGCGGCGGTGGCCATCGGCCTGGAGGTGGCGCTCTGGACCGGCTATGCCGTCTGGCGCAACCAAGGCCTGGACGGCGAGGATGCCTTCCAGGACTACGCCCACGCCCATTGGGACCCCACGCGGTATGCCGCCTGGCTCAACGACTACCGGGGGTGGCTGGAGGCCGAGCAAGGGCGCACCATCTCCGCCGCCGCCGTCGAGATCCCGACCGGCATCGACTTTCAGCGTCCCGAGACCTGGTCTCCCGCTCAGCGCGACGTGGTCCGCATCTTCTTCGATCAGATCCGCACCCTGGAGTCTGACCGCGGCGTGGTCCATCCGGAGACGGGCGCGGCCTTCTCGCACAAGCTGCCCTACTTCTCCGAGCAGCAGTACTACGAGCTGATCGGCAAGTACTTCCAGTTTGCGCCAGGCTGGGGCGACTATCCCGACTGGCTGACGGACGGGGCTCCAAACGGGGCCATTGACCCCGAGCGGACCGGGCCCAACGGGGAGAAGGTCAACATCGACGGGCGGTTTCTGGAGTACGCCGAGGACCACGCCAACGCCAACGACCTGCTGCGGCGTTCCTCGCGGCTGACGGCCTTGGTCATCGTGAACCACGTGCTGTCCGCCGCCGACGCTGCGTTCACCGCTCGTCTCCACAACCTCCGGTTTGACACCGACGTCCGGGTGGGGATGAACGCCTGGGGCGAGGTGCAGCCCACCGCCGCGCTCCGCGTGTCGTTCTAGGCCGCTGGTCGTGTGCCTGCGTTCACGGATACGCTCTGGGTGCGGGTTGTTGTAGCGCTGGCCGCTGGGGGGGCGTTTGCGGCGGGCACCTACCGGGTGCGCGTCCTGAGCCGCTCAGGGGCGGTGGCCGGCGGAGGGCTGGCGGCCAGTCTGGTGGCAGCGGGCACGCTCACCTGGATCGCGCCGGCGGTGACGTTTTTCGTCTTGTCCAGCGCCTTGTCCAAGGTAGGACGAGCCGCCAAGGCGCAGGCACGCACCCACGAGGCCAAGGGCGACGTGCGTGATGCCGCGCAGGTCCTGGCCAATGGCGGGGTCGCGTGGGGCTGTCTGCTCCTGGCGTTCATCGCCCCAGGGCCCGCCTGGTATGCCGCCTATGTGGGGGCATGGGCCGCCGCCGCCGCGGACACCTGGGCCACGGAGCTGGGGACGTGGCTCGGCGGGACGCCACGCAGCGTGCTCACCGGGGCTCGGCTTACCCCCGGCGCCTCCGGAGGCGTGACGGGCGTCGGCACCCTGGCCAGCGTAGCGGGGGCAGCCAGCGTAGGGCTGGCGGCCTGGGCCACCGCGCCAGCCTCCCACGAAGGCGGCGCCCTGGTGGCCGGGGTGGTGCTGGCCGGTGGGCTCGGCGCCCTGGCCGATAGCGTGCTGGGGGCCACCGTCCAGGCGCGCTACCGGGACCGCCTCACGGACACGCTGACCGAGCGCGCCGACGCAGGCCCCCTGGTGCGGGGCTGGTCGTGGGTGAATAACGAGACCGTCAACGCCGCCTGTACGCTGGTGGGGGCGATCGGGGGGTACATCTTCTATTTGCTGCTCGCCAGGTTGTAACTTACGCGCCGCGCGGCACACAGAACGCCACCAGCCGTAGGATTGCCGCCGCACCGGTTTGTCCCACCACATCCCCCACTCGGCTATGCCCTGGTACCGTAAGCTTCATTGGCAGATCATCGTAGGCCTGGTACTCGGGCTCGTGTTTGGGATCGTGGCCGCCATCCAGGGGTGGGGAAGCTTCACCTCGGACTGGATCGCACCGTTCGGGACGATCTTCATCAACCTGCTCAAGCTGATCGCGGTGCCGCTCATCCTGGCGTCGCTGGTGACGGGCGTGGCCTCGCTCTCCGACCTCAAGAAGCTATCGCGGATTGGCGGGAAGACGATCGGTATCTACATCGGGACGACGGTCATCGCCCTGGTGATTGGCTTGGTGGTGGTCAACGTGTTGCAGCCGGGGGATACGGTGCCCCCGGAGATGCGTGAGCGCCTGCAGCAGACCTACGAGAGCGACGTGGAGTCCCGCACGCAGCAAGCCGGGCAGGCCGCCCAGCGGGGGCCGCTGCAGCCGCTCGTGGACATTGTGCCGGATAACTTCTTTGGGTCGGCCTCCAACAACCGCAACATGCTGCAGGTGGTCTTCGTGGCCATCTTCTTGGGCATCGGGCTGCTGATGATCCCCAAACAGAAGGCCCAGCCACTGCTCGACGTGTTCGACAGCCTGAACGCGCTCATCATACGGATCGTGGAGCTCATCATGATCACCGCGCCCGTGGGGGTCTTCGCCCTGATGGCGGACACGATCACATCGATTGCGCAGGACAACGTAGCACAGATCGTGGAGCTGCTGGCGGCGCTGGGCTACTACTGTATCGCGGTGCTCCTGGGGCTAGGCGTGCACATGGTGATCACGTACACCGGGCTGCTCAAGCTCATGACGGACATCCCGGTCAAGCGCTTCTACGGCGGCATCGCGCCCGCGCAGCTGGTGGCCTTCTCCACCTCGTCCAGTGGGGCTACGCTCCCCGTGACCATGGAGTGTGCCGAGAAAAACCTGGGCGTGTCCGAAGAGGTGTCATCGTTTGTGCTGCCGCTGGGGGCCACCATCAACATGGACGGGACCGGGCTCTACCAGGCCGTGGCCGCTGTGTTCATCGCGCAGACGCTGGGCATGGACCTCACGCTGGCGGATCAGCTCACCATCGTGCTGACCGCCGTGCTGGCCTCCATCGGGACGGCCGCCGTGCCGAGTGCGGGCATCGTGATGCTGGTCATCATCCTGGAGTCGGTGAGCGTGCCCAGTGCCGGGATCGCGCTCATCCTGGGCGTAGACCGCATCCTGGATATGTGCCGGACCGTCACCAATATCACCGGAGACTCCGCCGTTGCCGCCTCGGTAGCGGCCTCGGAAGGTCAGCTGCGCATCCCGCTCGGCGAGCCGCTCGCCACCCCGGTCATGGTCGAGACGGCCGAGTCCTGATCGGTTGTGTCTGCCCTTACGCTGGGCGGTTGGGGTCGGCGTAGCCGGGCGTCTCGTGGGCGTCGCCGTCCCAGGAGGGCGTGCTGTAGTCGGCCTCCGGGCCGTAGGGCGCGCCGCCGGGTGGATATGCGTCAAAGGGTTCGCCGAAGCCGCCCATGTAGGTATGGAAGGTGCCCTGGGTGGCCGAGGCGCGGACGCGTTTCAGCACGGCCTTGCGGATCAAGGCGCGCGTGGGCGGCAGCAGGCCGCTAAACCCGACCACATCCGTCAGCACCCCGGGGGTGATGAGGAGCGCGCCCGACATCAGCACGATCACGCCGTCGGTCAGCTCATCGCTGGGCAGGCCGCCTTGGGCCAGCCGGTCGTTCAGCTTCTTCCACACGGACAGGCCCTCACGGCGGGCCAGGTAGCTCCCGGTGATACCGGTGACCAGGATGAGGGCGACCGTCGGCCAGAAGCCGATCCATTCGCCCACCTGGAGGAGGAGGGCCAGTTCAACCACCGGCGTGATCAGAAAGAGGAGGAGCAGGCGAGCCAGCATGGGCACCGAGCGTAGAGGGAGAACCTTGGGGGGAGGCACGCGTGCGAAGACGCCTCCTACAGCGCTGCACCACGACCCATCAATCATTCAACGAGCTGTTCTACGCCACATGCCCACCCGCGTTGCAATCATCGGAGCCGGGATCGCCGGTTTGGGAGCGGCCTACGCCCTTCGTCCGAACAACGTCACAGATGCGAATCTCCACGTCGAGGTCTTCGAAAAAAGCCGCGGCTATGGCGGCCGTGCCACCACGCGCCGCCGCCACGGCGCCCGCTACGATCACGGTGCCAACTACTTCAAGATCGACTCCGATCGCCTGCAGGCCCTGATCCACGACGTGCTCCCCGCCGACGAGCTGACCACGATCGATGGTGAGATCTGGACGTTCGAGGCCGATGGCCGCATCCAGCCCGGCGATCCGGGGCACAACCAGAGCACAAAGTGGACCTACCGGATGGGCATCAGCTACCTGGGCAAGCTTCTGGCCGATGCCGCCCAGCCGCACGCCATCCACACGCAGGTGCGCATCCAGCGCATCCACCGTTTGGATAGCGGGGCCTGGCGCCTGGAAACAACCGAGGGCGCCTCGTACGGTCCTTTCGAGGCCGTGGTGCTCACGCCGCCGTCACCGCAGAGCATCGACCTCCTCGAAGCCAGCGACCTGCCCGAGGCCTGGGGCCCTGCCCTGGTGGAGGCTCTCGGGCAGGCCCAGTACCAGCCCCAGTATGCGCTCATGTACGCCTTCGACGCCCCGGTCCCTCGTCCTGAGCGGAAGGTCTATGCACTGCTCAACCTAGATCGGGCCCATCCCATCGCCTGGCTTGGGTTTGAAGAGGACAAGCCGGGGCACGTGCCGGAGGTTCTGGGCAGCCTCCTCGTGGCCCAGATGAGCCCCGCTTGGACCAAGGCCCACTACGACAGCGATCGAGAGGACGTGCTGCAAGAGGGGCTGCGCCTGGTGACGGCTTTGCTAGGCACGGATCTCCCCGCGCCCGTGTGGACCGATGCCCAGCGCTGGCGCTACGCCCTGCCCACCCAGGCGGCCGACGTGGAAGCCTTGCAGCAAGGCCAGGCGCACGGCGTGTTCTTCGCGGGGGATGGGCTCGTAGGCAAGGGGCGCGTGCATCAGGCGCTAGAGAGTGGCCTGGACACCGGGGCCGCGCTGAGTGGCTGGCTCAGAAGCAGAAGTTCTGCGTGATGTAGACCCCCACGCCTGGTCGGATGGCCACGCCGATGCCTTGCTTAGTGTAGAGGGCGCTGAGCAGGTTGGCGCGATGCCCTGGGCTCTTGAGCCAGGCCGTCACCGCTTCCTCGGCGATCTGATCGGCCTCCTTCCACGCCACGTTCATGGGGACGGCGGAGTGGCTGGCCAGTTCGTACGAATCGTACTGCGTGGTCCAGAACAGATTCTCCCCCAGGCCTTCCATGAGCTGCGTGTCCGAGCGCCGTTGGCAGGTGATGCCCTGCACGGTGCCCCGGTCTGTGGCCGAGCGTCCGTGCTGGTCGGTGTGGGAGAAATAGTTACCCGAGGCCATGTCCGTACTGTGCGCTTGCGCCACCTGGGCCACGTCGTCACACCAGGCCAGCGGGGCCTGCCCGGCCTCGGTACGCACCCGGTTGACCAGGCTGTGCACCTGGGCCGCCACCCGCTCCACGTCGACAGACGGCGGCGGCGCCTCGGAGGGGGGCGCAACGAGGGGCAGGTTGTAGTGGGCCAGGGTCTGCTGATAGGCTTGCGGCACGCTCGGCGACACCAGCGCACAGCCAGCCAGAAGGGGGAGCAGGCTCAGCACGACTGCGTGCCGCCACCACCCATGCGAGCGATCCATCACAATCACCTCCAAGGTCTGTTTCACCAACGCCCTTGTGAGACAATAGGGCTATTTGTTAACAATTACATAATGTAGAAGCATCGAATTCTATGCCAGAAGCGCGATCAGGTCCCGTGTGGGGCTCCTCCTTCGTGCAGGACGACCCCCTGCCACCGGGCTCTTCAGCAGATTTTCGTGGATCGCTTTTGTGGAACTGAGGCCCGGCCCGTACATTTAGCGTCCTTCTTCGGAAGCCACTGCTCCATCCCCGGTCGGCGTGCGTTCCGAGAGGGGAGACCAGGGTGACCCCGCGCGGCCACCCTGCGTGCTCCAACCCATGGAGAGGTGGCAGAGTGGTTGAATGCGCTGGTCTCGAAAACCAGTAGTCGCGTATGCGGCTCGAGGGTTCGAATCCCTCCCTCTCCGCACCCCACAGGCCTTTTCTGCCGACCATAGGCAGGGAAGGCCTGCCTGCGTTTGAGGGGTACAGGTTTTCGAAGAACAGGGATTAGACGGGGGCCGGTTCAGGGCGTCGTGGCTACCACGGCGCTCGAGGGCGACGAAGGGCAGCCGTTTTCGTAAGTTTCGAGGCGCGGGCGTCGCGGTGCCCACCCTAGCTCATGTACAGCGATGCAAACGGACGTAGCCATTGTCGGTGGAGGCCTCGCGGGCCTTTGTGCCGCCCGCCTGCTGCACAGGGCGGGTGTCGGGTTCGTGCTTCTGGAGGCCCGCGACCGTCTCGGGGGCCGGGTCCTCACCGTGGACGACGCCGGACGGCCCTCTGAGGACGGGTTCGACCTGGGCCCGTCCTGGTACTGGCCCCGCGTCCAGCCGGACATCGCTGCGCTGATTGCCGACCTCGACCTCCCCGCCTTCGAACAGAGCACCGAGGGCGACGTGATCTTCGAGCGGATGTCGCGGGAGGGGCCGCAGCGCTATCCTGGCATCGCGCAGGAGCAGCAGACGTCCCGCTTGGTCGGCGGCACGGGTGCGCTCATCCGCGCGCTGGCGAGCGGCGTACCACCCGAGAGCGTCCTGCTGAGCGCGAAGGTGACCGCGTTAGCGCTCACCAGCGGCGGCGTCGAGCTTTCGGTGAGCCGCCGGGGTGAGAGGGTGGAGACACGCCGGGCCGCGCAGGTCGTCGCGGCCCTCCCCCCCCGGCTCCTCAACGCCACGGTGTCGTTCACGCCCGCGCAGCCGGTGGCGACGGCGCGACGCTGGCAAGACACGCCGACGTGGATGGCCCCGCACGCCAAGTTCTTCGCTCTGTACGACCGCCCATTCTGGCGCGAGGCGGGCCTGTCCGGAACGGCACAGAGCATGGTCGGGCCGATGGTCGAGATCCACGATGCGACGACGGCGTCGGGGTCCGCCGCCTTGTTCGGGTTCCTGGGTGCTGGCGCTGAGCAACGTACGGCTCTCGGGGAGACGGCATTATCCCGGGCCTGCATCGATCAACTCGGGCGGATGTTCGGTGCCGACGCGCGGACCCCCCGCGCCACGTTGTTCAAGGACTGGGCGGCTGACCCGTTGACGGCCACCGCGGCCGACCAGCGCGCAGGCGGCCACCTCGTTCCAGATGCGGCGGCCTGGGTGACGGGGCCGTGGCGCGAACGCCTCGCCCTAAGTGGCAGTGAGACGAGCCCTGTCGAGCCCGGCTACCTCACCGGCGCGGTGTTCGCGGCCAAGCGGGCCGTCTCTGAGGTCCTTCAAAAGCTGGGTGCCAGCAGTGAGCAGGCATAAACGCCGGTGGCGGGGCCGCCCCATTATCTAACCAGTCAGACGGAGAGACTAGGCGGTCGGGAGTAGCTAGCCCGCTTCTCCAGTCCAGCCTTGGTATCAACGATCTTGTGTCTCGGGGACTTAATGCCAAAGAGTCTCAATGAAGAGGAAAGCCCTATCGGAGGTGAACCAGCGTGTGTTGCTCTCGCCAGGCCCCAGCCTGCATCGTGACCACATAGACTCCTGGTGGTGCCTCGCCAGCGTCCCATCGGAGGCGGTGGCGCCCTGGAGGATAGACGGACCCGTCGGCCAGCGTAGCCATGCGTTGCCCCAGCAGGTTGTAGACCGTTGCCTGCAGCGGGGCCGTTTCTGCTAACGTGACCTCAAGCGTCGCCACCTTTTGGAACGGATTGGGCCAGGCGGTGATGTGGAGGCTGAGGTCTTGCGGCACCGCATCGCGGGGGCTCGTGCTGGTGGTTGCCGGCGTTTGTGCTGGCACGAAGCGCTCGTACGGGGTCACCCCGCTGCTGTTGACCCGCTGCAGCAGCACGCGCCACTGGGGCATCTCCGGCATGGGGCTATCCTCGAAAGTGCCCGCCGTGAGGAACACCCGCTGGTTACGGCTAGGGAAGTCCTCCAGGAAATCGCTGCCACCGCCAGCCAGTACCTCAGTCAGCACGGCGTCGGTGTCCACGAACCGGGCGGGGTCGATCGGCTGAGCGCTGGCCAAGAAGCCGCCGAAATCCTCCAGGGTGTCGGCCTGCACGGCGAGTGGTGTGACGGTCACCGCCGTTTGCCGGTTGGTCGAGGGAGCGTAGAAGCTGTATCGCCAGGTGTAGGCGGTGCCGCTGGTGCGCGTGCCGTCGAGCGCCACGACGATGCCCACCGACTGGTCACAGGCGAAGGCCGCGGCGCCGTAGATGGCC
>JBCDJV010000114.1:0-14025 GCA_038747425.1 Bacteroidota bacterium
CTGACTATGAATGGCAGGTGAAGGGCTGCAAACGGCCCTGGAGGCGCCATGCGGCGTTGCCTTCGTCGCCCGGGGCGCGGCCCCGCGCTCCTCAGGCGCGTAGCCTGGCACCTCCAGCGCTCGTTTTCGCCGTCTTCATCCATTCATCGTCAGCCTCTGAGTGCCCTGTCCAGGTCTACGTGCTGATGCACCAGGTGGCCGTTCAAACGCTCCCCGCGCGGCGGTCAACTTCATCAGGGATGGATTTTTGCCAGGGAGTTAATATACATAAATGTTTTAATACAAAAACACTTTTAATATATCTCTTCAATCATGTAGCCTAATCAGATATGATGAGAGGTTAAATTAAGTAGTAAATAGATGGAACGTTGGAAAGAGTTCTTGCATAAGAAAACACAGAATGGCCGTATATTTCGATCTTACGCACCTCTAATTCTGATCGAAACACATTCGATTGGTACCTCCCTGCCCTATCCAGCTGGCCCCCACGTCCATGAACTACATCCTCGCCCTTGATCAAGGTACGACCTCGTCCCGTGCCATCGTATTCGACCACAACGGGCAGATCCAGAGCGTTGCCCAGAAGGAGTTTGAGCAGCATTTTCCGAGGCCGGGGTGGGTGGAACATGATCCCAACGAGATCTGGTCTTCTCAACTAGGCGTGGCTACGGAAGCGCTTTCAAGAGCGGGCTTCAACGCGCGTGACATCGCCGCCATCGGCATCACCAATCAGCGCGAGACGACCATCGTGTGGGACCGCACCACCGGCGAGCCCATCTTCAACGCCATCGTCTGGCAAGACCGACGCACGGCGGGTCTGTGTGATCGGCTCAAAGCGGCCGGCCACGAGGCGCGCTTCCGGGAGCGGACCGGCCTTGTGCTCGACAGCTACTTCTCGGGCACCAAGGTGCGCTGGATCCTCGACCACGTGGACGGAGCCCGGGAGCGCGCCGAGCGTGGCGACCTGGCCTTTGGGACCGTAGACAGTTGGCTCGTGTGGAAGCTCACCAGCGGCGCCTTGCACATCACGGATGTCACCAATGCTTCGCGCACCCTCCTCTTCAACATCCACACGGGCGACTGGGACGATGACCTCTTGGACATTCTCCAGGTGCCGCGTGCTATCCTCCCTGAGGTCCGCTCCTCCAGCGAGGTCTACGGCGAGACGAGCTCTGACCTGTTTGCCGCCCGGATCCCGATTGGGGGCATCGCGGGCGATCAGCAGGCGGCTACCTTCGGGCAACGGTGCATTGAGCCGGGCATGGCCAAAAACACCTACGGCACCGGTTGCTTCATGCTCATGCACACCGGCACCGAAGCCGTGCCGTCGGAGAACAACCTCCTCACGACCGTGGCCTGGAGGCTGGGCGATCAACCCATGGAGTATGCCCTAGAAGGCAGTGTCTTTATTGCTGGGGCCGTGGTGCAGTGGCTTCGCGATGGGCTCCAGATGATTCGCTCGTCCTCTGAGATCGAAGAGCTGGCCAGCTCGGTGGATGACAACGGGGGCATCTACATGGTGCCGGCCTTCGCGGGCCTGGGCGCTCCCCATTGGGACCAGTATGCCCGCGGCACCATCGTGGGCATCACCCGCGGCACCACCAACGGGCACTTTGCCCGAGCGGCCCTCGAAGGCATCGCCTACCAGGCCGCTGATGTCCTGGACGCCATGGAGAAGGACGCCGGTATCAAGGTCAAGGAATTACGCGTCGATGGCGGAGCCGCCCGGAATAACCTCCTGATGCAATTCCAGACGGACATTCTGCAAGCGCCCACCGTGCGCCCGGCCGTGACCGAGACCACGGCGCTGGGGGCCGCCTATCTGGCTGGCCTGGCCGTGGGCTACTGGGACGGCGCCGACGATATTTCGCGCCAGTGGAAGGTAGATCGCCGATTCACCCCAGGCCTCGACGCCGACCGGGCCGCCCAGCTGCAAGCGGGCTGGCGCCGTGCCCTGGACCGCGCCCGAGCCTGGGAGGTCGAAGACCAGCTCGTCTGACCCTGCCCCTGCCCATCCCCACCGTTCTGCCCATCATCGATCTTAACCTATCCATGCAACGAGATGCCATGATCAACACCCTGCGGAGCCAGGACTCCGTCTGGGACTTTGCTATCGTTGGAGGCGGGGCCACCGGCCTCGGCTGTGCCATCGAGGCGGCCTCACGGGGGTACCGAACCCTCCTCTTTGAGCAGTCTGATTTTGCCAAGGGCACGTCCAGCCGGAGCACCAAGCTGGTGCACGGAGGCGTCCGCTACCTGCGTCAGGGCAATGTGGCCTTGGTCCTGGAGGCCCTCAAGGAGCGCGGCCTGCTCCTCCAGAATGCGCCGCACCTCGTGCACGACCTTCCGTTTGTGGTGCCCAACTACTCCTGGTGGGAAGGCCCGTTCTACGGGATCGGGCTGAAGATGTACGATCTGCTGGCGGGCCGTTCCGGCTTTGGGCGAAGTAAGCACCTCTCCAAAGAGGAAACCCTGCAGCGGCTGCCCACCATTGAGCCCGAAGGCCTCGACGGCGGTGTGGTCTACTACGACGGCCAGTTCGACGACGCACGCCTGGCGGTCAACATGGCGCAAACCGCCGCTGAGCAAGGGGCCGTGCTCATCAACTATTGCGAGGTGACTGGGGTCATCAAGGAGGGCCTGGAGGTGCGCGGCGTATACGCTCGTGATCATGAAACCGGGGCCACCTTCGACGTCTCCGCCAAGGTCGTCATCAACGCCACCGGCGTGTGGACCGATCGCCTGCGGAAGATGGACAACCCGAGCGCCAAGGCGATGGTGACGCCCAGCCAGGGCATCCATGTGGTCCTGGACAAAACGTTTCTACCCGGCGATACTGCCATCATGGTCCCCAAGACGGACGACGGACGCGTCCTGTTCGCCATCCCGTGGAATGACGCTGTGGTGGTAGGCACCACCGACACGCCTGTGGAGGCGTCTGACCTGGAGCCCCGTCCGATGGCCGAAGAGCTTGAGTTCGTCCTCAGTCACGCCGCCCGCTACCTCACCAAAGATCCGACCCCGGCTGACGTTCGGAGTGCCTTCGCGGGCCTGCGTCCGCTGGTCGGGAGCCCGGACGGCGAAGGAGGAACGGCCGCGCTCTCCCGCGACCATACCCTGCACATTGCCGACTCTGGCCTGGTGACCATCGCCGGGGGCAAATGGACCACCTATCGCAAGATGGCCGAGGATACGATCGATCAGGCCGCCACGCTGGCCGGCCTCGACGACCGGGACTCGGTGACCAAGAACCTGCACATCCATGGGTATCACCAGAACGCGCGTACCTTTGGGTTCTTGCAACAGTATGGGTCCGACGCTCCGGCCATCCAAGAGCTGATGCGCCAAGAGGCTCGCTATGCCGAGCGGCTACACCCGGAGCGGCCGGTGGTGGGAGCACAGGTAGTCTGGGCGGCCCGGCACGAGATGGCGCGGACCGTGGAAGACGTGCTGTCCCGGCGTACGCGTGAGCTGTTGCTGGATGCCCGCAAGAGCATCGAGATGGCACCCACGGTAGCGGCTCTGCTGGCCGAAGAACTGGGGCGCGACGCCGCTTGGCAGCAAGCCCAGGTAGATGCCTACACGGAGTTGGCCCAGTCCTACCTGCTGAGTGGGGCCGGCACCCTCAGCCTGACTGAGGACACCGCTTAAGCGGATCTCCTCTGCTTTTCACCCCTCAGGGCGCGCCTCGCCTTCCTGAGGGCTCCCCCTCCGTTCATCTGGGTACTCTGCGTGCAGGGCGCCCATCAGGCTTCTACAGGCATGACCCCATTTATCGCAGAACTTATCGGGACGGCGTTGCTCCTTTTGTTGGGCGATGGCGTAGTGGCCAACGTTGTGCTCCGGGATACAAAGGGCAACGACTCCGGCTGGATCGTGATCACCATGGGCTGGGGCATGGCCGTCTTCGTGGCGGTCTTCTGCGTCGGCGCCGTCAGTGGTGCGCACCTCAATCCCGCCGTCACCGTGGGGCTGGCCCTGGCGGGCAACTTCCCGTGGGGGCAGGTGCCCTTGTACATCACCGCCCAGATGCTGGGCGCGGCACTCGGTGGGTTCCTCGTCTGGCTGCAGTACAAAGATCACTTTGCCAAGACAGACGATGCGGACGCCAAGCTGGCCGTTTTCAGCACAGGGCCCGCTATCCGCAACCTGCCGTCCAACTTCATCTCGGAGGTCATCGGCACGTTCGTGCTGGTCTTTGCCATCCTGAACCTGGCGACGCCCAGCGTGGCCGGTCCGAATGGCACGGTGGGTGGCCTGGGCGCCTTGGACGCCCTGCCGGTAGGCCTGTTGGTCCTCGTGATCGGCCTGAGCCTGGGCGGGACCACCGGCTACGCCATCAATCCAGCCCGCGACCTCGGTCCGCGCCTCATGCACGCCCTCCTTCCCATCCCCGGCAAGCGAGACAGCGACTGGGGCTACGCCTGGGTGCCGGTGCTGGCGCCCGTGCTGGGTGGTGTGCTGGCTGCGGGCCTGTACGTGGTCCTGCAGGCTGGGGCCTGACAGCGCCCCTTGTACCGTCCCCTGGCCCTCGTGCGTAGCGTAGTGAGCGGGCGCCTCTGCTGAAGGCCTGGGGACGTTCCCAACCTGTCCATCAGTGTCCTAGGTGAAGCGATGAGAGACGAGACGACGACACGACACGCCTACACGATCCCCAGCTTGCTGCTGGCCCTGGCCCTGCTACTGGCCCCCCCTGGCCTGCACGCGCAGGATACCCCCAACGAACCCCCGACCGATCAAGCTCGAACGACCTCCAGCACGGACGACGCCGAGTCCACCGCGCAAGAGGCGGATGCCACGCCGCTCGTGGACGTCACGGCCGGTGTGACGCTGACCAGTCGGTTCATCTACCGGGGCCTCAACCTGGGCGAGGCCCCGCAGGTGCAGCCCAACATCACGTTGCGCGTTGGCCACTTCGAGCTGACGGGATGGTCCTCCCATCCCATCGCCCAAGCAGCGGACGAAAGCGTGGGCTCGCCCCGCCAAGCGAATTACCGCGAGGTGCTCTTCTGGGCCCTCTACCACATCGACGTGGGGGTGGGCACCCTCACCCCGTACATCCAGAACCACTACAACCCGAACACCGGGCGCCTCTTCGACATGGACGATGGCGGCGACGGGGCTCATTTTCTGCAGGCCCAGCTCATGTTCTCGGGCCACGATGGCTGGTTGCCGATCGATGCTATGGTGGGGTACGTCGTCTACAATGACCCGGGCCGGTCCGTGTATGTGGAAGCGGGATACCGATTCAGCGTGGATCAGGTGAATCTACGGGCCTTTGCCGGGGGCGTACCAGGCAAGAGTCCGTTCAACGGAGTGCCTGAGCGGGGGGCGTACATCACAAACGTGGGCCTCACCGCCACGCGGGCCATCCCGCTGACCGATCGGTTCGAGCTGCCGCTTTCTGTGGGGCTTATCTTCAACCCCTACACCGAAAATGCCTATGGCGTTTTCAGCCTGTCCCTATGATCCGGGCGATCCATAGGCCACCAGAACACGAAGCCAAGCCACACCGGCCCTCCGCGTAGGGGCTACCCGAGGGCTTGGCGGACCACCTCCAAGGGGAAGGGGTGCCCGGTCCAGGCGGTGAACGCGGCAGCGGCCTGCCCGATGAGCATGCCCAGGCCGCCCACCGTGGTGGCGCCACGGGCGCCAGCCTCGCGGAGGAGGCGTGTGTGTTGGGGGGCATAGACGAGGTCGTACACGACCTGGGCCCGGTGAAAGGACGCCTGACGGGCCCAGGGCGTGCCTTCGACGTGCGGGTGCATCCCCAATGGCGTGGCATTGACCAAGAGCCGACTTGTGGCGACCGCCGCTTCGGCTTCGGCCAGAGCGACCACCCGAAGCGCCCCTCGTGCATCGAACGGGGCTAGGTCGCGCGCCAGCGCCTCAGCGCGGGCCGGCGTCCGTACGGCCAACGTGAGCACGCTGGGCTGATAGGTGGTGAGAAGGGCGTAGGCGGCGGCCCGGGCGGCTCCGCCGGCCCCAAAAATCAGCTGGTCCGTCCCGTGCAGGCGGTCCGCAAACGGCGCGAGGGGGGCAAGAAAGCCCGCCACGTCCGTGTTGTCGCCGTGCAGGGTGCGGGCGCCGGCCTCCGTGTCCACGCAGACGACGGTATTGACGGCCCCCACGGCCCGGGCGCGGTCAGAGCAGGCATCCAGCAGAGGACGGATGGTCTCCTTGTGGGGCAGCGTCACATTGGCCCCCCGAAGCCCCATCGCACGCAGCCCCTCAACGGCCTCCGGTAGATCGGCCGGACGAACGTCGGTAGCCAGGTAGACCAGGTTGAGCCCCAGGTGGCGGAAGGCCGCGTTGTGCATGCGCGGGGAGAGCGAGTGCTCCACCGGGTGGCCCAGCAGGGTCACGAGGCGGGTTGAGGCGTCAGGAAAGGCCATACACAGACATCGAATGCGTTGTGGGCGAAAAGGTAGTGCATGAAAGGGAAAGACCCTATCTTTGGAAGCGCTTTCAATCCCCTCTACACACCCACAGCGATCCGTCTACGATTCATGTCCACCCACGTTAGCTTTCTGGAGCAGGTTGACCGCATGTTCAATCGCGCGGCCGCCCTCACGGAGCATCCACAAGGCCTGCTCGATCAGATCCGAGTCTGCAACAGCATCTATTACCTCAAATTCCCTATCCGCCGCGACGACGGCTCCATCGAGGTGATCGAGGCCTACCGGGGGGAGCACAGCCACCACAAGAGCCCCGTCAAGGGCGGCATCCGGTACGCCTTCAACGTGAACGCCGATGAGGTGCAGGCCCTGGCGGCGCTCATGACCTACAAATGCGCCATCGTGGACGTCCCGTATGGCGGCGCTAAAGGCGGGGTCAAGATCAACCGGAACGACTACTCGGAGGCCGAGCTCGAGCGCATCACGCGCCGCTACGCGTTTGAACTGACGCGTAAGCACTTCATTGGCCCTGGCCTCGACGTGCCGGCCCCAGATTACGGCACCACGCAGCAGGAGATGGCGTGGATCTACGACACCTATGCGCAGCTCACCGACGACCTCAATGCGCTGGCCTGCGTGACGGGCAAGCCGGTGGGCCAGGGCGGCGTGCGGGGTCGCACCGAAGCCACCGGGCGGGGCGTCTTCTACGGCGTGCGTGAGGCGTGCGACATCGCTGAGGATATGCAGGCGTTGGGCTTGACCCCCGGCCTGGAAGGCAAGACGTTTGTCGTTCAAGGATTGGGCAACGTCGGCTATCATGCGGCCCTCTTCATGGAGGAGGGGGGAGCCGTACTCACTGGGGTGGCCGAGATGGAAGGGGCCATCCACAAGCCCGACGGCATCGACCTGGCCCAGCTGATGGCCCACCGACGGGAAACGGGCTCGATCCTGGACTTCCCGGGCGCCCAGAACCTACCGTCGTCCGCAGACGCGCTGACGCTCCCGTGTGACATCCTGGTGCCCGCCGCCCTGGAGAGCGTCATCACACGCGACAATGCACCCCAGGTACAGGCTAAGATCATCGCTGAAGGAGCCAACGGCCCGGTCACCGCTGCCGCCGATGACATCCTGCGTGAGAAAGGGGTGCTGATTCTGCCCGATGTCTTCCTCAACGCCGGCGGCGTCACAGTGTCCTACTTTGAGTGGCTGCGCAACCTGTCTCACGTGCGTCACGGGCGGATGAGCCGCCGGTTTGAGCACCGCAATGCCGAGCGCATTCTGCGTGCCGTGGAGCACCTCACCAATGCCGACTTCCCGCAAGACAAGTTCAGCCAGGTGGCCTCGGGCGTGGCCTTCGGCGCTACGGAGGCTGATCTCGTGAACTCCGGCCTAGAGGAGACCATGGTTGGCGCTTATCGGGAGGTGCGGTCCATCGCCAAAGCCAAGGACACGGACCTTCGCACCGCGGCCTTCATCAGTGCCATCAACAAAGTCGCCGTCTCGTACAAGTCGATGGGCATCTTCCCCTGATCCCGGTTTCGGCCCATCAGGCGGGCTGTGCGGTGGTGCTCTCTACGATCTCCAGCAGGTTGATGGTGAAGAACAGCGTCTCGCCCGCCAATTCATGGTTAGCATCGACGGTGACCACGTTGGGCCGGATGGATCGCACGATGGCGGGGATCTGGCGCCCACTGCTGTGAGGCAACTGGATCGTCTGGCCGGGCTGGACACGCTCCGGCAGGCGCGCCCGTGGCATCTCGAACACGAGTTGCTCGTTGCGGGTGCCGTAGGCTTCGGCAGGCTCAAGGCGCACCCGTCGGCGCTCGCCCGGCTGCATGCCCACGACGGCGTCGCTGAACCCGGCGATCACGCCTGGGGCACCCACCTGGAAGACGAGTGGGTCGGCCTCGGTGGCTTCGTCAAACGCCCGTCCGGTGTCGAGGCGGCCTTTGTAGGTGACTTTGACGGTATCGCCCTGTTGTACGGCAGGCATGGCAGTCAGTGGCTGAGTTGGACATGGATAGACGGGGGGCTCTTCGAGTATCGGCTCGCGGCCGCGGATCCTTAAGAGGGCGTTGAGATACTGTTTGGGGGCTGCCCTCGCCAGCGGACCCCGCGAGGGGAGAGCCAGGGCGGCCCATCGTGACGGGCTTTACACGGCTCCTGTCGTAGGCGAACCGTCTGTGGGCTTTCTCGTTGGTCCGGAGCGTTTTTCGTCCTGGGCCGTCCTGCATGCCGCTTCGTAACCTCGTTCCGCTCCTGTGTGCCACCTTGCTGACGTTTGCGGTGCTCTATGCACCGCAGACGCTGCTGCCGTGGATTGCCGCTGACCTCGACGTGTCTCAGGCGGCGGCCGCCTCGCTCATTTCGTGGAGTCTGCTGGCCATGGTGGTGGCGCCGGTACCGGCGGGCCTGTTGATGCTGCGCAGCTCCCCGCGAGGGCTTGTGGTAGGCGGGCTCCTGGGGCTGATGTTCACGGAGGCGGCCTTCTACCTAGCGCCGACCCTGCCTCTGCTGAGCGGACTCCGGTTTCTGCAGGGAGGGCTCATCGCGTTGCTGGTGGCGGCGCTGATGACGTACATCGCCCTGAACGCGGTGGATGTGCGGCGCGTCATGGCGTACTACGTGGCGGCCAGCATCTTGGGCGGTCTCGGGGGGCGCGTCCTGGCCGGCTTCCTGGCGTCGGAAGAGGCCTGGCGCCCGGTCTTTCTGGTGCTCACCGTGGGCTTGGCCGGTTGTGTTGGGCTCGCTTGGCGGATGGAGGCGGGCCCGGCCCCACGATCCGCGCGGCTGTTCGGGGCCCTCGGGGCGGTGCTTCGCCAGCCACTCGTCCGGCGGGCCAGCGGCGTAGGCTTCGCGGGCTTCTTCGTGTTCACCGCGCTGCTCAACTTCTTGCCGTTCCGCCTGCAGGATCTGGATCCAGCCGTGGGGCAGGCCAGCGTGGGGCTTTCGTACGCTGGCTTCCTGGTGGGCGTGGCCGCTGCCTTGCTGTCCGCGCGCCTGCGTACCGGCCTGGGCGGTACCTTCCCGGCCATCTATGCGGGGTTGGCGGTCCTCTTGGGCGCGGTGGCCTTGGCGGCGGTCCCCGCGCTCGGGGCCCTCTTCGCCATCAGTGCGCTGGCGGCCCCGGGTTTCTTTTTGGTTCACACGCTGTTGGCGGGTGCGCTCAACGCGCGGGCCGGAACGGAGGCCGGGGCCGTCAATGCGGTGTACGTGGCGAGCTACTACATCGGGGGGAGCCTGGGCTCCTACGTGCCGGGCTTGGTGTACGCCGCGTACGGATGGGGCGCGTTTCTGGCGCTGCTATCGGTCGTGGGCGGCCTGGCGGTCTACCTCACCCATCGTAGCGCCCTGGCCGTGCGCGCCCAGCCGACCCCGGCCGCCTCCTAGCCGGAGACGTTGGACTTCAGGCGGTCCGTGAACTGCTTCCGGAACTTGCGCACCTTGGGAGCCACCACCATCATGCAGTAGGGCTGGTACGTGTTGTTGACGAAGTACTCCTGGTGGTAATCCTCGGCTGGGTAGAACACATCAAAGGCCGTGATCTCGGTCACGATGGGGTCGTCCCAGAGGCCCGCCTCCGTGATCTCGTCGATGACCGCGCGCGCCGTGGCCTCTTGCTCCGGGGTGTGGTAGAAGATGGACGAGCGGTACTGCGTACCCCGGTCGTTGCCTTGCCGGTTGAGGGTGGTTGGGTCATGGATGGTGAAGAAGACCTGCAAGATCTCTCGGAAAGAGACGACCGAGGCGTCGAAGGTGAGTTGGATCACCTCGGCATGGCCGGTCGTCTCGCTGCATACCGCCTTGTAGGTCGGGTTTGGCACGTGGCCGCCGGAATAGCCGGATACGACATCGACCACGCCAATCAGGTCGTCGAAGACAGCTTCGATGCACCAAAAGCAGCCACCACCCAGGGTGGCCGTTTCGAGAGAAGGGGTAGACATAGCGTATACGCTGGAGAGATGAAACGGAGTGGGGCGTGATGTACGCCGAGCACGGTGGTAGGTTGTGCGGCCGGGTAGGATGTTACACCTGCTCTGATCTGGCGAGCGAAGCAGGCTTCGCCCAGGGCGCATCGTTCTTCGCACAGGGCGCGCTGGTCCTGCACTCTGGGCGGCCTACGGCCGATCTTGGGGTTTGGCAGGCCGTGTGTAGGACTCGGGGCATCCTTCCTCACCCAACGCCTGCCTGTATGCGCCCGCTCTTGACGCTGTGTGCCTTCCTTCTCGGTGGCCTGCTTCTGACCTCGTGTGACTCTCAGTCCGATGAAGACTGCGAGGTCTTCCAGACGTGCGACGTCGATGACACGCTCTCTCTGACCCTGCTCGAACGATCGGCGCAGCCCCCGGCCAACGTGTCGGTCTTGTTTAAGGTAGACACGGACGACAACCGACCCGTGGCGGGCCTCCGCGCGTCCAGCTTCGACCTCTACGAAAACGAGAACCGGGTATCCAACTTCGAGGCCGACCTCCAGATCTTGCCCAAGACGGGGCAGTTCCAGTACAGCATCGTGTTGCTCCTGGACCTCAGCGGCAGCATTGTGCGCAGTGAAAGCCTGGAGCTGCTGCGCGAGGCCGCGCAGCGCTTCGTCCAAGCCTTGTTGTACCAGCCCGACGAGCCGCAGTACGGGGAGATCGAGATGGGCGTCTGGTGGTTCGACGGGCAAGCCCAGATCTCCCCGCTTGTTGAGTTCACCATCCGTCCGGACTCGCTCGAAAACGGCGTCGCCACGATCACCGCCGACCTCCCGGCCGATCCCTCGACCAACCTGTACGGGGCCATCGTGCAGGGCGCCTCCTTGGCCGAGCAGCGGGTGCTGTCCCGCCGCAGCCGCGACGTCATCACCGCAGGGTCGCTGGTGCTCTTCACCGATGGCACCGACCAGGCCAACCGCACCTCGCGCTCGGCCGCGTTGCGGGCCGTGGAAGGCACCGGGGCGGACCTCTCGGTGTTCACCATCGGCCTGGGGGGCGAGATCGACACCACCACGCTGGAGTCCGTCGGGCGCGACGGGTTCGCCTCAGCGTCCAACCTGGACGAACTGGTGCCCAAGTTTCAGGAGATCGCCGACCTGGTGCGGGATGAGGCCAACAGCTACTACCTCCTCGAATACTGCTCGCCCAAGCGAGGCGGCGAGAACGAGCTGACCCTGCGCGCCAACAACGGCGCCTCCGTGGGCCTGCTCACCACCACCTTCTCGGCCACCGACTTCACGCCCGGATGCAGCGTCGTGACGCCAGTCGTAGCCGAAGGGTCCTGATGGCGAGGGATCTGTACGTGGCGTCCAGCTTCAAGACATGACCAGCGGGGTCTTGGCCGTGTGCTGGCGGTGCGGGGCGGGTGTTCGTAAGTTCGAGACCATCCTTCCCCGTCACCGTACGTCCCCTCATGCGCTACCTGTTGGCCCTCCTGATGCTCCTGCCGATGAGCAGCCAGGCTCAAGCGCCGGCCGCCGATGACTCAACGGCCGGCATCGTGGACCTTATGGCTGAGGTGGAGGCGCGCGAGTCGGCGAGGCTGGAGGCTCGGTTGCAGCGGGTCTTCGCCACCATCGAGGCCTTCCAGAACGTGGACGTACAGCTCGAATACGGTGTGGCGCAGCTGGCGGGTACCGTGCTGTCTGCCGAGCACGCCACCGAGGCGGCCGAGTTGGCGCAGCAATTCGACGGGGTGCTGTATGTAGAGAACGCCATCACCACGGAGGTAGCCGTGGAGACCCGCGTAGCGCCGGCCCTGGAGCGCATCCAGGGGTACGTGGACCAGACGGTGAGTTTGCTGCCGCTGATCGTCATCGCCATCCTGATCATCCTTGTGTTCTGGACGCTCAGCCGCATGCTGGGGCGCTGGGACGGGCCCTCACGGCAGCTAGGCATGCCGCCGCTCATCTGGAACCTGCTCCGCCGCGTTCTGCGCGCCCTCGTGCTGCTGATCGGCCTGGCGCTGGCGTTTGACCTGCTGGGCATCACCGCGCTGGTGGGGGCCGTGCTGGGCACAGCGGGGGTGGCGGGTATCGCCATCGGCTTCGCCTTCCAGGACATCATCGAGAATTACCTGGCTGGGGCGCTCATGAGCATCCGCCAGCCTTTCCATATGAACGACGTGGTGGAGGTGGACGGCCGGGCGGGGCGCGTGATCCGCCTGACCTCGCGGGAGCTGGTGCTGCTCACCGCCGAGGGCAACCACGTGCGCTTGCCCAACGCGCTGGTCTTCGGCAGCGTCATCGTCAACTACTCGCGCAACCCGCGGCGGCGCTTCAATTTCGAGGTGGGCATCGACACGGAGGCCGACCTCGTGCAGGCCATGCGCATCGGGCTGGACACGCTTCGCGCCCTGAAGGGTACGCTGGACGACCCGGCCCCCACGGCCCAGGTCGAGACCCTCGGCGACTCGTCGGTGGTGGTGGGCTTCTACGGCTGGGTGCACCAGCAAGAGGCGGACTACTTCAAGGTGCGCAGCGAGGCCAAGCGACTCGTCAAGACCGCCCTGGACGAGGCCGGCATCGTCATGCCCGAGCCCATCTACCAGATCCGCGTTCGCAACCTGGACGGCGCCGCGCCTGCCAAACCCCCGCAGCACCCCACCAAAGCGCTCGAAGAAGCCACCCACATCGACGTCACCGTCGTGGACGAGATCGAGCGCCAGGTCCAGGATGACCTCGCCCTGTCCGACGAAGAGAACCTGCTTCGGTAGGGCCTGCTGGCCCTCGCGAAGCTGAGGTGGAGCTCCAGGGTACGGCCCCCCGAGCCTATTCGTGCGAGACTGCCGGATGCGAGCCGGCTATCTTGACTCTTCGGCAGCCGAACAGGAGCTTGGCGTTCACGCCACGTTGTCTCCTTCACCCCCTGCTCACCGCCATGCGGGTATGCGCCTTGATCACCCTTCTCGTGTTGGCGCCGTCGTCGGTGGCGTGTGGCCAAGGCGCGGGGGCCATCCGCGTCAACCAACTCGGATACTACCCTGGGGCGCCCAAGCAGGCGGCCGTTTTGGATCGGGCCGAGACCACGTTTCACGTGGTGAGCCTGGACCTCCGCGACACGTTGTTCACCGGGCAGCTGGGGCCTGCAGCGTCCTGGGCGTACGCACGTGAAGCTGTCCGCCTGGCCGATTTCAGCGCGTTCGACACGCCCGGCACCTACCGGATCGCAGTGCCAGGGGTCGGCGCCTCCCACAGCTTCGAGATCCGGACGAACGTGCACCGCGAGGTGACGCGAGGCACGCTCAAAGCCTTGTACACCGCCCGGGCCTCCCAAGCGCTCGACGCCGCGTATGCCGGTCCCTGGGCCCGCGCAGCC
This sequence comes from Bacteroidota bacterium, assembly GCA_038747425.1. Lineage (GTDB taxonomy): Bacteria > Bacteroidota > Rhodothermia > Rhodothermales > JBCDJV01 > JBCDJV01. The sequence goes on from JBCDJV010000114.1 coordinate 13,691, forward strand.
GGCCACCCCGACACCGAGGTGCTGATTCACCCCTCGGCCGCGTCTCCAGGTCGCCCCGCAGGGGCTACCATCGCCTCATCCGGGGGGTGGTACGATGCGGGTGACTACAACAAGTACGTCGTCCCCCTGGCCACCAGCGTGGCGCATCTGCTCAACGTGGTGCAACAGTACCCTACCTATGCGGCCACGCTCATGGCTGGGATCCCGGAGAGCGGCAATGCCCTCCCGGACGTGCTGGACGAAGCCATCGTGGGGATCCGGTGGCTGTTGACCATGCAAGACCCGTACGATGGCGGCGTCTATCACAAGCTGACCACCGCGAATTTCCAGGGCAC
>JBCDJV010000115.1:0-13985 GCA_038747425.1 Bacteroidota bacterium
ACAAGACGGGGATTGACCAGGCCTCCAGAGTACGGAGCACGAAGGGGCTGATGGTGCATCTGTTCGGCAAGCTGGCCGCGGCCTTCCATCTGCTCAAGCCCAACCCTTGATTCGCATGAATGGTGAATGGTGAAGTATACGTGGTGCATGGTGAATGTATCTCTCCAAGCCTGAGCATTGGCGCCGGACAAGCACCCGTTCATCACTCCCCATTCTCTGAAGTCCACCGACCCTCCGGGCCGACGACCTCGCTGCAGACGTACAAACCGCCCCCCGCGGCGGTGACCACTCAACGCGGGGCCAGGGGTCCAAGGGTCGCGGCCTCCCAGGCAGCCAGGGGCACCCGGGGGCCGGTCCACGATGGACGTGGGGTCAGCAGATCCTCCGCCAGCCAGTGATAGGTGTCCAGGCCAGCCGCAGTCTGCGTAGCGGGCGACGAAGCCGCGAGGGCGTATAGCAGGGCCAGTCCCAGTCCGCTCTCGAAGGAGGAACTGAGCGTGACCAGCCGGCCGAGTTGGGCAGCGTCTGCCAAGTACTGCCGGGTGCGGGCCAGTCCCAGCAGTGTGGGCTTCAGCACAAAGGCCGTGGCATAGGACCAGTCCGCGAGGGGGACGTCCGGAGCTTGGTGCACGGTCTCGTCCAGCGCCACCGGCACACCATCGGCCGCCAGGGTAGGCAGCGCGTCCGGGTCAGCCAGCGGCTCTTCGATGTACTCGATCCGCGTCAGATCGATCTGGGCGGCCATGGCGCGGGCCTCGGCCAGGGTCCAGGCTCGGTTAGCGTCCAGCCGCAGCCGGAGGGTCGGAGCGGTGGCTGCGAGCACACGCCGGATCCGGGCGACCTCCTCATCCACCGGGCGCCGCCCCACCTTCACCTTGACGTGTCGGTAGCCTTGGTCCTGAAGCGAGACGGCTTGCGCGTCTACATCGCCGTCCACGATCAGGCCGTTGAGCATCACCGTCGCCCTGGGCGTGCCCAGGCAGGCCGCTACGGTCTGTCCCTGCGCACGAGCCTGGAGAGCCACCCAGGCTCCCTCCACCCCGAAGCGAACCGAAGGGGCACACGCCGCCAGCCGTGACCGCAGGCCGGTCACGGAGACCCCGGCCTCGACGACCGCAGCCAGGGTCTGGAGCTGCGCGGTAGCGGTCTCCAGCGTCTCGGTGCTGAAGCCGGGCAGCGGGGCCACATCGCCCCAGCCTTCGGCACCCGAGGGGGCGTTGAGCTGGACGGCCACGCCCTCGCGGGCCTGCAAGACGCCTGTGCTGAGGCGCAAGGGCCGCGTGAGCGGGAGCCGGTAGGGGTGGAGGGCCATTGTGGCCACGTGAGGGAACGGATCGGTCACGCCGTGAGCACCCAGCCGATGGAGAACAGCACGCTGTACAGTAGCAGGAGCTGACCGGTGCGGCCCAGCATAGGATTCAGCACCTGCGGGTCCTGAGACAGCCACACCGTGCGGATGGCGCGCACCATGAGCGGGATCAGCAGCCACACCGCCAGGGCCCCCGCCCCGGTCCCCGTCATCCCGACGAGGCCGAGCGGGATCAGCAGCGGGGCCAGCACCGAGACGGCATACGCCCGCGTCCCAAACGCCCGCCCCCACCGCACCACCAACGTGCGCTTGCGGACGCGCGCATCGCCCCCTTGATCGCGCAGGTTGTTGACCAGCAAGATCGCTTCAGACAGCAGGCCCGGCGCCAGCCCGGCCAGTACCACGGCCCCCGTGAGGTCGAGCGTCTGCACGTAGTAGGTGCCGCCCACGGCTACCGGCCCGAAGAACACGAGCACGAAGAGGTCGGCCAGGCCGGTGTAGGCCAGGGCGTAGCGGCCGGCCGTGTACAGCACGCCCGAGGCAATGGAGACCACCCCCAAGGCCAGGACGGGCCACCCGCCCCGCAGGATCAGATAGAGCCCCGCTACCACCGCCGCCCCGAAGGCTAGCGTAGCCGCCCAGCGCATCTGGCCCGGCGTGGCCAACCCAGCCTGCGTGGCACGGACGGGGCCCACGCGCTCCGCATCGGCGCCTTTGAGGTAGTCCAGATAGTCGTTGCTGAAGTTGGTGCCCACCTGGATGCCCACGGCGCCGAGGAGCGCACAGAGGGCCGCGCCCAGGTGGAGGCCGCCATCGGCGTAAGCCAGGGCGGTGCCCATCAGGACCGGCGCAAAGGCGGCCCCCAAGGTCTTGGGCCGAGCGGCATCGACCCAGAGGCGCCAGCGCGGAGGTGGAGGCGGAGCCTGGGTCCCTAGATCTGGAGCAGGTGCCGGGTTCATGAGGCCTCGGTGTTCACAGGGTCGTCGGGGCGGGACGCCACCGGGGGGTCGGGCGGCAGGTAGTGCATCGGATCCAGGTTGAAGAGCGCCACCAGGCCGTCGTAGAGCGGCCGGTGGTGGCGGTGCAGCCGTCGGGGGCGCTCGAAGAACATCTCTACAGCCACCGCGAAGAGCTCGGAGGCGTTGGTGGCCCCGTAGCGCCGCAGCACGGACTTGCCGATGCGGATGCGTTGGATCTCGCGGCGGACGAGGCGGCGCCATGCCTCTTCAGAGCCACGGGCCACGAGGCTCGGCACGCCGTCGGCGCCCTCGCTCTCCATGTCGAACAGGTGGGCCAGTTCGTGGAGCACCACGTTGCTCCCATTGGCCCGGCGCCACCCCTCACGCACGGCGGGTACGGAGAGGATGATGGGGCCTTGGTCATGCACCATGCCATCGAAATCCGCCGCGTCCGTGCCGCCGTAGTAGTCGTCGTCGAACGTGGTGGGGTAGAACAGGATGGTGCGGCCCCCAGGGAGCTCCCAGGTGGGGCGGCCGTGGAGCAAGAGTGCAGCGCCGGCCGCCACCTGCAGCTTGAGGGCCTCGGTGACCTCCGTCCCGGCCACGCCCTCAAAGGTGTTCTCGTCCAGGAAGAAGAGCAGGTCCCGCTCGAACCGGCGGCGGGCGGCGGGTTCGGCGGCGTGATAGACCGGCACATGCGCCGCCAGCCATGCTTGGTCTTGAGCGGACAGCACCTGCCGGGCCACGCGCCAGCGTCGCCACGGGCGCCGCAGGCCGAGGGCCACGATGAGGAGCCCCCCCAGGCCTCCCCACCAGGCCCCTCCAGGCGCCACCGCGCTCAGCACCACAGCCAAGCCGCCAGCCGCCAGCGCGGCCAGCAGAAGGAGTGAAACGAGGCGTGAAGGCGAGGCGATGCGCACGCGGCGTGAAGGCCCATGAAACGGAGGATAGAGCGCCCATCCCCTACTTAAAACCGGGCAAATTGTGCCCGGCCGCTGGAAAAGATGGAGGCGCATGGAGCACGAAACAGGCGTTTTCGGGACGATTCTCTGGCTCCGAGGCTTGGCCCTGCATTTGAAGCCTGAGGCGGTGTCATCAACCTCTCCCTGCCATGCTGCTACGCCTAGAGAATAGCTTCGCCTCCATGACGGAGCGCGTGCGCGAGCAAGAGCGCATCGCCAACAACCTGGCCAACGCCAACACCGTGGGCTACAAGCAGGACCGTCTCTTCACGGCGGCCCTGAACGAGTGGCTCGATGCCGAGGACGCCCCGCGCAGCGAACGGGTCCGCACCCAGGCGCCAGACTTCACCCAGGGCGCCTTGGAAGAGACCGGTAATACCTTCGACGTGGCGCTCCGGGGCAACGGGTTCTTTGCCCTGCGCAACGAGGCCACGGATGAGGTGGTCTACAGCCGTGCTGGCCGCTTCACGCTCGATGCCGAGGGGACCCTCCGCACACCCACCGGCCTGCTCGTCGAAGGCGAGGGCGGTCCGCTCCAGATCCCGGAGGAGGCCGCCTCCATCGAGATCACGCAACGCGGCGAGCTGGTCATCGACGGCCAGCCCGTGGACCGGCTCCGCTTGGTGGCGTTCGACAACCCAGCGGCGCTCCTGCGCGCCGAGGGCGCCCACTTCCGCGCGGGCAACCAGGAGCCGCTGGAAGCCGAAGGGCTCACTGTGCAGCAAGGCTTCGTGGAGACGAGCAACGTGGACCCCGTCTCCACCATGACCGAAATGATCGAGCACTTCCGCCTGTTCGAGTCCCAGCAGAAGCTCATGCAGACGCAGAGCCAAGTGCTGAGCCAGGTAGCCAACCAGCTCGGCAAGTTCTAGGACCCCTTTCATCAGTGTACAGACGCCATGCTTCGTGCGCTTCGCACCGCGGCCCTTGGGATGAATGCCCAGCAGACCGCCGTGGACAACACCGCCAACAACCTGGCCAACGCCAACACGACGGCCTACAAGGAGTCCCGCGTGGTCTTCCAGGACCTGCTCTACCAGACGGTCCAGGCCCCCACGGAGGGGCAGGCCGAGGGGGTGGCGCGGCCCGCCACGCTGCAGATGGGCCACGGCGCCGCGCCCGTGGCCACCGTCCGCAGCTTCAAGCAGGGCAGCCTCATCCAGTCCGGCAACCCGCTGGACCTGGCCATCAACGGCGACGGCTTCTTCCAGATTCTCCGGCCGGACGGCACCATCTCCTACACGCGCGACGGCTCGTTCATGCGGAGCGCGGAGGGCGAGGTCATCACCCAGAATGGCCTGCCCCTGGAGCCCGGCATTAGCATCCCCGAGGACACCGCCGAGATCATCATCGGCGCCGACGGCGTGGTGCAGGTCCGCTCGCAGGGCGCCGCCGACATCGTGGAGGTGGGTCAGATCGAGATCGTGCGCTTCTCCAACCCAGCCGGCTTGCAGGCTATGGGCGGCAACCTGTTCGATCAAACGGAAGCCAGCGGCGAGCCCATCGTGAGCACGCCCGGCGAAGAAGGGGCGGGCCTCATCCGGCAGGCCTTCCTGGAAAGCGGCAACGTGGACGTGGTGCAGGAGATGGTCAACCTGATCACTTCGCAGCGGGCCTACGAGATCAACTCCAAGATGGTCACCACCAGTGAGGAGATGCTCCAGATCGCCAACAACATGAAGCGCTAATCCACTCTCGCGCCCGACGCATGTCTAGCTTTCTCCTGGCTCTTCTGCTGGCTCTTTGGCCCGGCGCCACCGACGACGCTCCGGCGGCCTCCTCGGTGCAGGCGGCGGCCGAGGCGATGCTGGCCCGCCAGTACCCCGGCGTAGCGCCTCGGCTGGAGGTGCGCGTCTTGCGGACGCATGGGCTGCCGGAGGCCACGTGGCCTCTCCGTGTCCATCTGCCGGCCTCGGCTGAAGTCCCTCGGGCCCGGGTGCAGGTGGCGGTAGAGGCCGAGACGGCCCCCGGCACGTGGACGTCTGCCGGCTGGGCGATGCTTTATGTGGCCCATTATGACTCCGTGCTGATTCCCCAGACGGACCTCGCCAAAGACGCGGAGCTCCCAGCCGAAAGCCTGACGGCCGGGTGGATGGAGACGACGCGCTTCCGCGGCCAACCGCTGCACCCGGACCAAGCCCGAGCCCTGATGGCTACGCATAGCACGCTGTACGCCACCCGTCGGCTACCCACCGGCCGGGCGCTCCGCACTGACGACGTGCGCCCCCCCTACGCCGCTAACACCGGGGATGTGCTGGTGGTGCGCTACCAGCGCGGCCGCATCCAGCTGGACCTACGGGCCCGTGCCCGCGAGCGCGGCTTCCCCGGCGACCTCATCCGCGCCTACGCGGACGACACAGATATCATGTACCGGGTTCGCCTCACCGGCCCCGGTACCGCCTCTTGGATCGAAACCCTCTCTGCCCGATGACCCGCTCTGCGATCATTCTCGTCTTCCTAGCTCTCTGTACGTGGGCCCTCCCAGCGCACGCCCAGGTCCACTCCGGAGCGGCCTACTCGTTGTACGCCGACCCCCGCCCTCGCCTCGCGGGGGATGTGCTGACCATTATCCTGGCCGAGCGCACCTCGGCGCAGCGCGCCAGCGAGTGGGAGCGCAACGCCAACTCCCGGCTGGGCGGCGGCAGCAACCTGGACGGCGGCACCGACCTGACGGGCCGCTTTGCACTCGATGCATCGTTCAACCGGGAATCGCTGAGCAGCAACCAATCCGTCCAGCGCGACCTCCTCAGCGGCACCCTCACCGCCCTCATCACCGGCGTGGACTCGACGTCGGGCAACCTCCTCGTGGCGGGCGAGCGGCGGCTCAACGTGAACGGGGAGACCCACGTGATGAAGGTGCGCGGCGTAGTACGGCCCCTGGACGTCACCTACGACAACACCGTGTTGTCCTTCCAGATTGCCAACGCGGACATCGAGTACCGCCGGGCGGGCTTCCACCGGCGCTTCATTAAGCCGGGCGCCGTGGCCCGCATCGGCGTGGGGCTGGTGCTGGGGGCGGCCTCGTTCTTCGCCATCCAGCAAGGCATGGGCGCGCTCGCCAATCAGTAGCGGGCCTCCTTGGTTCTCCTTCCAACCCTCCTACGGACCTGTATCATGGTGCTCCTGCGCATGCTCCTCCGCCTGGCTCAGTTCATCGGCGTTCTGATTCTGCTGCTGCTCAGCGTCTATCCGGCCCTAGGGCAAGAAGCGGGCGAGGCGCGGCTCAAAGACCTTGTGCGGCTGGAGGGCGCCATGCCGATCCAGCTCTCCGGCTATGGCCTCGTGACCGGCCTGGACGGCTCCGGAGACCGCGCCCGCGGCCGACGCGGCGCCCCGTACACCGTCCAGAGCCTGGCCAATGCACTCATCAACTACGGAGTCAACGTACCCGCCGCTGACATCGCCTCTCGCAATGTGGCGGCGGTGTTTGTGACCGCCACCCTGGACCCCTTTCAAGGCCCGGGAAGCCTGGTCGACGTGACCATCTCCGCCATCGGCGATGCGCGGTCGCTCTCGGGAGGCGTGCTGCTCCAGACGCCCCTCGAAAACCCCATCACCCGAGAGATGCATGTGATGGCGCAAGGGCCTGTATCCACCGGCGCCGTGCTGGCCTCCACCGTCGGGTCCAGCGTGAAGGTCAACTACACCAACACTGGGCGGGCCCCCGGGGCCGGCATCGTGATGCGAGCCCTGCCGCTCAACCTGACCGATCAGCCCACGATGGGCCTCAGTCTGCGCCGTCCGGACTTCACCAATGCCACGCGCATCGCCGAGGTCATCAACGCGCAGTATCCCGACGCCGCCGTGGTGGAGCACGCAGGCCTGATCCGCGTGACGGTGCCCGACGCCGTGACGGGGATTCCGCAGCTGTACGCGGCCCTGGAAGACGTACTGGTAGAGGTGGACGTCCCTGCGCGGGTGGTGGTCAACGAGCGCACCGGCACCATCGTGGCCGGCGGCAACGTGCGGCTGGGCGAAGTCATGATCACCTACGGCAGCCTGGTCATCTCCACGCAGACGACGCCGGTCGTCTCGCAGCCGGCCCCCTTCTCCGAGACGGGCGAGACCGTAGCCGCAGACGTTGGCGAAGCCGCGATCCAGGAGGAGAGCACCCGGTCCATCATCCTCGAGCCCAACACAGACATCAGCCAGTTGGCCGCCGCGCTCAACGAGCTGGGCCTGACCGCGCGCGACGTGATTGCCATCTTCCAGACCATCGACCGCTCCGGCAATCTCCACGGCGAGCTGGTTATCCAGTAGACCCCCTCGCTGGCTCCTCTGACCCCTCTTTGCTCATGTACACGCCGCCCACCTCCTCCACGTCTGCCTCGCCCGTCGAGCCACCGAACCCGCGGCCTTCCACCATGGAAGAAGCCGCCGAGCAGTTCGAGGCGATCCTCGTCAACCAGCTCGTCAAGACCATGACGAAAGGCCTGTTCGATCAGTCGCTGGCGGGTGCGGGGGGCGTCCCGGGCCTAGGCGGCCAGCAAGACCTGCAGCGGGACACGCTGGCCCAGGTCCTGACCGACCACCTCATGAAGCAGGGCGGCCTGGGCATTGCCGAGCGCCTCTCGGCGCAGTGGCAGCGCACGCAGGACGCCGACGTTTAAGAACGCTTTACACCGGCCGAGACGATAGATATGGAAACTCCACACGGACATGCTGGCCCTGGGACCGCCCACCTAGCGGAGACGCTGCTCCAGACGCTGGACGCCGAGCACGCCGTCCTGCAGACCCTGCACGCCACGTTCGACGTGCAGATGCAGGCGCTGCAGCGTCAGGCCCCTGCTCAGCTGGAAGAGGCCACGGTGACGGCCAACGAGCAGGTGAGCGAGATGAACCGGCTGCGCAAAAAGCGGGAGCGCCAGATGCGCCTGCTGGGCCGCGTCCTGACGCCAAGCACCGAGGGCGCCACGTTGCAAGACCTGGCCCGCGCCCTCGCCGACACACACGAACCCCTGAGCACCCAGCTCCAGACGGCCCGGACTCAGCTCCGGGCCCAAGCGGCGGCCACGCAACAGCGCTGCGAGGAGGTCGAGTTCACCTTGCGCTATGCCGCCCAGCTAGGCCATGAGCTGCTGGAGGCCATCCGGGGGCTCGATGTGCCCCCGCCGCCCCGCGTCTACACCGCCCACGGGCACAGCGTGCAGACCCAGTCCGGGACGTCGTTCGTGGACCGTGTGGGGTAGGCCCCGACTTTACGAGATACTACCATGAGTCTGTTTCAGCTGTTCGAGATCGGCCGACGGTCCTTGGGCGCCTACGATGCGGCCATCAACGTGACGGGCCAGAATATCGCCAACGCCGAGAACGAGAACTACAGCCGCCAGCGTGTGACGTTTGGCAGCGATGGCATCTCGATCTTCGGCAACCGCTACCCCACGCCGAACCGAGAAGCCCTTGGGCTGGGCGTCTCGGTGGATCGGTACGAGCGCGTCCGAGACGGGCTGCTGCTCCAGTCCTCGTGGGACGCCCAGGCGGACCTGGGCTCGGCCGAGGAAGAGTACCGGATCTCCACGGCGCTGGAAGGCCTGCTGCCCGCCTCAGGCACCGGCTCGCTGGGCGATCTGCTCAACAACTTTTGGGGCGCCTGGAACAACCTGGCCGACAACCCGACCGACCTCGGCGCCCGCAGCGCGGTGCTGAGCCGCACCGAAGAGCTGGCCTCTACCCTCAACCGCCTCGACGCCGACCTCAGCCTCCAGGCCGAGGAAACCGAGCGTACCCTGACGGAGGGCGTGGGCCAGGTGAACCGCTTGCTAGACCGCCTGGGCACGCTCAACGGCCAGATTGCCGCCAGCCGCGCCGCCGGCACGCCAGACTTCGCCGCTGAGGACGAGCGGGATGCCCTGGTCAACGAGTTGTCCAGCTACGGACCGGTCCAGGTGGCGCAGGACGAAGCGACCGGCTACGCCGTCAAGCTCAACGGCATGACCGTGGTCCAGGGCGAGACCGTGCTGCCCCTCACGCTGGATACCAGCGGCACCGTGCCCACCATCGGATTCAGCGGCACCTCCGTGGAGTACCAGGCCCGCCCCCCCAGCGACGGCAGCCTGGGCGCATGGCTGCGGACCCTGCAAGACACCATCCCCGCCCTCCGAAGTGGTCTCGACCAGATCGCCCAGGCGTTGGTCACTAATGTCAATGCGGCCCAATCGAGCGGGTACGGCCTCGATGGAAGCACCGGCAACAACCTGTTCGACCCAGCCGGCACCTCAGCCAGCAGTATCCGCCTCTCGACCGACGTGTCCGACCCGCGCGCCATTGCGGCCTCGGCCGCCCCGAACACCCCAGGCGACAGCAGCATCGCGCTGAGCATCGCGGCGTTGCGGGAGTCCGACCTGGTGGGCGGGGGCACACAGACGATCGACAACTTGGCCATCGAGCTCTCGACCGACCTTGGCGTGCGCGCCAGTCAGGCCCAAGCGCGGGCCACCGCAGCCACCAGCTTGAACGACTACCTGACGGGGTTGGAGCGCGGCGTCTCCGGCGTAGACATCGACGAAGAGCTGACCAACCTGATCAAGTATCAGCAGAGCTACGCCGCCGCCGCCCGGGTGATCAACACCGCCCAAGAGATGACCGACACCATCCTCGCGCTCTAGCGCACCGACCCCACCTGCCATGCTTCCTGTCACCCTGACCCGCCAGCTCAGTCTCTACGACACCGTTAGCGAGCGCTCCATCACCCGGCAGCGTAACGAGATGGCCCGGCTGCAAGAGCAGCTGGGCAGTGGCCTCCGCGTCAACCGAGCCTCGGACGATCCAGAGGCCTACAGCCAAGCCCGCCGCATGGAGGTGCTGCAAAACCGATATGCGCAGTACCAACGCTCCATCGACACCGCCCGGGGCTGGGTGGACGGCACTCAGGACGCCCTCGCGAGTGCCCTCGACACGCTAACCGCGATCTACGAAGACGGCGTCCGCCTGGCCAGCGACACGTTCAGCGCCACCGACCGAGCCATTGGCGCTGACACGGTGGAAGCTCTGCTGGAAGAGCTCGTGGACACCTTCAACACCAAGATGGGCGACGAATACCTGTTTGCGGGCTCCGCGTCCACGTCCCCGCCCTTCACCCGCTCTGGCAGCACGGTCACCTACAACGGCAACAGCCAGGACCGAGACCGGTCCATCGCCCCCAGTGTTTCGCTGGCCATCAACCAGACCGGCGAGGCCATCCAGGACACGGGCCAAGGCTACACCGTCACCCAGGCCGCCCAGGCCATGATCGATGCCCTCCGGGCCGATGATACCGCTCAGATTCAGACGGCTCTGGAGCAGGTGACCGAGGCGCGCGACCATCTGGGCGCCAAGGTCAGCGAGGCCGGTCAGGTGGCCAACCGCCTGACGCTGGCCGAAGAGCAGCTACGGTCACTCGACTTCGTCGCGGCTGGGCAACGCTCGCTCGCCGAAGATGCGGACCTGGCGGCTACCATCCTCGCCTTCGAAGAAGCCCAGATCGGGCTCCAGGCGGCCTTGCAGTCCAGTGCCTCCATCCTACAAACCACCCTCCTCGACTTCCTCCGCTAAGCGCATTTTTGTCTCCCCCATCTCGATGCACACCTCCCCCACACCTGGCTTCCACGTGTCTTCCTTCTTGTCTGCGCACCGCTTGCCCACGCCGCGATTTCTTCAGGCCCGCACGCCGGCCGTGCTGCGTCCGCTGTGGAGGGCCCTGGACGATCAAGACGAGGAGCAGGCCACATACCTGATCGGTACGGTGCTGGACCAGAGCCCACTCTCAGACGACCTCATGGCGGCGGTGCATGCGGCGCAGGCCACGGTCGCCCTGATGCGCGGTGACCTGCCCCGGGTGGAGGTGGCGGCTCGGCAGTCGCTGGACCTGGTGCCGTGTCAGTGGCTCGCCCAGCGGCTCATCTTGAGCGCCTTCGAGAGTCAGCACCGTTTTGATCTGGCGCAGGGCCATTTCGAGACCCTGAAGATCGCCTATGACCTACCCGCGTGGGACACGCCGCTGGAGCGTCATGGCCAGCTCATGGCGATGGCCACGTGGGCCTGGCATCTCAAGCAGTGGGACGCCGTGGCGGGCTACTTGGTCTACGCCTACCCCAAGGGCGTGATTGACATGCCGTTGGAGCTGTGTGAGGACTGGTTTCGGCTATCACTCTACCGCCAGGAGCCGGCGGAGGCCGGGGCCGCTGCGGCACGGCTCATCCCCAAGATGGCCACGCCCCACGCCGACGAGCTGCTGCAAACCATCGTGCGCCGGGGCTGGTACGCCGAGGCGTTGCCCCTCTACCGCAAGGTGTACCGGCGCGAACCCGAGAGCGAGCTCCTGCGACGCCGCCTGATCGCCTTGTGCATCCGCGAGGGCGTGATCGAGGAAGCCCGGCAGCTTTCCCGCCTGGGCGCCTTGAAGTCGCTTAGCTAGCCTCTCCACTTCGACCGGGCCTCCCCCCCTTCCCCACTATGGCGCCCTCGTCCAACAGCCGTTCCACGCTCAGCAGGCTGGATCTGCGCTGCCCACCCCTGCCCCAGACCCTTGTCGAAGCCGCCCGGCTCCTCGATCGCCCGACGGCGCCGAGCGTCCAGACGGTGACCGACCTTGTCCAGCGTGATCCGAGCGCCGTAGCCCGGCTGCTCCACGTGGTCAACTCGGCCTACTACGGGCTCCGCCACGAAGTCAGCAGCACCGAGCGGGCCGTGGTCATGCTGGGCCCCACTGCCGTGGCCGGCCTAATCACGGGGATGGGGCTAGCTAAGGTCCAACAGGTGTTGGCGGGCCCGGCGGCCCGCACATACCGTCGCCTGATCGAACATTCGGTGGCTACCGCCTTCATCGCACGCCACTTGAGTGTGGGGCCGCCTCGCCTGCACGAAGCGCCCCACCGGCGCCGTACCGCCACCATCGACATGGCGTTCACCTGCGGGCTGCTGCACGACTTCGGGAAGATCATCTTGGTCTACACCTTCCCTCGCGAGGCGTCGGCGCTGTATGAGGGCCGCAGCACGCAACTGCCCTTCACCGACGCACCACCGTGTGAGATGGAGCAGCTCCTGTTCGGTTGTGACCACACGGAGGCGGGCGAATACGTGGCCCGCAAGCTCCGCCTGCCCCAGGTGATCACCCAGGTGATCCGCAGCCACCACGAACCGGATGTCTTGGACCGGGCCGCCCAGGATCCGGTCCTCGCCCTGGTCTTGGCCAGCAACGCCGCCGCCAAGGCCTTTGGCTTCGCCACCGAGCCGCACACACTCTCCTGGAGCGCCTGCACCCGCCTACCGGTCTGGAAGCACGTCGTCCGAAGCTCACCGCTCAGCTCCGCCTCCGAGATGCTGGACGACCTGCACGACCAAGCCGAGCACCTCCAAGCCTACGTCCAACAGCTGACCCGCCCGGTAGACACCGGCGACGCCTGACGCGGAAACGGAGCCCCCCCTCTACCCCAAACCCGAGGCGCACGGTAAGGACACGATACATCGTGTCCCTACCGTAGTGCCCACCCACTAAGGAACCGCCCCGGGAGGAACCGCCAGGCACCCAGTCGTGGAAGCAAACGGTCGCATGCCAAACTCCCAGGCTGCCTCCAAATCGGCGTTAACGAGTCACCAGGGCGCTTTTGGGGGCGCCGCCTTGCATTCGGCCCAGCACCTTTTTCCGGTGCTCGATTTAAGTTTTCCGCCTCTTCGCCGATACCATCTTCAGCACCAACTTACGCCAGAACCTCTTGTTACACCTTTATTCGTAGTCCGACATGGGAGCCTTCGGAGACTTGAGCAGGATCAACACGAACCTGCAATCCTTGAATGCCCTGCGCACGTTGCAACAGACCAACGCCGACCTGGGCATGCGCCAGCAACGACTGGCCACGGGTAGCCGCATCAACCGCGCCGAGGACGACTCGGCCAGCTACACGATCTCGAAGAAGATCGAGGCCCGCGTTCGTGGCCAGGCCCAAGCCCTCGCCAACATTGGCGATGCCAAGAGCCTGCTCACCGTGGCCGAGGGGGCCATGGGCACCATCATGGAAATCCTTCAGACGATGAAGGAGAAGACGGTGCAGGCCGCCAACGACACGCTGGGTCCATCCGAGCGCTTGAGCATCGAAAACCGCCTCGACGCCCTGGCCGCTGAGATCGACGAATTGGTGTCTGACACCACGTTCAACAGCCAGCCCTTGTTTGGTGGTGGCACCTTCAGCTTCCAAGTCAACGCCGAGCAGGGCGACACCTTCGAGTCGTCGATCCCCTTGCTTACAGCGGTCTCGCTGGGTGTGGACGACGCCAGCGTGGTGGTCAGCTCGGCCGCTTCGGCCAACGTGACGTTGGGCGCCGTGGACGCCGCTATCGAAATCCTGTCAGAGCGCCTCGCCGATATCGGCGACGACCAGCTCCGGCTGACCTTGAAGCAGGACAACTTGTCGCTCTCCCGGATCAACCAGGATGCGGCACGCAGCCGGATCATGGACGCGGACTTTGCCAAGGAGCAGATGGAGATCGTTAAGCTCCAGATCCTGCAGCAGACCGGTACCGCCTCCCTCGCGCAGGCTAACGCCTCGCCTCAGGCCCTCCTCTCTCTCTTCGGCTAATTCGACAACCCCCTAACTCCCCCCTTCGGGATCTAGCGTAGTACGGAGCCTCGATCATGGCATACGGAGACTTGACCCGCATCAACACCAACGTGCAGTCAATGGGCGCCCTGCGCTCGTTGCAGCAGACCAACAGCGAGCTCGGCATCCGCCAGAACCGTCTGGCCACCGGCAGCCGCCTCAACCGCGCCGAGGACGACTCGGC
>JBCDJV010000116.1:0-12681 GCA_038747425.1 Bacteroidota bacterium
GCACGACCTGCGCCATCCTCTCCCCTTCGCCCGCCGCAGGCCGCTTTCGCCCACGCCCCACGCCATCCTTCCCCCCTTCGCCCGTACAGACGGCCCCGCGGGCCGTCTACCCCCCAACCACCCCCCCCCCCCCACGGCCCCGCCGACCCGCGGGGCCTGCCGGGCGTGGCTGGCGGGCACCGCCGCCGAGACGGCCCGCCGGGCCGTCTCCCCCACCACCACCCACCACCTTCCGCATGCCTCGCCTTCCTGACACCTTCGCCCGCTTGCGCGCCGATGGCGCCAAGGCCATGGGCCTCTTCCTCACCAACGGCTTCCCAGACCCCGCCAGCACGCTCCCCATCCTCCAGGCCATCGACGACGGCGGCGCGGACTTCATCGAGCTGGGCATGCCCTTCAGCGACCCGCTCGCAGAGGGCCTCCCCATCCAGCGCTCCAGCGAGCGCGCCCTGGCCCACGGCGTGACCATGGCCGACGCCTTCCGGACCGTCGAGGCCTTCCGCGCTACCAGCGAAACCCCCGTGCTGCTCATGGGCTACATCAACCCCGTCTACCGCTATGGCGTCGCCGACTTCTGCCGTGATGCTCAGCAGGCGGGCGTGGATGGCCTCATCCTGCCCGACGTCCCCCTCGAAGAAACCGGGCTCGTCCAGCAGGAAGCCGAAGCGGCCGGACTGGGCCTCGTCCAGCTCATCGCCCCCAACACCTCCGATGACCGCATGCGCCAGAGCGATGCGGCGGCCTCGGCCTTCGTCTATGCCGTCTCCATCACAGGCCTCACCGGATCGGGCCTAGGCGCGGTGGACGCGGTGGGGGCCTACCTCCAGCGCGCCCGGCAGCTCGTCCAGCACAACCCGCTCCTAGTGGGCTTCGGCATCCGCGACCATGCGGCCGCCGCTCGACTCAGCCAGCACACCGATGGGTTCATCGTAGGCTCGGCCTTGATCAACGAAGTCGAGCAACTCTGGGACGACTCAGCGGTCTCTCCTACGAGTCGGCTGGATCAGATTCGCCGCTTCGCACACACGCTCAAGCATGGCGTGACCGCCTGATTCAACAGGCCTAGGGCACCCCGGCCGGTACCCCGCGTATGAGAGAGCCGCCCTGTGGGAGCCAGGTCCCATCGCGGGCCTCCGCCCCACCGTTCAACTGACCCCTGCCTCCAGATGTACCTGCGCGTTCTCGTCCTCAGCCTTGCAGCCGCTGCGTTCGCCCTGCTGTCCGGCTGTGAGGGCACCGGCGACCTCCGCCCCTTCGCCACCGGCCCGGACACCGAGGTGAGCGTGGTCATGGATTCCACCCACTGGAACGGCCCCATCGGCGAAGCCATCCGGGCCAGCCTGGCCGAGTACATCGACACCCTCCCCGCGCCCGAGCCCCTGCTGGACCTGCGCCACGTCAACCTCACCTCACCCACCGACTTCGAGCGGGTGAAGCAGCGCAAAAACGTGGTCTTCGTGGCGCCCATCGCCGACAGCACCAACGAGGCCCAGGTGCTGCGCAGCGTTCTGGATGAGGAAGCGCGGCAGGCCGTCACCTCGGGCCAGGTGCCCGCCGTGGTCGTCCCGCGAGACAGCCCCTTCCGCCAGCAGCAGCAAGTCATCTACATCACCGGTACCTCCCCCGAATCCATCATCGGGGGCATCGAGCAGAACACCGGGGACCTACGCTACCTCTTCGCCGAGATCATCCGCGAGCGCCTCAATGCCGAGATGTTCGAAAAGCGGCGTCAGTTCAACTTGGAGGACACCCTCCTGACCCGGCACGACTTCGCGGTCAACGTCCAGCACGACTACCGCATCGCCACGGACACGACGGACTTCGTATGGCTCCGCCGCATCCTGTCTGACACCTGGCGCAGCCTGTTCGTCTACTACGAAGACAACTTCAACCCGAACGACCTCACCCCCGAGTGGATCTTGGCCACCCGGGACTCGCTGACCCAGCGCTACCTGCAAGGCAACGTGGAGGGGGCCGTCATCATCGACCGGCCCCCGCGTCGCCCGCTGGTGATTGAGAACATCGACTTCCTGGGGCGCTACGGCTTCGAAACGCGTGGCCTCTGGATCACCGGGGTCAAGACCCCGAACGGGCCGCGCGTGGTAGGCGGTGGCGGTCCCTTCGTCAACTACAGCTTCTACGATGAGCAAACGGGACGCGTGTACATGATCGATGGCATGGTCTTCGCCCCCGGCTACGAAAAGCGGGAGTTCCTGCGGCAGATGGAGGTCATCGCCTACACCTTCCGTACGGACGCCGAACTCAACCAGCAGATTCAGCAAGCCGACTGATGCGCGCCTTCCTGACTGGGCTGCTCCTGGCTACCCCCCTCTTCCTAGGCGGCTGCTCGGCCTTCACCGCCGACTCCCCCCCGCTCCCGGACAGCACCATGGTCCGCCTCCTCATCGAGCTCCACCTGGCCGATGGGCGGGCCCAAGTGGAGCAAGACCTGACCCTGGCCCTGCGAGACTCGATCTTCCTGTACTACGGCGTCGATCGGCTGGATTACGAGGCCACCCTGGACTACTACGCCGATCAACCCGAGGCGTACGTCACCCTCTACGAACAGGTGCTGGATAGCCTCAACGCCCAGCGTGGCTCGTTCAACCGCCCCGCCCCGACACCGCCTCCAGCCTCGCCTACGCCGCCTCTCCAAGGGCGCATAGCCCCGGACTGAGCGCTACCTGTCCAGCAGGCGCTCTCCCAAGGCGGTGAGGGCCCAGGTGCCCCCTACCACGTCGGTCGGTTCAGCATACCCGCGCGCAGCCAGCCAGGCCAGATGTTCCGGCCGTGGGGTCAACGCGTCCTCGCCGGTTCGGATGGCCTCCATGAGGTCACGCAGCGCAGGCTCATCCGCTGCGGTGATGACCGGAGGCTCATGACGGCCCAGGCACACATCACACGCCCCGCAGGGGACGGTGGCGTCTTCGCCAAAGTAGTGCAAGAGGTACGCTCGGCGGCAGGTCACGCCCGCTACGTAGCGTTCCATGTGCCGAAGCTGTCGCTCGGCTCGGCGCCGGGCTTGCCGCAGCACGCGCCCATCCACGGGAACTTGCTGAGCCCGAGGCTCCGCGTAGTGCACCACCAGCGTGTCCGTGGGGGGGCGCCAGCGCAACAGGCCCTGGCTCTGCAGAAAGGCGAGCCCTCGGCTGAGTCGCTCCGTGGGCAACCCGGTGCGGCGCGTCAAAAGCCGGAGGTCCAGGTCCCACCACCCGGCGTAGGCCTCCGCATGGACAGCCCGCAGCACCGCGTCCACAAACCGCCGCAAGGATGGGTTGTCCAGCCCTTCCGCGAAGCGCCGAACGGCCTCGGCCGACTGGTCGAAGCGGAGCAAACCCTGGTACCGGCGCACGGGCATACGCTGCCAGGTCCCTTGCCGAATCAGCACCTCCACCGCCGATCGGACTAGGCCCACGCGCAGGCGCGCCACCTGGGCTACGGCGTGGACATCCACTTGGACAGGACCGTCCGGCTGTGCGGCCACGGCCACTTGAGCCAAGCTGCTGGCCACCTCGTACACCTGGCGGACCTGCGCCGCCGTGGGATGGGCCTCCTCCAGCATCGTCCGGCGCGTCTCGGCATCGCCGGGGCTGAACAGCAGGACCGCATGGGCGCGCTGCCCGTCGCGCCCGCCGCGCCCCGCTTCCTGGTAGTAGGCCTCCAGCGTAGCCGGCATCTCCGCATGGATCACGAACCGGACGTCCGGCTTGTCGATGCCCATCCCGAACGCGTTGGTGGCCACCATCACGCGGGGCGTCCCCGCCAGCCAGGCCTCCTGGGTCTCGGCCCGTTGGGCCGCCTCCAACCCTCCGTGATACGCCGCCGCCGAGACCCCGCGGGCCTCAAGCCAGGCGGCCCACTGCTCGGCCCCCCGACGGGTGGCCACGTAGATCACACCGCTCCCCGGCACCCCGTCTAGCACGGCCTGCACACGCTCCCGTTTGTTGGTGGTATGAAACAGTGACCACACCAGGTTGGGCCGGTCGAACCCGTGGACCAGCACCGCTGGATCCCGGAGCGCCAGGTGCCGGGCGATGTCCTGCCGCACCTCGGGGGTGGCCGTAGCCGTCACGGCCAAAGTGGGCGGGTGCCCCAGCCGCGCACGCGCCGCCACAAGCCGCAGGTAGGACGGCCGAAAGTGCGGCCCCCACTCGCTGATGCAATGCGCCTCGTCTACGGCCAGCAACGTGACGGGCAGGCGCTCGGCTCGCGCCAGGAAGACCTCAGACTCCAGCCGCTCCGGAGCCACGTACAAGAGCCTGTAGCGGCCGAACTCGGCATCGGTCCAGCGCTGCTCCACTTCACGGGCCGAGAGCGTACTGTTGATGTACGCGGCCGAGATCCCTCGCGCCTCCAACGCCGTCACCTGATCCTGCATCAGCGCGATCAGCGGCGATACCACCAGCGTCAACCCATCCTGCGCCACGGCCGGTACCTGGTAGCAGACGGATTTGCCCCCCCCCGTCGGCAACACGGCCAGGACATCGCGCCCCTCCAGCACGGCACGGACCACCGGCTCCTGCGCCGGACGAAAGGCCGCATAGCCCCAGTGGTTCAGCAACACCTGCAACGCCCTGCGCCATGAGCGCATCGAATCATGCGCCGTTGAAGCCACTCTGGAATCGCTTTTCATGGGGGTCGGCGTGTAGGTGTGGCGCACCCGCTTTGCGCAGGATCGTCCACTCAACCAAGGGAACAGAGTTGTAGGCTTAACAGAGAGGCGAAGTGATCATCACCCCATAAATCATAGATGAACCTAGCCTATTATCGCATATTTTGTAACGATTACCAGATAAACTGGTCACACCGCTCGGTTCACGAACTAGGTGGGTAGTGCAGGACCCAGATGTTGGATGCGCAGCGGTTTCGCTGGGTAACGTCACCCCTGCACGGTGTTCTCCACAGGATACGACGCACAGGGCCATCCCCACCACCGGCCACCTGTGCCTACTCGATGGCGCATGGCCGTGCGTGGTCTCGCCTCGTCTCACCTCCCCGCGCACCCACGCGGCTCCCTTCTGCCTTAACACCTCATCTGCATGAAGCTCCACCGCTCTCTACTCGTTGGCCTCTTGTGTGCCGCCCTGGCCCCGCTCTGCGTAGCCCAATCCAATGCCCCCATCCAGGGCGTGGTCATCAACGGGGAAACGAACGAAGCCTTACCAGGCGCGACCATCTACCTGGAAGGGACCACCTTGGGCGCGGCCAGTGGTCTCGACGGCCGGTTCAGCCTCCTCCGCGTTGACCCAGGCACGTACACCCTGGTGGCCAGCTTGGTCGGCTACGAGACCCAGCGCGAGACCGTGACCGTGACGCGTGGCGCCACCGTGGAGGTGTCCTTCACGCTGGTGCCACAGCCGATCCGGCTGGACGAAGTGCTCACCTTGGCCGACCGGCCCTACTCGGCCGCATCCTCGGTGGCCATTCGCCAGTTTGACCTGCTCACCCGCCCAGCGCGGTCCGCCCAGGACCTGCTTCAGATCACGCCTGGCCTCATCATCGCCCAGCACGCAGGCGGCGGCAAGGCCGAGCAGATCTTCATGCGCGGCTTCGACGCCGACCACGGCACGGACGTCTACCTGGCCGTGGATGGCATGCCCGTCAACATGGTCTCCCATGGCCACGGCCAGGGCTACGCGGACCTCCACTTCGTCATCCCGGAGACCATCCAGCAGATCGATGTCCAGAAGGGCCCCTACGCCGCGCAGTACGGCAACCTGGCCACGGCGGGAGCGGTGGAGATGACCACGAAGAACCACCTGGAGCACAACCTCATCCGCCTCGAAGGCGGCGCGTTTGACACCCGTTCGGTGACCACCCTCCTCCAGGTGCCGCTCCCCAACACGGACCACCAAGGCGCCTACCTGGCCGGGCAGTTCTACGATACCGACGGACCGGTGGAGAGCGCGCAAGGCTTCCAGCGCTTCAACCTGTTCGGCAAGTTCCACACGCACATGTCGGACAACACGCAGCTCTCGCTGAGCGCCAGCGGGTTCTCCTCGGCCTGGGACGCCTCCGGTCAGATCCCGCAGCGCGCCGTGGACCAAGGCCTCATCACCCGGTTCGGGAGCGTGGACGACCTAGAGGGCGGCTCCACGGGGCGGCAGAACCTGAACCTGACGTATCGCGCCACCAGCCCCACCGGCGCCTTCGAACTGCAGACTTACGCCACGCGCTACACCTTCAAGCTGTTCTCCAACTTCACGTTCTTCCTGGAGGACCCGGCCGCGGGCGACATGATCGAGCAGACCGACAACCGGAACCTCTTTGGCGTCAACGGCACCTACCGCTTCGCCCACACGCTGGGAGGCGCCTCGGCCTCGACCTCGTTGGGCGGCGGCGTGCGTGCGGACGATGCCACCGTGGGCCTCTGGAAAAGCCCGGACCGCGTTCGCGAAGAGGTGCTCGTGGATGCCGACGTGGTGGAGCGCAACCTGTTTCTGTGGGGCGAGCAGGAGGTAATCCTGTCGCCGCGCCTGCGCCTCAAGCTGGGCCTCCGCGGCGATTACTTCACGTTCGACGTCAACGACCGCCTGGATGGCGACACCACGGCCACGCTGCCCCACGCTTCGGGCTACGGCCAACAGGCCATCCTGAGCCCCAAGGCCAGTGTGGTGGTCACGCCGGTCGACGGGCTGGACGTGTTCTTCAACGCCGGCTCCGGCTTCCACTCCAACGACGCCCGCAACGTGGTGATCGGAGAGCGCGTGCGTGATCTGGCGCGCGTCATGGAACGCCAGGGCATGAGCGACGAGGAGATCGACGCGGACCTGGCCGCCCGCAACTTCGACCCCACCCAACGCCGCGTGGACACGCTCCCCCGTGCGATCGGCGCCGAGGTGGGGCTGCGCACCCTGCTGCTAGACCGCCTCACCGTGGCCGGGGCCGCTTGGTGGCTAGACCTCGAACGTGAGTACGTCTACGTGGGCGATGGCGGCTTCACCGAGCTGAGCGGCCAGAGCCGCCGCTACGGCCTGGACCTGGAGGCCCGCCTCACCCTCACCTCCTGGCTCACCGCCGACGCCGACGTCAACCTTTCCCGCGGCTTCTTCCCCGACGAGCCCGACGGCGCCGACGAGATCCCGCTGGCGCCCCGCGTCACCTCCACCGGCGGCTTCACCGTGCTTCGCCCGAACGGCCTGGAAGGCAGCCTCCGCTTTGTCCACATCGGCGACCGCCCGGCCAACGAAGACAACAGTGTGACGGCCGAGGGCTTCACCGTGTTCAACCTCTTCGCCGCCTACCCGGTGGGCGACTTCAAGGTGAGCCTCACGGTGGAAAACCTGTTCGACGTGGCCTGGAACGAGGCCCAGTTCGACACCGAGTCTCAGCTGCCCGGCGAGTTGGCCCCCGTCTCCGAGCTGCACTTCACGCCCGGCAACCCGCGCAACCTGCGCTTGGGCCTAGCCTACGCCTTCTGAGTCCACCCCCGGGCACGGGTTCTCCCAAACTCGGTGCCCTTCGTGCTAAGCATCTGTATTTTTCCTACCTAAAGATCACTTAGCTTAGCCTACTATCGTTGTCCCCAGCCGTCTCACCCACCTGTCATGAAACGCTGGCTGCTGCTCCTTGCTGTACTCGTGGCCCCTCTGCTCACGAGTCAGGCTGTTCCTCATCGAGGTGGGGAGAGCTACGTCTACCTGAGCTTCTATCAAGACTCCACCCACCTGAACCTCCAGATCTCGGCGCGCGACCTGAACCGTGCCCTCGGCCTCGACCTGCCCTGGGAGCGTGACTACGCGCGCCCCAAACCACCGGAGGAAGCCGCCTTGCGGGCGGCCGTAGCCGCTCGCCTGGACACCATCCGCACCTACGCCGAGAACGCGTTCACGCTGCGGGCGGCCGGGGGAGATCCCATACCACGCACCTTTACCGGGTTCTCCACGCTGGGGGCCGGCGATAAGATCGGCTACTTTGTGGTGCTCAAGTACGACCTGGATCACACCGCCATCCCCGAGGCCATGGAGGTAGGCTTCGAGGCCCTGTTCGAGGTGGATCGCAGCCGGCGTAATCTCGTGATCATCGATCAGGACTGGCGCACGTCCACCTTTCAGGAGGAAGCCAACGAGATCTTGTTCTTGGACCCTGGGCGCCCCATCCAGACGCTCGACCTGAGCGGCGCCACCCTGTGGAGTGGGTTCCTGGGGATGGTCCGGTTTGGGATCATCCACATCCTGGAAGGGCTGGACCATATCCTGTTCCTGCTCGCGCTGGTGCTCCCGGCCGTGCTGATCCGCGAGGGCAAACGCTGGAAGCCGGTGCAGAACTTCCGCACGGCCTTCTGGAAGATCGTCACCATCGTCACCTTCTTCACGATCGCGCACAGCGTCACCCTGGCGCTAGCGGCCTTGAAGATCGTGTCGCTGCCCTCGCTGCTGGTGGAATCCATCATCGCCGGGTCGATTGCGGTGGCGGCCATCCATAACCTGGCGCCTCGGTTCATCCGGCATGAAGCCACCATCGCCTTTGCCTTCGGGCTCTTCCACGGGTTTGGCTTTGCCAGTCTACTGGAACCGCTTGGACTTGGCCAAGAGTACACGGCGCTCACGCTGCTCGGCTTCAACCTGGGCGTGGAAGTGGGGCAGGTGTTCATTATCGCCCTCATCTTTCCTGTGCTGTACCTTATCCGCAGGCCGTCGTGGTACCGGACGGTGGTGCTGCGCTACGGCTCGGTACTGCTGATCTTGATCGCGGCCTTCTGGTTCGTGGAACGCGCCTTCGAGGTGCCCCTCACGGCCGAGGTCAAAGACCTGATCCGCCCTCTCTATTACGCGCTCATTGGACGCTGACGATTCTTTCATGGACACCCTGATCCTTTCTGGTCCAGACATCCGGCGCCTTGTAGCCCACGTGGGGCTGGATACCCTGATGGACACCCTCATCGAGCGCCTCACCCAGGCCTTTGAGGGCTACGACGCACAAACAACGCGCATCCCTATCCGGAGTGGCTTTTCCTACGACCACCCGGCCAGCGGCTTGGTGGAGTGGATGCCGTGCCTCGGCGCCAGCCCGCAGGGCAGCCCCCACGTTGCGATCAAGGTCGTGGGGTACCACCCCGAGAATCCCGCGCGGCACGAGCTGCCCACGATCCTGTCCACCGTCAGCGCCTACGACACCGCCACCGGCCACCTGCTGGCGATGATGGACGGCACCTTTCTCACGGCCTTGCGCACCGGGGCCGCCTCGGCGCTGGCCACCGAGGCCCTCGCCGTGCCCGAGGCTGACACGGTCGGCCTGATCGGCACCGGCGCCCAGGCGGTGACGCAGCTCCATGCCCTGACACGTGTGCGGCCCATCCGCCGCGTGCTCGCGTACGACGTGCAGCCCGGTGTCCTGGCCAGCTTCCCGCAGCGCATCGCTCGGTTCGGAGCGCACCTGACCGTGGAGACCGCCTCGGCGGAGGCCATCGTCGAACAAGCGGACATCATCTGCACGGCCACCTCGATCGAGGTTGGCGCCGGGCCGGTGTTTGGGCCCGCCGTCCCCAAGCCCTGGGCGCATTTCAACGCGGTTGGGTCGGACTTTCCTGGCAAGACCGAGCTGCCCGCCGACCTGCTGCGCCAGAGTTTCGTCTGCCCGGACTTCCGAGCCCAGGCCATCCAGGAAGGGGAGTGCCAACAGATCGACGCCGAGCAGATCGGGCCCAGCCTCTACGAGGTGCTCCAACAGCCAGACCGCTACGCCGACCAGCGCCAACGGCTCACGGTGTTTGACTCGACCGGGTGGGCCCTGGAAGATCACGTAGCGCTCCACCTGTTCCTGTCGTACGCCGCCGAACTCGGCCTCGGCACCCGCCTCCCCATCGAGTCGATCTGGGACGATCCCCACGCCCCCTACGCCTTGGCTTCAACCCCCACCCTCGCCACCACGCCCTGATCTCCTGCTATGCAACCCACGGACCCTATCTCGGCCATCCCGGCCCTCTACTCGAACGGCATCCAACTCGACACGCGCCCAGAGGCCTTCGGAGAACTGGCCACGGCCAACGCCCTCTTGGGTGACCCCGAGGCCCTCCGCCAGCGGATGGCCGATGACGGGTACCTCTTCTTCCGGCGCCTCCTCGACCCCGAGGTGGTGCTGCGCGCCCGCCGCGAGATCCTGCTGAAGTACGCCATCGTGGGGGAGATCGACAGCATCCGCTATCCGCTCATGGAGGCCATCCAGTCGGAGCACAGCTTCATCGACCAGGTCAATCTGCGCGCGTTCACGGAAAGTGTCCGCACCGGACTGGCCTATGAGCAGGTGGTGCTGAACCCGGCCGTCCTGGGGTTCCTGGCCGAGCTCCTCGGCGGCGGCGTGCGACCCTACGACTTCCGGTGGCCCCGCTTTGTGCGCCCCGGCGAAGGCTGCGGCTTCCACTACGACGGCCCCTACATGAATCGGGGCACGGACCGCGTCTTCACCACCTGGATTCCACTGGGCCGTGTGGCCCGTCCCGAAGGCGCCCTCATCATCCTTGAAGACAGTCACAAGGCCGAGCAGTTGCTCAGCACCTACGCCAAGCAGGACGCCGACGAAGAGAAGATCAGCTGGCTCAGCACGGACCCCGTCCGCCTGCAGCAAGAATTCGGCGGCCGCTGGCTCACCACAGACTTCGAACCCGGCGACGTCCTCTGCTTCGGCATGCACATGCTGCATGGAGCCCTGGACAACCGCTCCCCCACGCGCCGCTGCCGCCTCACGTCCGACACCCGCTACCAGCTTGCCAGCGAGCCGCTGGACGCCCGCTGGAATGGCGCGGACCCCGAAGCCCACGGCTACGACAAGGTGTTCCTCCCCGGCCTCGGCCAGTGGAACAACGTCGAATTTCACGATGAATGGAAGCCGGTCGACGAGCACGGCCGCCTGGTCATCCCCCAATAAGCGCCTGATTATGAACTTTGCCTGGACCGATGAGCAGCTGGCCCTGCGTGAACGCGCCGTCACCTTCGCGGAGCGCTGCCTGAACGACGACCTCGTGGCCGACGATCAGGCCGGCGCCTTTTCGTGGCGCAAATGGCGGGCCTGTGCCGATTTCGGCTTTCAAGGCATGAACGTGCCCACCGCCTACGGAGGCCGCGGGGAAGATGCACTGTCCACCGTCTTGGCGCTGGAGGGGCTCGGCTACGGCTGCCACGAGAACGGCCTTCCGTTTGCCATCAACTCGCAGATGTGGAGCGTCCAACCCGCCATCCTGAAGGTCGGCTCGGAAGAGCAGAAGCAGCGCTACCTCCCTCCGCTCTGTTCCGGGGAGATCGTCGGCGCCTTCGGCATCACCGAAGCCGAAACGGGCTCAGACACCTACGCCCTCCAAACCCGCGCCAGGAAGGTCGACGGCGGGTACGTCCTCTCGGGGCACAAGAGCTACATCACCAGCGCCCCCATCGCGGACATGGCCGTGGTCTTTGCCACCACCAACCCGGACTACGGGCGCTGGGGCGTCTCGGCCTTCCTCGTAGAGCGCGGTATGGATGGGTTCTCAGCCAGCCCCGTGCGGGACAAGATGGGCATGCGGACCACGCCCATGGGGGACCTGATCCTCGAGGATTGCTTCGTGCCCGAGTCCATGCGCCTGGGCCCTGAAGGCGTGGGTGTGAGCCTGTTTGCGAAGGCGATGGAGTCCGAGCGCGGCTACATCTTTGCCAGCCAGATTGGCCGCATGGAACGCCAGCTGGAGGACGCCGTGGCCTATGCCAAGGAGCGCGAGGCCTTCGGCCACCCCATCGGCAAGTTCCAGTCGGTCTCGAACCGCATCGCCGACATGAAGGTGCGCCTGGAAACCGCCAAGCTGCTCCTCTACAAGGTGGCCTGGCTGGATCAGACCGGCCAGCCCGTGCAGCTGGAAGCCGCCATGGCCAAGCTGTACCTGAGCGAGTGCTTCGTGGCCTCCAGCCTGGATGCCATCCGCACGCACGGCGCCCGCGGCTACGTCACCGAGTTCGAAGTCGAGCGCGACCTCCGCGACGGCATCGGCGGGCTCATCTACTCGGGCACGTCCGACGTGCAACGCGCCCTCATTGCCCGCCACCTCGGCCTCTGATGATGCGTTTCCTCCTTCCTCACCTGATCGATGCCGCGGCCGAGCGGTCGCCCGACCAGGAAGCGTTTCGCTTCAACGGGACGGGCGTGCCGTACGCGGCGCTGGCCTCGCAGTCCAACCGGCTGGCCGGGGTGCTGCGCACGCTAGGCGTGGCGCCGGGGGATCGCGTGGGGCTGTACCTTCCCAAGGGCTTGGAGGCAGCCGTGGCCGTGTACGGCATTCTGAAGGCCGGGGCCGCCTACGTCCCGCTCGATCCCAAACTGCCGGCCGCACGCCTACACGCAGTCCTGAACGACTGCGGCCTGCGCCACGTGGTCACCACCGATGCGCTCCGGTCGCGCCTGGACGGCCTGGCCGCCACCACCCCGCTGCGGCATCTCGTCGGCCCTACGGACCACGCCGAAGCGGCGGTGCCGAGCATCTCGTGGAACGACGTGCAGGCCGCGCCGGACCGGGGGTGGTCTGCCACTGGCCTGACGGGGCATGACTTGGCCTACATCATGTACACCTCGGGCTCCACCGGGCTGCCCAAGGGAATCGTACACACCCATGCCAGTAGTCTCAGCTATGCCACACTGGCCGCCGATGTGTACGGCCTGCGGGCCGACGACCGGCTCAGCGGGTTTCCGCCGCTCCACTTCGACCAGTCCATTTTCGACTAC
>JBCDJV010000117.1:0-11439 GCA_038747425.1 Bacteroidota bacterium
ATCGCCTACGATCAGGATGCCGCGCGGGGCGCCCGCCTGGAACGCGGCGCGGATCTTCTGAAACAGGTTGGTGCTCCACGCCGACGGCGCCCCGTCCTCGGTAGGCAGGAGGCTGGTCTCCGCGCTGGCCAGGGGCTCGTCATCCAGGATCAGCAGCCACTGCCCCGCACTGCTCAGCCCGGCGTTGGCCAGCGCCGCGTAATCATCGTAGCCCAGCTCGGCGTCGCTGATGCCATAACCGGCGAAGACCAGGCCGCCCTCGCGTTGAGCGCCATTGCCCCACACATAGTAGGCGTCAGTGCCTGGCTGGGCAGGCGTGAAGCGCCGAGCGGCCACGGTGTCGGCCCCATGCATTAGGGTCAGGGCCCCGTCCCCGAAGGCGCGGCCGTAGACGGTGAACGGCTGGAGGTACGCCTCGGGCGCCAGCGGAGCCGCCGCGGCCGGAGGCTGGGCCGGCCGCGCGCCGAGCTTACGATACTGGGCCGCTAGGTAGCCCGCCGCCATCTTCTGCCCCCGCGTAGCCGTCTCGCGTCCCTCGAAGTGGTCCGACGCAAAGAAGTAGAGGTGGGCCGCCAGGTCGTCCGGCGTGATGGTGGCCTGGTACTGCTGGACCAACGGCGTATCCTCGAAAACGGTGGGCGTGGGGTCAGTAGCCGACTCGGCGGCCTGCCCCAACGCCGAGCCAACAAGGACCATCAGGAGCAAACAGACAGCCAGGGTACGCGGCAACAGACGGGACATGGGCGGAAGAAACACAGTGCACAGACATACGGGCTCCGGTCAACGTAGGAGGCGAGGTCTAGTTCTCCATGCTAAACCCGGTGCCCGCTGCGCAGGCGCAAGGCATTTCTGCGTGGTCGTTACGTTTCGTTACAGATGTGCGGTAGTCAATACGGCATCCGTGGCGTGTGGTGGACATGCAGGGCCAACGCTGGCGCTGTGCGCGCGCTTCCTCTTTGTGATCAACCGGACACACCTATGAACCGCATACCACTTCCACGCCTCTTGCTCCTGGCGCTCCTGCCCATGCTCTTCGCGGCCTGCGACAGCGGCGTGAGCGCCAACGAGGATGAGGCGCTCGCTCCAGGGCGCTTCGCCGCAACCATGAACGCCCCGGCCATGTCGGCCGATCTCAGCGGCGTGGCCGCCGCCAGCCTCCAAGCCACCGACGAAGAGTTTGGCGGCGTCTTCCGAAGCTACGCGATCGGCACCGACGAGACCGGTCGGTCGTTTTTCTTCTCGACCATCCGGCTCCGCGCGGAATCGGGGGAGGAGCTCATCCTCGGCTACATCAGCCCCGACGAGCGCTTGGAATCTGGCACCTACGCCATCGAATCCGGACGCAATCTGACGGCCCCGTTTGACTTCGTGTCTGTGCTCACGGCGCCCAACGCCGATCTGCGTAGTGGGAATGCCCTCGCTCAGCGCGGGTCGGTCACGCTGACGGTCTCGGGCGGCGAAGTCACCGGCTCGTTCGACATCGACTACGAAGGCAACCTCAACGTGGCCGGACAGTTCGCGGCCGTGCCTGAGTAGACGCCAGGCTCCATGGTTCCGAGGGCGCACCAGGGCGGTGCGCCCTCGGCCCTTTCCGGCCCCTGATCTCTCTGATCATCGATCCTTCTCCCTCGAGGTTCACCCATGATTCCCCTCTCCTGGTCCATATCGCTCCCCCTCCTCCTCACCCTTTTGATGGGCCCCCGCTCAACCCCCGAGGCTCCGCCCCTGCGGATCGACTTCGGGCGTGACACCGGCGGCCAAAACTGGGCCGTCCTGAACGATGGGGTCATGGGCGGCCTGTCCGTGGGCGACGCTACCCTCACCGACAGCAGCCTGGTGTTCACCGGCACCGTGTCCTTGGACAATTTTGGCGGCTTCACCTCGGTCAAGGGCCCCTTCGAACGGACCGATCTCTCGGCGTTCGAGACCGTCCGCGTGCGCTATCGCTGCCAAGGCCAGGTGTTCGCCCTCACCCTGGAAATGGACGAGCGCTTCTTCGTCCCGTACTACCGAGGGGTCCTGGAACCGGCCTCCGACGAGTGGCGGGTGGCCGTGCTTCCACTAGCCGCCTTCGAGCAATACAACCTCGGCCGTCCCACGGGCACCCGGTTCGAGCGCGATGTCCGCGCCGACGTGTTGCGCCTCGGCCTGATCACCATCGCCAAGCAAGAAGGTCCGTTTGAGCTAGAGCTGGACTACATCGTCTTCGAGTAGAACCTGGCCTCGCCCCCCCTACCTACCGTGCCAACGTCAGCCGTAGGCCCATCCCGAAGGTACGTCCTTGGAGGGGCCCGTAGACGTAGGCCGTGTCAAAGTTCGGCCCAAATGGGTTCTCCGGATCGATGAGCGGTGCCTCCTGGCGGTAGTCGAACACGTTCTCTACGGCCAGGTAGACCTGCCCCTGGGTGGCACTCGGCAGCGTCACCTCTTTGGTGAGCTGGAGGTTGTGGAGGCTGAATGTGGGCGACGTGCCGGGGCGCTCGAAGGGGGCGTCGTACTCAGGCAGCGCCATCGGGCCCGTCAGGTTCATGGTGTAGTCCAGCGCCAGGTCGTAGGGCAGGCGGTAGGTCAGGTTGGCCACGCCTTGAAAATCGGGGGCGAACTCCAGGGGCGTCTGCTCACCGTCCTGGTCCACGAACACGTCCATGAGGGTGCCGCCTACGGTGTAGGTCAGCGGTAAGGTGGTGAAGCTCTGCGACAGCGTGAGCGAGAGGCCCCGCGTGGTGGCGGAGCCGTCCAGGTTTTCGTACTGGATGAGGCCCGGCGTGTCGTAGTTGGGCTCAATCTTGTTGGTGAAGAGCGTGTAGAACCCTTCCAGATCCACGGTGAGGGGATTGACGCCGAGCGGCAGGATCTGCTGCAGGCTGACGGTCCCACTCACCGAGCGCTCAGGCTCCAGG
Organism: Bacteroidota bacterium; assembly: GCA_038747425.1. Lineage (GTDB taxonomy): Bacteria > Bacteroidota > Rhodothermia > Rhodothermales > JBCDJV01 > JBCDJV01. Next base: position 2,901 of record JBCDJV010000117.1, read on the forward strand.
TCCTCCAGCAGCACCGTGGCCCGCGCCCCGGTGTAGGCCGCGTGGTCCTCCGTGAACAGGTTGACGATCCGGAAGCCCGTCCCGGCATTCATCCGCAAGGTGGTGCGCTCGGAGGGCGTCACCTTCACGCTGGCCCGCGGCGACGGGATGACGCCGTAGTCCTCCTGGTAGTCGACCCGCAGGCCGCCGAGCAGCCGCAGCACGTCAGACGCCACCCACTCATGCTGGGCGAAGACGCCAGGGATGATCCGCTCATCGGGATCGTTGGAGAGGAGGCGCCCCGCCTCATCAAAGACGCCGGTGGCGCCGGTGTTGTCATCGTAGCGTTGGGCACGCACAGCGGCTCCCAGCAAGGTGGCATGCCGCTCGTTGAACTGTTGCGGCCAGACTAACTGCGCAAACCCGGTGGTCTGACGCGCCTGGTAGTTGGCGTCGCCGTAGTAGCTGTCCTGGTCGTGGTCGTTGAAGGCCACATCCAGCCGCAAGCCTTGATCCGGGATCAGGTGGTAAGAGCCGACCACCTCCAGCCGGTTCGTCCGGATCGTCTCCCCGTACACCTGGTCCGAGCCTCGCAGCGACTCGCGGAAGTCGTCGATGAACGCCTCCGTCCCCCCCAAGCGGTCCTCGTGGTAGTACCGAGCCGACAGGTCCAGCCGCTTCCGGCCGTCGGCACCAGCCAGGGTCGCCTTGCCGAACAGGGACACGCGCGTGTTCAGCGTGAGGTCGGCAAAGTCATCTCCGTTCTCGTCCAGGTAGCGGTTGTTGTAGAACACCGTCCCAGACACCAACGTGGCAAGCCGCCCGCGCGACGGCACGAAGCCGATATCGGCCGCCAGCTCTCCATCGCTCGTGCCAAAGGTGTTGAGCGACAGGCGTGGAGCCACAAGCGGGTTCTTGGTGATGATGTTGATGACCCCTCCCATCGCCTCCGAGCCATAGAGGGTGGACATGGGGCCCTTGATGACCTCGACCTGCTGGATGAGCGAGGGGCTGATGCCGTTGAGGCCGTAGACCGTGGCCAGGCTGCTCATGATGGGCATGCCGTCGATGAGCACGGCGGTGTAGGGGCCGTCCATACCGTTGATGCGGATGTTGTTCGTGCCACACACCGCACAGTCGATCTGCTGATACAGGCCGTTGACGTTCTCAAGGACCTCCATGACGTTGGCCGTGGGGATCTTCTCGAGGTACTGCGGCGAGACCACGTCCACCTTCACCGGCGAGTCCTTGACGTAGGTCTCGATCATCGTGCCCGTCACCACCACCCCGTCGGTTTCCACGACGGTCTCAACGAGTGAGACGTCTACGGTGTAGGTGCCGCCTGCGTCCACCTCCACCCTCTGCTCCACGGTGCTGAACCCGATGGCCGACACCACCAGGGTGTGGGTGCCAGCCGGCAGCCCCTCCAGGCGGTACTGGCCGGTGAGATCAGCGGCCGTCCCCAGAGCCGTCCCCCGCACCCCCACATTGGCAAACGGCACGGGGGTGCCGTCTGTGCTCACGGTGCCTTCCAGCACCGCCTGGGCCATGGCCAACGAAGTCCCCGACACCGCCAGCGCGAGCAGGCAGACGAGGCGAAGCAGTAACCGGTGCATAGCTATCCAAACAGGCATCATAGCCTTCATGTGGGAAATCAAGGGATGTTCGAGGGATTGACCTGGGCCGCGTAGGCCTCAAACGAAACATGACGATACGCACCCGTGGTGACATACGCGAGCAGCAAACCGAGGCCTTCGGCGTCCGGCGTGCCCGTCAGGCGCGTGATCACCTGCCCATCGGGTTGCAACAACACCAGGGTGGGCGTGGCTGTGGCTCCGTAGTGAGCCGCCCACGCGGCCTCAGACTGAGTCACGTCCCCCACCCGATGCAGCGTGTCGTGATCGTCGAAGGTGAGGCGAGCCCGCTCTACCTGGTTCAGCAACGGCTCTACCGCCGGGAAGACGTCCCGTTCCAACAAGGCACAGGGCCCGCACCACGGCGCCCGAACGTACAGCAACACCGGACGCTCCTCCACCGCGGCCGCCTGCAGCGCCACCGGCAACGTCACCCAGGTCGTGGGGGCCGCCGCCAAGCTCGCGATCATGGTTAGCCAGAACATTTTTGCTGGTCTAAATTCATTTTTTAGCCTTGGCTAAATTTAGGGGTCCGCGCCTCTGTTGCGCAAGTGGGTCCGCGTCTTTCTTCATCGCACGAGGCAACGATCTGTGTAGCCCTCAGCCCTGCCCGATGGCCGGTGCACGCCCTAGGCGTCTCCTTCGCCGTGCAGGCGCTCATCCTCCCGGACCACGATGTATCGTGAGCCACGATGTATCGTGACCCTAGGGCATGCTTAGGGATGGAGGGTAGGTGGTGAGACCGGCTCAGGTCCCCTTTCTCCTGTCCTATTCTTCCCTGGTACCGAGCGCCCCGTTTTCAACCCTTGCTTCGCCTCACACGTCCTGCACCACGCCCTGATCCCGCCAGACCCGTACAGCCTGTGCCAGCGCCAGCAGCGAGCCCACGGACTGCGTCGGGCCCTCTGGGAGGCGCAGCGTCCAGCGCAGCGCCTCGGGCGAACCCGTCACCGTCACGTGGAGCGTGGCGGGCGCCTCGGGCGTGGCCACGCGGCACCCCTCGCGCTCTAGCGCATGCTGCGTCCAGTAGCGGGCCGCGCCCTCGCCCTGCACATGTACAGGCAGGTGCTCGTCTTGGTGGATCTGGAAGGTGCCCCGTTCGCGATCAAAGTCGACGCCCTCGCTGGCAAAGGCGGCCTCGAAGGCCCCGCTTAGCACCAGGTCTTCCGGGGCCCCCACCTTCAGGGACCCATCCTGGGCCAGGAGCCAGATGCGGTCCGCGCTGCGTAGCGCCAGGTCCAGGTCATGCGTGGAGAGGAGCACGGCGCGGCCTGTGGTGCGGGCGAGGTGACGAAGCAGCTGCATGATCTCGACGCGGCGCGGCAGATCCAGGAAGGCCGTGATCTCGTCCAGCACCAGCAGGCGTGGCTCCTGGGCCAGCGCCCGAGCCAGCAGCACCTTCTGCCGCTCACCGTCGCTCAGGTCCGCCACGTGTCGGTGAGCCAGCGGCGTGGCTCCTACCGCCTGGAGAGACGCCTCCACGACCGCATGATCCGCCTCCGTCAGCGTGCCGGTCCAGCCGGTGTGCGGGAAGCGCCCTAGCCCCACCAGGGTGTACGCCGAGAGGAGGCCTACCGGCAACCGGTCCGTGAGGACCACACCCAGGCGGAGCGCCCGGGCCCGCGGTGTGAGCGCATGAACATCGTCGCCGTCGAGGTGCACCGTGCCCGCCAGGGGGGGCTGCATGCCCACCAGGGTTCGCATCAGGGTGGACTTGCCCGCCCCGTTGGGCCCGATCAGGCAGACCAACTCGCCCGCCTGCAACGTCATGGCCAGATCCTGGGCCACCACCAGCGGAGGCGCCTTGACCGGTCGGTAGCCGATGGTCAGGTCCTGGGCGGTGAGCATCAGCCCAGCGTACCGCGCTTGTTGAGATACGCCAAGAGGGCCGTCTCGTAGGACGCGGCCGTGTCCAGCTCCACGAAGTCGATGTGCTGCTCCAGGCACCGGCGGCGAAACCGCTCGCTGAAGGCGGTGACGGCCGCCTCGTAGTTGGCGCGCATCTGGGCCGGCTGGATGGACATCGTCTCGCCCGTCTCCATGTCCCGAAACAGCATGGGCACGTCCGGAAACTGGAAGCGGCGCTCGGTGGCACTCTCCAACACGTGGAAAACCAGCACCTCGTGGCCTCGGTGGCGCATGTGGCGGAGGGCCGCCAGCAGCTCCTCATGCGCCCCGATGTTCTCGAAGAGGTCCGTGATGACCACCACCAGCGAGCGTCGCTCGATGCGCTCGGCCACCTCATCCAGCACCGCCGCGGCGCTGGTGCGCGCGCCCTCGGCCTGCGTGCGCGCCAGGTGCTCCAACTTGACCAACAACTGCCGCAGGTACCCCTGGGTGCTCTTAGGCGGCATGATGGTGTGGATGGTCTCGTCGAACGCGATGAGGCCGGTGGCGTCCCGCTGCTTGATCATCAAAAAATGCAGGGCCGCCGCCAAGTACGACCCGTACGCCAGCTTGCTGACGCCCCCCTCCCGCTGATAGTGCATCGACGGCGACGTGTCCAGCACCACGTAGTGCCGGAGGTTGGTCTCCTCCTCGTACTGCTTGACGTAGTAGCGGTCCGTCTTGGCGAACACCTTCCAGTCCACGTGCCGCAGCTCATCGCCCGGGTTGTAGGGGCGATGCTCGGCAAACTCGACCGAGAAGCCATGATAGGGGCTCTTGTGGAGGCCCGTGATGAACCCCTCCACGATGAGCCGAGCCCGCATCTCCATATTCTTGAGCCGGGAGATGGTGGCGGGGTCCAGGTAGCGAAGGACGGCGTCTGACATGGCGACGAGGCGGTGGTACGAACAGCAGGCGAGGCACGGCGTGGGCATGCGTTCCATGGCCCATAGGTGGTGTTCAACGGTCCATGGTCCATGAAGAGGTCCCGTTTGACCATCGGACTATCTACCACTGAACCTGGGCCCAACCACGGACCATACTCACCAGTGGACCGATCACGAGGGATTCGGTTCGCGCGGCTTTTGTTTGCTGGCGATTTCGTAGCTTCCCGCCATGGAACCTCATGACGTAATCAAGGCCCAGCTGATGGACGCTGGGGACCTGGAGCGGACCCTGCATCGGATGGCGCACCAGATCCTCGAACGCATCGATGACGACGCCGCCACGGCGGAGCAGTTCGGCCTGATCGGGATGCAGCGCCGGGGCGTGCCGCTGGCGCGTCGGCTCCAGGCTTTCATCCAGCAAGACGAAGGCGCTGAGGTGCCGGTCGGGGTCCTGGATGCCACGATGTACCGAGACGACGTTCACCTGCGGCCTCGTCAGCCCATCGTGCGGGCCACCTACATCCCCTTCGACATCGACGGGCGCCACCTGGTCCTGGTCGATGACGTGCTCTACACCGGGCGCACGGCCCGGTCTGCCCTGGACGCCCTCATGGACATCGGCCGGCCGGCGTCGGTGACGTTCCTCGTCATTGTGGACCGTGGCCACCGTGAGCTGCCCATCTGTGCCGACATCGTGGGCCGCACCGTGCCCACGGTCCCGGGCGAGGAAGTCCGCGTCCGGGTCCATGAACTCGATGACCGCGAGGGGGTGTGGCTCGTCAACACCAGCGCCCCGCCGCAACCCGTCGGCCGCACCCCGCAAGACGAAGCCTGATCCGCTCCCTGCCTCCCCGTATGCCCGCTGTTGCCGATACCCTACGCCACCGCCACCTGCTGGGCTTGTCTACCTACGAGGCCGACGAGATCGAGCTGATCCTCAGCACCGCCCGCCAGTTTCGGGAGGTGCTCCAGCGCCGGATCAAGCGCGTGCCTACCCTGCGGGGCGTGACGGTGGTCAACCTCTTCTTCGAGCCCTCCACCCGGACCCGGACCTCGTTTGAGCTGGCCGAAAAACGCCTCTCGGCGGACACGGTCAACTTCTCGGTCTCCACGTCTTCCGTCTCCAAAGGCGAAACGCTCAAGGACACGGCGCGCAACATCGAGGCGATGAAGATCGACATGGTGGTGGTGCGTCATAAATCGCCGGGGGTGCCGCAGTTTCTGACCCGCTGCGTGGACGCGGTCATCGTCAACGCCGGCGACGGCGCCCACGAGCACCCCACGCAGGCCCTGTTGGACATGCTCACCATGTCTGACCACGTGGACCAGCTCCGAGGAACACGCGTCTCCATCCTGGGCGACATCACCCACAGCCGCGTGGCCCGGTCCAACATCTTCGGCCTGCAAGCCATGGGCGCTGAGGTCACCCTGTGTGGCCCACGGACCCTCATCCCACGCGGCGTCGAAGAGCTGGGTGTCCGCGTCACACACCGCCTGGACGAGGCCTTGGAGGGGTGCGACGTAGCCATGGCGCTGCGCATCCAACTTGAGCGGCAAGGCACCAGCCTCTTCCCTAGCCTGCGCGAGTACCACGAGCAGTTCGGCATCAAGCGGCACCACCTGGATCAGCACCCAGACCTCCTCATCATGCACCCAGGCCCCGTCAACCGAGGCGTCGAGCTCGCGGGCGACGTCGTGGACCACGAGCGCTCGGTGATCCTGGACCAGGTCACCAACGGTGTGGCGGTGCGCATGGCGGTGCTCTACCTCCTGGCCGACAGCCCAGAGGCCGTTGGATGACTTTCACCCCACGAGCGCGCTGAAGTGCCCCTGATTGCTTAACTTCTCCGCGTTCTGGTCGATACCTCTCCGAACGACACGAGACCTTGTCGCTCCCTCCTCGTGCCGCGCGGTGCCTTGGCAGCTCTCTCGAGGCTGATCTACGAGGTTCGTTCGTGCCGGATGTGCGTCCCTGCACCTGACCTGTGGGATCGGCCCCCGAGGGCCCAGCCGCACACCTGTTGCCCCGACTGACCTGCCGAACGCTGCTGTGGAACAGATCCTCGTTATCGACGACGACAAGCTCTTCCGCGAGATGATTCTGCTCGCCTTGGAAGAGGCCGGCTATCCCACCATCGAAGCCGACGGTGGGCAGGAAGGCGTGGAGAGGGCCCGGACGGAAACGCCCAGCCTCATCATCTGTGACCTACGGATGAACGGCCTCGATGGCTATGGCGTGCTGAAAGCACTCCGTGGCGACACCGCCACCGCCGCCATCCCGGTGATTTTGATGACCGGCATGGCCGACCAGGAGCGCATGCGAGAGGGCATGAATCTGGGCGCCGATGACTACCTGTCCAAGCCGTTCCTCGTGGAGGACCTGCTACGCGCGGTTCGCATGCGCCTGCAGAAGCGCCGCGCCATGCAGAAACAGATCGAACAAAAGCTGCAGGACCTCCGTGCCAGCATCACAATGGCGCTCCCTCACGAACTGCGCACCCCCCTCAACGGCATCATCACCAGCGCGGAGATCCTCGAACAAGACGGGCCGGACATGTCGTCCGACGAGATCCGGGAGTTTGCCGGGATGATCCGTTCCTCCAGCCGACGCCTGCAGCGCCTCATCGAGAACTTCTTGATCTATGCACAGCTCGAAGTCCTGGCCCGAGACGAGCAGCAGATAGCCCTGCTCCGCAAAAACCAATCGCGCGGCTTGGAACTGGTCATCCGCCGACGGGCCGAAAACCTGGGCCATGGGTGCCATCGGTTCGACGACCTGTCCTTCGACGTGGACGATGGCGTGGTGGCCATCTCTGAGGAGTACCTCGGCAAGATCGTCGAGGAACTGATCGACAACGCCTTCAAGTTCTCCGAGCCGGGCACTCCGGTCCATGTCCACGCGGCGACCGACGCCGACTTCTTCGCCCTGCAGGTGACCGACCAGGGCATCGGGATGGAGACCGAGCGGATTGAAGACATCGGCGCCTACATGCAGTTTGGGCGGGCCATGCAGGAGCAGCAGGGCACCGGCCTGGGCCTCCAGATCGTGCGTAGCCTGGCCACGTTGCACGGAGGCGCCATCGAGATCACAAGCGAAGCCGGTACCGGCACGCAGGTGCGCTGCCTCCTCCCGCTCGCACAGACCTCCTCCCGCTCCCGAGACCACGCCCCCACAGCCCGCCGCCTCGCCTAGAGCGCCCCAAGCGGGGCTTGAAACGAAGCGTTGACGCGTTGAACCTTCCCCCCCACGGAGGGTCCCAGAGGCCTAGGCCCCCTCAGCTCCGAGGGCGCCCCCTTGCTGTTTCACTGTGGGCTACCCCCTGACTGATGGTCACCTCCCGTTCCCCCGCCGCTCGCATCGTTGTCGAAGGTCTGACGAAACGGTACCAGGAAGGCGACCAGACCCGTACCGTGCTCAACCAGCTTGAGGCGGCCTTTGAACCGGGCGAGCTGGTGATCTTGCTAGGCCGCAGCGGAGCCGGTAAAAGCACCCTCCTCAATCTACTCAGCGGGATCGACCTGCCCAGCGAAGGCCGCGTCCGCATCGGCGACACGGACCTCACGCAGCTCACCGAAGAAGAGCGCACCCGCTTCCGACGCGATCACATCGGCTTCATCTTTCAGGCGTTCAATCTCATCCCGACCCTCACCGTCGAGGAAAACCTGCTCCTGCCACTCGACCTCAAGGGCACCCGCACCCCCGAGCGCGAGGCCGCCATCCTCGACCTCCTGGAGGCGGTAGGCCTACGCGACCGTGCTGACAGCTTCCCGGACCGCCTCTCCGGCGGCGAGCAGCAGCGCGTGGCCATCGCCCGCGCCCTGTCCCACGAGCCCGACCTGATCCTGGCCGACGAGCCCACCGGCAACCTGGACGTACATACCGGCCAACAAGTCATGGCCCTCCTCGAAGACCTCGTACGCCAAGCCGGCCGCACCCTCCTCATCGTCACCCACGACCGCGACCTCCTCGCCCACGCGGACCGCATCCTCTCTCTCCGCGAAGGCAAACTGTGGCCCGAAGCGACGGTGCCCAGCGCGAGGTGAGTATGGGTGTTTGAGCGTATGGGAGTTTGAGAGCAGGAGCGTCCGTAGCTTCAAACGCTCACCGCGCCTCACCCCCTCACCCCCTCACCCCCTCACCCCCTCACCCCC
>JBCDJV010000118.1:0-11428 GCA_038747425.1 Bacteroidota bacterium
ATGGCCGGTGAAGGGCTGCAAACGGCTCTGGAGGCGCCAGGCGGCGTTGCCTTCGTCGCCCGGGGCGCGGCCCCGCGCTCCTCAGGCGCCTAGCCTGGCACCTCCAGTGCTCGTTTTCGCCGTCTTCATCCATGCATCGTCAGCCTCTGAGAGGGCGACCTATTGATGTGGCGTTGCGCAAATCGTGGCGGCCTTCCACCGTCGCCAGGATGTAGCTGACTAGTTTCGGGAGAGGGGCCAGCGGAACGGTTCCCTTCGTGCAGCGAGGCATTGGCGCGGCACGGTGTCCACCGCGTATGTTCGCGCTGACTCAGCCGGTGCTGCCCAGGTGCACCCTTGCCCCTTTTTATCAAAGAAGGGTCTCAAACGACCCACTAGTGGGCATGGGGCGCGGCGTACACCACCACCCGCTCAGCCGGATCGAGAACCGCCGCGCCGAGGCCGCCCGCGAAGCCCAGGCCGGTCCCGATCATGCAGCCGCGCACCATTAAGATCGCCGCGCCGAGGCAGCTGTAGCCTCGGCATCGCAGGGCCCCGCGCGCGTGGGGCGCTATAGCCACCGTAGCCCCGGCGGTACAGCCGCCCAAGGTGCCTACGAGCACGCGGAAAACACCCCGTCCGGACTTCGGCCGGATCCAGATCTGGGTCACGTGGGCGGTGGGCACGCTGTACCGCTCGCCGGAGATCCAGTCGTTCCACACCGTGGAGTCGGGCCGCACGTGCACTTCGCGCCCTCGCACCGAATTGCGGGCACCCACCATCTGGAGCCGGGCGAGCTGCCCATCGAGCCGCTCGTTCACCTCTCTCAGGGACAACGGCGCGTCGTCTGTGGCGGGGACCATGGTCGCACAGCCAGTCGCCATCACGGCCAACAGGCTGAGACTGATCATGCCTTTCAGGGCTGAACGTCGATGCGGTGCGGGCTGGTTGCTGGGAAGACGCGGTCTCATCGCACGAGTACCAGCCGCACCGTCTCGCGCCCCTCGGGGGTCTCGATCACCAGCAGGTAGACGCCGCTGGGGAGGGGGCGGCCCGCGCTGTCGGTGCCGTCCCAGACGAGGGTGAAGGTGGAGCCGCTGCTGGTGGCCGTCAGCGTGGCCACCTCGCGGCCCAGGAGGTCGTGGACCGCGGCGCGCACGGCGGCGGCCGGGGTGGCCTGAGGCAGGGTCACGCGGACCGTCACGCGGTCGTGGAACGGGTTCGGGAAGGCGTCCAGGGTGATCGCGGCCTGCTCGGGGAGATCGTCGGTGCCGGTATTGACGCCGCCGGTCTCGTCTTGGCAGCTGGCACACACCTCGCCGCCCATGTTGGGCTCGAGGGCCAGGAAGGCGGAGTACTGGGAGAGCACCCGGTAGCCGAGGCTCAGGTCGAGGATGGCCTGCACCTCCTCCTCGTCCCAGCGGTTGTGGGTGGCCTCCAGCGCGTTGATCTGCTGGCCGGCCCACAGGCTGGCCAGCGTGGAGTCAGCCCGCGCCGGGGCCTCCGCGCGGATCGTCTCCCCAAACGCCATCGTGCCCAGCAGACCGGCGAACTCGGCCACGAATGGGCCGGCGCCGGTGCAGCGCCCCACCTGGATGACGCCTTGGTTGAGGTCGTCCCAAGGGCGTTGCAACGTGAATCGGTCGAAGCAGAAGCCCGAGCCGTCCAAGGTTGTGTGGAGGTCGAACTCCTGGAGCGCGCGCGACGTGGCGCGGAAGAGCGCGTCGAAGGCGGCGGGGAGGCTCTGGATGGTCATGAAGGACACCCGCCCGCCCGTACGCCGGGCCAGCGCGTGGTAGAGGTGGTAGTTGGCCGGGGCCACGTGCCCGTCGATGCGGTACCGCTTCGTGGTTTCGTTGGCGAAGGAGAGCGCATCGAACGCGAGATTAGCAGGGCGCTGCTGTTCCACGTCGCGCAGGATCTGCTCCACGCTGGCCTCGGCGCCATGCTGGTCGGCACTGGAGACGAGGAGCACCCGCCGGGCCTCGCCCAGGCCGTCGGTGCGGGCGCGTTGCGCAAACGCCAGCGCTTCGGCCAGGCGGGTCGTCAGGTTACTAAAGCCCGAGAGCGGCCCCAGGGTGGCAAAGGCGGCGTCGAGTTCCTCGGGCGAGGCGGTGCGCCAGGCAGTGGGCGCGCCATCCTCGGCCAGGAGCACGAAGCGGTCCCCGGGGGCCAGGTGGCGGTCCAGCGCTGCGCGGGTCTCGGCGCGGAGCTCGGCGGCGGAGAGCGACGTGGCGCGGGCCTCGTAGTCCAGCACCACGATCAGCCCATCGGTCCGCTCGGGCTGAACGAGGGCCGAGGGCAGGAACGCCAACTGGTACCAGCCGGCGCCGGTGCTGTCCGTCTCGGCCGAGGTCTGGACCAGAACCCCGCTGGCGGGCGCATCAAACGCGAACGACAGGGCGCCCCGGGGCAGGCGCTCGGGCAAGGTGGCGAGCTGGCCGCCCTCCACCACCTCGTCGTGCGGGCGAAAGGCCACGTCCACGAGCGCCCCATGGCTCTGTATGATGCGCGGGTTGGGGGCTTCAGGGTAGGCCAGCACCTGCAGGGACACGGGATGGTCCGAGACGCTGGTGAGGTTGGTGGGCAGCTGGGCTTCGAGCTGGGAACCGCGCCACGAGGCGGGGAGCAGGTAGGTCAGCTTCACGCGCCGCGTCTCGTCGCGCCGCATGGGGTAGATGCGGAGCTCGTAGTGATCCTCGTGTTTGTAGAGGATCGACGGATCACGCTGGCGGTCCACGATGTCTTCGTACTCCTGCCGGGCCGACCACACATCGCGCAACTCAGCCCGCACGATCTCCTCGCCGACCCAAAGCCAGGAGTCGATGAACGTGGCGCCCGGCGGCAATTGGAAGAGATACTCGATCTCCAGCAGGTCGTCGGCGTCGAAGAACGTGGTGCCGCGCGCCGAGATCGTCAGGTACAGCCCGTATTCCAAGTACGCCCCATGAGGCTGCACAGACAGCAAGGCCTCTTCCACGGTGGCGCGGCCCCAGGTCCAGTTCTGGGGGTTGAGCACACGTAGGTTGGCCCATTGGGCGTGGCTGTCGGTAGCGGTGAGTGCGAGCAGGAGGAGGAGCAGGACACGGTGTTTCATCGAAGTCTCCAAGGGGGCAGTGGGCGATGGGCGAGGTGGCCGAAGCAAGGTGGCGGCGCCGGGGCATTCACCCAGAGGCCCCGGCGCCAGCCGTGGGGCAGCGTGCAGTCCGCCCCAGTTTCACGGTCGAGTGCTCAGCGGATGCGGGTGACGCGGCCGGACAGCAGCGCATCGCCAGCATCGACGACGTAGACGTAGAGGCCCGACGGGGCCGGGCCGCCCGCGTCGGTCTGGCCGTCCCACGTCACCTCGTGGACGCCGAGGCCGTGGACCGGCACGGCGAGCACCCGCACGAGCTGCCCCAACACGTTGTAGATCCGTACAGTCACGTAGCGGATGGCGGGGTCCTCGACGGAGAACCGGATCGTGGTCTGGCCCCGGAACGGGTTGGGATAGGCCTCCACCTGGCTCAGCGGCGAGGTGGGCAGGGCGATGTCCTCAGTGGCGGTGGCCTGGCTCCCGCCATCGTCTGGCGACTCTTCGCCGCCCTGGAAGCTGGTGAAGGGGCTGATGACGCCGAAGGCAAGGCTGAGGTCGGTGATCTGCCGGCGCAGTGCCTGGGCCTCGGCGGTGTCTTCGTCGAGGGCGTAGTAGCGGACAAGGAGCGCCTCGATCTGGAGCTTGGCCCAGACCTTGGGCAGAAACTGGAACCGGTCCGCGGGCGCATCGGCCAGGGCCAGCGTGTAGGTGTAGTCGACGGGCTGCCCGAAGGCCTCGCCGCTCAGGCGGATCTGGACGGGCTGCGCCTCGGCGTAGCGTCCCGCCACGACGAGCTGCTGCCCCCGGTACAGGTTGGGCAGGGCGCCGGGGAGCACGTCCACCGCCACGGGCGGGTCAAACGTGAGCTCGGTGCCCAGGAGCACGGGGTTGCGGATCGTCAGGTAGAACTCGGAGATGCGGGCTTCCACCTCGTTGTTATCGAGAAAGGCCACGAGGCCGTTGTGCTCAGCGGCCAGCTGGGTCAGGAGCGGACGCTGTACGTTGCTGCCGATGCCGAAGGTGAAGAGGGACAAGGCCGTCTCGGATGCTGCCACCCGTTGCCCCACGAAGTCTACGATCTCGTCGGTGCCGGTGAGGCCGGCGGTGGCCTCGCCGTCGGTGAAGAAGATGACGAGGTTGGCCGTGCCGGTGTCGGCCACGTCGAACTGGGCGATGGCTTCGCCGAGCGCCCCGGAGATGTTGGTGGCACCCTCCGCACGGAGTCGGCTGATGTAGGTGAGGGCGTCGGCTCGGGTGGTGCCGTCAAAGGCCACGTGGTCCGGCCGGAAGCTGCGCACGTCGGTGCTGAAGTCGACGATGTTGAAGCGGTCGCCCTCGTTCAGGTTGTTCACCACAAACTCGGCGGCCTGCCGGGCCTGCCGGATCTTGGTCCCATCCATGCTGCCGGAGCGGTCGATGACCAGGGTGAAGACCTTTTGGAGCACGTCTGTGCCTTCGCTGGGGTCGGGCTCGGCCACGAAGGCGAAGAATCCGTTCGGTCCGCCGTCCGCCACCGCCGAGTCTGGCAGGGCGGTGCTGAACCCGAACAGCCCCAGCTCGTCCTGGCTGAGCACATACTGTACCTGATAGTCCACACCAGCCGGGGCCTCAATCAGTTCGGAGGCCACGAGAGCCACAGCCCCATCGTTTGAGGTGGCCGTGGGCAGATGGCTGACCAGGTTGAGCGCCTCGATGCGTCGCGGCGACGTAAGCTGGAACGTGAAGGCCTGCCGGTCGATGGCCTCGGTCTGGATGCGTCCGTACTGGTTCGGGTAGGTGAAGTCTACCACCCCGAAGGCATAGGGCAGGAGCTGGACGTAGAACAGCTCGACCGTCAGCGCAGAGTCCGGCGCCAGCGTCTGCTCGAAGTCGAAGAACAGCGGCTGCTCGCCCAGGTGCGCCGTCAGGCTGGGGTCGAGGCCGCCGCCGGAGCCGGGCAGCGTGGTGTCCTGGGCGGCCGCCGCGAACTGCGCGTCGAACCAGGTGCCCCCGTTTTGCCACCGCAGTGCGGTAGCGCTGGCCTCGCTGGGCAGCGGGAAGGCGTACTTGACGGACACGCTGTCCGCCGTGGTGTTGCGGAAGGTCTGGCGGGTGGTCACCACGGCCACCTGGTTCTCGACCTCCACGCGCACGTCGTTCACGTCGAGGTGCAGGTAGGTCCCGGCCGAGGCGTCGATCACGCCCACGCCCTGCGCCTGGACGAGGAGCGGAGAGCCGGTGAGGAAGAGCAGGACCAGGGTCAGGACGCGGACCGCAGGCGTCGTAGCGACAGGCATGGGGAGCAGGGTGGCCGGTGAGAGGGCGAGGTGCCGGTCTCTCTTCCAAACCCAATGCCAGCCTCAAAAAAACCGCCGTGGTGCCCCAAAATCACCCCTGCAAGGCCGTCTGCCCATCCCCGCGGCTCTCGCCTCGCGCATGGCCTGCGCGCCGGTGCGCACGGTTTGCGCATGGGGAATGGGGCAGCAGGGGGACGGATTGAATGGTGAGTGGTGAATGGGTGCCTGCCTGGCGTGAACGCTCGGGTCTAGGGGAGATGCATTCACCATTTCCGTGAACTTCAGAACCGCCACTCCACCTGAAAGCCGGTGGCGGTTGGGCTGGCCAGCGGGGTGAGGCGGAGCTGCTCCGGGGCGATGGGTTGGAGCAGGGCGTCGAGGTAGCTGTAGCCCCACACCAGCGCTGTGGCGAGCGCCAGGCTGTTGCGGGCTTTGTGCCAGCGGTTGTAGGTGGCGTAGCGGTCTTCCACCTCGGCGAAGCTCGCAGCGAGATACGCGTCGCGGGCAGATTGGCGTTCCAGGTGGGTCCAGACGGTCCCACCCGCCAGAGCACCCCAGGTGCCGAGCAGGACCCAGCCCTTGGTGGGCTGCCCCTTGTAGTGCTGGCCCCAGCCGGGCACCACCAGGGAGCGGACGGCGGCGGCAGGCCGTGGGTCGTAGACCGGCACGTAGCGGAGCATCGTCTCGGTGGGAGCCGGCTGGCGGGCCTGGTAGGCGTCGCGGACCTCGTCCACGAAGTCGACGATCTTGGGCGGGAACAGCAGCGGGTCCAGCCTCAGGTCGGGCTCGATGGACAGGGCGGCCTCGAACTCGGTACGGGCTGTGGGGAGCTGGTCTTGGATGAACGCGATCACCCCGAGCAGCGTGTGCAGCTCCACGAGCTGCGCCGGCGTGAAGGCGGCGAAGTCCGCCAAGGCGGCCCGGGCCTGGGCCTCGGCTGCGTCGTAGTCAAACCGCTCGTAGGCCGCACGGACGGCCTCCACCCGCTCGGCGGGGGGGGGCGCCGTGTCCTGGGCCTGGCTCAGTCGGGTCCCTGCACACAGGCCGAGGAGCACCACGAGGGCGATATGGAGGAGCCGCCGCACCGTCATCGTACACGCACCAGCGGCTGCGTGAAGAGCTGGCCGCCTACCTGGAGGCGGCAGATGTACAGGCCACTCGCCACGGGGCGCCCGGCCCTGTCGGTACCGTCCCACTGGATCGAGAGGCGCCCGGTGCTGGCGTGACCTTCGTGGAGGGTGGCCACCAACCGTCCGTGGAGGTCGTATACGGTGGCCACCACGTGATCTGGCTGCGAGAGCGTCAGCGCGAGGGTCGTGGCGGTGCGGAACGGGGTGGGGAAGGGCGCACTGAGGACCGCGAGGTTGGCGTGAGGCGGGGCATCGGCTGCCGTGGATACGGCCCCGTTGACTTGGACGAAGAACGACTGCTCGGCGGTGAGGAGGCCATCGGAGACGATCAGCCGGACCTCGTGGGTCCCTACGTCCAGGGAGTCCGGCGTGCCCATGAGCTGGGCCGTGCCGTCGCCGTTGTCGGTGAACGTGAGCCAGGGGGGCAGGATGGGCGCGGTGAGTGTGAGGCCGTCCTCGTCCGGGTCGGCCGTGGCTACGGGATACTGGTATAAGGAGTCCACCCGGGTGGTAGGAGGTGGGGTGGTGACGAAGCGTGGCGCCCGGTTGAGAAAGAGGGCCTCCGTGGAGCCGAGGACCCCGCCAAACGGGTTGGTCCCGCCGAACACGTACAGCCTCCGCTCAAAGGTGGCCGCTGCGTGCGCCTCGCGGGCCTGCCGAAGAGGCGGCCCTGGGCTCCAGGCGTCGCCCTCGGGGTCGAACACCTCGGCGGTGTTCACCACCTCGTTGTTGGCGTTGCGCCCGCCGAGCGCGAAGAGGCGTCCGCTGGCCGAGACCACCGCCAGGCTGCCGCGTGGGTCGTCCAGGGCTGAGGCCGTCCCGGTACCATCGAGCGGGCTGAACCGCTGGACGGGCGCCCAGGGGCCCAGCGTGGTGAAGCCGCCCACCGCATAGGCCTGGCCGTCGAGCTCGGCGGTGCCGAGGGCTGCACGCGGGCGGTCCAGCACCCAGCCTGCGTTGAGGCGCCAGGGGCCTCCAGGCTGGTCCAGGCGCTCGGTGGAGGCTAGGAGCCCCCCGCTGGCGTCAGAGCCGCCGACCACGTAGAGCTGCCCGTTGATCACCACCGCGGCGGCGCCCTCACGCGGTGTGTTCAGCGCGGGCCCCTCGCTCCAGGTCCCGGTGGCGATCGAGAACACCGCTACGGTGGCCAGCACCTGGCCTTGCGCGTCCCGCCCTCCAAGGACGTAGAGCTGGTCATTCCACACAGCTCCGGTGGCGCCCACGCGGCCCCCGGGGAGGGGCGGCAGGCCCGTCACCCACACGTCCTGCGCCGGGCGGTACAGCTCGACGGCGGTCGAGGGCTGCCCGGTCTCGTCGAGGCCGCCCACCACGAAAATGCCGGCGTCGGTGGCCAGGGCCACGGCGCCGGTGCGCGGGGTGGGCAGGGCCGCGCGCTCGGTCCACGTCTGAGCGGCCGCCTCGGCACCCAGGCCGAGGAGGCAGACAAGCAGCAGCAGGGCGCGGAGACGGGTCAAACCGGGTGGACAGCGAGCCAGGTGAGCAAAATGGGGACAGAGCCTGTGCACAAGGTGCACACGCCAGGCCTCAGAACAGCAGGTCCTCGGGAGATTTGCAAGGAGTATACCGGAGTCATAGCGAGCGGAGGGTGACGCGGAGGCGGAGAGAGTCGCCGGGGGACACCATCAGCACCGTATCCTGCGGGGCGTGGCTGGGGTGGCGCAGGCCCACCGTGCGCGCCCCAGGGTGCAGGATGAGGGGGCGCTGGAACGGCGTCGTGCCCACGATGGCGTCGTCGACGAGGACCTCGGCCCACGGGTTGACGTCCAGCCACAGCCGCCCCACCTCGTCCCACAACGACACTCGGCGCGTGATCTGGGCCCCTGTCGCCACGTCCAGCTCAAACGCCACCGTGGGGAACGACGGGTTCACCAGCTCGATCTGGTACCGCCCTGGATGCAGCGCCATCGGCTCCAGTAGCGGGGTCTGCCCCTGGACCTCGCCCTCCACCACCACCTGGCACCACGGCACGCAGCCGATGGCCACGGTGCCGGGGCGGACCGGCTCTGGCACCGCCGCCACCGCCTCGGCCTGTGCGGTATCGATGGCCGCGAGCGGAGTCTGCTCAGGCGGGGCGGGCTCGCGGCTCGCTACACGACTCGCCGTAGCCGTGGACTCGGGCGCAGGGAGGAGGGCCCCCGGTGCTTCCTCACGGGGAGCATCGCGGGTGGCCGCGGGTGGGGAGGCCATGCTGTCGGCCGGGCGAGCGTCGGCTGCGGGTGTGTTCAGGGTGGGCTCCGTGGACGCCGGTGGGGTCCGTTGCGCCAGGCCCCAGCCGATCAGGACGAGTCCAGCTAAGGCGGCCGCTACCCAGCCCCATAGCCGCCGGGATGGCAGGGCCGACGCGGCGTGTACGGGCGCTGGAGGGGCGGGCGCTACCGGCGTGGGCTGGGCGTGGGGGTCGGCCACGAAGGCGGCCAGCTGGGTGGGGGCGAGGCGGTAGCCAGCGTCCTCCAGCCACTGGTCGAGGGCCTCGGCCGCAGCGGCAGCCGAGGGGAAGCGGCGGTCTGGGTCTTTCTCCAGCAGGGTGCCGACGAGGTGGCCCAGGTCGGTCGGCACGGTCGTGGGCAGGCGGGGCGTCTGGTGCAGGCCAGCGTCCAGCGCCTCAGGCAGCGAGGTGTGCGGAAAGGCCGGTCGTCCAGCCAAGAGGGCGAAGGCCGTGGCGCCCAAGGCGAAGAGGTCGGAGGCAGCGCTAGGCGGGGCGCCACGGATCACCTCGGGAGCTAGGTAGCCGGGGGTGCCGTGGACGGGGCCGCCCTCCGTCTGTGCCTCGTCCAGAGCCGCAAAGCCAAAGTCGGCGAGCTTGACGTAGCCGTCGTGGCTGACGAGCACGTTGGCCGGCGTTAGGTCGCGGTGCAGCACACCGCGGGCATGGGCGGCGTGCAGGCCCGCCGTCACCTCACGCAGGAGGTAGGCCGCCAGGGGCGGCGGCACCGGTCCGCGGGTCATGAGGTCCGCCAGGGACAGTCCCTCCACAAACTCGGCGATCAGGTAGGCCGCCCCGTTGGCCCGGCCTACGCTGTGGAGGGCCACCACGTTGGGGTGGACCACCCGGGCCAGCAGGCGGGCCTCCTCCTCGAAGCGCGCCACCCGCTCTTCGTCGAGCGTGAGCGCGGGGCGTAGCACCTTCACCAGCACGGTGCGGGCCAGCGAGGGCTGGTAGCCCTTGTAGACGGTAGTGGCCGGGCCCTGGGCGAGCTGGGCAAAGAGCTGGACCTCGCCCAGGCGTGGGGGGTGGCTCATGGGGCCTCGGGCATGGGCTCGTCGCGGTAGTCGCTGAGCCGGTAGTGGAGCCAGCGGCGGGAGACGCCCAGCGTGCGGGCCGTCTCGGACACGTTGCCGTCGCAGTCGGCCAGGGTGCGTTCCACCACGCGGCGCTCGACTTCTTTGAGGGTGAGGCCGGGCTCGAAGGGGTCGGCGGCATCCGGCTCCGGGAGGCGTAGGTCGGCGGGCGTGAGGAGGGTGCCCTGGGCCAAGACCACGGCGCGCTCGACGGTGTTCTGCAGCTCGCGTACGTTGCCGGGCCAGGCGTGCCGCTTGAGGCGGTCCATGGCCTCGGGCTGGAAGCCCTGGATGTGGCTCCGGCGGCCGGTGGCGTACTGGTCGAGGAAGTGATGGGCCAAGAGGGGCACGTCGCTGCGACGCTGCCGGAGCGGCGGCATCGTGAGCTCGATGGTGTTGAGGCGGTAGTAGAGGTCTTCGCGGAAGGCGCCCGCCTCGATCTGGGCGGGCAGCGGCTTGTTGGTGGCGGACAGGATGCGCACGTCCACGCACCGCGTCTGCGTCTCGCCCACCCGTTTGATTTCGCCCTCCTGCAGAACGCGCAGCAGGGCGGTCTGCATACGCGGGCTGAGGTCGCCCACCTCGTCGAGGAACAGCGTCCCGCCGTCGGCTGCTTCGAAGAGCCCCTGCTTGTCGCTCACGGCGCCGGTGAAGGCGCCGCGTTTGTGGCCGAAGAGCTCGCTCTCCAGCAGCTCGTCCGGCAGCGAGCCGCAGAAGACGGCCACAAAGGGGCCGTCTTGCCGCAGGCTGTGGTAGTGGATGGCGCGAGCGATGACTTCCTTGCCCGTGCCGCTCTCGCCGTCGATGAGGACCGTGGCGTCTGTGTCCAGCACGCGCGCCACGGTGTCCAGCACCGCAC
Source organism: Bacteroidota bacterium (assembly GCA_038747425.1). Taxonomy (GTDB): domain Bacteria; phylum Bacteroidota; class Rhodothermia; order Rhodothermales; family JBCDJV01; genus JBCDJV01. Next base: position 10,621 of record JBCDJV010000118.1, read on the forward strand.
GCATGGCCGGGCTTTGCCCGATGACCCCGTCAAATCCGCCCAGGCGGTGCACCTCACTCCGCAGGCGCCGGTTTTCGTGCCGCAGCGCTTGGTAGAGGCGGGCGTTCTCGATGGCCACCGCGGCTTGGTCGGCGAGGGCGCGCAGGAAAGGGAGATGCTCCTGGGTGAAGCGGCCGCGGCGCGTCAGGCTGTCCAGGTAGAGGGCGCCCACCTGGCGCTCCTTGATGCGGAGCGGGATGCAGGCGATCGACTGGATCTGCTGGAGGACGATGCTTTGGGTGCCTCCGTAGGCCTCGTCCTTGAGGGCTTCGTACAGCAGGACCGGCTCGCCGTCCTGCAGCACGCGCTCCACCACGCTGGTCGAGAGCCGCACCACTTCGCCCAGCTCATCGCCCGCAAAGTGCCGGTGGCTCGTGACCTCGAACCCCGATGGCGCGGTGGGGTCCGTCAGCAGCACGAAGCCGCGCTCGGCATCGAGCGCCTCCAGCGCAATCGTCAGCACGCGTTCCAGCACCACGTCGGGATCCTGGAGGGTGTTGATCGTCTGGGCGATTTCAGACAGAGCGGTGAGCGGCGTCATGAGGGGTAGAGCAGTTGGTTCGAACGGAGGCGCAGGTCACAAACAGCCGACGCCAGCCCCGAACGTCGGCAGGGCCACGATATATCGTGGCCTACGGCGGTGATGCCCTGTGCGGCGGTGATGCCCTGTGCGGCGGTGATGCCCTGTGCGGCGGTGATGCCCTGTGCGGCGGTGATGCCCTGTGCGGCGGTGATGCCCTGTGCGGCGGTGATGCCCTGTGCGGCGGTG
>JBCDJV010000119.1:0-11377 GCA_038747425.1 Bacteroidota bacterium
GTAATCGTAGTAGGCTTGACGGAAGCCCCACGGGCGGCCCCAGACGCTCTGCCAGCGTCCTTGCACGAGGACGGCGCCTAGCCCCTGCAGGTCGAGGCGAGCATCCAGGCGATGCGGCTCCTCCCACGGGACTGGGTGCGGCCGGCCGTCCAGCACCGCTTGGCTCGTGCGCTCGGTCTGGTGCCAGGCGTAGCGGAGGTGCAGGCGAGCCCAGGGCTGTGTCCACCGCACGGCCGCATGGGCTCCGCGCGCATACCCGGTCGCGTTCCCCACGAAGTCCGCCTGTTCAAAGACCTGGCGCACCCCACCGCTCGCTGAGTCCGGCGTGGGGAGGGCCCCGTAGCTCAGCACCACATCGTGCCGGTGCCAGCGGGCAAAGGCCTCGGCATCCACCGACCACCCGCGCCCGAGGTCGACCGCCACCTGCTGGCTGAGGTGATAGGCCAGCGGTGGGCGTACCGATGCGTCGACTGGGAGCCAGATCCGCAGGTGGGGCAGGAGCGCCGCCACCGTGCGCGTGCTCACGTCGAACTGATTGACGTACTGCCGGTACAGCCCAGACGCCAGCCGGGCGGACCAGCTGGTCCGGTCCAGGCGGATCGCCAGGCGGGGCTCGGCATAGACGGTCTGGCGGACTGGGAGGTAGGTGAGGCGCACTCCACCGGTGGCCTCCAGCATGGGGCTCAGCCGCAGGCGATCCTGCCCGACGGCCGCCAACAGCCAGGCGTCCTCCCGGTGGATGACCTGGCGCTGTACCTCGTCCACGGAAAACGCGGGTACGTCGATGAGGTCTTGGGGGTCGGGATCGGGGAGAAGCTCGATCGCAGCCCCTGACTGCCCAATCTGGTACTGGCTGGACAAGAGCGAGAAACGACTCTGGTGCAGGGTCGCCTCCAGGCCCAGCGTCAGGTGATGCCGCCCGCCCAGGATGGCCTCGGCTGGGACATGGTCCAGGACGGCCGACAGCGTGGTGGCACGCATCCGGTTGCCGTCAGCCACCGAGCGGGCGGCGGCATTGCTCAGTGCCCGAGCCTCGGCATCGACCAATACGGAGAGGCTATCCAGGAGCGCATACCGGTGCGAGAGGCGGTGCTGACTGGTGGACACGCTCAGCCGGACCAAGGTCTTCGGGCTGAGCACGCTCTCATACTGGAGGCGCCCCAACTGGGTACGCCAGGTGTAGGCGTCGGCCAGGGCGATGCCTGCGAAGTCATTATCATTGTTTCCAACCCGTGCCGCCTCCGTGTCGGGCTCGTCCACGTCGCCCCGAAGGCGGCTGCGGCCTACGTAGGCTGAGGCCGTCAGCGAACGCAGCGGCCCCAGCTGCCAGCGTGCGGCCCCATGCAGATCAGTGTACGTCAGGGTGGGGGCGAGGGCGGTGGGTCCGGCCAGTGAGTCTTGCAGGATGAAGCCCGTGGTATCGGGGATGGAGGCGCGGAGCAGGTAGGTGTCTGGGGTGCTCCACGAGCGGACGGTTTTCTGGAGTGCGTCCTGTCGTAGGGAGGGGTAGCCTGTGCGCACGGCCCCCATCAGCGTCAGCGGCCGACGGCCCGGCCGGTGCAGGTGCCCTTGCGCGGAGAGCCCGAGGGCATCTACCTGAGCTGTCAGGCCCGTGCGGTCCGGCAGCTGGTGCTGGGCCTCCACGGCCCCGGAAAGCATGCTTCCCGTCTCGGCCTCGAAGCCGGCGGTGTGGGCCTCCAGGCGTCCGACGGCCAGCGGGCTGAACGGCCCGATCAGGCCCAGCGGCCGCTGGGGTAAGAAGACCGGCACTCCGTCCAGCCGGAGCTGATGATCCCCGGCGGCGCCGCCCTGGACATGTACGTCGGCCGTGATGTCACTGAAGCGGACACCCGGCAACGCGTTCAGCCGATCGGCCAGCTCCAACCCCGTCTGCACGGTGGCCAGGGCGCCCGTGGTGGGAGCCGAGCTGCGCAGGTCCGGGCCGCCTACCCGGCGCTGGAGGCCGTCGATGACCACGGGGTTGATGACCAGCGGCTGGGCCTCGAGCTGCACCAGCGTCTGCGTGGTCGCCTCTGGGCGGATGGCCAGCGAGTCGGTCCACACGCGGTAGCCCAGGTAGTGGACCTCCACGCGGTAGGGGCCCGCTAGCAGATCGGGGATGACGAAGCGCCCATCCTGGTTGGTGATGGTGCCGACGTCGTGCCCAGCCAGCACCACCTGGGCGTCAGGGAGAGGCAGGGAGGTGGTGGCGTCGCGCACGGTGCCGGCCAGGTAGCCACGCTGGGGTGGGGTCTCGGGGCCTCGGGTGAGCACGTAGGTGCCAGAGGAGAGGCGGATAAAGTCCAGCCCCGTGTCGGCCAGGAGACAGCGCAGCACCGCTTCGGCCACGACCTCCTCCGCGAGGCAGAAACTGAGCACCCCCTCCACCAGCAGAGGGTCATACGAGACGGCCTGTCCGGTGACCGAGACAAACCGGTTGAGGGCGGCCTCCAGCGGCACCCCGCGCAGGGCAAACGTGTAGCGGGCCTCCGGCGCACGGACGTCTTGCCCATGCAGCGCGCCTGCCGAGCCCATCATAAGGAGTACAGACAGCCCGGCGACGGCCCACCGTGGCCAGGAGGCGTAGCCGTTAGCGGTAGATCTCATACCCAGTGGCGGTCCGGCGGTACTGGAGCTGAAGCGTGGTGCAAAGGTCCGTCAGGACCGAGGTGGCCGACGAAGGAGACAGGTTGAGGTAGGTCACCGGCCGCTCGCCCAGCTGGGCGTCGGCCAGCGTGATCGTGACGCCGAAGTGGCGCTCGACCGACGCCGTCACGGCCTCCAGGGGCCGGGCGTGGAAGGCCAGCCCGCCAGGCTGCCACAGCAGGGACCGCGTGGCCTGGGTGCTGTCGGCTTGGACGGCCCTGTTGGCCACCACCGAGGCCGCCTCCCCCGGTACCAGCTCCAGGCGGGCGCCCTCCGGTGAGTCCGTAAGGGGCTGCAGGGGGCGGACGGCCACGCGCCCTTCTTCGAGGGCTACATCCGTCTGGGCATAGGGGTCGTCTGGCCAGGCGCGCACGTGGAAGCGCGTCCCGAGCACCTCCACGGCAGCGTTGAAGGTCTCCACCACGAAGGGACGGGTGGGGTCAGTGACTACGTCGAAGGTGGCCTCGCCGGTGAGGCGGGCTTGCCGCAGCGCCTGGCCGCGGCGCTCCACCTGGAGGGTGGCACCTCCGCCCAGCACCACCTGGCTGCCGTCGGGCAGGGTCACCGCCTCGGCCACACCCGGGGCGGCGGTATAGGTGAGGGGACGCGTCATCCAGCCCCATGCCGCCAAGGCCACCACGACGAGGGTGGCGGCGGCGCCCACGAGGCGCCAGCCGGTGTGCGACCCAGCGCGTGGGCGCGGCGCTCGGTCGGCACGGGCCGAGGCAGGGGACGCGGCGGCGTCAGGCAGGGCGGCCACGACACGTTCGGCGAAGCCCTCCGCAAACGGTTCGGGTTGGTGCTGGGCCAACATCACCCGCAGGGCGCGATAGGCCTGCAGCGTGGCCGCCGCCTCGGGGTCCGAGGCCACCAACGCGTCGACGGCTTGCCGGGCGTCATCCGGCAGGTCGTCGTCCAGGGCGCGGAGAAGAAGGTCGTGCTGGTCGGCATCCATGGTAGGTAGGTACGGATCAGAAAAAGGGCCCAGGAGGTCAGGACGCCTCCACGTAGGGGGCCAGGTGCTGGCGGAGCTGTCGCTGAGCACGCGAAAGCCGGGAGAGGACCGTGCCCAGCGGGATGTCCAGCAGCTCAGCTGTCTCGCGGGTCGAGTAGCCCTTGACGAGGCGCAGAACCACCACGGCGCGAAAGTCGGGGCTGAGTCGGCCCAGGGCTCGTTGGATCACCGGCCGCAGGACCGCCTGCTCGGCGGCGTCAGGGTCAGGGGCAGAGGGTTCGAACTGGACCTCAGGATGGGCGTCGCGGCTGACGAAGCGCTGCCGTTGCCGCTGCCGTTTCTTCAACGCGTTGATCGACAGGTTCATGGCGATGCGAGTTAGGTACGTCGACAGCTTTGCGTCTCCCCGAAAACGAGGGAGGGCTCGGTACAGGCGTAGGAAGGCCTCCTGGCCTACGTCCTCGGCCTCAGTGCCCGGCCCTAGCATGCTGACCACGGTAGCCGCCACCAGCCCTTCGTAGCGTTCCACGAGGACTCGAAAGGCCTGGCTGTCACCGTGGCTCGCACGGCGAACCAGTTCGGGTTCGTCAGAAGGGGCTGCGGTCGTGGTGGCCACGGAGGCGTGCTGGTGGGCGAAGGAGGAACGCGGCGTTCAGGGTGAGCACTCAGCCAAGCCGAGGCGGGTAAGGTACGGGGTTAGACCGCCCCTGTGCGAGGCCTATTCCCGGCCCACATCCAGGACGTTTTGCGCTTGGCCAGGCGCTGGTGTATCCTCCCGGGTCCCCCTCGTTCACGTCCGACCATCCCCCTCATGAACCGACGTTCGTTTCTCCAGGCCGGTGCCTTGGGCAGCCTGGCGGTCTTCACCGGCTGCGACCCCTCCGGAGCCCCCGCAACCTCCACGGGCACCCAGGCCGGACGCCTCGTGGGCCCTCATCCAGCGTTAGAAGAAGCGACCATCGCAGGGTTGCAGGCCGAGATGGAGGCGGGGCGGCTTACGGCCCGTACTCTCGTCGAGCAGTATCTAGCCCGCATCCAGGCGGTCGACGAAGGGGCTGGCGGCGTCAACGCAATCATTGAGGTCAACCCCGATGCGTTGGCCTTGGCCGAGGCCTTGGACCAGGAGCGGGCTGAGCAGGGCCCACGCGGCCCCCTCCACGGGATCCCCGTGGTGCTCAAGGACAACATCGACACGGCGGACCAGATGGCCACCACGGCCGGCTCCACCGCCTTGGCCGGTCACCGAGCGGCCCAGGATGCCTGGGTCACCGAGCGGCTACGGGCCGCCGGGGCGGTGATCCTGGCCAAAGCCAACCTGAGCGAGTGGGCCAACTTCCGGTCTACGAATTCGTCGAGCGGCTGGAGTGGACGTGGTGGGCTGACCCGCAACCCGTACGTGCTGGATCGCAACCCGTGTGGGTCGAGCTCTGGGTCTGGCGCGGCGGTGGCGGCCAACCTATGCGCCGCCGCCATCGGGACCGAGACCAACGGCTCCGTGGTGTGCCCGTCGTCGGCCAACGGCGTGGTGGGCATCAAGCCGACCGTCGGTCTCGTGGGTCGCTCTGGCATCATCCCCATCTCGCACACGCAGGATACGGCCGGCCCCATGGCACGCACCGTGCGCGACGCTGCCCTGCTGCTGGGCGCCCTCACCGGCACCGACCCGCGCGATGCCGTCACGCAAGAGAGCGAAGGCCAGGCCCACACCGACTACACTTCCTTCCTGGATGCCGGCGGGCTTCGCGGAGCCCGCATCGGCGTGGCGCGCAACTTCTTCGGGTTCGACGATCGCGTGGACGCGCTCCTGGAGGAGGCGCTGGCGGCTATGGAGGCACAGGGGGCCATCTTGGTGGACCCCGCCAACATCACCACCATGGGCGACTATGGCCGGGCCGGGCTCGACGTGCTCCTCTACGAATTCAAGCACGACCTCAACGCGTACCTCGAAACCGTGGACCCGTCCATCCCACACCGCACCCTGGCTGACCTGATCGCCTACAACGAGGCCCATGCCGAGGTAGAGATGCCGTTTTTCCGGCAAGAGCTGTTTGTGATGGCCCAAGACAAAGGCCCCCTGACCGACGAGGCGTACCAGGAAGCCCTGGCCACCTGCCTCCGCCTGTCCCGCGAGGAAGGCATCGACGCCACGCTGGCCGAGCACAACCTCGACGCCATCGTGGGGCCCACCGGGGGCCCCGCCTGGGTGACGGACCTCGTCAACGGCGACTCGTTCGGCGGCGGCAGCTCCACCCCGGCCGCACGGGCGGGCTACCCCAACATCACCGTGCCCGCTGGGTTCGTGATGGGCCTCCCCGTCGGGATCTCGTTCTTCGCCGGCGCCTACAGCGAGCCGACGTTGCTTCGCCTGGCCTATGCCTTCGAGCAAGCCACCCAGCACCGCGCGGCTCCGACGTTCATCCCAACGCTGAAGACCTAGGCGCCGACGTGGGAGGACAGGATAACCAGGAGTGGGGACACGATATATCGTGTCCCCTACCGTTCAGCCTGGCTGAGGGCTGCGATAGCACAACCCCCTACCGTTCAGCCTGGCTGACGGTCTCGGTGAGTCATCCCCATAGCTCGGGAGGCGGTGCGTGCATGGTGCTGCCGTTGTACCGGATGCCAGGGGTGCGGTCTTTGGCCTGCAGGAGAGGGCCGTCCAGGTCTACAAACCGGCAGTGCTGGCCGATGAGGAAGGCGGGGGCCATGCCCAGCGAGGTGCCCAGCATGCAGCCCACCATGAGGCCCAGGTTGCGGGCTTGGGCGGCGCGCAGGAGGTGGAAGGCCTCGGTGAGCCCGCCGGTCTTGTCCAGCTTGATGTTGACGTAGGCGTAGCCGGGGGACAGCGCGTCCAGCGAGGCCGAGGTCTGGCACGACTCGTCAGCGCAGAGTGGCACCGGGCCGCGGTAGGCGCTCAGGACCTCGTCCTGGCCGTCAGGGAGGGGCTGCTCGATGAGGAGAACGCCCAGTTCGTGCAGGGCGGGCGCGTAGGCTTCGACCTGCTCGAAGGTCCACCCCTCGTTGGCATCCACGATGAGCGCAGCCTCTGGAGCGGCCTCCCGGATGAGGCGGATGCGCTCCACGTCGTCCTCGGCGGTGCCCAGCTTGACCTTGAGGAGACGGTAGGTGGCATGGGCCCGTGCCTTGGCGGCCATGGCCTCGGGCGTGTCCAGGCTGATGGTGTAGGCCGTGGTGAGCGGGTCCGGCGGCCCTTGCTGCGCGAGCTGCCAGGCGGGGGTGCCGGTACGCTTGGCCTCCAAGTCCCAGAGCGCGCAGTCGAGCGCGTTGCGGGCCCCCCCGGCGGGGAGAAGGTCCAGCAGGGCCATGCGGTCGAGGCCGGCCTCCACCTCCGTGCGGACCGCCTCGATTTGGGCGCGCATCGACGCCACGGTCTCATCATGGTAGTTGACCCCGGCGGCCTCGCCGCGGCCTACGTGCGGGCCGTCGCGCAGCTCGGCGATGAGGAGGGCCACCTGCGTCTGGACCCCTCGCGCGATGCGGAAGGTGCCGGCCACAGGCCACTGTTCGTTCGTGAGCGTGAGCGTCATGGCGAGGTGTTCAGGAGGCGAGGTGGGGGTGGAGGAGGGCCTCGGCGAGGCGGCCCGCGCCCTGCCGCACGGGATCCACACAGGGGAGCCCATGGGCGTCCTCCATCTGCTTGAGGGCGTAGTCCGACTCGGCGTCGCTGAGCGCAGCGGTGTTGAGGCTGATCCCGGCGCAGCGCACGCGAGGGCTGGTGAGGCGCCCGGCCTCCAGGATGCGCTCGATGCACGTGGCGATCGGCGGGATGGGGTAGCGGGGGAAGCCCTGGATGTGGGAGCGCCCGGGGGCATGGCACAGAACGATGGCCTCGGGCTGCGCGCCGTGGAGCAGGCCGAGGGAGACGGCCGCGTAAGCTGGATGGAAGAGAGACCCTTGCCCTTCGATGAGGTCCCAGTGGTCGGGCTCGTTGGCGGGGGCCAGCCACTCCGCGGCACCCGAGAGGAAGTCCGACTTGACGGCGTCCACAGCCACCCCGCGCCCGGCGATCATGATGCCCGTCTGGCCGGTGGCGCGAAAGTCGGCGTCGACCCCGGCCTCGCGGAGGGCGCGCGTCAGCGAGAGCGCCGTGTACTTTTTGCCGACCACGCAGTCCGTGCCCACGGTGAGGACCCGGTGCCCACTTCGGGGCTCGCCGGTTCCCGTGCCGAATGCGACGTCGGCGTGGCGCACATCGATGAGGCGCCGTCCGTGGCGCTTGGCCGCTTCGGCGAGGCGCGGAACGTCGCTAAGCCGCGCATGCATGCCGCTGACCAGATCCAGCCCGGCCTCCACGGCCTCTACGAGCGCGTCGTGCCAGGCCTCGTCGATGAACCCGCCCACGTTGGCAAGGGCCAGCACCATGGTCCGCGCGCCCTGGGCCACAGCCTCCGTGGGCGTCAGGTCCGGGAGCCCGAGGGACACGGTATCGGCCTCGAGGCGGTACTGCCCCAGGCACCGCTCGGGGGCCCAGTCGTGCAGGCCTTGGCCTGGCTTCATGTGGTGCGGATCATCTTGATCGCCGAGAAAGAGCAGGTACGGTGGCTCGAACGTCATGCCGGTGGGTGAGGATGGAGGAGAGCGAGACCGCCTGCATGGTACGCGATGCCGCGGGGATTGACAACGGTGAGGGAGTAGGGTTGGTATGGACACACCGTGGCAATCACGTGACCCTTGGTTCAAAATTACTTGGATATAGCGGTAGTCATTGATGCTGGTGCACGAACCCGCAGTGCCTGAACCAGCCCCCAGCGTCGCTCCTGATCACGAGTTCCACCGCGGCCTCGATTGCCTCGTCCAACGCTTCCGCCGTATACCTCAGATACGATGACTACCGCTATATGATTAGAGGTGAGGTGTTACTCCAACAGGATACATTATGGTATTTTCTCGAGGAATGGTTCTAAGACGTTGGTAGAACATAGGATGAACAGCACAATGGTCGTCACCACTGAACGACAATTGCTTCCTTGTATCAAACTCGAATTCTGCTCTGTAAATAGTTGTGTTCGAAGCTTTGTGAAAATACCGATCAGTGACGCGTCCAATAATACTCATGGATGTCAGCATTTTCGAAAAGCTTTGAAAACTAATCTTACTGCCACCTGCATGCAAAGAGATATGTCCATTGAAGCGTTTGTAGATTTCAGCCCCTGTGAGTATGGCATCAGAGCCAGTCAGCGCACTCATGTAAAAGCTGCAATTCGGGTATGCTCTGCTGTATGCATTGATAACACCAAGAACTTGCTCGTTCTCAATATCCAGGAGTGCCTGTTTAATTGACAGGGATGAAAAGCGATGAGAAGACCTAACATGGTGAGATATATTCGCAATCCTATTACAATACTTGACTAGCTGCCTTGGACGCATCTGTGTATGTCTTATGATGTAACCTAAGCTATTCTCGGACACACCATTATTGTTGTTCAGCGTATCAGGAAAATATCTATTCCAAAAAAGCTGTTTTACAGATTCTGTACTATTCCAATCAACGTACTTGTGAAGTGATACTTGTCCAGATCTTAGGATGAAATTATGATATCTCCAGCATATAAATCTGAGCAATTCATCTTCACTCCATGAGATGTGGACAGGACCCGTGATGTACTTGTCAAAATTTGTTATGACGCTCTCTGCTAGATGAAAATATATCTCTCTTGGGATAAATACTTTTACATGTATACCTTTGCTTGAGTACCTACTATTGATTCGTTTAGCGGCCTGGATCAGGGCAGCCACCACGCACATAGCCGCTTTGTCACTTGTGTCGTAGACTTCATTCGTATCGATAGCAATAATAAGAGGCCTTCGTGAAAGTAAGTTATAGTGGTCAGTTAGTTGGTCAGTAAGTCTTGTACTAGTATTGTAGATTCGTATCTTTTCAATAAGATCCCTACTCCTAGTTATATTCTTTGAACTAAGTATTCGAGATACGATATCAGCTAATGTATTACTTACAATACCAGCAGATGTAGTTTCTTGATGGTCGGTATACGTATCTGCATATCTGACTGCGCACTCAATGATGACCGACTCCCACAGCTGCTGAGTACAATCAATGATTTGCTCCTCTCTTTCATTGATCTGATCGGCAACAGGTAGCATTGAGTCATAAAAAAATGATTTTTTATTGATGTGGGCGCACTTAGCTCTCTCAATATCACTCTGGTATTTGTAATAAAAAGCAAGAGAAGATTTCCCACTTCCTTTGCTTCCGATAACTATATATTTATCTGGCTCTAATGAGGTTCTAATAAATTCAGCCTCTGCATAGAAATGATCTTTCCAATGCTCCATCAACCACTTTTCTTCTTCGTCGAACTCAATTTTTCCGAATGGTTCTTGGTATGGGAACATTATGTTGAGTCATTTGGGCCTTCCTGGTGATCACTATAAGCTAGCTAGCCAGTCACATTTTGCAACGTGGCTCACCCGAAAGGATGAGTATACAGGTTTGATACCTTGAGGTAGTTCTTTAATACCGAAGAAGTATTTCCAAAGACTTACATGTACTCCTATGGTATAACAGCAAATCTCGATAATGAAACAAACAGAGTCAAGGTCAATCCCCGTTTATATGTATGCTATTAAGAGCTTCTAACAAAACCTATGTTGGGTGAGAGAAGTTGAAGTCCACATGGCAAAACCTCTTGTACCCGACGAACTCTGGGACCTCATCTAGCCCCTGCTGCCTCCTAAACCACCCAAGCCTCGCGGCGGCCGACCCCGCATACCGGACCGAGCCGCCCTCACCGGCATCCTGTTCGTGCTCAAGAGCGGCATCCCCTGGGAGATGTTGCCCCAAGAACTGGGATGCGGCAGTGGCATGACTTGCTGGCGTCGTCTGCGCGACTGGAACGAGGCCCTGGAACGAGGCCGGGGTCTGGAGGCGCCTCCACGAAGTCCTGCTCGACCGTCTGGGCGAAGCCGACCAACTCGACTGGAGCCGAGCGGCTGTGGATGCCCAAAACATCCCAGCCGCAAAAAGGGGGATCACACCGGCCCGAACCCAACGGATCGCGGATAAGGGAGCACCTGTGGTGCAGGCACGAAGCGCTATCTGCCGCCGTCTAGAGACGGCGGAGTAGATCGGCGCGGCACCCCGTTGGCGCTGATGATCACCGGAGCCAACCGGCATGACTCGGTCGTCTTTGAGGAACTCATCGACGCCATTCCCCTGATCAAGCAGGCCCGTGGGGCTCGGCGCAAGCGACCTGGCAAGGTCCATGCGGACAAAGGCTACGACTACAAGAAGTGTCGCTCGGCACTGTCGAAGCGGGGCATCAAGGTACGCATTGCTCGGCGTGGCAAAGACTCGAGCGAACGCCTTGGTCGGCACCGCTGGGTAGTCGAACGCACCTTGGCCTGGCTGAGCCAGATGCGCCGTCTGCGGGTACGCTATGAGCGGCGAGCCGATATCCATGAGGCGTTGCTGCGGTTGGGCTGTGCTCTGATCACCTGGAAGGCCATCCTGAGGTTTTGTTAGGTGCTCTTAGCTCGACTTTGTCCTTATGCGGCGTGGGCAAGTGTGCTTGTGAGCCGCTCGAAGAAGGGTTTAGGGATTTTCAATATCTCGGTCCCGGCAGGTGACATCGATAAACTCTGGTACTTCCAGATGGCTACTCGCACCCCAGCGAGCGCATCGCTGAAGGTCAGACGCGGCTTGGCATACCAGGCACTGCGTGCCACGTGAAGCTCGCCGCGCCTGTGGAGGTTATCTGCCATGAGCGTGACGAGGGCAAACAGGCCCAGCAGACA
>JBCDJV010000120.1:0-11163 GCA_038747425.1 Bacteroidota bacterium
CCGCACCCAGTCCCGTGGGAGGAGCCGCATCGCCTGGATGCTCGCCTCGACCTGCAGGGGCTAGGCGCCGTCCTCGTGCAAGGACGCTGGCAGAGCGTCTGGGGCCGCCCGTGGGGCTTCCGTCAAGCCTACTACGATTACTTAGCTGGCGCCTCGCCGCCCCCCCCCTCGGGCGACTTCGACCTGCTCCGCCCCGCCGATCATCACCTCCCGGCCCATCACCAACTCGATCTCAGCCTCGGCTACCGGCGCACCGTGGGGCCCGCCGACCTCATGCTTCGCCTGCAGGTCGTCAACGTCCTGGACCGCACCAACGTCCTCGACTGGTGGCTCGAACTCCACGACGACGGTCAAGTCACGCAGCGTCCTCGCCTGAGCTACCCCCGCCTCTCCACCCTCGCCCTCCAGGTCTCCTGGTGACGCCCGCGCTGGGATCAGTCCGATGCCCTCTCACACCACCCCGGCGGCCGGTTCCGCCGTCTCGGCAGACGCCCAGATCCCGTCTTGGCGGTCCATGCGTGTCACCACCCAGGCGTGCGGCAGCGTCAGCACGGCGATGAGCACTAGGTAGAGACCGACGAACTCGGGCACCGTGGTGGGGCGGGTCGGGACGAGGAGCCATAGGCCTCCGAGTAGCAGTAGGGCACCGGCCGTCATGGGCAGGGCATCGATCGCAAAGCGGCGCCAGGCGAGGCCCAACTGCCCTGCCTCTACAGCACGGGCCCCCTGCGGGTCATCCAGCATGAGACGCATGATGTGACGCGGGGCATGCCAGCAGCAGAAGAAGAGGCCCACCGCCACCACCGGGTGGACCAGCGCGAAGAAGCACGCCAGCAGCACCGTCTCGCCGACATCGATCCGCCAGGCGCGCCGGGCGGCGTCTGAGGCGACGTGTCGGGCCCCCATCGCCAACGTGCCGACGGCGAGCAGGGCATACCCGCCGGCCAGGGCCGCCCGCAGGGGGACCGTCAGCGCATCGCGCAAGGCGGCCGTGCTGCCGGTGCCAATAGCCGCGATGACAAGGTCGGCCACGTCCAGATAGACCGAGGGGGCCGCCAGGAGCGGCACAAGCATCGGGAGTCCGCCCCGCACAAGCAGGGTCAGCGCCCGCAAGGCACGGCTGGGCAGGTGCCGGGCTCCTGCCAAGGCCAGGAGGGCGTGGACCTCGCCCTGACCCCAATGAAACCAGGTGAGCCCGATGAAGGCGGCGAAGGCCAGCCCCGGGGCCACGATCCACAGGCCTAGGTAGACAAGGCTCACGGCCAGGTACTCGGCGAGGACCCGCAGGAGCGACCAGGACCAGAGGGGCTGCTGGCGCTGGCGTAGCAGGACCAGATGGTCCAGCGCCCCGTGGGGCAAGCCCAGCAAGACCAGGCTCACCACGAACGGGGCATACTGCCATACGGGGGGCAGTAGGAAGGTGAGCGGGAAGACCAGCCCCACCAGCAGCAACGCCGCCCAGCTTGGCCACAAGATGTGATGGCGGCAGCGACGCTGGAGCGTAGGATGGCGGTTGAGGTACGCCGGGGCCGCGTGACCGGAGGGCTGGCGCATCAACCAGCGTGGACCAGCGTCCCCGGCTGCTCAGCCTTCGACGCCGGCGCGGGCGACTGCTCCGGCTCAGCTGGCACCGTGAAGACGGGCGCCGAGAGAAGCGCCCACACACCATGGCGTTGCCAGGCCCGGACCACCAACAAGAAGAGCATGAGCCCCTGTACCACCAACAGGTTGGTAACGAGGAAGAAGAGCGCCTCCTCCATGGGCAGGCCCAGCACCATCAGGCCCGTGGTGTACACCTCAGAGATGTACCAGATGCCTTTGCCAATAGCCAGGTAGTCCGCAAGCCACAGGTAGAGCGTGGGAAGCACCGTGGCGAATGCCCACAGACGCCGATGCCCCCAGAGACGGTGCCCACCAATGAACCACTGAAACGCCAACACAGGCCCCGCCCAGGCGAGAATCAGGCCCAGGTACAGCGTGCTGTCAAACTGGAGGGCGTAGGCCCCGGCGGCCCCTACGACTAGATACAACGCCCCTCCGACATAGCGCGCCAACGACGAGGTGGTGGGCGGCTCATCGATCGGGTCGCGGCCGATCAGGTAGAACAGCCAGAGGCCCGTGAGAATGGGCTGGAGGATGAAGAACGCGTACTCCTCGATGGGCACGTAGCCGATGGTCATCAGCACCCGGTCAGCACCATACCACCAGACGCCGCGGGCCACGAGGTAGTTGTCCCACGGCGTCGTGTACACGAAGGCGATCAGCGCAATGACCGCGAGCCCGAGGCCCCGCACCCAGCCGACGCCCTGGCCACGGTGCTGAAACCAACTGAGGACGAGAATGACGGGGATCAGAAAGACGAGATGGAACTGCAAATACGTCATAGCGGCCGGATCACATCCATCGTAGGCACACAGGAGCAGCGCAGCTTGAATCCTACAACGCTGAGCTACATGCTACGATACGACACAGCACCCGATGTCCACGATATACGCCCCGTGAAGAAGTCGCCCTGCAGGGCATCCTTTACGGCTTTGTTACGCCTCCACCGACGGGGGACCCGGTGTGGGGCCGGCTAATCGTCGGAGAAGGCGGCATCGAACGCCACGTCCGACGGCCGGAAGTCCACCCGGCGCACGTAGGCGCAAGACTCGGCTACGCCATGCGCGCGATCCATCCCGCTGTCCTCCCACTCTACGGACAACGGCCCGTCATAGCCGAGCCGGTTGAGACGCCGGATGATCTCTTCAAACCGCACGCGGCCCCGCCCTACCGAGCGGAAGTCCCAGTACCGATCGGGATGCCCAAAGTCGAGGTGGCCGCCAAACACGCCGGCCCGGGTCGGCCGGTCGCTCCACCAGACATCTTTCATGTGGACGTGGTAGATCCGGTCGCCGAAGGCCTCGAGGAAGGCGAGGTAGTCGACGCCCTGATAGGCGAAGTGGCTGGGATCGTAGTTGAACCCAAAGGTGGGGCGCCCGTCGAGGGCATCGAGGGCGCGCTGGGCCGAGCTGATATCGAAGGCGATCTCGGTGGGGTGCACCTCCAGGCCAAAGCGCACACCTACCTCGTCGAAGACGTCCAGGATCGGGTGCCAGCGGTCAGCGAAATCCTGGAAGCCCTCATCGATCATCGACGGCCGGTTCGGGGGGAAGGAGTAGAGCAGGGGCCAGACCGACGAGCCGGTGAAGCCATTGACTACCGAGACCCCCAAGCGTGCGGCGGCCCGGGCGGTGTCCATCATCTCTTGGGCTGCTCGCTGCCGAACCCCCTCGGGGTCCCCATCGCCCCACACGTGCGGCGGCACGATGGCCTGATGCCGTTCGTCGATCCGGTCGCACACGGCCTGCCCAACCAGGTGATTGCTGATGGCCCACACCTTGAGTCCATGCCGAGCCAGCAGCTCATGGCGGCCTCGGCTGTAGGCCTCATCGGCCAAGGCTTGCTGGACATCGAAGTGATCGCCCCAACAAGCCAGCTCGAGACCGTCGTAGCCCCACCCGGCAGCTTTTTCGGCGAGGACTTCCAGGGGCAGATCGGCCCACTGGCCGGTAAACAAGGTAACGGGACGTGGCATGGGTGAACAGGAGGCAGAATGAAAGGCTGAAGCGGGCGCAGGAGCCCACCGGCGCCCGTGGACGTGGGTCTAGGCGGGCGGGGTGTAGCGAGCGTCGACCCAGCGTTGGTCCCGACCGCTTTGCACAGCGGTGTGGATGAAATGCACACCACGGGCCCCATCCTGGACTGTCGGGAAATCCAGGTCGAGCGGGTGCGGCTCCACCCCCGCCAACCGGGCGGCGATGGTGCGGCCGGCGTTCCGGTAGATGTTGGCGAACGCCTCGATGAAGGCCTCCGGATGGCCAAAGGGCAGCCGCTGCGTGTGCGTGACGGCCTCCGGCAGGTAGCCGCTCCCGTGTTTGTGGACCACCTCGGGGCCTTCGTGCGGCTTGATCCGCAGGTAGGTAGGGTCTTCCTGACGCCAGGAAAGCCCCCCCTCGGTCCCGTAGACGCGGATGTGGAGGTTGTTGGCCTCACCCGCAGAGATTTGGGAGCAGAACAGCAGGCCGCGAACGTCCTCCTGGAAGTGGACCAGCATGTTGGCGTCGTCCTCCAGCTGCCGCCCCGGCACAAACGTGTGCAGGTCCGCGCAGAGGGCCTCAAGCTCCAGCCCGGTGATGTACCGCGCCAGGTTCTCAGCGTGCGACCCAATGTCGCCGATGGCGGAGGACACCCCGGCCTTGGCGGGGTCGGTGCGCCACGCGGCTTGTTTCTGTCCGTCCGCTTCGAGGAGCTCAGTCAGCCACCCCTGGGTGTACTCCACCACCACCTTGCGCAGCGTACCCAGGGCCCCTTGCTGGACGAGATGCCGGGCCAGCTTGACCATCGGGTAGCCGGTGTAGTTGTGTGTGAGCGCGAAGACCACATCGTGTTCAGCCACGAGCCGGCACAGCGTCTCGGCCTGCTCGATGGTGTTGGTCATCGGCTTGTCACAGACTACGTGGAAGCCGTGGGTGATGAACGTACGCGCAATGTCAAAGTGCGTGTGGTTGGGCGTGACGATGCTCACGAAGTCGATGCCATCGTCGCGTGCGGCCTCGGCGGCCGCCATCTCTGCGTAGGACCCATAGACACGGGCGGGGTCGAGATGGAGCGCGGCCCCCTGCTGGCGAGACTTGTCAGCGCTGGAAGAAAAGGCGCCGGCCACGAGATCCATCTCGCCATCCAGGGCGGCGGCGTGGCGGTGAACCGCCCCAATGAAGGCCCCGGGGCCACCGCCCACCATTCCATAACGCAGCTTGCGGCCTAGAGGAGAGGACAACACAGGACGGAGGGAGTGGGTGGGTGAATGAGCGGGATCAGGCCTCGAGCGCACGGAGGTACGCGTAGCTGGCCTGGATGGACGCCATAGGGTCCGCCGGGTTGTCGTGCTCCACGTAGTAATAGCGGATGTCTACAGCCTCGTCGCCTTCAAAGACTGCCGGGAAATCCACGCTCCCCGTCCCCACGGTGGCCGGACCGCCCTCAGCGTTGAGGTCCTTCACGTGATACATCGTGAAGCGGTCGGGATACCGATTGAGGTACTCCAGGGGGTCATAGCCAGCGGCTACGATCCAGCAAAGATCGAGCTCGAGATCCACAAGACCAGGCTCCGTGTTTTGGACGAGCACATCATAGAGCACCTGGCCCTCGACGGTGTCGAACTCGAAGTCGTGATTGTGATAGGCAAAGCGGACACCGGCGGCCTGGCAGGCCTCGCCAAAGCGATTGCACTGCTCGGCCAGGCGCTGATAGTCGGCCACGGAGGCGTATGCGTTGCGGTCCACCCACGGTAGGACGAGCGTCTGGTGCCCCATCACCTGCGCGGCCTCCAGGGCGTCCCCGGCTCCGGCCTCGAACACGTTGAGCGGCACGTGGGCCGAGGGAGCCGCAAGGCCCAGATCATCCAGGAAGGCACGCAGGTCTTGAGGGTCCCGGTCGTAGTAACCGGCAAACTCGACCTGCCGGTACCCGATCTCGGCGACCTGGCGGAGGGTGCCCTCCAGATCGTCGGCCAGCAGCGAGCGGAGGGTGTAGAGCTGCACGCCCAACACGCCTAGGGGCGCGATGACGGCCGATGGAGTGGCCGGGGTCTCGACGGGCGCCTCGGTGGTCTCGGCGCAACCCATCAGGCCTAAGCTCAGGGCCCCGATGGACGTAGAGGTGGTCTGCAGAAAGCGGCGGCGGTTCATGGGAGGAGGGGAAAACGCGGAGGGGTAGGCAAACGATAGAACCGTGCGCAGGACGCACACGCCTCACTCGACCAGCCTATTGTACTCACTCAGGTGCGCCGCATCAACGGCCGTCAGGATTTCGTAGGCTTCATTGCGTAGGTCTGAGTCCTGAAAGATGCCCGGCAGCTCCTGGTACTTGGCGATGAAGAAGAGGTCGATGACGTACTGCCGCGAGACGGTGTCGTAGAGCTCACGCAGGTCTTGCAGCATGGCCAACACCGTAGCGCGCGCCGCGTCGGTGTCGGACACGAATCGGTCCAGGCCCTCGAGGTGGTAGGTGGCGTAGGCTTGCCGCAGCGCGATGAGGCTGGGATCTTGAAGCTGCGTGACCAGCTTCAGGCGGCTCTGGTCATTCCCGATGGCATCCCAGCCCTGGGCGCCCTGCGCCTGCGCCAGATTGGCCACCTGACGTGCCTGGGCAAAGTGGGGAGAGCCGCCGAACTGACTGAACGTGTCGTAGTCGTAGCCCAGCAGGATGTACGCATAGAAATCCAGCACGGAGGCCAGCGGGTCGTAGCGCTCTGGATCAAACACGATGGGGGTCCCCTGTGCGTACGTGAACTCCCAATCCTCATCGCTGAATTGGACCACCGTAGTAAACTGCGTGGTGCCGTAGATCGGACGCCGGGCGGCCACGATCAGCCGCGCCCGGAAGTTGGTCAGCGAGATAGCCTCTTGGATGAAGACCTGGAAGGTGCAATCGATGCGCTCCTGGTCCAGGTAGCGGTCACGCGTCCACGAGCGCTCATTCAGGTAGGACTGGATCTCCAGGCCAAGTTCATTGAGAAACTCGAACCCGGTACCGGTCACCTGCTGGTAGTTGACGGACACGCGGCAGTCCAGCTCCTGCGCATGGACATGCTGAGGAAGCAGCATCCAGGCACTCACGAGCAGGAGGCCACAGCGAGATAGAAGGCGCATGCGGAACACCCATCGGCGGTAGGGAGAGACGGCATAACGTTCGTTCTCCCCCCTCCTATTGTTCCCCGCCTTCGGCTCTGTATCAGGCCAGGGGTCTGGCGGGTACGGCGGCGGCCAGGGGTTCTGGCGCCCCAGCCGGAGCTTCGAGACGCGCCAAGCGGCCCTCCAACAGACCGCCCAGATGCTTCAAGGCCTCACGATGCTGGCTCACGCGCGGCTCCAGGTGCTCCAACCGGTCCCGGTACTGCTGCAGATGGTCATCTGCACGCAACAGGTATCGGCTGATATCCTCCAACGCCTCGCGGTTGGCCGCCAGGTCTGCTTGTAAGGTCTCGACGTCGCTCTGCGCATCCGCAGCTGGCGTGGTCCGCTCCAACACCTGGAGCCGATCCGCCACGCCTCGGTAGAGCAGATAGAGGTAGCCCGACAAACCCGCCAGCACCACTACGAGAAAAAGCGAGATCCACCCGATCATAGTGCACCCACCACCGCTTGTTTGTGATTGAGATGTTTATGCATCCTCGAAATCGGCCGCCCAGCGCCCAGCTTAAGGGGGAGGCGCCCTCCACAGGGCGGCGCCATGGACTTTCACATCTATTACATACAAATACTCCTCAGCGCCGCTTGCGCTCGCCCAAACGACCACCGTATATTTGGCACCCTGTCTGGCGCGCGTTGTACGCGCCCCGACAACATACCTTGCTGGTCTAGTAGCTCAGTTGGTTAGAGCGCCGGCCTGTCACGCCGGAGGTCGCGAGTTCGAGTCTCGTCTGGACCGCTCCTTGCCCCGCTTGCCCTCACGGCAAGCGGGGTTTTTCGTATGCATCCATCCGCCCCTCGCTCCCCGTACCGCCTCGGCACAGGTTTTGATGGAGCAGAGCACGTTTCTCCGTGTTTTGCTGGTCTTTGCCTCCACTCCCTGTGCTTCGTCATCGCCTGGGTCGGTCCACCCTCCCGCTCCTCCTGAGCGTTTCCATCCTCACGCTGGCGGGCCTTTTCGCGGGCATCCACGCTACGTACACCGCCGTCAGCGGGTATCTGTATGGGCAAGGCGAGTGGATCAAGGCCGAGCACGACGCGCTCAGGGCCGTTGAGCGGTACCTGATCACCGGAGAGGCCGAAGCCGCCGAGCGGTTCAAGTCGGGCGTGGATCGCCTCCAGCGTTTCACAGAAGCCCGCGAGCGCACCTTGGCACCCACGCTCGACCTAGAGGCCACCCGCCAAGCCTGGACCCGCGCCGGCATTGCCCCCGATGAGTCGGTCTACATGATCGTGCTCACCCGCTGGGGGCAGGATTTACCGCCCATCCAGGCGATGCTATCTCACTGGCGGGATGCCGACCGGCTCGTGACGGCGCACACACGCGAGGTGCTCCAGGTGCTGAACGGCACGGCTAGCTCAGCGGCCATACTGCAGACCCTGCCCTCCTATCATGAGGAGATCAGTGGCCATGTGGATGCGTTTGCCATCGCGTTGCTGGACATGAGCCGGTGGACCCGGTACGCCAGCCTGTGGCTATTTCTAAGCACCGCCTTCTTCATCCTAGGCGGGGGTCTCGTGGCCATCAGGCGCTATGAGCAGACGCAGGAAGCTCAGCAGGCCCGACTCCTCGACCAGGAGTCGACCTACCGACTCCTGGCCGAGCATACCACCGACCTGATCACGGTGCGTGATCGTGCCTTCGACCTCGTCTATGTCTCCCCGTCCTGTGAGCGTATTCTGGGCTACTCGCCGGACGAGTACCGCACGCAGGATCTCTTCCATCTCATCCACCCAGACTCCCGCGCCGAGGTCGACCATGTCCTGCAGGAGGCGCAATCAGGCCAGCATGCCCGATTTGCGGTGCAATTCAGGACGGCTGACGGCTCCTACATCTGGCTTGAGTCTACCCTCCAGCCCGTTCTTGACGATCAAGGCACGCTGGTCAACATCGTGACGACCTCCAGGGATGTCACGGCGCAAAAGACGGCCGAACAAGCGCTCCGAGCCAGCGAGGCTCGCTTCGAACTGGCCACCCAGGGCGCCAATGACGGCATCTGGGACTGGGAGCTCCAAGGCGATGTCATGTTCATGTCCGATCGATTCGATGAGGTCATGGGCTGGCCCCAGGAGTCGCTCGAGCATTCAGCCACCCTCTTCTTTTCCCTGATTCACCCCGATGACCAACGGCACGTCGAGGCTGAGTTTGAAGCGTACAAAGCGGGGCACGTGGCTAGTTTTGACGTGATCTACCGGTTCCGGGGGGAGGACGGCATGTACCGCTGGATCCAGGCCCGTGCTCAGGGCATCCGGGATGCCGATGGGCACCTCGTCCGCATGGCCGGCTCAAACCGAGACATCACCGCCCAGGTGGAGGCCACGGAACGCATCGCCGAGGAACGACAGCGCCTGGATCTCGCCTTGGCCGGCGGCGACCTAGGCACGTGGGATGCCAACCTGCAAACAGGCGTGTGCCACTACGATGAGCGCTGGCTCGCCATGCTAGGGTACAATCCAGAGGAGACCCAGCCCTGCCTGGGCTTTTTCTACGACCACCTCCACCCGGACGATCACGCGGTGCTCGAAGCGGCGGTCGAGGCTCACGGTCAAGATCGCTCGAAACACATGGACTGTGAGATCCGGATGCGTCATAAGGCGGGGCACTATGTCTGGATCGAATCGCGTGGCCGGACTGTCCAGGTAGATGAGAACGGCACGGCCATCCGCATGGCCGGGACCCACGCCGACATCTCCGCCCGCAAGCTGGGAGAAGAACGTCTTAGGCTGCTGGAGTCCGCCGTACAGCACGCCCACGACGCCGTGCTCATCACCGCTTCTCCTCCCCTTTCCGATGGACAGCTAGCCATTGTCTACGTCAACGAGGCCTTCACCCGACTCTACGGATTCACTGCCGAGGAGGCCGTCGGCGCCACGGCCGCAATACTGGATGGCCCCCACACAGACGCGGCCACCCTCGATCAGCTGTGCGCCGCCGTCGCCCTCGACACGTCGGCGGAGGCAGACCTGCTGTGCTATGCTAAAGATGGGCGCCCGGTCTGGTCCCAGGTCTCGATCACGCCGCTTCGCGACGAGCGCGGCGCCGTTACTCACTGGGTGGCCATCCAGCGCGACATCACCGAGCGCATGCAGTACGAGCTCAACTTGCAAGAGCGGGACCTGCAGCTACGAACAGCCCTTCACCTCGCCAACATGGGCTCTTGGGCTTGGACCATCGCAACCAACGACATCGTGTGGTCCGAGGACGTCTACCAGGTATTGGGCATGGAAGCCGGCGAGTTTGATGGCTCGTTCGAGAGCTACACCGCTATGGTCCACCCCGAAGACCTGGACGCATGGACCGCCGCTCTCCAAGCCACCCTCCAAACGCGGGCCCCGTTCGTCAATGAGCACCGGTTCATCACCCCCTCCGGCCAGGTCCTCTGGCTACGCGGTTTCGCCGAAATATGGCTGGACGAGGACGGCACGCCCAAGGTGCTCTACGGAGCCGTTCAGAACATCACCGCCGAGAAGGAGCGGGAGCTCCGGCTGCTAGATATCAACGAGAAGCTTGTTCTGGAGAAAGAACGAGCCGAAGCCGCGACGCGGGCCAAGAGCACCTTCTTGGCCACGATGAGCCACGAGATCCGCACCCCGCTGAATGGTGTCATCGGGATGACCAGCTTGATCTTGGACACGGCCCTGGACGAAGAACAGCGAGACTACGCCGAGGTCATCCACACCAGCAGCCAGACGCTCCTCACCCTACTCAACGACATCTTGGACCTGTCCAAGATCGAGGCGGAGCGCATGGAGATGGCCGAAGAGCCCTTCTCGGTGGCCACCTGCGTACAGGACGCCGTGGCCCTCTTTCAGGCCGATGCTCTCCAGAAAGGGCTCACCCTCTCGGCCTCCTGCGGCCCCAACGTTCCTCCACTGGTGGTCGGAGACGGCACCCGGCTCAAGCAAATTCTGATCAACCTGGTCAACAACGGCCTCAAGTTCACGCACGAAGGGGAGCTCTCGGTCCAGGCCACGGCGGTGCCCGACGGCCCCGAGGCCCTGCTCTTGGAGGTGGCGGTGCGCGACACCGGCATCGGCATGTCGGCCGCGTTCATGGACCGCCTCTTCACCCCCTTCACGCAAGCCGACGGCTCCTCTACGCGGTCCTACGGAGGCACGGGCTTGGGCCTGGCCATCAGCCGGCGCCTGGCGGAACTGATGGGCGGCACCCTACGCGCGGAGAGCACAGAAGGCGTAGGCACGACCTTCTACCTCACCATCCGCGTGCGCCCCGCCACCGAGGCCGACGCTCCGGCCGCCGCGCACTCGGCCTAGGTGCGGCGTCAGACCATGGCTGACGCCCCACGTGTAGGGCCCCCTCGACGGCTCTTCTCAGCACTGAGAGGCTGACGATGCATGGATGAAGAAGGCGAAAACGAGCGCTGGAGGTGCCAGGCTAGGCGCCTGAGGAGCGCGGGGCCGCGCCCCGGGC
>JBCDJV010000121.1:0-11107 GCA_038747425.1 Bacteroidota bacterium
GCGGGCCGTCTCGGCGGCGGTGCAAGCCAGCAACGCCAGGCAGGCCCCGCGGTTCGGCGGGGCCTTGGGCGTGGTGGGGTATGGCGGCAGGTTGGGCCGGGGCGCCTGGGGCCCAGCGGGGCGGTGGGTGGTAGCGGGGGAGACGGCCCGCCGGGCCGTCTGTACGGGCGAAGGGGGGAAGGATGGCGTGGGGCGTGGGCGAAAGCGGCCTGCGGCGGGCGAAGGGGAGAGGATGGCGCAGGTCGTGCCTCCAAGGCGGCTGGCTAGAGACGGCCCGCCGGGCCGTCTCCTGCGGCGGTCCCGTCTGCGCCGACCCATCCGGGCGGGCCATCAGCGTGCGGCCAGCAGCCGAATCGCCCCCGAGAAAAGGTTGATGTCGGGATCGTAGCGCAGCGTGTCCGTGCGGTCCAGCCGGAGCGTGGCGCGGTCCAGGTAATGCACCGGCACCGCCCCCTCGCGCGGAAATTCCACCGCTAGGTAGTGGTCGTCGTCGAAGGGCAGCGTGGTCTTCACCGCAAACGGATGCGACACGAAGGCCGTCCGCGTGCCGGTGGTATCCACTCGGAAGAAGTGCGTCAGCGGCTGGTCACGGAACACCCGGTAGGCGTGCGAGGCCACCAGGCCGTCATCGCCCACCTCGATCAGGTCAACGTCGCTCAGGTTCGCATCAAACGGGCCGATGGGGATGGAGGCAAACTGATAGCCGTGGTCCCGATCGCGGCAGAGCATCGAGGTGCCTTGATCGTATCCGATCTGGTTGGCGTAGCAAACGTAGCGGCTCTCCGCCGAGAACACGACGGCGGGTACGTTGGGATAGGCGCGTTGGACAAACACCGGCTCCTCGGCGTCCTCGCTGAAGCCGATCAGGACGTACCACGAAAGTTCGGGCTCATGGATACGGTCGTCGGAGGCGGGGGCGAGTCGTGTGCTTGCGCCGTGGCCGCCATCTGCCTTTTCCGTATTCATGTAGCGGTTCACCGTGAGCAGGAACCGGCCGTCTGGGGCCAGGTGCGTCTCTATCGGCTCTAGGCGCTGCGACAGCGACCGCAAGCTATCCGGGGTGCGGCGTGTCACCTGGAAGGTGTAGGGGTGTTCTTCCGTTTCGAGGCGCCACGAGGTGGTGGGTACGGGTTCGTCCACGTGGCCGTGCACCACGCGGAGCGGATCATCGGCTGGCTCCCCGTCCTGGTCCATGACGCCAAAGTACAGCCCGGTACTCGGCGCCACCCGAATGGGGTCGAAGTCCATGGAGAACGTATATCGGACCTCTGCCTGAGCGGTCAGCAGATCCACCTCATGCACCTCCATCGTCGGCTGCTCCGGTACGCGATTGTAGCGTCCTTTCGGCACATACACGCCAGCGTCAGTCACAAAGGACCGCATGGCCCCATCACGCCACTGGCGGAGCCACTCAGCCAGGTCAATGTGGCGCAGCATTGTGCCGTCGTCGAGGTCAAACACGGTATAGCCGAACCCGATGGGGTGCTCAAAGACCAGCAGGCGCTTTGGAGCCGGGTCAGGAGGCGGAGTCAACGCCGCGAGGAGCAGGGTGGCCACGAGGGCGGTGAGGAGGAGGCGTAGGGGCATGGCGGTGGGGGACTCGCTCAGTCGGTGGGCGCTGGGGTGGTGCCGTGGGTACTCCACCACAGCCGGGGCATCGGGTTGAAGCGGATGGTGTCTGTGCGGATCAGGCGGATGGGGTCGTCCTGGATGTAGTGAACCATGAAGTGGTCGATCCAGGCGTCGCGGTCATCTTCGAGCGGGGGCGGCTCGATAGCTAGGTAGTGACGCGCGTCAAGGCGACGAATCTCGTCGAACGAGACCGAGATCGAGTCGTGCTGGACGATGGCACCGGTGGTGTCGATGCGGATGAAGTGACTTCCCTCCGTGTAGCGGGAGTAGCCCAGCACGCCATCCTCGTAGGCATCAAGCAGCTTGCCGAGGCCCATCTCTCTGGGGAGCTCTCGGAGGGTGCGGAGCGCCGCGCGCTCGCGGTCGAACTGGCGCACCTGGCGTGCGACCGCCGTTTGGCTTACGTAGTAGAGATACCGCTCGTCCGGCGACGAAATGAAGCGAGGCATCTCGAAGTCTACGGAGTCTTCGAGCGTGGTGGTACCGCGTGCTAGGTCATAGCCCACGATCACGAACTGCTCTCGGTCCGTGTAGCCGTAGGGTTCGCTGATATGGTGGCTCGCGTTGGCCGAGCGTGTCCACTTCGCCTTCTCCTTGGTGTATCGGCTGAAGGCCACGAACAAGCCTCCGCCTGGCGTCATGTAGGTGCTGTACGGCTGCAGCCGTGCTTCGGTGTACCAGAGCGTGTCTGGTGTCACCTTGATCACCTCGTGGTGATGGACGTGGACGCCCGTGGTGAGATAGGCGGCCTGTGTCGTTTCGAACTTAGGCGCCACCATGGGCGCGATGAGATAGGGGGCGAACTGGCCTTGCCAACGATCCTCTCGCAGGAGGAGATTCACCGCATGCTGGTGGTCGTGAGAGACCGCGGCGAGGCGCGAAGAGTGGGAGGCAGGCAGGCTGTAGGCATAGTCGAACGTGTCGGCCTCCACGTTGAGCCATAGGAGATCTGTGTAGACGTTATCTGTGAAGCCGTCGGACCGTCGCTCTGTTGCGTACAGCGTGTCGTTGACCCACAGCACCGACTGACTCAGGCCACCCCGAACGGGAAGGTCAACGCGGGTGTGTAGCGTCTTGCTGTTGAGGTCGAAGACCGAGACGACGGGCACGCGGCGCTCCTGGATCACCAGATACGGCAACTCGGCCGTCTGCTCCGGCACCGCCTGGCACCCCGCTAGCATCAGCAGCGCGGCGCTCAGCATCCCCTTCACCCCGGGTGGCATGGTCACACGTGTTCGGCGATCGTCTCCATGTCTTTGTCGCCTCGGCCGGAACAGTTGATGACCACCACCTCGTCTTGGGTCATCTCGCGAGCGAGCTGGGGTAAGATAACCAACGCGTGGGCCGTTTCCAGCGCGGGGATGATGCCTTCGGTGCGCGAGAGCAGCTGGACGGCCTCGATCACCTCCTCGTCGGTGGCCGAGGCGTAGGTGACGCGGCCCGTGTCTTTGAGGTACGAGTGCTCCGGCCCGACCCCTGGATAGTCGAGGCCGGCCGAGATGGAGTGGGCGAGCTGGATCTGCCCGCCGTCGTCGTGCAGGAGGTAGCTCATGGCGCCGTGCAGGACGCCGGGCTGGCCGAGCGTGAGCGTGGCGGCGTGGCGCTTGTCCAGGCCCTCGCCGGCGGCCTCCAAGCCGTAGAGCTTGACGCTGGGATCGTTGATGAAGGGGTAGAAGATGCCCATCGCGTTGGAGCCGCCGCCCACGCAGGCGATGACGGCGTCGGGCGTCTCGCGGCCCTCCACAGCCAGGAGCTGCGCGCGCGTCTCCTCGCCGATCACGCAGTGGAAATCGCGCACCAGCATCGGGTAGGGGTGGGGGCCTACCACGGAGCCGATGATGTAGAACGTGTCGTGCACGTTCGTGACCCAGTCCCGGATGGCTTCGTTGGTGGCGTCCTTGAGCGTCTGGCTGCCGCTGGTGACGGGCCGGACCTCGGCGCCGAGCAGCTCCATGCGCTGCACGTTGAGGCGCTGCCGCACGGTGTCCTCGGCCCCCATGTAGACGATGCACTCCATGCCGAACTTGGCGCAGACGGTGGCGGTAGCCACGCCGTGCTGCCCGGCTCCCGTCTCGGCGATGATGCGCGTCTTGCCCATCCGCCGCGCCAGCAGGATCTGCCCGATCGTGTTGTTGATCTTGTGGGCGCCCGTGTGGCAGAGGTCCTCGCGCTTGAGGTAGATCTTGGGGCCGCCCACGTGATCGGTCAGCCGGTCGGCGAGGGTCAGGGCGGTGGGGCGGCCTACGTACGTGCGGAGCAGCTCGTGGAAGGTGGCCTGGAAGGCGGGGTCGTGCTGCGCCTCGGCGTAGGCGGCCTTCAGCTCGTCGAGCGCCGGGATTAGGATCTCGGGCACGAAGGTGCCACCATAGGGACCAAAGTGGCCGGCAGCGTCCGGGGCCGTGTACGTGGCGGTTAGGGTCTCAGTCATGCGAAGTAGATAGATAGTAAGATTCTGAAAATACGGTGTTTATTCGATTTCTGCTTCGAGGATGGCAACCAGCGTGTCAAGGTTGGCTTCGTAGCGCTGCACACCGCTTGCCAGGTTTCTGAGCCCATCGGGGTACCAGTCGTACTCGGGGCGCAGGGTCCCGTCTGGTCGATAGAACGCGTCGGGATGATCGGAGAGGGCGGGCGTGAGATACAGGTTCGCCAGGGTGTTCAGGCGGTCGCTGATGCTCAGCATGAATCGCGTCGTCACTTGCACGCGCTCGACCTCCAAGATGAGGGGGACCGGAAGGACCTCGCCGCTGCTGGCCAAGATGGCTTCCCAAAACGAGGAGCTGTAGCCTGAGCCCGTGTTGAAGACGCGGAGCCGGGGTTGTTCGCCGCGCTCAATCTGGGCGTTGAGGGAGTCCGCAAACGCCGTAATCGTAGGGGCCACCTCTTTCGCTTCCTCCAGGCCGCGGGAGAAGTACTCGTGCAGCGCAGCGATGGCCTGCGCCCGTTGCTCGGCATCGCGCTGGGCCTGCCGCCAGTCGTCCAGGCGGGAGGCGGTGTACACGCCTAGGAAGACCACCACCAACTCGGCCACGAGCCACAAGGCTCGGCGGCGCGTCGTGAATGTGCGCTTCGGGGCCGGCTCGTCTGGGCTAGCCGGTGGCATAGCGATATCGGCGGGGTCCATCTCGGGGTTCATGACTCCAGGGTGGCGGTGGCGGCCTCGAAGGCGTCGAAGAAGTCGGCCATCTTGTCGATGTCTTTGATGCCGGGGGCGGACTCGACGCTGCTGGACAGGTCCACGGCATAGGGCCGCATGGTCAGGATGGCTTCCTCCACGTTGTCGGCGTCGATGCCGCCGGCCAGAAACAGAGGGACCTCGCTGGACAGCTCGCGCGCCAGCCGCCAGTTGAACGACTCGCCGGTGCCGCCCCAGAGGCCGGTCTTGTGGGTGTCGAGCAAAAAGTAGTCCGCCACGCCCAGGTAGGGCTCCATGAGGATGCGCAGCTGCTCGTGCGAGGCGTCGCTCACGACGGGGATCGTCTTGATCGTGGGACGGTCCACGGCCTCGACCACGGCAGGATGTTCGGTGCCGTGGAGTTGGACCATGCTGAATCCGGCCTCGTCGGCGATCTCGTTGATGACGTCGGCGTCTTCGTTGACGAACACGCCCACCGTCTCGGGGCCGTAGAGCCAGTCGATGATCGTTTTGGCCTCTTTCGGGGTGATGTAGCGGGGGCTGCCTTTGTATTGAATGAAGCCGAGGTAGTCCACCCCAGCGCCAGCCGCGTAGCGCGCATCGGCCAGCCGCGTGAGGCCGCAGAGTTTGATTTTAGGTTTCATGGCGAGTCGTGGGTGGTGAACCCAAAAGGCATAAACAGGCGGAAAGATCGGAGGGGCACGATATATCGTGCCCGTACGGCGGTGGGGTTACCGGTGTGGTTGGGGATGGGGCCTGCGACGGTGGATCTAGCGGTGTGGTTGGGGATGAGGCATGCGGCGGTGGGGTTACCGTTGTGGTTGGGGATGGGGCCTGCGGCGGTGGATCTAGCGATGCCGTAGGGGCACGATACATCGTGCCCCGGCCACGATAGAATCCACCGTCGAGCTTCGGGATGGGCACCCATCGAGCCTACCGTTGAGGTTGGTGATCGAGTAAGGCGGCGAGCTGGCGGCCGGGGTGCGGCGCGCGCATCAGGGTCTCGCCGATGAGGACGGCATCGACGCCGTGGCTGGCCAGGTAGGCCAGGTCCTCCGGGGTGCGCAGGCCGCTTTCGGAGACGCGCACGGTGCCGGGGGGCACCTCGGCGAAGACGCGCAGGGAGTGGTCGAGGTCTACCTCGAAGGTTCGCAGATCGCGGTTGTTGACACCCAGGATCTGGACCTGATCCAGGTCCAGGCGGTCCAGTTCAGCGGGGTCGTAGATCTCCACCAGGCAGTCCAGGCCCAGGTCCGCGGCCGCCTGATGCAGGTCCCGCAGCTGCACGCGGTCCAGCACGGCGGCGATGAGCAGCACCGCATCGGCTCCGTAGGCGCGGGCTTCGATGAGCTGGTAAGGGTCCACGATGAAGTCCTTGCGCAGGAGCGGCAGGTCCACCACGTCGCGGACCGCCGCCAGGTACGCCAGGGCACCTTGGAAGTGGAGGGGCTCGGTCAGGACCGAGATCGCCGCGGCGCCGTGCGCCGCATACTGCTGGGCGATGGCCGGTGGGTCGAAGTCGGCCCGGATCACGCCTTTCGAGGGGGAGGCTTTCTTGACCTCGGCCAGCACGGACAGGCCCGGTTGGGCCAGCGCCTCGCGAAGGCGGTGCGTGGGGCGGTGGAAGGCCGGGCGGGCCTCCAGGACGCGGGCGGGCGTCTCTCGCTGACGCTGAGCCACCAGGCCCCGCGTGTCGGTCACGATGCGGTCCAGAATGGTCATGGCAGGCGTCAGGCGTTGGTGCGGACGCTGTGCGAGGCCTCGGCGAGGGCGGCCAGCTTGGCCTTGGCCTTGCCGCTGTCCAGGCTCTCACGGACGGCGTCGAAGCAGGCGTCCAGGTCGGCGAACCGCCCGCTCACATGGAGAGCATAGGCGGCATTCAGGACCACCGCCGCCCGGTACGGGCCCATGTTGCCGTCCAGAATGTAGCGCGCGATCTCCGCATTTTCGTCGGCGGTGCCGCCCTTGAGGGCCTCCAGGGTGAACCGGCCGAGGCCATGCATCTCGGGCTCCACCCGGAACGTGCGGATGTGCTGTAGGCTGGGATGAAACTCGTACATGGCCGTCGGAGCCGTGAGCGAGACCTCGTCCAGCCCATCTTGACCGTGCGCCGCAATCACGTGGGCGCTGCCCAGCTCGGCCAGGATCGCACACATCTTCTGGGCGGCTTCTTGACTGAAGGCGCCCACCAGTTGGCGACGCACGCCCGCGGGGTTGCAGAGAGGCCCCAGCATGTTGAACGCGGTGCGTACGCCCAAGGCTCGGCGTACCGGCATCACATGGCGGACGGCCGGGTGGAAGGTGGGCGCGAAGAGGAACGCCAGCCCGACATCCCGGAGGCACTGCTCCACGCCTTCCGGGCCGAGGCCTACGTTCACGCCGAGCGCCTCCAGCACATCGGCCGAGCCTGACTTCGACGACACGGAGCGGTTGCCGTGCTTGGCCACCGTGACGCCGGCGCCGGCACAGACGATGGCCACCACGGTGGAAATGTTGAAGGTGCCTGAGGCATCGCCGCCGGTGCCGCACACGTCGATGGCGTGCTCGTCATCCAGGTGGACAGACAGGGCGTGGCGCCGCATGGCGCGCGTGAAGCCCACCAGCTCATCCAGGGACTCGCCCCGAGCTCGGAGGGCCATCAACAGGCCCGCCATCTCTTCGGGCGTTGCCTCGCCGCGCATCATCAGGTCAAGCGCGGCTTCAGCTTCGTCTTGGGAGAGGGTGCCGCCCGAGGCGACCGTGTGGAGGAATGCGTGCATGGTCAAGGTATACGGGTCGTCAGGAAGTCGAGGCAGAGGGCACGGCCGGCGGTGTTTCGAGCACCGCGTCGAGCCAGTTGTAGAGCAAGCGAGGCCCTTCGGTGGTGAGCACGCTTTCCGGGTGGAATTGGATGCCTTCGATCGGGTAGAACCGATGTCGGAAACCCATGATGACGCCGTCCGGCGTCTCGGCGCTGACCTCGAGGTCGGCGGGCAGCGTCGCGCGGTCGATCACAAGCGAGTGGTAGCGCGTGGCGGTGAAGTCTTGCTCGGCACCGGCAAAGATGGTCCGGCCATCATGGCGGATCGGGCTGGTCTTGCCGTGCATCAGCGACGGCGCGTAGGTGACGGTGCCCCCAAACACCTCGCCGATGGCTTGGTGCCCCAAGCACACCCCCAGGATGGGCGTGGTGGCCCCCATCGCCTCGATGACCGGCTCCGTCACCCCGGCGTCGGCCGGGCGCCCAGGCCCCGGCGAGAGCAAAATGCCCGCCGGCGCCAGCGCCTGTACCTCGGCCACGGTCAGGGCATCGTTCCGCACCACCTGCACCGCCGAAGTCCGCGCCCCAATCAGGTGGACGAGGTTGTAGGTGAAGGAATCATAGTTGTCGATGACGAGGATCATGTCAGTGTAAAATGAAAAATGAGAAATGGATAATGTAAAGTGGGTGTTTTAGGACAATGGGTCGGGTTTGGGGAGGCCTTTGGCGGTGGCGATGGAGCGGCCCAGGATCTTGCACAGTTGGGTGGCTTCGTCTAGGATAGCATCGAGGCGGGTGTCTGGTAGGAGGGTGGCTTTGGCGGTGAAGCGCAGCCAGGAGCGGGCCTCGCGGAGCTCTTTGAGGCAGAGGCCCAGCTTGTGGATGAAGTCTTTTTTGCTCTCGGCCGCACAGGCCTCTTCATAGTTCGCCATGGGTGAGGTGGCACTCCGAATCAGCTGTCCCGCCACATGCTTACCCAGCAAGGTGTGCGGCAACGCCTCGGCTACGTTGCACGCCCGCACGGCAAACGCCAACAGCCGCTCCGAAAGATCAGCATAGGGTCCCGATGCTTCCTCCACCCCCGCCTCGCCGGCACCGAGGCGGCCATACTCAACCACACTTTGCATTTTTCAGTCCTCACTTTTCACTTTGCATTCAGTACCTCAGCCCCACCACGTCCCGCACCCGCTCCATGTACCGCTCAGCGGTGGCCCGGGCCGCGCGTCCGCCTTCGCGGAGGACGTCGCGGACGGTGTCGGGGTCGGCGGCGAGGGCGTGGCGGCGGGCGCGGGCTTCGCCGAAGTAGTCGTTGATGAGGCCGAGGAGCTCCTTCTTGGCGTGGCCGTAGCCGTAGCCGCCCGTGCGGTACTTGGCGGCGATGTCCTCGCGCAGCGCGTCCGAGGCGAACAGCTTGATGAGGGCGAACACGTGGTCGGTGTCCGGGTCCTTGGGGTCCTCCAGTGGGGTGGAGTCGGTGACGATGCTCATCACCTTCTTCTTCAGCGCCTTGCCTTCGTCGAAGATGCCGATGGTGTTGCCGTAGCTCTTGGACATCTTCTGCCCATCCACGCCCGGCACCACGGCCACGCTGTCCAGGATGAGCGGCTCCGGCATGGGGAACAGCGGTGCGTCCTCAGGGCAGAAGGTGCGATTGAACGCCTGGGCCAGGTTGCGGGTGATCTCGATGTTCTGCTTCTGGTCCGCCCCCACAGGGACCAACGAGCCTCCGTAGATCAAGATGTCTGCGGCCTGCAGAATGGGGTAGGTGAAGAGGCCAGCGTTCGCCGAGAGGCCGCGCGCCACCTTGTCTTTGTAGGCCACCCCCTTCTCCAGCTGCGAGACCGGCGTCAGCGTGAGGAAGATCCACGTCAGCTCGGCCAGCTGGGGCACATCACTCTGCACAAACAGGTGCGCCTCGGCGGGGTCCAGCCCCAGCGCCAGGTAGTCCAGCGCCACGTCGAGCGTGTACCGCTCCAGGGCCTCGGCGTCCTGCACGGTGGTGAGGGCGTGGTAGTTGACGATGAAGAAGTAGGCGGCCTCGCGCCGGGCCGTGTCATTGCCCAGGGCGATGTGTTGCCGCAAGGCCCCGAAGTAGTTGCCCAGATGCAACTGCCCCGAGGGCTGGATGCCGGAGACGACAACAGGAGGTGCCGTGGGCGTGGCCACGGGCGAAGCGGTAGGCGTGGGGGTGGACTCCATGGAGCGGGTCAAGACGTGGTGGGACGACGGCGGGGGCGGGTGATCTCCTTGAGGAAGCGGAGGCGATCCTCAGAGTGGGCCACCAGGTTTTGCAGCACGGCCTTCGTGCGGAGCTGGTGCTCAAACGGGTCCAGCTCGAACTCGGCCTGGAGCAGCGTCTGGAACGCCTCCTCATGGTCGAGCAGCTCGAACAGCATGGCATCGGGGTGGGTGGAGAGCGTGAACGCGTCAGGTTCAAGCTCTACGCCTGAGTAGGCCACCCCACCCGCGCTGTAGATGGTCTCGGCCAGCTTGCCGGTGTCTGCACGGGCCGTCTTCTGAAGCACGGTCAGCTCGCCAGCGATGGCCGCGTTGGGCTGGTGCTCCATGGCGAAGGTATGGTAATGGTTCAGGATGATGTGCGCCTTCATGACCGGGTTGAGCTGGCGCACCGTGTCCTCCCGACTCAGCGAACGACCGATGCCGCCCTTCTGGAAGATCAGGTGCTTGATGGGGCGAAAGGGATTGGGCATGACCGGAGAAGTGGTGAATGGTGAGTGGTGAAGGATGAATGGGGTGCTGGGTCTACGACCAGCGCTCATCCCTGGGGCCCCTACGTAGGGCTACGATACGTGTGTGTAGCGTCTCAACAAGCACGAATCGGTTAGCATGGTGAAGCGTAACGTGAGCGGTGAATGGGCGCCTGTCTGGCGTGGATGCTCGGGCCTGGAGAGATACATTCACCACTTATACTTCACCATGCTCGATGTCCACCAACCCGTAGGGTCTGACGATCCTGCTAAACACGTACCACGGTCGGGGCCATACCCCTATGCACGGGGGATGTTTGTGTGCGGGGCGGAAAGAATGAAACGGCGTCATAGCAGGCCCTCGGCCGCGACGAGCATGGCTTGACGCAAGGCCCCGGCTTTGTTGACGGTTTCTTCGTACTCGCTGGCCGGGTGGCTGTCCGCCACGATGCCGGCGCCCGCTTGCACGTAGATGGTGTCTTCCACGACCACCATCGTGCGGATGGCGATGCAGGTGTTGAGGTTGCCCGAGAAGTCGAGATAGCCCACACCGCCCGCATAGACGCCGCGCTTGGTGGGCTCCAGCTCATCGATGATTTCCATGGCGCGCACCTTGGGCGCGCCGCTCACGGTGCCGGCTGGGAAGGTGGCGGCCAGCACGTCCAGGGCCCCGCGGTCAGGGTCCAGCCGCCCGGACACCGACGATACGATGTGCATCACGTGGCTGTAGCGCTCCACGTAGGCGTACCGGTCCACCTCCACCGTCCCAAAGGCGCACACGCGCCCCAGATCGTTGCGCCCCAGATCCACCAGCATGAGGTGCTCGGCCCGCTCTTTGGGGTCGGCCAGGAGGTCGGCCTCCAGGCTTTCGTCTTCTTCCGGGGTGAGGCC
>JBCDJV010000122.1:0-10996 GCA_038747425.1 Bacteroidota bacterium
CATCGCCTACCAGAACACGGGCCAGCGTGTGCACGGCCCATCGTCCATGTCATCTGACGCAGGTGGTGGCCAGGGCGGACATGACCTCGCGCTCGACGGTGCCCCCGGTGGGGCGGTTGATAAGCAGGCCGTCCACCACCAGGGTGGAGGAGCCGCCGCCGTCCAGGTTGACGGCCTCCACGGCCCCGGCGGCGCGCATCAGCTGGGCGAGTTCGTCCAGACTCACGCCGCGGCTGGCCGGCTGGCGGCCGTCTACCACCATCAGAATGAGGGCGCCGTCGGCGGTAGTGCCTGCCGCTGTGCGTGGATGAATGTCGGGGATGGAAGTGCCAAAGAAGACCTCGGCATCGGCCGTCACGTGCAGCCGCCCATCGCGGAGGAGGACGGGGCCGCCGGAGAGGGCATCGCGAACGGGCCAAGGTGTGGCTTCAGCGTAGTCCAGGGGGGCGGACGGCGTGCCAGGCGTGTGGGTGGGTGGAGCCCCCCAGCTGTACACGGTGTCACGGCGAGTCGTGGCCCAGGTGATGTCCACCTGGCCGTCCTCGGTGAAGCCGATAGCGCCCCGGGCGGTCTCGTAGCGCAGCGTGTCACGCCGCACCGAGGGGGTGGCGCCAGCCAG
This sequence comes from Bacteroidota bacterium, assembly GCA_038747425.1. GTDB lineage: Bacteria > Bacteroidota > Rhodothermia > Rhodothermales > JBCDJV01 > JBCDJV01. The sequence continues at coordinate 620 of JBCDJV010000122.1, forward strand.
GACCGCGCCGTCGATCTGGAGCAGGCCCACGTGGCGGGTTGGGTTGGCCTCCATGATGAAGAAGCCACCGTTGACCACCACGCACGCCCCCAGGTCACGGGCGAAGCGGCTGGTAGACTCGCGCCCGTCAGGCTCATCAGAGACCACCACCCGGGTCTCGATGTCCGGGTCGGCCTCGTCGATGCGGGCGTACCAGGCGCGAACGGGCGGCTGCAGGCTGTGTCCGTTGTAGATCGTAATGCCGTCCGGCAGACGAGCCTGGAGCGAGTCCACAGGCGTCCACGTCAGGCGCAGCGGCTGGTCTGGGTCTGGCACGGGTGCGCAGGCGCCGAGGCCCATCAGCGCGACGAGCACGAAGAGAAAAGCATGAGGCCGAGTCATGTAGAAAGGCCGTCGTGTCCGGGGTAGGATTGAGGGGACGGACGAAACGAAACTACCACGTCGAACCCTCGTAGAGCAAATCAAACCACGACTTCGAGGAACTCCCCGCTGAGGTGTCCCCTTCAGTTCCTCGTGGCTCCTCGCACCCGTCGCAAGATGAGTTGTACGTATGCCTAAAGTGCATCGACATAGATATTTGTGGGCTCTCTGCCTGATGCTGGCTGTGGCCGTCCCAACCCAGGCCGACGACGCGGGAGACATTCAGGACTCCATCAAAGAATCGTTCGAGGTGGAGCCCGGTGGCACGCTATACATCGATGCAGACCAAGGCAGCATTGAGATTGAGGCGGTGAGAGAGCAGAGCGTCCAGATCGAAGTCATCCGGATCGTTGATGGCCGCCGGGCCGATGCTGATCGCCTCTTCGAGACGCACACCGTAGAAATGTCCGAGCGAGACGGCGACGTCACAATCCGGTCCGAGATCGACAACGAGGACTCCATCTGGAACGCATGGCGCGGGAAAGTGCAGCTCAAAGTCAGGATCCGCGTTCGCATCCCCGAGGACTACGACGTCGACTTTGAGACCGGGGCGGGCAACGTCTGGGTGGCTGACGCCATCGGGGACATCGAAGGACGCACCGGAGCGGGCAACGTGGACCTCGAAGCCATCAGCGGCGACGTGGACATTCGCTCCGGGGCTGGTAACATCACGCTCGAAGACATCTTCGGCGACATCGACCTCCGCTCTGGCGCGGGCAATGTGTCCGTGCGAGGAGCGCGGGGCTATGTAGACGCAGCCACCGGCGCGGGCAACCTGACGGCTGAGCTGACGGAGCAACCCAACGAAGACTGCTCGTTCGAGACCGGGGCCGGCAACGTGACGGTCTATATCAATGACGATCTCCAGGTGGACGTCGACGCCGTCGCCGCCATGGGCTCGGCCTCCACGGACTTCCCGATCGAGGTGCAAGGCAAGTGGATGAAGAAGTCCTTCGAAGGTTCGCTGAACGGCGGCGGCCCTGAAATTCGCCTCCGTGCAGGCGTCGGCAATGTGACGCTGCGACGGCTATAGCCCCACGGTTGGAACCAGGCCTGCGATGCGCGGCATTCCGTTCGAAACGCCTGAGGTCCATGGAGGCTTCTCTGAGGGCCACGGGTTCGTCTCGGTGCGTGAAGGGGCGTTGTGCTGGAGGTGCAGGTGACGGTGATGGGGCTCATCGAGCAGGACCTGAAGACGTTCCTGGTGCCCCCTGATGAACTGGCCGAGATCCACTTCCGGACCGGTTGGTGGCGGGACAAGCTGGTGCTGACCCCGCGCTCCTATGCCTGGCTGACGCGTATCCCAGGGGCGGGCCAGGAAGCGCTGACCCTCAAGATCAAGCGCAAGCACCGAGACCGCGTGCATGCGCTGTTGGACCGCATCGAGGCGTTGCCAGAGGCCACCACGCCCCACGGTTGATGAATCGTTCCAGACCTCTTGAATAAATGGCCCGGGCCTCGTAGCTTAACGCTGTTAAGTGTTACGCTGCTATGCCGAAAACCACCGACGCCGACCTAGACCTTCGGCGAGCTATTCTGGACACCACCCGGACGCTCCTTGTGCGCGAGGGGTACAGCAAGCTGTCCATGCGCCGCATTGCCCGGGCTCTGGGCTACAGCGCCACGAGCATCTATCTCTACTTCGAGAACAAAGATGCGCTGTTTCACGCGCTGATTGATGAGGGGATGGAGCGCCTGTATCGGGTACTGAAAGCCAGTCAGGAGGGGTGGACAGACCCCGTGGAGCGACTACGCGCGGTGTGTGCCCGCTACGTTCGGTTCGGTCTGGAAAATCCGGAGTACTACGAGCTGATGTTCATGCCGCACCCGCGGCACATGGAGCGCTACCCGGCAGACAAGTACCGCCGTGCCCGCCGCAACCTGGATCTCGTAGCTGGAGCCCTGGCCGACGGAGCCGCTGCGGGCGCTGTGGTGCCTGGCGACGCCCGTGTGCAGGCCAGCACACTGTGGTCGGCGTTGCATGGCGCGGTGGCCTTGGTGCTGGCGCAACGGATCGATATCCGCGTGGACCAGGAGGCGTTCCTGGAGGCGGCCATCGCCCATGCGGTGGGTAGCTTTCTGGTACGGAGCTGAGGGGCCCATGCGCAGAAAAACGCTGAACGCGGCTAGCCTGGAAGCGCTTCGCCCTCTCGGTGCGCGTCCCTGATTTTCGGCGGAAGGCCCCCGGCCTGATCCCTACCTTACGAATTAACACTGTTAATCTTTATGTCGATCATTCACGTGGCTCCGCCTGGTTCGGGCCCTCCGCTACTGGGGCGAACTCTGCCGTCCTTGCTCTACGAGGCGTGTGCACAGTATCGCAAGCCGCGGGCCTTGAACCAGCCGGTGGACGAAGCCTGGGAGCCGACGTCGCTGGACGCCTTCCGGCAGCAGTCCGAAGCCATGGCGCTGGGGCTCCTGGACCTGGGGCTCAAGTACGGCGACCGGGTGGCCCTCTATATGGAGAGCGACGTTCACTTCTGCGTGGCCGATATGGGGTGTTTGCTGGCGGGGTTGGTGGATGTCCCGATTTATCTGTCGCAGTCCGACGAGTCCATCCAGTTTGTACTGCGGCATTCTGAAGCGCGGGCTCTGGTCGTCTCTTCCGTGGCGCATCTGGAAGAAGTGGCGCCTCTCTTGGGGGCTACGCGCAAGGTCCGCACCGTGATCGTGCAGGATCTACCGCCTGCGGCCCCGCTGCCCAGCTTGCCGCGGCGGCTGCGGGTGCTGTCTGTGCAGGATGTCCAGGTCCTGGGCGAGCGCCGCGCGGCGCGGGATCGGGCCGCCGTGCCAGGGCTCCTCAGTCGGATCCACCGGGACGACCTGGCCACCATCATCTACACGAGTGGCACCACGGGGCAACCGAAAGGGGTGATGCTCTCGCACGAGAACCTGTCCTTCAACGCACTGACCTCCTACAGCGAGCTCAAGGGGCTGGAGAAGGGGCAGGAGTGCATCCTTTCCTTCTTGCCGCTCACGCATGTCTTTGCCCGCTCGCTGCACTATGGGGCCCTAGCCTTCGGGGCGGACATCTATTTCACCACGCCGGAACGCTTGGCCGGTGACCTGAAGAAGATCCAGCCGACCATTTTTGCGACGGTGCCGCGCTTGCTGGAGAAGGTGTATGGCCGCATCCTGGAGCAAGCCACCACCCTGACGGGGCTCAAGAAGAAGCTGCTCGATTGGGCCTTGGAGCTGGCTCAGCAGTACGAGCTGGGCACCGAGCCAGAAGGGCGCTACGCCGCTCAGTTGGCCGTGGCGGATCAGCTTGTCTTCACCAAGTGGCGGGCGGCCTTGGGCGGGCACATCAAGTATGTGATTTGCGGGGGCGCCGCGCTCAACGCGCAGCTGGCTAATCTGTACGCCGCCGCCGGCGTCACCGTCCTGCAGGGCTACGGCCTCACCGAGACCAGTCCAGTCATCACCTACAATCGTCCAGGCCAAAACCGGGCTGGTACGGTGGGGCAGCCGCTCCCTGGCGTGGAGGTCCGCATTGCGGCCGACGGCGAGATCCTGACGCGCGGGCCTCACGTCATGCAGGGCTACTACAAAAACCCCGATAAGACCGCCGCTGTGATCGACGAGGAGGGCTGGTTCTGCACCGGTGACATTGGGGAGGTGACGGAGGACGGCTTTCTGCGGATCACCGATCGCAAGAAAGATCTGTTCAAGCTGTCGACCGGCAAGTACGTGATGCCACAGCCGCTAGAAAATCATCTGTCTACGCATCCGCTCATCGACCAGGCGGTGGTGGTGGGCACCGGCCACAAGTACTGCACCGCTCTGATCTTCCCCAACCACGAGACCCTGCGCGTCTACGCCGAGGTCCACCACCTGGGCCATCAGCAGCCCATGGAGGTGCTGGTGGCGGATCCAGGGATACATCAGCGCTACCAGGCCCTGGTGGACGAGGCCAACCTCGGCAAAGACGCCTGGTCCACCATCAAGCGTTTCCGCCTGCTGACGGAATCCCTGACGGTGGAGAACGGCTTGCTCACGCCCACGCTCAAGGTCCGACGCGCCCAGGTGCGCGAGCGCTACGCCGCCGAGATCGACCAGCTCTACGCCGATTCGACGTCTCCCAGCGAGGCCCAGCCGACGGCCGCCTGAGCCCGATCCCATGTCTATATTAGAGCAGAAATGGCACCGCCGGAGCACGCCGGCCCTCGCCTCACCCTAGACGCGGTCAAGACGACCGGAACCGCTGCTGGGACCCTCCAGCAGTGCTGACCCACGCTATACTTCAACATCATACACGGCACCATGGATTTTGCACAGATGGGTAAGCTTATGGAGCTTGCCAAACAGATCGACATCGAAAAGGTGACGGCCCTCTCCAAGAAGGTCGACCTGGGCGAACTGATCGGCGCCGTCTCCAAGATGAGTGCGGGCCAGCTTGCGCAGATGAGCAAGATGCTCGGCGGGGGCGGCAGCAGCGGCGATGGCTCCCCGCTCCCCCCCATCGATGGCGACTTCTACGACATCGCTAGCTTGCTCACCGAGGAGCAGCGTCAGATTCAGCGGCGGGTGCGGACGTTCATGGAAGAGGATGTCCAGCCGATCATCAACGACTACTGGCTGCGCGATGCCTTTCCGCATGAGCTCATCGGCCGGTTCAAGGAGCTGGACCTGATCCGGGCTATCTTCAACGAGGACGGCTCGCGCACGCCCCAGGCCTCGGTCCTGGAAGGCATCGTCACCATGGAGATGTCGCGCGTGGATGTGTCCATGGCCACGTTCTTCGGCGTCCACGCGGGGCTGGCGCTGTGGTCCATCGTGCTAGGCGGGGACGAGCGGCAGCGTCGGGAGTTTGTGCCGGCCATGCTCGACATGGATATCATCGGCGCGTTTGGCCTCACGGAGCCGAAAGTAGGCTCTGGAGCGGCCGGTGGCCTACGCACCACGTGTCGCCGCGACGGCGACGCCTGGGTGCTCAACGGCGAGAAGAAGTGGATCGGCAACGCCACGTTCTCTGACTTCACCGTCATCTGGGCCCGCGACGAAGCCGACGGTGAGGTGCGCGGCTTCATCGTGCGGAAGGGGACCCCCGGGTATCACGTGGAGAAAATCGAAGGCAAGATCGCGCTGCGCGTCGTCCAGAACGGGCACATCACGCTCACGGACTGCCGCGTGCCGGAGTCGGACCGCTTGCAGGCCGTGGAGGGGTGGCGCACCGTGGCGCACATCCTGCGGCAGACCCGCGCCGGGGTGGCGTGGCAAGGCGTCGGCTGTGCGATGGGCGCCTACGAGCTGTCGCAGCAGTATGCGCGGGAGCGGCGTCAGTTTGGGCGGCCTATCGGGTCGTTCCAGCTGATCCAGAACAAGCTGGTGCTCATGCTGGGCAACGTGACGGCCATGCAGCAGATGGGCATGCGCCTTTCGCAGATGCAAGACCAGGGCATCATGCGCGACGAGCATGCCTCGCTGGCGAAGGTTTTCTGTGCCGCCCGCTGCCGCGAGACCGTGGCGCTGGCGCGTGACCTCTTCGGCGGCAACGGCATCCTGCTGGAACACCACGTGGCTCGTCTCTTCTGCGACGCCGAGGCCATCTACTCCTACGAAGGCTCCAACGAGATCAACACCATGGTGGTGGGCCGCGCCGTCACCGGTGAGAGCGCGTTCGTGTAGCCACCGAGCGTCTTGATTCAACTGTTTTGCCATTTTTGACTCCTAGATCTATGGAAACCACGTTCACCCCTGAGGTCGACGTAGCCGGTGCGGCGTACGCGCAGCGGCCCTTCCGGACGGCGGCTGTGCTGGGCGCTGGCACCATGGGCGCGCAGATTGCGGCGCACCTCGCCAACGCCGGGCTTCACGTGCATCTCCTCGACATCGCGGCCCCCGAGGGCCCGCCCAACGGCCTCGTGGAGGGGCAGTTCAAGAAGGCTCGGAAGACGAAGCCGGACCCCTTCTTCACCAAGGCCATGGCGGAGCGGATCACGCTAGGCAACTTCGACGAACACTTCGATCGCCTCGGCGAGGTCGACTGGATCATTGAGGTCGTCGTGGAGCGCCTCGACATCAAGCACCAGGTGATGCGGCGCATCGCCGAGGTGGCGCGGGAGGACGCCGTCATTTCGACCAACACGAGCGGTATCCCCATCGCTGAGATCGCCGAGGTGGTGCCGCCCGCCGTGCGGCGGCGCCTGCTGGGGACCCACTTCTTCAACCCCCCCCGCTACCTCAAGCTGCTAGAGCTGATCGCCACGCCGGACACCGATCCGGCGGTCCTGGCCCGCGTCCGCCACTTCGGGCGAGTGCACCTGGGCAAAGGCATCGTGGTGGCGAACGACGTGCCGTACTTCATCGGCAACCGCATCGGCATCTACGGCATCATGCGGGCCATCCGGTTCTTCACCGAGGAAGGCTACAGCATCGAAGAGATCGATGCCCTCACCGGGCCGCTGGTGGGCCGCCCCAAGAGCGCTACCTTCCGCACGGCGGACGTGGTGGGGCTGGACGTCATGCTGGACGTCACCCGCAACCTCTACGACAAGGCCACGCACGACGAAAGCCGCGAGGCCTTCCAAGCGCCCGCCGTGCTGACGCAACTCGTGGAGAACGGGGCCTTGGGCGCTAAGACCCGTGCAGGCTTTTACAAGAAAGAAGGCAAGGTCATCCAGTCGATCAACCCGGCCACGGGCGCCTACGAGCCGCCGCAGGCCCTGGATCTGGACACGCTGGAGGCCATCAAGAAGGCAGGTGGCCTCCCGGCTCGCCTCCGCGCACTCTTTGCCGATGAGGGCCGAGCCGGGCGCTTCTTCCGGGCCACCGTGCTGGACATGATGGCCTACAGCGCGCGCCGCATCCCCGAGGTCACCGCCAACCCGGCCGATGTGGATCGCGCGATCCAGTGGGGCTTCGGGTGGCGCATGGGGCCCTTCGAGATGTGGGATGTGCTGGGCCTGGAGGCCGTGTTGGACGCCATGGCGGCCCACGACTACGCGGTACCCGCCTGGGTCCACACCATGCGCGAGGCCGGGCACACCCAGTTCTACCGAGGCCCGGTGGCTCATCGCACCGTCTACCAGCCCGAGGCTGGTGCCTACGTGGCCGACGAGGTGCCGGTCGACGAGGTGGGCCTGGCCGCGATCAAGGTGGATGACGAGCGCCTGCTCTGGCAAAACGACGAGGCCGCCCTGCTGGACCTCGGCGAGGGCGTGGCGCTCTACGAGTTTCGGTCGAAGGCCAATGCGTTGGGCCGGAACGTGGTGCTGGGGCTGCAAGAGGCCATCACCAAGGTGGAGAACGACCCCAATCTGCGAGGCCTGGTGGTGGGCAACGAGGGGACCAACTTCTCCGTGGGGGCCAACCTGGGCGAGGTAGCCATGCTAGCGGCTGCGCAGCGGTTCGACGACCTGGAGCGGATGGTAGCGGGCTTCCAGCAGACGGTGCAGCGCATTCGGTACGCCACCAAGCCGGTGGTGGTGGCCGTCCACCAACGCGTGCTGGGTGGGGGCTGTGAGTTCCTGATGGCGTCGCCGGCCCCCGTGGCGGCCGCCGAGAGCTACATCGGGCTTGTGGAGCTGGGGGTGGGTCTCATCCCAGCTGGGACAGGCACCATGCAGCTGGCCGCCCAGGCGGCGGCTCGCGCGCCGCACGGCCACGCCAGCGAGATCCAGCCGTGGGTGCAGCACTATTTCGAGACCGTGGCGATGGCCAACGTGGCCACGAGCGCGCGGCAGGCCCAAGAGATGGGCTTCCTACCGCCGCACGCCCGCATCGTGATGAATGCCGAGCGGCGTCTGCATGTGGCCAAGCAGGAGGTGCTGCGGCTGTCCGAGCAAGGCTATGTGCCCCCGCCCGTGCTGAGCCACATCCAGGTCCTGGGCGCCCCCACGCGGGCCGCGCTGGAGGTGGGGGTGCTGCAGTTCCACGAGGGCGGCTACATCAGCGACTACGACCGGTACCTGGCCGATCGCTTTGCCTACGTGCTCACCGGCGGGGCGCTCACGCATCCGCAGTCGGTCCACGAAGACTACCTGATCGACCTGGAGCGTGAGGTCTTCATGCACCTCCTAGGTCAGACCAAGACGCAAGAGCGCATCACCCACCTTCTCATGTCCGGCAAACCCCTCCGCAACTGACGCCGCTCCGCATGGGCGTCTGCCGGGCCACGCACCATCGTTGGCGGGCGACGCCCCAGCGGGGCGTCGCTACGGGGGATCAACAAACAACGACTGTTATGCAAGCTAAGAACGCCTATATCGTGAGCAGCGTCCGGACCGCCGTTGGCAAGGCCGACCGGGGGGGGCTGCGCACCTTTCGTCCTGAGGCCCTGGGGGCCCTCGCCGTCCGGGGGGCCTTGGACCGCGTGCCAGGGCTCGAGGACGAGCAGATCGACGATGTGTTGATCGGCTGCGCCTTCCCAGAGGGGCCGCAGGGCATGAACATGGGGCGCCTCATCGCCCAGCGCGCCGGGTTGCCGGATGGCATCCCCGGGGCCACGGTGAACCGCTTCTGTTCGTCCGGCCTGCAGACCATCGCCATGGCCACCCAGGCCATCATGGCCGGGCATGCCGACGTGATCGTGGCGGGCGGGGCCGAGTCCATGAGCCAGGTGCCCATGAGTGGTTTCTTCTTCCAACCCGACCCCGCGCTTGTCGAGGACGATGCCCTGGTCTACGTCTCCATGGGCATCACCGCCGAGAACCTGGCCACCAAGTACGGCATCAGCCGCGAGGACTCAGACCGCTTCGCCTACCAGTCCCACCAGCGGGCACTAGCGGCCATCGAGGCGGGGCGGTTTGCGCCCGAGATTGTGCCCGTGGAGGTCGAGGAGGTCGTGTACAACGGTGGGCAGGCCGAGGCCGTGGCCCACGTGGTCGATACCGACGAAGGGCCGCGCCGTGACACCTCGTTGGAGGTGCTGTCCAAGCTGCGCCCCGTGTTCAAGCAGGGTGGGGTGGTGACAGCCGGGAACGCCTCCCAGAAGTCGGACGGCGCGGCCGCCGCCGTGGTGATGAGCGAGGATGCCATGCGGGCCGCAGGTGCCGAGCCGCTCGGGCGGCTGCTCGGGTTCTCCGTGGCCGGCGTGGCGCCGGAGCTGATGGGCATTGGGCCCGTGGGAGCGATTGAGAAGGTGCTGAAGCAGACGGGCCTGACCCGCGCAGACATCGGCCTGGTGGAGCTGAACGAGGCCTTCGCCACTCAGGCGCTGGCGGTGATGCAGGAAGCCGGACTCGACGAGTCCATCGTCAACGTGAACGGCGGTGCCGTGGCCCTCGGGCACCCGCTGGGGTGCACGGGCGCCAAGCTGACGGCCACGCTGCTGCACGAGATGGAGCGCCGCGGCGTGCGCTACGGCCTCTGCACCATGTGCATCGGCGGCGGCATGGGCGCCGCGGCCGTCATCGAAAACCTACGCCGGTAGGGCCCACCTACGTTTTGAGTGCTATGTCAAGCCCGTACTGATAGCCGCTAGACGTACACCTCGACGCCCATCGACCCATCACTAAGAACTTGACGCAGCACTGAGGGGGCCTGGTCTCAAAAAGTGACCAGGCCCCCTTGGCTATCTACGAATGTCTTCGTATAATAGTACGAAGGCATTCGTAATTAAGTAGATTCGTCATGATGGGCTTTGCGCTGTTCATGCATCCTCCGTTCGTCGAAGCACTGGGCCTGGCGTTGCTGCATGCACTTTGGCAGGTCGTCCTCGTCGGCTTCGTGCTGGCGGTCGCACTCCGTGTGCTGCATTCGGCCCAGGCACGCTACCTGGCCTCCTGCATGGCCTTGGCCGCGATGGTTGCGGTACCGGTGGTCACGGGCCTCTACGTCTACCCGCCCGGCTTCGCGGATCCGTCCAGGCCTACGGTGCTCGCCCCATGGCTGGAGGCGGCGCCTTCGACAGTCGACGTGCCTGCTGCGGGGGGGGCGACCTCGCCTGCGCTGGAAGCCACGGCTGGATCGGTAGACTGGCTGGCGCTCGGGCTGCCGTGGCTGGTAGCGGGCTGG
>JBCDJV010000123.1:0-10564 GCA_038747425.1 Bacteroidota bacterium
GTGAGTTCGCGCAGGGCGTGGACGTCGGGCCGTGTGCGGCGGTGGTAGACCTTGCTCAGGCCTTCAACGGTGAGAAGGGTGGACACGGCCTAGGCGTCGGTCAGGGCCGCGATGCCGGGGAGTGTTTTGCCTTCCAGAAACTCAAGCATGGCCCCCCCACCGGTAGAGACGTGGCTGACGCGGTCTTCGTAGCCGGCCTGCGTGATGGCGGCGACCGAGTCACCACCGCCCACGACGGTGGTCGTGCCTCCTTCGGTGACGCTGGCTAAGGCCTCGGCGATGGCCAGCGTTCCCTTCGCGAAGTTGGGCATCTCAAACACCCCCATTGGGCCGTTCCAGACGACCGTCTGGGCGCCTTGGATCACAGAGGCGTACTGCGCCCGGGTGCGCGGCCCGATGTCCAAGGCCATGTGACCGCTCGGGATCTCGGTGACCACCTGGTGGGGGGCCTCGTTGTCGAAGGACTCGGCGACCACGTGGTCGGTGGGGAGCTTGATGCGTCCGTTAGCGCTGTCGTACAGGTTTTTGGCCTCAGACAGCCAGTCCTCTTCCACCTTCGAGGTGCCCACGGGCTGGCCCAGGGCTTTCAGGAAGGTGTAGCTCATGGCCCCTCCGATGAGTAGGGCATCCACCCGAGCCAGCAACGCCCGGATGACCCCGATCTTGTCAGAGACCTTGGCGCCGCCGAGCAGCGCTACAAACGGAGAGGGGGGGCTTTTCAGGAGCGGCGTCAGGTAGTCGATTTCTCGCTTGAGTAGGTAGCCCATGGCCGAGGGCCGCACATGGTGCGTCACCCCCTCGGTGGAGGCATGAGCGCGGTGCGCGGCACCAAAGGCATCATTGACGTAGGCATCGGCGAGTTCAGCCAGTTGGGCGGCGAGGGCCGACTCATTGCTGGTCTCACCCGGATAGAAGCGCGTGTTTTCCAGCAGCATCACCCCGCCCGGGTCCATGCTGCGGACGGCCTCCTGGACGGTGGCCCCGGTGGTGTTGCTGGCAAAGCGGACACGCTGGCCGAGGACCTTTTCCAGATGGAGCGCCACCGGGGCCAGGCTGAAGGCGGCGCTGGGTGTCCCTTTGGGGCGCCCTAGGTGGCTGATCAAGATGGCCTTGCCGCCCCGTTTGGAAATGGCGCGGATGGTGGGGAGTGCAGCCCGGATGCGGGTGTCGTCGGCCACCCGCGTCTGCCCGTCGGCGGCGGTGGTGAGGGGCACATTGAAGTCAACGCGCACCAGGATGCGCTTGTCGCGGACGTCGAGGTCGTCGAGGGTGAGCTTGGACATCGGGCGAGGAGCCTCTGCAGGGGATGGGAGATCGGAGCGGTGGGGGGAGCCTGAGGGCGGGGGAGTCGCTACAGAGCATAGCTGAGCCCCAAGAGGGCGCCGCGATGGGCGCCCTCCCAGAGTCAGCACGAGGGCGTGGGCCGGCCTTAGGCGGCTTGGCCGACGTTCATGAGCTTCCGCACCAGATCCACCGTGCGGTTGGCGTAGCCCCATTCGTTGTCATACCAGCCGACGACCTTGACGAGGGTCCCCTGGGCGCTCGTTGACGCCGCATCGAGGATGCAGGAGTGGGGGTTGTGCACGATATCGATCGACACCAAGGGCTCCTCGCTGTAGGAGAGGATCCCCTCCATGGCGCCCGCAGCCGCCTGTTTGAACAAGCCGTTGATCTCCTCGGCGGTGGTTTCCTTGCCCAGCACCGCGGTGAGGTCGGTGATGGACCCGGTGGGCGTGGGCACACGGAGGGCAAAGCCGTCCAGCTTGCCGGCTAGGTGAGGGAGCACCAGGCCCACGGCCTTGGCCGCCCCGGTGGTGGTGGGGATGATGGAGAGGGCCGCGGCCCGGGCCCGACGCAGGTCTTTGTGGGGGGCGTCCTGGATGCGCTGGTCCGCCGTGTAGGCATGCACCGTAGTCATGTACCCACTCACGACCCCAAAGGCCTCGTCCAGCACCTTGACCATAGGGGCCAGGCAGTTCGTGGTGCAGCTTGCGTTCGAGACGATGGTCTCGGCTCCGGTGAGGACATGGTCATTGACGCCGAGCACGACGGTCGCGTCGATGTCGCCGCGGGCCGGGGCGGAGATCACCACTTTCTGGGCGCCCGCCTGCAGGTGGAGGCCCGCCGTGTCTCGGGTGCGGAAGCGGCCAGTGGCTTCCACCACCACCTCGCAGCCGAGGTCGCCCCAGGGAAGCTGGGCGGGGTCACGCTCGCTGAGGACCCGGACGCGGTCCCCGTTGATGATGAGATCGCCACCGTCCACGGTTACGTCGCCATGGAAGCGGCCTTGGGCGGAGTCGTACTTGAAGAGATGAGCGAGCGTCTCGGAGTCGGTCAGATCATTAACCGCCACGACGTCAAAGCCTTCGAGCTTCCGCTCCATGATCGCACGCAAGACAAGGCGCCCGATGCGTCCGAATCCATTGATGCCAAGTTTGATTGCCATAGTAAGGTCGGTGCGTTGATGAGGTGAATGGGTAAGAAGGGCCATCTGGCTGCCCGTGGGTGAGTGCGGGCGCCTGTAGGAGCCGTCCCATGGACCTGGCAGCTACCTAGCCAGACCTCCGTAAGGTACAGAAAAACCAGGGGGAGGGCTGCAAAGTTACGCGGGAGAATCGGTGGGAAACGAATCGCGTGGACCGCGTACAAAGAGGCGCGATGACCTTTTTATGGAAGCTTTACGTAGGCTCGTCGTATCTTGTGATTCTGCCCTGGCGGCGGTGTGCACGTAGACCGTGCCTGTGGCGCCGGCCTTGACTCTTTTGTTGCGATCCTTCTACACACGTATGTCCACAATTAACGCTACCCCCACCACCAAGCGCCAGGATTTGCGCGAGGACACCATGGTCACCGCCTACGCGCGGACGTGGGACTTCTATGACAAAAACAAGGGCCTGGTCGTTGGTGCCGGCGTGGCCCTGGTGGTCCTGATCGCGGCCCTCATCGGCTTTGGGTTCATGCAGCAGCAGCGCGGCGTGGATGCCCAGTCGCTGCTGGCTCAGGCGCTGCCCGCGTACGAAACCGGGCGCTACCAGGAGGCTCTGGACGGCTCCGACGCGGCGCCGGGCCTGCTCGAGGTGATCCGTGAGTATGGCAGCTCGGACGCCGGTAACCTGGCCGCGTTCTACGCCGCCGACGCTTACTTCCGCCTCGGCCAGTACGACGAGGCCCTGCGCTACTTCGATCAGTACGACGTAGATGACAGCCTCGTGGGCGCCAGCGCGCTCTCCGGCCAGGCCAAGGTCCACGAGATCCAGGGCAACTTTGACCGCGCGGGCGACCTCTACCGCCGCGCCGCCCAGACGTACGAGGACCCCCTGACGTCGCCCGTCTACCTGATGCAAGCTGGCCGGGCCTACGAGAAGGCCGCGGCCTTCGGGCAGGCGCAGGCCGCCTACGAGCTGCTCCTCGACGCCTACCCTGAAGCCACGCAGGCGGCCGAAGCCCAGATCCTCTCTGCCCGCGCGGCTGCCCAGGCGTCCTAGGCCCTCCCTGGGGCCCTCGGCGCCCTTCTCGTTTGTTTGTGCCGACTCTCTGTTGCCATGTCCGCCACCCTCTTGGTCGTCGATGACGAACCCAGCATTCGCCGCGCTGTGCGCGAGATTCTGGAATACGAGGACTACGAGGTGGAAGAGGCCGAGGACGGAGAACGGGCCCTGGCTCTCGTGCGGGACCGCCGGTTCGATCTCATCCTGCTCGATATCAAGATGCCCAAGCGCGATGGGCTGGACATCCTGTCTGAGCTGAAGACCGAGCAGCCGGAGGTCCCGGTGGTCATGATCTCTGGCCACGGTACCATCGAAACGGCCGTGGAGGCGACGCGCCTGGGCGCGTTTGACTTCATCGAGAAGCCGCCGGACCTCAACCGCCTCCTCGTCACGATCCGCAATGCGCTGGATCGTGGGCAGCTCGAGGTGGAGAACCGGCGCATGCGTCAGACCATCGTGGAGCGCCACGAAGGGCAGCTGACCCCCATCCTGGGCGACACGCCGGCCATCCAGCGCATCAAGGAGACCATCGAGCGGGTAGCGCCCACCGAAGCGCGCGTGCTCATCACCGGCGAGGCTGGGACAGGCAAGGAGCTGGTGGCCAAGTGGCTCCACCACCTGTCAGGACGCAAGGGCGGCCCGATGGTCGAGGTCAACTGCGCAGCGATTCCCAAAGAGCTCATCGAGAGCGAGCTATTCGGCCACGAAAAGGGCTCGTTCACCGGGGCCACTAAGCAACGCATCGGCAAGTTCGAGCAGGCCCACGATGGCACCCTCTTCCTCGATGAAATCGGTGACATGAGCCTGTCCGCCCAGGCCAAGGTGCTCCGTGCGCTCCAGGAAAACGAAATCCAGCGGGTAGGTGGGGACCGCACCATCCCTGTCAACGTGCGGGTGCTGGCCGCCACCAACAAGAACCTGCTAGAGCAGATCGATGCCGGCGAGTTCCGCGAGGACCTGTACCACCGGCTGAGTGTCATCCTGGTCCACGTGCCCCCCCTCCGCGAGCGCCGGGGCGACGTGCCGCGCATCACCCGATTCTTCGCTGAGCGGATCGCCAGCCGCAACGGCCTCGGGCCCAAGCCGTTCGACGATAGCGCGCTGGATCGTCTCCAGGGGCTCGACTGGCGCGGCAACATCCGCGAACTGAACAATGTGGTGGAGCGCCTCCTCATCCTCAGCGACGGCGAGGCCGTGTCCGCGCGCGACGTGGACCGTTTCGTGCATGCAGGCGGCAGCGGGGCCAATCCTGTGCGCAGCCTCATCGACCGCTACGAGCAGTTCAGTGACTTCCGCGATGAGGCCGAGCGGCTCTTCATCGAGCATAAGCTTGATGAGTTCGAGTGGAACATCAGTAAAACCGCTGAATCCATTGGCATTCAACGCTCTCATCTATACAATAAGATGAACAAGTACGGGATCTCCCGCGAGAGCTGAGCGCCCCTGCTGCGTCTACCGACCCCGCTGTACCGTGATCACCGCTCCGTCCCTGCTTGAGGCGCACGCCCTGCACAAGGCCTACCCCACGGCCTCGGGGATGCCGCTGGAGGTCCTGCGTGGCGTCGATCTCCACGTGCAGCCGGGCGAGGTGGTGGCCATCGTGGGGCAGAGCGGCACGGGGAAGAGCACGCTGCTCCATATACTCGGCGGGCTGGACCGCCCCACCTCCGGCGAGGTGCTCTACCGAGGCGCTTCGGTGTTCGACCAAGATGATGAAGCGCTTGCGCGTTTCCGCAACCGCTCGGTGGGGTTTGTCTTCCAGTTCCACCACCTGCTCCCCGAGTTTACAGCCCTAGAAAATGTGGCGATGCCAGCCCTGGTGCAGCAAAAGCGCCTGGAAGCGGTGACGCCTCGCGCCTTGCAACTCCTGGCGGACCTCGGTCTGGCTGAGCGGGCCGACCACCGGCCGAGTGCCCTCTCGGGCGGCGAGCAGCAACGCGTGGCGGTGGCCCGGGCGCTCATGAATGAGCCGGACCTCGTGCTCGCCGATGAGCCCACAGGCAACCTGGACGTGCAGACCGCGCAGGCACTTCATGAGGAGATGATGCGGCTCAGCCGAGCCCACCAACAGGCCTTTGTGATCGCCACCCACAATCTGGCCTTGGCGGCCATGGCAGACCGCGTCTTGCGCATGGATCAAGGGCAGCTGACCGTGGATCCCAGCCCCCGCGCCGAGGCGATGTAAACGCCCCGCGTGAACGTCTGGGGGCACAAAACGCCGCCCCACGCGTAGAACGTCTGCCTGGCGCCCTCCTTCGGGCGCGGGCTACTGGCCCACCCCACCATTCCTGCTTCTTGCATGACCCACGTGCCTGTGCTGGACCCTGTCATCGGCTACATCCCGGAGCCGATCGACCCCCGGCTTGATCTGTTTGAGGAGATCGAACAGCTCAAGCGCACCAAAAACGCCATTCTCCTGGCCCACTACTACCAGGAGCCAGACATCCAGGACATCGCCGACTACATCGGGGACTCGTTGGGGCTGGCTCGCAAAGCCGCGGACACCGACGCCGACCTCATTCTGTTTGCGGGCGTGCACTTCATGGCGGAGACGGCCAAGATTTTGAATCCGACCAAAAAGGTCATCCTGCCCGACCTCAATGCGGGATGCTCGCTGGCGGATTCGGCGCCGCCTGGACCGTTTCGCGCCTTCGTAGAGGCTCATCCCGGTCACGTGGTGGTGTCGTACATCAACTGTACCGCCGAGACCAAGGCCCTCAGCGACATCATTTGTACGTCCTCCAACGCCGAGCACATCATTCGCTCAATCCCGGCTGACCAGCCCATCATCTTTGCGCCGGATCGCAACCTGGGGCGCTGGCTCATCCGTCAGACGGGCCGAGACATGGTGCTGTGGGATGGGGTCTGCATCGTCCACGAGACTTTCAGCGAGCAGAAGCTACTTCGCCTCAAGGTGCGCCATCCAGATGCCTTGGTGGTGGCTCACCCGGAGTGCGAGGACCCGATCCTGCGTCACGGCGACTTCGTGGGCTCCACGTCGCAAATCTTGCGCTTCGTCACCGACACGCCACATGACCTGTTCATCGTGGCGACGGAGGAGGGGATCCTGCACCAGATGCGCAAGGACAACCCCACGAAGACGTTCATTCCGGCCCCTCCTGAGAGCGGGTGTAACTGCAACCAGTGCCCCCACATGCGGCTCAACACACTGGAGAAGATCTACCTCTGCCTCAAGCACGAGCTGCCTGAGATCACCATGGAGGAGTCGCTTCGGTTGCGCGCACGCCGCCCCATCGACCGGATGCTGGAGATGAGCGTGGCCGTCCGATGACGCCGCCCTCCAGTGCCGACCGAGACCGCCTGTTCATGGAGCAGGCCCTGGCCGCCGCCCGCGAAGCCGATGCGCCGTACGGAGCCCTGGTGGCTCGTGGAGACACCATCTTGGCGGTGGCGGGCAATGCGACCAAGCAGCGGCACGATGCCACGGCCCACGCCGAGGTGCAGGCGCTGCGCCTAGCTGGAGCCGCGTTGCAGACGCACAACCTCGCGGGTACCACCCTCTACGCCACCGCCGAGCCGTGCCCCATGTGTGCCGCTGCGGCGCTCTGGGCCGGGGTATCCCGCATCGTCTACGGCGTGAGCATCGACGAGCTGCAACGCCTCGGCCAGCGTCAGATTGAGCTGACCACGGCACAGGTGGTGGCCGCCGCGCCTTCGTTTGCGTCTGTTACCGTAGAGGGTGGGCTGTGCGCCGAGGAGGCGCAAGCGCTGTTCAAGGCCGCTCAGTAACGCAGGAGGGTGGTGCTGAGCACGCGGCCCTCCTGTGCCGTGAGCACGTAGAGCCTGTCGTGCTCGGTCTCTGCGATGGGTGTCGTCGCTGAGCCGCCGAGGTGGGCCACCAACGCGGGGGTAGTGTTGCTGTGACCCACCACCACGTGGACGCCCGGGCGGGCCAGCAGGCTGTCCGCCAGGGCCGGTAGCGCCCGGTAGTCGTACGTTTGTACAACGAGGCCCGTGGCTGTGGCCAACGGCTGAACCGTGAGGCGCGTGCGCTGGAGATCGGTCGAGTAAATCGCTGACACGTCCGCATCGGCTAGCATGGCGGCCAAGCGCTCCGCGCGTTGCTGTCCAGCGGTGGTCAAGATCGGATCGGCCGAGGCCTCGGTCTTCTCGGCATGGCGGAGGAGAAACAGTGTGGTGGTGGGGCGGCCAGGCTCAGAGGCGAGCGGATGTTCTGTGAGAGCGGCCGAGTCTGCAGCCGAGTCGGCAGGCGCACAGCCCACGATCAGTATGAGGCTCAGCAAGAAGCCGATCGGTGGGCCGAAGTAGGTGAGCAGCGTGCGCATGAGGCCGTGGATCAAAAGAGGCGAGCAGCGCCCACGCCTACGGTGACGGCGGGTGCGTCGAGCCGGGTGGTTACATCGACGCGGAGGAGGCCGAAGAGACCACTTAAGCCCACGCCCACCTCGTGAATCCAGCGCTCCGGAGCCACGGGGCCATTGACCGGTGCGGCAGGGGCCTCAATGCGAGCATGGCCACCGTGCAGGATCAGGCTGTATCCACGCTGGGCCAGCCCACGCAGCCCGACGAGCTCGAAGGGCACCGTGCGGAAGTTGTGTTCCCAGAACCCCGCCACATGCTGGGCCGCTTCGTAAGGCCGGCCGGTTCGACTGCGCAGGGTGCCGAAAGGTCGGTAGGCGCTCAGCCCCGATTCCACAGCGCCGGTGCGGACGCCCGGTAGATCGCCCGCGTAGGTGGCGGCGTCGAGGCGGAGGTCCAGGGTGTTGGGCAACAGTCGGCGGCGGAAGAAGGTGGGCACGCGCGTGGCAGCGGTGAGGCTCAGCCGGGTGAAGGAAGGCTGGTCTCGCTCGGTCTCGACACCAAAGATTGGCCCTCCCAGGGACCGCTCCAGCGACAGATTGAATCCGTTGGCCCCGAAGAAGCCCAGGCCCTGGCTGAGTGATCCCACGGACCAGGACGCCGTGACGGTGGAAAGCAAGGCGCGGTCCGGAGGCGGGTTGGGCAGCTGTGGCTTGGACCGCCCCGCCAGGTCATAGAGCACCACAGCTGGTCCGGCCGGGTCGACGGACTCTTCTTGCACGCCCAACGTGAAGGTGCCCACATTTGGGGTGGTGAGGGTCACCTCGGCGCGTCCCAAACGGCTGGCGTAGTAGTCGAAGACATCGTCGCCGCCAAGCAGGAGGTAGGCCGAGGTGATGAGGCGGGGATAGAACGCCGAGGCATACCCCGTCGCCACGACGTCGGTGTAGCTCAGGGTGAGGTCCAAGGGCGTGCGGCCGTCCAGCACGCGGGCCGTGCCAGAGAGCCCGTAAGCCCAATCGCGGTCGAGGTCGTCGCCGAGGCGCTGCTGCACAAAGTGGGCGCCCATGGCGTCCCACGAGAACCGTTCCCCGATCTCCCCAGTCGCCGTCAGGCCCACGTGAAGGCCTTCCACCCGGTTGTACCACACCAGCGGCTCCAGATTGACGCGCGACGGTCCATCGCCTCCGTCCCCAATGCGGATCGTGGCCCCATCGCCGTCCGACTCCATGCGGGACCGGACGGCCCGGCCGAGGGGCCCCCCGGGCGCGAAGGCGTCTTCGAGCGTCATGGTGCTGTCCAGCGTGGCATAGGCCACCGTTTCACGGGCGGTGAGCGGCACCACCACGCCACTGCGCTCCAGCAAGGTGTCCGCTTCTACGGCGGCCGAGTCCATCACCACCGTCTGGTCTGTCGCGAAAAGGGAGTCGGGGAGGGGACTGTTGACCACATAGTCCGTCAGGCGGGCGGTTTGGTCGATGTTGAAGACCGGAAAGGTGAGCAAGCCGCCGAAGGCGATCTCCACAGCCACATCGGCCCGGAAGTCGACGGGCAGCCAGTAGTCCTGTCCGTAGTTCGAGAATTGTTGGCTGTACGTGACGTCAAAGGCGCGTACGGGCGGCGGGAAGAGAAAGGCCTCGCTGGGCGTGAGAGACACCTCCAGGAGGGCGAAGGCGCCATCGAGCACGGAGACGCGGCCCTCAAAGGCACTTTTGAGCCGGTTGCGGGGACGCACGTCGATGTCAAAGACGAGTGTGCCGTCCAGGCTGCGTACCCCGGCCAGCGTGAAACGGTAGTGGCGCAACGCGTCCGGATGGGTGACACCAACCAACCGATAGCCAGACAGCTCGATGTCGTCATCGTAGAGGTTCGTCACCGTCTGCGCGGCAGGTAGCACGCCGTCCAGGTCCAGGTTGGCGGTCTGACGCTGGGCGAGGACCACCTCGCGCATGCCTTCGCCGCGCTTCCAGAACGCTTCCGAAAGCGACTCGGCCACGGAGACGATCCCGGTATCGTTGGACAGCGTGAACCGGTTGTACGAGTCGGCTTGAAAGGACTCTAGGGTGGCCCGCCAGGCCTGCTTGCGCTCGATCACCTGGCGCATGACATCGGGGGCGGGGTCCTCGCTGGACACCGTGACCTCGTCCATCTCGATGGCCACGGGGGTCAGGGCCAGCTGCAGGGGTTCGGTAGGGCGCTCAGGCAGGGGCAGGTCCAGCGCCTCGTACCCGATGTAGCGGACGAGGAGCGTGACCGGAAAGGATGCAATCTCCAACGAGAACTGCCCCTCGGCGTTGCTGATGGTCCCTGAGAACGTGCCTTCGATCTGGATGTTGGCGGCGGGGAGCGGCGCCCCGGTTTCGGCGTCGATGACCTGCCCTGAGACGGGCACCGGCGCCTGGTCAAGCCCCAGCGAGATCTGGGCGCACGGCAGGACGGTGAGACTGAACAGCAGGCACAACGAGAAGCGGGGCAGGTGGCGCACAGACGGTAGAGACCAGATCGGGGGAGAGGGGACCAGCTCGTGAGAGACCTTAGGCACGCCATTCAGTTCCTCGCGCCCGGGGAGATGGTGCGTTGGCCAGTTTGGCTGCACCGGTCCAAGAAACCTGCGTTCACCCCCTGTGGTCTTTGTCCTAGTGCTGTGTCAGGTCATAGTCGATAGATCGATGCGTGCGTCTGGGGGTGGCTGAGCCAGGCGGCTGAGGAGCGCGATGCCTGTGCATCGGGCGACGAGGCCAACGCTGCGCAGCCGCCTCCAGGCCACGCAGAGGCTATCAGATATGGCCTGACAC
>JBCDJV010000124.1:0-10422 GCA_038747425.1 Bacteroidota bacterium
CCAGAACGATCGGGAGCGTACGGGCAGGTCGGTGAAGCATGGATCACGAGTGGATGACGGAGAAGGCCACCCCAAGGGTAGGGCATGCCCCCATGAAGCGCCACCCCGTTCGCCGTGCCCTACCGAGTCACTTAGAAGCTGACTATGAATGGCCGGTGAAGGGCTGCAAACGGCGCTGGAGGCGCCATGTGGCGTTGCCTTCGTCGCCCGGGGCGCGGCCCCGCGCTCCTCAGGCGCCTAGCCTGGCACCTCCAGCGCTCGTTTTCGCCGTCTTCATCCATTCATAGTCAGCCTCTGAGTGACTCGGTAGGGCACGGCGAACGGGGTGGCGCTTCATGGGGGCATGCCCTACCCTTGGGGTGGCCTTCTCCGTCATCCACTCGTGATCCATGCTTCACCGACCTGCCCGTACGCTCCCGATCGTTCTGGCCCTGCTTCTGCTGGCCACGGCGTGTCGTGCGCAAGAGGCGCCCCCGCGGGAAGAGTTTCGAGGGGCGTGGATCGCTACGGTGATCAACCTGGACTGGCCGAAGACCAGCGCAGGACCGTCGCAGCGGCAGAGGCTGCGCAACATGCTGGACTCGCTCCAAACGGTGGGGATCAACGCCGTATTTTTCCAGGTGCGCTCCGAGGGCGACGCCATGTACGCGTCGGACCTGGAGCCGTGGTCCTATTGGCTGAACAGAGAGCAGGGGAAGGCCCCGGAGCCGTTCTACGACCCGCTGGCCTTCGTCATCGAGGAGGCGCACGCGCGTGGGATGGAGCTTCACGCCTGGTTCAACCCGTTCCGAGCCTCGCGGAACGCTGGCGGCTATCCCCTGGACCCCAGCCATGCCCTCGTGGAAAACCCCGAATGGATGCTGACCTTCGGCAACCTGCGCCTTTTTGATCCAGGACTGCCGGCCGTACGGGACTACATCACGACGGTCATCATGGACGTCGTCCGCCGGTATGACATCGACGGGGTGCACTTCGACGATTATTTCTACCCGTATCCGCCCAACCAGGTCACCAACCAAGACGCGGCGTCCTTTGCCGCCCATTCACGCGGGGTGACCAACCGAGGGGACTGGCGGCGTGAGAACATCAACCTGTTTGTGCAGCAGGTGGGGGACAGCATTCGGGCCGTCAAGCCCCACGTGAAGTACGGCATCAGCCCCTTTGGCATCTGGAAGAGTGGCGTCCCGGCCGGCATTGTGGGCCTTGACGCCTACGAGACCCTCTACGCGGATGCTACGGCGTGGTTGGACAACCAGTCCATCGATTACGTCATCCCCCAGCTCTACTGGGCGTTCGGCGGGGGGCAGGACTACGCCAGCCTGGCCACGTGGTGGAGCGCGACCTCGCTGGGTCGCCATCTCTACACCGGCCACGGCCTGTACCGGGCGGACCGAGCCACCTTCAGTGGCACCTTGTACAACGCCAACGAGGTCCCCCGGCAGGTCCGGTACAACCGCGGAGATCCCGGCATCCAAGGTAGCGTCTTCTTTCGTGCTGAGAACCTCTACACCCTGTCCACGAAAGGCATCCGAGACTCGCTCCGGACCACCCTCTACCGGCATCCGGCCTTTACCCCTACGATGAGCTGGAAAGACCAGACGCCGCCTGGAACGCCTGTGGCGCTGGCCGCTACGCGCTCCGGCGGCCAGACCGTGGCCTTGTCCTGGCAACCGCCTGCCGTGACCGGTGCCGAGGCGCCGCCCCGGTTCTACGCCGTCTACCGAGTCCAAGCGGCCGTGCCGCCCAGCGCCTCCGAGATCGTGGCCGACGTGCGCAACGTGGTAGCGATCACCGGCCAGACCATCGTGGAGGATACGCCAAGCCCTGCCGACGAGCCGTATCACTACGTGGTGACGGCGAGGAGCCCCAACTCCATAGAGAGCACCCCCACCGCCGTGGTCTCGATCGACGGACAGGCCGTCTCTGTTGAGCGGCCCTTCACGCCCACGGCCTTCACCCTCGATCAAAACTACCCCAACCCGTTTAACCCGGAGACCATCATTCGTTTTACGTTACAGACATCCGCTCCCGTCACGCTGACCGTGTACAACGTGCAGGGTCAAGAGATGACGCGCCTCGTTGACAACCACACTCTCCGTCCAGGTCCCCACACCTACACAGTGGATGCGTCCACCTGGCCCAGTGGCACTTACTTCTACACCCTCAGTGATGGTGCTGAACGCCAGACGAGGCCCATGTTGCTCCTACGCTAACGGGCGGACGCGATGAGACGTCGGCTGGGCGCAGTAGGGATGGTCACACTCGGGCTCTGCATGGCGGTAGGCTGCTCGGGCCTCCGGGTGGCGCCGCCATCGGTGCCTCGCGTCCAGTGGGGTACCGAAGGCGGATCGGCGCAGCGCTCACAGCACACCCCCACCGCTGTGCAACCGCCCCTCACTGAGGTGTGGCGCTACGGAGCCCGGGCCGGTTTCGGCCATGCCTCCCCCTTGCTCACGGATACGGCGGTGATCGTGGCTACGCGGCGTGGCGAAGTGCACGCCATTGACCGTGTCACCGGTAAGCGTCTGGGCGCCAAGGGCTTTGGCGACGCCATTGAAGGCACTCCAGTCACCGCAGGAGACCAGTTGTATGTGCCAGCGGCCTGGGGCCGGCGGGCGCTGTATGCCTACGATCTGCGGGCGGGACGTACCAGCTGGACCTACCGCGGTCCGTACGTCAAGGCGGGGCTGACGCTATCTACCTCGCACCTGATCGTGGCCAACGAGGAGGGTGGGCTCCAGGCCTTCGACCCGCAGACCGGAGCGGTGCGGTGGTCGACCTCGCTGGGCGAAGGGGTCAGCGTGATCGCGGCCCCCGCCCTGATTCCCGGTGGACCCCTGGTAGTGGTCACCGAGCAGGGTGACGTGGCGGCCTTTGACCCTGAAACAGGCGCGCTTCTGTGGCAGCAGCGGCTGCTACCGTCCTTTCAAGAATCGGTGGCGGCGTGGCAGGATCAGGTCTACGTGGCCTCTACACGAGGTCGTCTCACCGCTCTGGAGGCTGTGCATGGCCGCCCTCGATGGGCCTGGTCCCATCCAGACAGCACGGTGCGGCTGACGGCTCCTGCCATCGATAGCACGGCCCTCGTCGTGGCCGGCACCGACGGAGTGGTGCGGATGTTCGACCCCGCTGACGGTTCGGATCGGTGGACCTACGCGGCGCCCGAGGCCATCACCGCGCCGCCCTTGCTCACGCCGACGACGGTGCTGGTGGGGGGCTTGGACCATCAGCTGCATGTGCTGGACCGTGCGACCGGCCGGGTCCTGCAGCAACTGACGTTGACGGGCCGCGTAAAGAGCCCCCTGGCTGCGCACGACGGCCAAGTGGTCGTGCTTGCGGAGCCCGATGTCGTGTTCCTCTTTGAACCTACGGAGCCCGATGATGCGGATAGGTAGGCCCCTGCTGGTAGGTCTGGTCACGCTACTCAGCGTGGCCAGCGAGAGCCGTGCACAGGCCGTCGTGGTGGTGGATACCAACGTGCCGAATGCCCTGGTCTATGCAGACTCCTCGGTGCTGGGCCGGGCTCACCAGGCGACCTTCCGTTGGCCGGCGGGCGCGGACACGCTGCGCCTCCTGCCTACCGAGCGTACGGCGTGGGCCGCTCCTCCGCTGACCTACACGATCCCTCCTGAAGAAGCCTTGACGGACACCCTGTACGTGCGGCTCCATTGGCCCTATCAATATCGCATCGAGTCGCTGCCGTTTGGCGCTTCCGTGGCCCTGGTTACCGATACGGAGCGGGTTCTCCTAGGCGAGACCCCGCTGCAGTATGAGGCCCCCGAGGTTCCGGCGGGAGTCTTCCAGCTTGAGGCCGACGGGTATGTGGCGCTAACGGTGGAGCCCGGCACCGAGGTGTGGAACCATGGGGTCTATGAACTGAGGCCGCTGGAGCTCACAGGTCCTGCCGACACTGCCGAGTTCCGGCCACGCGGCTCCTCTCGGCGGTGGGTCGACTTGGTGGCGGGGGCCGTCGTGGTGGTGGGCGGCGTGCTTGCGGTAGACAACAAGCTACGGGCCGACCGGCGGTACGACGACTACCTGGCCACAGGGGACCGTTCGTTATTGGACCAGGTACGGCGCTTCGATACTCGGGCGGCGGTTTCCTTGGGCGGAATGCAGGTGGGCGTAGGCGTGCTGGCTGTTCGGCTTGTGCTGCGCTGATCCCCCGCGGGCCCGCAAAATCCGCACAACACAGAGAGGCAGGTCGTAGTTTAGGACGGCTACCCCAAGGTCCCAGTTTTTTTCTCCCCACGGAGTCTGTACCCCATGAATCTCGCCGAACAACTGATGGCCGACATGAAGGCGGCCATGCGGGCCAAAGAGCAGACCCGCCTCCGCACCATTCGCTCGCTGCGCGCCGCCCTGAAGGAAAAAGAGATCGCCCAGCGCGAAGGAGGGACGGCCACCCTCTCCGAGCAGGACATGCTGAGCGTGGTCCAGAAGCAGGCCAAGCAACGCCGCGACGCCATCGACCAATATGACCAAGCAGGACGCGATGACCTCGCGCAAGTCGAGCGGGACGAGCTAGCGATCATCGAAACCTACCTGCCGAAGCAACTCACCGACGAAGAGATCCGTACCGCGGTGGAGGCCATCATCGCTCAGACCGGCGCCTCATCCATGAAAGACATGGGTAAAGTCATGGGTCCGTCCATGCAAGCCCTACAGGGCCGCGCCGATGGCAAGCGTGTCCAGGCCATCGTTCGATCGTTCCTCGCGGGCTGACGCAACGCGTTCACTCCTTCCTCCATCCCCACCTTCTGCCATGGAACTCCTTGACCTCTTGATCATGGGCGGCCTCGCGCTGGGGGCCGTGCGTGGCACGGCCACTGGCCTTGTTCGGCAGGTAGCCGGCGTCCTGAGTATGATCCTGGCGTTCACCATCGCGGTCTATCTGATGAATCCGGCAGGCCAGATGCTGGCGCAGAGCCTCAACATCTCCATGAGCATCGCGCCGGTGGCGGGCTTCGTGGTGGTGTTTGTGGTCATCCAGCTCGCGGTCTACGCCGTCACGCGGGGCATCGAAAAGATAGTGGGTGCGCTGAAGTTGTCCATGGTAGACCGCGCCCTGGGGGGCGTCTTCGGGGCCGCCAAGGCCGCCCTCGCTCTCAGTGTGCTGTTCCTGGTCCTGGGACGATTCGGGGTTCCGGCCTCGGTCTCGCAAAGCAACTCAGCCCTCTACGGTCCGATCGCGAGTGCCGTCCCTGCCACGTGGAGCTTCTTCTCAGACCGCCTGCCTGAGATCCAGGCCTTCGCCGAGCAGTTCACCCCTGTGAGTGAGGAGGAAGCGGGCCCCTCCACCTCGTCCTCGTCGGACTCGTCGAACTAGTGCCGTGCCTGGTGCGCGGCTGATCCCTCCAAGACCCGGTAGATGATCCCCGTCCGACTGCAGTTAAAGAACTTCATGAGCTACGGGGAAGCGCCCCCGCTGCTAGACTTTGAGCAATTCAGTGTGGCGTGTCTATCTGGCCGCAATGGCCAGGGAAAATCCGCCCTGCTCGATGCCATCACCTGGGCGCTCTGGGGGCAGGCGCGCAAGTCCAGTGGAGCCCGGAAGCCGGACGACGACCTGATCCGCATCGGGACGACGCACATGGAGGTCGAGCTGGTGTTCGACCTGGAAGGCGAGCGGTACCGGGTGACGCGGGGCTACGGGCGCAGTGCCTCAGGGAAGACCTCCAAGCCATCGCTGGAGGTTCAGATCCGGGAACCGCAGAGCGCGGACTTTCGCCCGCTGACAGGCGTCAACCTGGGGGAAACCCAGCAGGTGCTGGATCGCATCCTGGGGATCGACTACGCGACCTTCATCAACGCCTCGTTCCTGCTCCAGGGACGCTCCGACGAGTTTACCAAAAAGAGCCCACGGGATCGGAAGGCGATTCTGTCCACCGTGCTGGCCCTGGATCGGTATGCGCAGATGGAGGCGCTGGCTCGCGATCGCGAGCGAGGAGCCCGCCAGGACCGCGAACAGGCCCTGCAAGACATTGAACGCCTGGAGAAGGCGCTCGAGCCGGTGCCCCTCTGGGAGGCCGAGCTGGCTGCGGTTCAAGCATCCATCGATGCGCAAAACGTGGCGCTCCAGGCCCTTCGCGAGGCGGAAGAAGACCTCGCCCGCCAGCTAGAGCGCCTAACGCTAAAGGCCCAAGAGGCGAGTCGCCTGGAGCAGCGCCTCCAGGCCCTGCGCAGCCAAGCCACCGAGGCGCAGCAGGCCATTGAGGCGGCGCAGACCAAAGTGCAGGAGGCCGACGCGCTCCTTGCTCAGGCCGACGAGATTCAGCGGCACTTCGAGCGCTACAACGCCCTACAGGCCGAGCGAGACCAACTCGATGAGCAGCGGACGCTGGTGGAGGGCTTGCAGGTTCAGCGGCGACGTCTGGAGGAAGAGATGCGTACCCTCCGGCATCAGCACGAGAGCCGCTTGCGCCAGCTGACCCAGCATATGGAGCGCGATCGTCGTGACTTGACTCAGCTGATTGCACACCTCCAGGAGGCTGGGAGCGTACGGGCCCAGCATCAGCAAGCCCGGGAGGCCCAGGCTTCCCTGGCGACCCTGGAAGAGGCCCGCCGGCAGCGAGAGCACCACCAGAAGCGCATCGAGGAGGCCAGCCGATCCATCGAGCTGGAACGCCAGCGTTTGCACACGGAGCGAGAGGCCGCCCAGCGCCAAGCCGCCGACGTGACCGCCTCCCTCGAGGCCCAGCAACAGAAGCTGGGTGCACTGCCCGCCCTACGCACCGACAGTGAGGCGTTGCCCGCCCTCCAGGCGGACCAGCGTGCGCTCGAAGAGGAGGGCACGGCCCTGAAAGAAACCCTGCAGCAGCGACGCGGCGAGTGCGAAGCGCTGCAGGTACAGGTGACGCAGCTCGAGCAGCGCCAGGCGAAGCTGCTCAGCCTGGAGACCGAGACGTGTCCCACCTGTGGCACCGACCTCACACCGGCCCACCGGGCCACCGTCCAGGAACAGCTCGATCACGAACTTCAAGGACTCCGTCAGCGGCTCAAACAGGGTCGTGATTGGATTGAGGGTCAGTCAGATACCCTTTTAACCTTGAGAAACCGCTTTAAGTCAATCCGCTCGGCCCTTGAACGTGCTTCCGAGGCGGACAAGCAGCGTGTGGCACTCGAGGCGGTGGCCGAGCAGGTAGAGGCCCTCCAGGCTCAGCGCCAGCGCCTACAAGAGCAGGTCGTCCGTTTAGGCGTACAGCTTGAGGGCGAGACCTTTGGGGCCGAGCCTCGTGCGGCCCGGCAAGCCGCCCAGGAGGCGTTCGAGGCCGTGCCCTTTGACGCGCACCGCTATGAGGCGACGCGCCAAGCCGCAGTGCGGCTGACTGACCTCACCAGGCGGCTCGGTGAATTGGAAGAGATGGCGGGCCGCCGAACCCAACTGGAGCAGTCCATCCAGGCCGACCAGAAGAAAGAGCAGAGCCTGCGCGCTGAGCTGGATCGGGGGAGTGTGTACGGCACGCTCCCTGAACGCATCCAGCGCTTTCAGAAGCAGGAGGTAGACATCGGGTACGATGGGCAGCGCCTCGAAGACGTGAAGGCGCGGCTGAAGACGTTGCAAGACAGCCCGGTGCGCATGCAAAAGCTGGCCCACGCGCAGCAATACAAAGCGGAGTACGAGGCCCAGCGTGACCAAGCGCAGCAGCGGTGGGAGCAGGTCAAAGCGGAGGGCGTGACGTGCCGCGAGCAACTGGACAGCCTGGGCCGGGTGGCCGAAGAGCAGGGTCGTCTCGCTGCCGAGAAAGCGGCCAAAGAGCAGCAGCGTGCCGAGGCGCGGACCGCGCTCGACGCCGAGCAGGTGCGCAAAGGGCGGCTCGCGTCCAGCCTCGAGCAAGCTCGCCTCCATCAACGAGAGCGGCGCGAACGGCGGACGGTGCTTAAAAAGGCCCAGCACCTGGAGACGGTCTATCAGCGGCTTCGCAAGGCCTTCGGCCGCGATGGCATCCCATCGCTTATCATCGAGCAGTCCATTCCTGACATTGAAGAGCGCGCCAACCAGATCCTAGACCGGCTGGCTGACGGCCGTATGCGGATCCGCTTGCAGACCACGCGGGAGAAAAAGAGCGGAGGCGACAAAGAGACGCTGGACATCATCATCACCGACGAGCAGGGCGTGGCGCGGGCGTACGAGACCTTTTCGGGCGGGGAGGCCTTCCGCGTCAACTTCGCCCTGCGTATTGCGCTGGCGCAGCTTCTGGCTGAACGCAGTGGAGTTCGGATCCGCACCCTGGTTATTGACGAGGGCTTCGGCACACAGGACGAGCAAGGAGTCCAGAGTATGGTCGAGGTGACCCAAGCCATCCAGGATGATTTCGACAAGATTCTGATCATCACGCACTTGGATCAACTCAAAGAGGCCTTCCCCGTGCGCATCGAGGTGGAGAAAGACCCCATCGTCGGTTCTCGCTTTGAGGTGATTGGGGTGTGATGCCTGCGTTTCGGTGCACGGGACGGATGGAGCAGCCATCCTGAGCCTTGGGCAGGAACAGACCGTTCCGGCTTTGGCGCCCCGCGCATGTCTCCTCACTCCTTTTTCCCATCCAGGGGAAACTGTGCCAGGACACGACCGTGCAAGCTCTCCTTGGGCATGTCATCCGGCCTTCGACCCCTGTGGAAGGACGCCTCAGGCCGGCTCAAGGCTCTTCCTACCTTGGCGCGGCATCTATGTCTTTTCCCCAACCGCTTCCCATCTTTCCGCTGGGGCTCGTGCTGTATCCCCACATCAAGGTGCCGCTTCACATCTTCGAAGAGCGGTACAAAGCGATGATCGCGTACTGCCGGGAGGCGGACAGTCCCTTTGGCTTGGTCCTGTTCAACGAAGGGCGGATGGAGCAGGTGGGCAGCACGGCGCGGGTGGTCCGCATCATCGAGGAATACGACGACGGGCGCCTGGATATCATCGTGCAGGGTGAGCAGCGCTTCACCATCGACGAGCTTCACCACGATAAGGCCTACCTCCAAGCCCGGGTGACGGTGATCGATGAGCCAGCCGACGGAAACGTGGATCTTGGCCAGAAGGAACGGGCCATTACGCAGCACATGAAATTGCTCGAACTGGCCGGCCGGACCGTGCGCCCGAGCATCTACGAAAGTGTGCCGTTCGTGTCGTACGTCTTGGCGGAGAATGCGGGTCTGAACCCGGAGCAGAAGCAACGCTTGCTGGAGCTTCGGAGTGAAGGGGAGCGCATTGGATTTCTCATCTCGCATTTCGAGGAGCTGATCCCGCGCGTCGAGCAAATCGAAGATGTGCGGCGCAAGGTACGCTCCAACGGTCATTTCAAGGACTTCCCCCCGGAGTCGCTGTGAGGACGCGGCTAGGCCCTTCAGTTCACCCCGTGCACCCTCCAGGTCCATGACAAAGATAGGCCCGTACACCCTCTACACCATCGAGACGGGCCGGTTTGGGTTGGATGGAGGCGCCATGTTCGGCATCATTCCCCAACCACTCTGGTCACGCCGCATCGAGCCGGATGCCCGGAACCGTATCCCCCTGCACATGCGCTGCCTGTTGCTGGAAGGGGACGGCCGTCTCATCCTCATCGACAACGGCCTCGGCGATAAGTACGACGCCAAGTTCGCCTCAATTTATGCCGTCGATGACCAGGCGCCCACCCTGGACGAGAGCCTGGCCCAGGCCGGTTTCGGGCGGGACGAGATCACCGATGTCATCCTGACGCATCTCCACTTTGACCACGCGGGCGGCACCACGCGCCGGACCAGCGATGGGCTGGCCATGGCCTTCCCCAACGCCACCATACACGTTCAGCGCGATCATTGGGCGTGGGCCTCGGCGCCCAACCCCCGCGAACAGGGATCGTTCTTGGCCGAGAACCTGGACCCCCTGGCCGCTTCTGGCCAGTTGGCCCTCGTGGAGGGGGCCGGCGCCCTGTTCCCGGGCGTCTCTGTCCGCACCGTGCATGGCCACACCGAGGCCCAGCAGATCGTGATGATCTCAGACGATGCTCGCACCTTGGTCTTCGTGGCCGACTTGTTGCCCACCTCCGCGCATCTCGCCCCTGTGTGGGGCATGGG
The DNA here is from genome assembly GCA_038747425.1 of Bacteroidota bacterium. GTDB lineage: Bacteria > Bacteroidota > Rhodothermia > Rhodothermales > JBCDJV01 > JBCDJV01. The sequence goes on from JBCDJV010000124.1 coordinate 10,036, forward strand.
CTACGATGTGCGTCCGCTGGTCACCATCGAAGAGAAAGGCCTCTTCTTGGAGGAAGCGATCACGCAGGGATGGACCTTGTTCTTCGAGCACGATCCTCACGTGGTCGTGGCCCAGGTAGAGTCGGGGCCCAAAGGCCCTCAGATCGTCGCGCCCCGGCCCCTGACCGATCTGTAGCGATGGGGCCGCTCAGCGGTCCGGCGTGTCTCCGGTTTTTTTACGTCGGTTCTGGGTCGTAAATTGAGGACGCGTTCGCTTGGTCTCGGCGCCGGTTCGTGTTTTTCCTGACCTGTTTTGTCCTCCGCGTGAGAAACGAAGCTACCTTGAGCATCCTGCTCGTCGAGGGCAACGACGCCATTGCGCAGCACGTAAGCGCACACCTTGCGGCC
>JBCDJV010000125.1:0-10369 GCA_038747425.1 Bacteroidota bacterium
CCGGCTTGGAGAACAGGGGCTCGAAGGCTATCATGAATGCTGTAAACGCGGGAGGCATGGCAGACACCAGATCATCACTTTGCCGAGCGATGATCCGTCTACCGTGTCCTCCCCGTTTGCGTTCTAATGGACAAAGTCGAGCTTAGTGTCAGGTATCAGAAGTCACTGAGACGGTAGCCTATCTCGCCTAACCCACCGTGGCCGTGTGCGTCCGGCCGAAGCGGTCCGTGGCCTCCACGCGCAGGGAGGCACCGGGCGTGGTGGGGCGGGCGTAGAGGAGGTGGTCCGTGGGGATGGCCTCGACCCACGGGCGGCGGCGCGGTAGGTCTGGACCGTCGTGCAGCGTCCGCGCCAGCGGGTCGCGGCCCAGACGCGGGGTCATGGCGCCGGTGCGGTCGCTGCCTTCGAACCAGACCACCTCCCATTCAGGGTCCCAGTCCCAGATGTTGACCACGAACTCGTCCGGCGCGCCGGGGTCCGCCCCCACGGCGTAGGTGCGCAGTTGGTGGGTGAGGTCGTGGCCCGTCGATTTGTACTGCCACTGCAGCTCCTCGCCACGAGCCGTGAAGACGTCGTAGCCGTTCGGGGTGCCGTCCCAGCAGATATCGCCGCTCCACCAGGCGCCGCAGGCCGCCCCGGAGACGTGCCCGTGCACGCCGCCTTCGAAGACGTGCTCTTTCTCGTGCGTGTGCCCGGCGATCAGGTGGGCGGTGTAGGGCTCCAGCATCCGGTAGAGCACGTCGCGGTTCATGATGGCATTGTTGGGCTGTGGGCGCTGGCCACCCTCGCGGCGGAAGCGCGTGGACAGGGCGGGGATGTGGTGAAAGACCACCACGGTCCGCCCCGCCTCCACGAAGGCGAGGTCCTGCTCCAGCCACGTCAGCTGCTGCTCGTCCAGGTACCCGAGGTAGCCGCCGCCGTGCCACAGGACGTCGTCGAGGACCACGTAGTGCACCGCGCCACGGTCGAACGAGTAGTACGTCGGTCCGAAGTGGCGGCGGAAGGTGTCGGCCGCGTGCACATCAGAGCGGGCGTCAAACTCGATGTCGTGGTTGCCGACCACCTGGAAGAACGGCACGCCCATCTGCTGCACGCCCTCCTCATAGTCGGGAAAGAGCGTGAGGTCATCGAACAGCATGTCCCCGCAGCCGACGCCAAAGGTGGGCATCGGCTCGGCCGCCGCGAGCGTGGCTTGCACATCGGGTACGGTCTCCTGGAGATAGCGGCCCACCTCGAACGCGTTCTGCATCTGGGTATCCGCCAGCACGACGAAGCGATGGACCTCGTCGCCTCCAGGCAGGGCCTCCAGGGCAAACGAAGCCTCCAGCTCCTCCTGGTCCGTGTGGAGTGGCTGGTAGAAGCGGGCGGTGCCGGTCGGGTTCTGAGGCAGGGCGTACCCAGCTGGGAGGCTCACGAAGACGAACGGCTGGAGCGCATCGGCGATCAGCTCGTAGGTGCCGTCGGGCTGCGTAGCCACGACCGTTGTGCCATCGCTCACGCGCACCCCACCCAGGCCTCGGCCGCTGCTCTCGACGCGCCCGCGTACCCGGACAAACCGGTTGGAGGCCGCCTGCACGAGCCGAGGCAGGGCGGCAGGGAGGAGAAGGCCACCGGCGGCGGCCAGCGAGGCATGGCGGAAGAAGCGGCGGCGGGACCGGAGCATGGCAGGGAGGGGCCTGGACGTGAGAGGTGCAAGGATCAGCCGTGGCTGCGTCGGTGGCCAAGGTAAGGGTACGGCGCCCCCCGAGCATTACGGGCCTGATAAGATATCCTGCCAGAGAGCCATCCCTCCGTGTGGCTACGGCCCGTCGGGTTCCGGGTCTGCGCCGGGGTCATCTTCAGCGCCCGCCAAGGGCGTGTGGCTGACCTCCTGCGTCCGGCGGTACTGCGCCAGGAGCTCAGCGGCGCGCTCTTCGGCCTGCAGGGCGGGGTCCACCGGGGTCGCCCATCGGTCCCTGAGCAGGGGGTAGATGACCTGAAACGCGTAGAGGCCCATCACCAGGGTGGCGGCCATGGTGAGGAGGCTGGTGACGCCCCCGCTCATGGGCATCAGGTCCAGCCAGTCGTTGATCGATGCTGAGGGCCCCATAAAGAGGAGGGGGGTGATCCCAAGGAAGAGGACGGACGAACCGCTCAGCTACAAGGTCTGTGCCGGATCCTTACCCCGCCACGGAGGCCTGGAGGGGGGGCCGGGCGTCGCGCCTCAAAAGTGTCCCACCGGGCCAGGGCGCCCTTGGCTTTCGGCAATGAGCGCACTGTCGATGTAGAAGTCCGCCCGGCCTTCGATCTCGCCATGGATGTGCCCGTCGTACAGCACCACGTCGTCGGCGGAGATGCCACTGGGGAGGCGCTTGATGATGAAGCGCGACGCCCGGTCCCCGCTTTCGCCTTCGCGGGGCCACGCCTCAAACTCCAGGTCGTGCGCGCCGCGGTGGGGACCATCGTGAAACTCGAGGGCGCCCACGAGCTCGTCGACATGGGCCAGCATGGGGACGGGGTCGAGGTCGGGGTCTTCCGCCTCAGCCGAAGCGGTCGCGATCTCGGCGTCCGTGTCGTGCGAGTGGGCGTGGCCATGCTCGTGGGCCGCGTCGTGCGCTTCTTGGGCTTCGCGGGCCGCGGCCTGGCGAGCGTAGAGTTCTTCATCGAACACGTAGCTCGAGATGACCACCTGTTCCTCCTCTACGGACACCGTCACCACCATCTGTGCGTCAGCATCGGCCCCTGAGGCCTCGGTGGCGGGGGCATCGGCTGGGCCCTGGTCGGCGGCCTGTTGGCAGCCTACGGCAAAGACAAGGACGGTCAACCAGGCTAGGTGTGTGAAGAGGCGAGGCATGATGGTGGAGGCGGGTAGTCTGGAAACGAGGTGAGGCACGGCGGGCGTGGCACCGGGGGCCACGCGGTCGATGCGTGGTAACGTTACAGGGAAGCCGCGCGGTATGCAAGCCTCAAACGGTTCGCCCAAGCGGCGAGCCGGCCCCTGTGCTCACAGTGCGCGCCCCAGGTTGCGCTGCCGAAGCAAGATCCAGATGACCACGGGAGCGCCAAAGAGGGCGGTGACGGCGTTGATGGGCAGAGTGAGGGCCGTGCCGGGCAAGCGCGCCAGCAGGTCGCAGGTGAGCAGGAGGGCGCTACCAGCGGGGAGGCAGGCCGGGAGCACGGCGCGGTGGTCCGAGGTGTTGAGCACCGCGCGTGTCAGGTGAGGCACAGCCAGGCCCAAGAACGCAATGGGCCCACAAAAGGCGGTGACCCCCCCGGCCAACACGCTCGTCAACCCAATCACCCCAAGGCGCGTGCGGGTCAGGTGGAGGCCCAGGCTGGCGGCGTAGCGTTCGCCCAGGAGCAGCACGTTGAGCGCCTTGATGAGGAGCAGACACCCCACCAGGCTCACCGCCAGCGTAGGCCCCAGCACGGCCAGCTGCAACCACGTGACTCCGCCTAGGCTGCCGAAGGTCCAGAGCAAGAAGGCTTGGATCTGGTCCGCATCGCTCAGGTATTGCAGGATGCTCACCACCGCACCGGTGAGGCTGCTGAACATGAGGCCAAGGATGAGGAGCGTGGTGCTGTCCTCGATCCGTGTGGCCACCCAGCCGATGAGGCCCAACACCACGGCTGAGCCCGCCACCGACGCCCCGATGAGCGTCCAGGCGCCCAGCCCGCCCAATCCCACGATCCCGGCGAAGCCCACGGACGAGCCCGCCAGCACCACCACGGCCACCCCCAGGCTGGCCCCGGCGCTCAAGCCCAACACGTAGGGTCCTGCCAGCGCGTTGCGAAAGAGCGTTTGCATCAGCAGGCCACTCGCCGACAAGGCGGCGCCGGCCAGCAGGGCGGTCAGCGCCCGCGGCAGCCGAAAGTCGCGCACGATGGCGGCCCACGCTGCATCCGTGGTAGGGCGCCCCACCAGCGCCGCGAGCACCTCGGCGAAGGGGATCGCCACGGAGCCCAGCGTCAGGCTCAAGACAAAGAGGAGCGCGGTCAACCCCAGCAGGCCAACGGTGAAGGCGGCCGCACGAGGCACGGCCGAACGGGTGGAGGAGACCCCGGGCATCAGGGGGCCGTAGGCGGCAGTTGCTCGTAATAGACCATCGTGTGGTCGGGCACCAGCTCAGGGTGGAAGATGGCCGTCAAGTCCGCTAGGATCACGTCCGGCCACACGATGCCGGACTCCCAGAAGTCGATGCCGCCCGTGGGGGTCATCCGCTTGGTGTTGTTGTAGACGCGCCCCTCCTGCCACGCCTCGAACAGCGCGTAGCGGGGATCCTCCTGCTCGATCTGTTCCAGCGAGAGGAGCCGGTTCACGTTCAGCCAATAGTCGGCGTCTTGGGCGCGATCGAGCACGGCCTCCACGTCGAGCGCCAGTGAGCCCGACCCCGCGACGTCGGTGTCAGACCAGAGATACTGGGCGCCGGCGTCCTCCAGAAAACGGGCCATGTAGTTTTGGCCGCCCGGCACATACCAGGTGCCGCGGAAGGCGGCATTCAGGAGCACGGAGGGCCGGTCCGGTTGAGCCCGTGCCGTGTCGGCCAGGGCTTCGTAGCGCTGGGCGATGGCGCGCACCGTGTCCAGGGCCGCCTCCTCCTGGCCGAAGAACAGGGCCGCCATGTGCAGCCACTCGGCCCGGCCCAGCGGCGTCGCTTCGCGGAACTCGGACGTCACGGCCACCGGCAGGCCTTGGGCCCGCAGCCGCTGCATCGCTTCGCCGTCGAGTCCTTCCAGCGAGGCCGACATCACCAGGTCAGGCTGCAGAGCCAGGATGCGCTCGTAATCGAGCTCCCCGGCGCGGCCGACGTCGGCGATGGTGCCATCGGCCACGCGGGCCAGGACGGTGGGGCTCGATACGAGGTCCGCCCCCGCGACGGCCACCACCCGGTCCAACAGGCCCAACCGTTCCAGCATGGCAATCTGCGTGGTGGAGGTCACGACCACCGAGCGCACCGGATAGCCGATGCGCTGCACGTCGGGCGGCATGGCGGGACCGGGACCTGGCGCCTCGCGTGGGACCAGAAGGTACCGCTGGCGGACCTGCGCGCCGTAGTCCAGGGCCTTGATGAAAATCGTGTCGCCGAGGGTGTGTGTGGTGTAGCCCGCGGCGTACGTCGGCACGTGCGTACGTGCCGAGGCGAGGAACGTATCCAGCGAGGCCGTCTCGGGGCGTTGGCATCCCGCCGCGAGCAGCAGCAGCATGGCCAGGACGCCGATCACTGAGGATCGGTTCGGCGCCGAGAGCACGGGTGGAGAGGGTGTGGAAATGGGAGGAGGCGGGTGGGACATGAGGGACAGGACCCTACAAAGTACAGGTCGAACCAGGTTCGCGCTACTCAGCCGGACCGGATGTGGACGGAACAGGGCGGGGCGGCGGGTATTCACTGGTTCTTCGGACAAAGGTCCGCACCGGGTTCTGCATGGCGAACCGTCAAGCCGTACCCATATCGTATCCGCCTGCTGCGCACGGAGATCGTACGCCGGCCGGCTCCTCATCGTTTAGCTCTCACATCCCCACCCACGCATGCGTATCGCCCTCTTTGGCCCTCCTGGGGCTGGCAAAGGGACGCAGGCTCAGCGCATTGTTGAGCACTACGGCGTCACCCATATCTCTACCGGCAACCTGCTGCGCAGTGCCGTTAAGAACGACACCGCCCTGGGTCGCGAAGCCAAGCCGTACATGGTATCCGGCCAGCTCGTGCCCAGCGATCTGGTCCGCCGCCTCGCCGAAGAAGCCATCGAACAGCTCGGCTTTGACCGGTTTGTCTTGGACGGCTATCCCCGCACCCTGGAGCAGGCTCAATGGCTCTCGGACTTCCTGGCCCAGCATGACGCGCCCTTGGAGGCGGTACTCAGCATCGACGTGACGGACGATGAGGTGGTGCGCCGCCTCTCGCGCCGCCGGATCCACCGGGAGACCAACGAGACCTACCATCTCGACTTCAACCCGCCGCCCCCCGACGTACCGGAGAGCGATCTGATTCAGCGTAAGGACGACCAGCCGGAGACGATCCGCAAGCGCCTCACGGTTTACACCGAGGAAACGCAGCCGGTCCAAGCCTACTACGAAGAACAGGGCGCCGCGGTGGACATCGCCGGCACGGGCTCGGTCGATGAGGTCTTCGAGCGTGTGCAAGCCGCGCTGGATCCGTACAAGCAGGACGCCTCCATCGCCTGATTCTCTGGCCTTCCCCGCGCGTTGCCATGCCCAAGCCGCTTTTGCTGGGCACGCTGACGGTGCTGGTGCTGCTGGGCGCCACGTGCGCCTCGGCCCTGATGCCGCAGCCGCCCCCGCCCTACCTGTTCGATGCGCCTGCCCTGTGGGTAGAGCTCCCCAAAGATCTGGATGAGATCTCGGGGCTGGACCGCGTGGATGATCGCACCCTCGTGGCGGTTCAGGACGAAGACGGGATCGTCTACCACCTGGACGCCGAGACCGGGGCTCTGCTGCGGGAGGTAGAGTTTGAGGACGACGGCGACTACGAAGGCATCGCCCACGTAGCAGGCCGCCTCTTCGTGCTTCGCAGCGACGGCCGCCTCTACGAGCTGAGCGATGTCCGCGCCGACGCCCCCAAGGTACGGGAGCACCGGACGCCCCTTGACGACGACCAGGATACGGAAGGCCTTGTCTACGACGCGCAGACCCACCGCCTGCTCATCGCGTGCAAGGAAGCGCCCGGGCCGGGTGCGCCCGAGCCTGGGGTGCGTACGATCCATGCATACAGCCTCGAGATCGAGTCTATGGCCGCTGAGCCCGCCTTTGTCCTGGATCGAGATCGCCTCCGCGCAGACGGCCGGGCCTTCAAGCCGTCCGCCCTGGCGCTTCACCCGCTGACGGGCCGCTTGTACGTTCTATCCTCCGTACGGCGTGCCTTGGCCGTGCTGGAGCCGGATGGTCAGCTCTACGCGGTGTGGGATCTGCCCAAGTCGCTCCTGGCACAGCCTGAAGGGCTGGCCTTTCTGTCTAACGGTGACCTCTTTGTGGCCAGTGAAGCCGATGGGGAGAAGGCCGTGCTCGCTCGCTTTGCCTACCAACCGGAGTAAGCCCTATGAATACGTTCCGGCGTTGGCTGACCGTCTCCGTCTTCTTGGCCCCCGTGCTCCTTGGGCTGGCCGGCTGTACCACCTTCAGGCCCTACGTGGACACTGCGGACCAAGACTGGGCGGCCCGCACCCCGCCCACCACAGACCTCGTCTACCAGACCTTCTTGGTGGGAGACATGGGCGGTGTGGAGACCGAGGGGACCGACGCCGTACTCAGCACCCTGTCGGCGCATCTCCAGCGCGCGACTGAGGACGCCGCGCTGATCGTCTTGGGGGATAACCTGCACTGCTGTGGCCTGCCTGACTCGCTGAGCGAGGAGCGCCCGCCGGCTGAAGCACGGCTGCGCGCGCAGCTGGAGGCCGTCGCGCCTTTTCCGGGGCGCATCGCGTTCATCCCTGGCAACCAGGACTGGAACCACCCACAGCCCGACGGCCGCGCCCGCCTCCAACGCCAAGAGCAGTTCGTGGAAGCCTATCTGGACCGCGGCAACACGTTCGTGCCCGACCAGGGGTTTCCAGGCCCCCACGAGATCCGCCTGGCGGACGACCTCGTGCTCATCGTGCTGGACACGCAGTGGTGGCTCTTGCCCGAGGACCAGCGGCCCGAGGGCGACACCGGTGACTATGAGGTCGAAGAGGTGGGCGACGTGCTGCTTGAGCTAGAGGACCTGCTCCGCAAGCACGATGATCGAACCGTCATTGTGGCGGGACACCACCCCCTGCGGTCCAACGGACGCCGGGCGGGCTTCGTGCCCGCGCGCACCCACCTCTTCCCGTTGACGGAGCTCAACCCCGCTCTGTTCATCCCCCTGCCCGTGGTAGGCTCGCTCTACCCGGCGTTTCTGAGGCTGCGTGGTACCGTCCAGGACCTGGCTCATCCCCGCTACGTCCAGCTGCGCCAGGCCCTGACGCAGGTGCTGGCCACGCACGAACGGCTCATCTATGCCAGCGGCCACGAGCATGCGCTCCAGTACTTCCGCGAGGAAGCGGCCACGACGACCCACCACCTCGGTAGCGGGGCCGGTTCGCAGCCCCAGCCTATCGCCACGGGACGGGGCCTGACCTTTGGGGTGGCCGACCGCGGGTTTATGGTGATTGATCATCACGCGGATGGGTCGGCGTGGATGCGGGTCTACACGGCAGAGGAGGCCCCGGACGGGCGCCTCGTTTTCCAAACGCCGCTTCTGGCGCCCTTCCGGGATCGCCTCGATCCGCGCGTGGCCGGTGTAGAGGCCCCCGACATCGATTACAGCGACAGCACCCGCGTGGTGGCGGCCAATCCGGCGTACCAAGGCACGGCCCTGCGTCGCGCCATTTTGGGACGGCACAACCGGAAGGCCTGGGCCACCCCCGTGGAGGTGCCGGTGCTGGACCTCGGGCGGACGGCGGGCGGGCTCACCCCCGTCAAGCGGGGCGGTGGGCAGCAGACCATCTCCCTGCGCCTGCAGGGCGGCGACGGATATGAGTACGTGCTGCGGTCCATCGACAAAGACCCGTCCTCTACGGTCCCGTTGCCCCTCCAGGGCACGGTGGCCACCGACATTGTCCAGGACCAGATCGCGTCGATCCATCCCTACGGAGCCTTCATCGTCCCGCAGCTGGCGTCGGCGGCTGGCATCTATCACACCAACCCTCGGCTCGTCTTCGTGCCGGACGACCCGCGCCTGGGTCGCTACCGCACGCAGTTTGGCAACACGCTCATGATGTTTGAAGAGCGGCCCAACGACGATATGTCAGCGTGGCCCAGCTCCGGCCGGGCCGAGGACGTCGTCAGCGCCAACCGCTTTTACGAGGAGATCGACGGTGACAACGATCACCGGGTGGATCAGCCGTTCTTTGCGCGGACTCGCCTGGTGGACATGCTGCTGAGCGACTGGGACCGTCACCGCGATCAGTGGCGCTGGGCCGCCTTCGAGCCCGGCGAGCTGGACTCGACCCTCACCGGTGAGGCCGCCACCCAGGGCAAGGTGTATCGGCCCATCCCACGCGACCGCGACTGGGCCTTCAACGAGATGAACGGCCCCCCTGGGCTCGCCCGCCTCTTCGACCCCAAGTTTCAGTCGTTTCGCAACAACTATGGCAACCTGAAGGGCTTGACCTTGAACGGCGGGTCTCAAGATCGCCGCCTGACCAACGAGCTGACGGAAGCGCAGTGGCTGGCGGAAGCCGAGGCGGTCCAGGCGGCCCTGACCGACGCCGTCATCGACGAAGCCGTGGCCGCCTGGCCCGCGTCGATTCAGGCGCTGGACGGGGAGCGGGTGGCCGCTACGCTCAAGACGCGGCGGGACCAGCTTGACGAGGTCGCGGCGTCCTACTACCGGCTGCTGGCGACCGTCGTGGACGTGGTCGGGAGCCGGAAGCACGAGCGGTTCGAGGTCACGCACCTAGGCGAGGGGCGCACGCGGGTCCAGGTGATCAAGACCCGTCGCAATGGCGAGCCGGTGCAGCTGTTCTACGAGCGCATCTTCGACCGCGCCGAAACCCAGGAGGTCCGTCTCTACGGCCTCGACGGGGAAGATCGCTTTGTGGTGGAAGGACCAGCCGCTGACGGCGTGCGCGTGATCGCCGTGGGAGGGGAGGGGATGGATCGATTTGAGGATCGGTCCACCACGCGGGGGCTGGGCCGAGCGCGCCATCACTACTACGATACCGAGCGGGGGGCCACCTGGGACGTGACCGGGGCGGGCCGCGTGCATGCCTCTGCAGATCCCTTCGTGAACGTGTACAACCCGGCGAGCGGCTTCCGCTACGATGCCCAGTTCCCCTTGCTCTTCTTTGGCTCGAACGAAGACGACGGGGTCTTTCTGGGCGGTGGCCTGCGGTGGGTCCGGCATGGCTTCCGCAAGCTTCCGTACGCGCAGCAGCACATCCTGAAGGCCAACGTGGCCACCCGCACCTGGGCCTTCAACGTCGTCTACGAGGGCCACTACGTAGGGCTCATCGACCAATGGGATGCACGGCTCCAGGGCCGCGCGTTAGCGCCCAACTCCTTCCGCAACTTCTTCGGCTTGGGCAACGAGACCGAACAGCTTGACGTGGCGGCCCGCTTTTATGAGGTCCAGTTGCAACAGTATGCCCTGAGCCCGTCGCTGGTGTACCCGCTGGGCACACTGGGGGGGCTGACGGTGGACTTCGGCACCGAGTACACGCGGGTCGAGCGCGACGCCGACCGGGTGAGCGCGGCACTGCCAGCGGCGAACTTCGACGATCAATGGGTCTTCAGCCTGGGGGCGGGCGTCACGCTGGCCGGGGCCGATGATCCCGTCAACCCACGCCGCGGCTTCCGCTTCCGGGGTGAAGCGGCCGTACACCGGGGCGTGCGCGCCGAGGACGCCAGCTACGC
>JBCDJV010000126.1:0-10337 GCA_038747425.1 Bacteroidota bacterium
GGTAGAGCATGCGGCTGTTAACCGCAGGGTTGTAGGTTCGAGTCCTACCCGGGGAGCCGGACCTTCCGCCAGTCTCGTCTACGGGGCTGGCGGTTTGCTTTTTGTGCGTTTTTGGCTCAAAAAGAGCGGTTATCTCGCTCGGCATGACTGTTCGAGTCTTCTGGTCGTCGGAGTACAGTTTTCCGGGCCAGACCGAACTACAGAGCGCCTGCCTCGCCTTGAGGCCTGAGCGGCGCCAGAGGCTCGGCAGGGCAGTGAGTGCCGTGGCCGCGCGTTTGAGGTGGCCCGTTGTCCCATGGATCGTCGGCCTCGGTGTGGTCACAAGGTAGATCACGACACCGTGGGACTAAACATCAGGCCGTGCCTGATCGCGGCGAACGTGTTGCGGGTCTCGCCGCCCAGCCCTGAGTCCACCGCGCTCCACCGCTAGCGCCTACCGCTCGGTGAAGCCTACGCCGCCACTAGGCTACCGCCTGGACCGACCAGAGCCCGCGTCCACATGGACGTCACCCGTAGGCACCAAGGACGTGGCCTATTCGTCGTGCTCGGAAAGGCCGGATCAGTCTCCTTTTGGATATTTAATCTGACTTTCGATTCATAGCACCATAAAATTTTTTAGCACAAAGGTGTTGACAAACATCTAGTCTATATCTATATTCGTCGAGCGTCGCCAAGATGGCGTTGCCATACCCTTTCTGGTACTGAGACCCCATGCTGTACACCCTTCCACATAGCTTCCCAATGGCCAGCGCGAGTCGCGCTGAGCAATCTGGGTTTGCGTCCAAAGGACTCGATCCTGGAGGAGGTGGGTACATCCCCTAAGCTTTGACAGCCTTGGCTGTCCAGGTTTTGGCCCACCTTCGCACGATCGGAGGTGGGCTTTTTTAGTGGCTCTCTGTCTCTTTTTCGCACATTTTGTGCTCATCAGGCCGATTCTCCGGCTGCATTGACCTCGGTGTGAGGTGCCCGTCATGATCCACGCACGTTTTGAAGGACGGTCCTACGATCTGAATCCCCTTGTGCTTCCGTTGGGGAGCACGCTGTCTGATCAAGAGGTCAACACATGCATCGCCGCCCATGTGGAGGCGCCAGCCAATCGGTTCCACACCTACGTGCTCGAACGGCCGGCCTCCAGAGATGGTATCGTGCACCCCGAGGCCGTCTATGGCTCATCCTGACTCCTCGCACGAGTCTGTATCTCACGATATTATCTTTGCATATTTGCAGATACATTTATCTGCTTATGGGAGAGGTATATCCCCTCCTCGCTGACATCCTCGCCTCCCAACCGGACGAGCCTACACACGTAGCTCAACCGGGTAGCGCCGTGGACTCGTAGTACGCCGCGCAGGGTCGAATCCTGCGGGTTGACGGCTCGTCCGACTCCCGCGTTGCCCACGCTGCCACAGCCGGTGCGCCGCGCCCGACGGACGGCGCGGACCCACCGCGTAGCCATTTTTCGACTGAAGGTGTAGCCGCATCATCCTATACCAACAACGCGACGCCAAGGGGGCCTACGCGCCGGCCTCGCGTCATACAAACGAGTGAGACCATCATGTTGACAGGAAAGGAACTGATCGCACGTGGGTGGCCCGAAGACCCGATGATCGGCATGGCACTCCGGATGGCCGGGCAGCTGGCTCAGGACGGCCTAGCCCGCGAGGCTGTGCTGGACGCGCTGGAGCAGGTGAAAGCCGCCCCGCACCTCGTAGGCGCCGAGAACGTCCTGTACCCCCTGGCCCAGGCCGTACAGGCGCACGTGGCGGCCAAGGCTCAGGCCGAGGCCAACCCGATCCGCCGGGTCCCCCTGGACGCCCCCATCTGGGGCCGTGAGCTGATCGATCCGAAAGCGATCTCCCAGCTCACAAACGCCATGCGGCTGCCTGTGACGGTAGGCGGGGCGTTGATGCCCGACGCCCACGTCGGGTACGGCCTCCCGATCGGCGGCGTGGTGGCGCTGGAGAACGCCGTGGCTCCGTACATGGTGGGCGTGGACATCGCGTGCCGCATGATGATGAGCATCTACCCGGCCCCCGCGGACGTCATGCTGACGAACGCCTCGAAGAAGGGAAAGCTCGTCCAGGTGATGCGCGAAGAGACCCGCTTCGGCGTGGGGGCCTCGTTCGGCACGTACGAGCGGCGCAGCCACCCCGTGCTCGACGACCCCGACTGGAACGCGACGCCGCTCTTGAAGAACCTCAAGAACAAGGCGTATGCTCAGCTGGGGACGAGCGGTACGGGCAACCACTTTGTGGACGCCGGTGTGCTGGAGATCGATGCCCCGGGGGCCGAGGTGCTCGGCCTCCAGCCGGGCACCTTCCTCGCCATCATGACGCACTCGGGCAGCCGCGGGGTAGGCGCGCGCATCGCGACGCATTACTCGAAGCTCGCCCAGCGCCATACGCCCCTGCCCGACAAGCTGCGCCACCTGGCTTGGCTGGGCCTCGACACCGAGGCGGGGCAGGAATACTGGCTTAGCATGAACCTGGCTGGGGCCTTTGCGTCGGCGTGTCACCACGTGATCCATCGTTCGATTGCGAAGCGCCTGGGCATCCGGCCCGTGAAGCAGGTGGAAAACCACCACAACTTCGCGTGGCAGGAGACCTGGGAAGGCCGCACCGTCTACGTCCACCGCAAGGGAGCCACGCCGGCGCACGCGGACGTGCTGGGCATCATCCCGGGCTCGCAGGGGCACAACTCGTACCTCGTACGCGGCCTGGGCCATGAAGCCTCGATCAACAGCGCGAGCCACGGGGCCGGGCGGCTGATGAGCCGGAAGCAGGCGAAGAACACCATCCCGAAGAAGGAGCGCGATGCCTGGCTGAAGCAGCGAGGCGTGGAGCTGCTGGGCAGTGGGATGGACGAAGCGCCGCAGGCCTACAAAGACATCGGCGAGGTCCTGGCCCATCAGACCGACCTCATCGAACCCATCGCTACGTTCAAGCCCCGCCTCGTGCTGATGGCCAGGGATGGAAAGAGTGAGGGATGAACGGAGGCGGGGCGGCGGGCGGATGTCCGGCCCGCGGCCTCGCCTCTGTGGATGGATGCCGACTCCTGACCGCATCCCTCTCCGGCTACCGCGCGATACGCCTCTGCTCGGGCGCTGTCCTGTGTGCAAAGGACCCCCGTCTTCCCTATCGTGAAGCTCTGTCCTGCCTCTTCGCCGCCCGCTGCCCATGCCCCTTCCTGAGACCGTCGAGCATGCTCGCCTCGCTGCTTCCCAAGCCCGCGAGGCCGACTGGAAACTGTGGGGGCCCTACGTCAGCGAGCGCGCGTGGGGCACCGTGCGTGAGGACTACAGCGCCCGCGGCGATGCGTGGGGTTACTTCCCGCACGACCATGCCCGCAGCCGCGCCTACCGCTGGAACGAGGACGGCCTGGCCGGCTTCTGCAATCGCTATCAGAATCTGTGCCTCGGCGTAGCCCTCTGGAATGAGCAGGACGCCTTTCTCAAGGAGCGGCTCTTTGGCCTCGCGGGTCCCGAGGGCAACCACGGCGAAGACGTCAAGGAATACTACTTCTACCTGGACGCCTTGCCGTCGCACGCCTATGGGCGTATGCTCTACAAATATCCGCAGGTGGCCTTCCCCTACGAGGACCTCGTCCAACGCAATGCCGAACGCGGCTACGACGACCCTGAGTACGAGCTGATCGACGCCCTCCCCAATGCCTTCGCGGAGGGCCGCTACTTCGACGTGGTCGTGGAGTACGCCAAGGCCGACGAGGAGGACATCCTGTGCCGCATCACGGCCTACAACCGGGGGCCAGACGCCGTCCCGCTCCACCTTCTCCCCCATATCTGGTACCGCAACTTCTGGTCGTGGCAGTCCGCCGACCAGGCCGCCGACCGGCCCAAACCCGCGCTCCACGACCGTTCAACGAAGCACCAGGCGGCGCTCTCGACAGACCACCACACCCTCGGCACCCGGTGGTGGTACGTCCAGGGGCCAGACGGGGCCGTGCCACCCCTGCTGTTCACCGAGAACGAGACCCATCACGAGCGCCTCCACGGTTCGCCCAACGCCTCGCCCTACGTCAAGGACGCCTTCCACCGGGCGGTGGTCCACCGCGAGCAGGCGGCGGTGCACCCGGCGGGGCACGGCACCAAGGCGGCGGCGCACATTAAGGTCACGGTGCCCCCCGGTGAGCAAACCACCGTCCTCGTCCGCTTCGCCCCCACCGCGCTCGACGATCCGTTTGGTGAGGCTGAAACGATCTTCGCCCAGCGCCTGGACGAAGCCGATGCCTTCTACGACACCCTTCACCCGCCAGCGCTCACCGACGAAGAGCGGCGCGTGCAGCGGCAGGCCTTCGCCGGACTGCTATGGACCAAGCAGTTCTACCACTACAGCGTGACCGATTGGCTCGAGGGCGATCCCGGCTCGGCCGTGGCCCCGCCGGACGCCCGCCGAGAGGGCCGCAACGCGGACTGGCACCATCTCTACAACTTCGACGTCGTGTCGATGCCGGACAAGTGGGAGTATCCGTGGTACGCCGCTTGGGACCTCGCCTTCCACATGCTGCCCACGGCCCTGCTGGACCCCGAGTGGGCCAAGCGGCAGATGATTCTGATGACGCGGGAATGGTACATGCACCCCAACGGCCAGCTCCCCGCTTACGAGTGGGCATTCGACGATGTCAACCCGCCGGTGCATGCGTGGGGCGCCTGGCGCGTCTACAAAATCACGCGCAACGTCACCGGCCAGGCAGACACCGAGTTCCTAGAGAAGATCTTTCACAAGATGCTCCTCAACTTCACCTGGTGGGTCAACCGCAAAGACGCCAGCGAGAACAACATCTTCCAGGGCGGCTTCCTGGGCCTGGACAACATCGGGGTGTTCGACCGTAGCCAGCCCCCCCTGCCAGACACCGTGGTCCTCGAACAGGCCGACGGCACCGCCTGGATGGGCATGTACTGCCTCAACATGCTGGCGATGGCGCTCGAGCTGGCCCGCGAGAAGCCCGCCTATGAAGACGTAGCGACGAAGTTTTTCGAGCACTTCGTCTACATCGCCGACGCCATCAATAAGACCTGTGCGGATGGCCTCTGGGATGACACGGCGGGCTTCTACTACGACGCCCTCCGCCTGCCAGACGGGGGCTACCGCACGCTCGCCATCGATTCGTTTGTGGGCCTCATCCCCCTCTTTGCCGTCGAGACGCTGGAGCCGGACCTGCTGGACCGGCTGCCTCGCTTCCGGCGCCGCATGGCCTGGTTCAAGGAGCACCGGCCCCACCTCCTCACGCAGCTTGCGCCCCTGACCACGCCCGGCCAGGAAGGTCGCCTGCTCCTCTCGCTGGTCGACGCTGACCGGCTCCGGCAGGTGGCCGCCCGCATGCTGGACCCCGCGCAGTTCCTCTCGGACTACGGCATCCGCTCCCTCTCGAAGCGCCATGCCGAGGAGCCCTTCAACCTGCACACAAACGGCACCACCTACACCGTCCACTACGAGCCCGCTGAGTCCCGCTCGGGGCTGTTTGGAGGCAACTCGAATTGGCGCGGCCCCGTGTGGTTTCCCGTCAACTACCTCCTGATCGAGTCGCTCCAGAAGTACCACCACTACTACGGTGCCGACCTCCAGGTGGAGCTGCCCGTGGGCACAGGGCGCACCGCCACGCTGGACGAGGTGGCGGACGACCTCGCCCACCGCCTCTGTGCCCTTTTCGTGCCGGATGCCGAGGGCCGCCGCCCTTTCCATGGATCCGTGGACCTGTTCCACCACGACCCCCACTGGCGAGACCACCTGCTCTTCCACGAATACTTCCACGGCGACACCGGCCGCGGCGCGGGAGCCAGCCATCAAACCGGCTGGACGGCACTCGTGGCCAAGCTCCTCATGCAGATCGGGCACAAGCGAGCGGGTACCCCATGAGGCCAAGCGGCCCCCTTCGCAACTTCCGAGACCGCCAGGGGTTGCTGGCCTACACGGTCTGTCTCCCCGTACACGCAGGTGCTATGCCATTCAATGACCTGACTCCTGAAGAAGCCCGCGTCCTCCTTCACAAGGGCACAGAGCGGCCCTATTCAGGCAAACTGTACGAGTTTGACGCACCCGGGCTCTACGTCTGCAAGCGGTGCGACGCCCCGTTGTACCGCTCCGAGGACAAGTTCAACGCCTTCTGTGGCTGGCCCAGCTTCGACGATGAGATCGAGGGGGCCGTCAAGCGTGTCCCGGACGCCGACGGACGCCGCACGGAGATCGTCTGTGCCAACTGCGGGGGGCACCTCGGCCACGTTTTCCTGGGCGAAGGGTTCACCGCCAAGAATACGCGGCATTGTGTCAACTCCATCTCGATGAACTTCGTAGCTCAAGACGAGGTGGGGAAGGACGAGGCGGAGATGATCCGAGGCTGAGGCCCGCTCGGCTGGCCCTCACCTCACGAGAGCGCACGCGTCTGAGAGACCGGCGTCAGCGCATCCGGATCCAACGCTACGGAGCCCGGGAGATCCACCGTGAAGGTGGTGCCCACTCCAGGCGTGCTGGATACGGACACGGTGGCGCCCATGAGCCGAGCGGTGCGATGGACGATGGCCAAGCCCAGGCCCGTCCCCTCGTGGGTGCGCCGGAGCCCTTCGCTTTCCTGCTCGAACGGCTCGAAGAGGCGAGGCAGGAACGTCGCCCCGATGCCAATGCCTGTGTCGGCCACTTCGAGCACCAACATGGGGCCGCGCCGTCGCAACGAGACGGACACATGCCCCTCCTCGGTGAACTTGATCGCGTTGTTGAGCAGGGGCCGCAGTAGAAGGTCCAAGCAGTTCGGGTCCAGGCGTGCTTCCAGGGGCTCGGTGGCCATGCGGAGACTGAGCCCCAACGTGGCCGCTTTCTTCCGGAACGGCTGGACGAGCTCCTCCATGAGCGGGCCGATGGCCACCGTGCGAGGCCGGTGCTCTACACTCCCCGCCTCCAGCTTCGCCATGACCAACACCGTCATCAGGGTGTCCAGCAGGCGTTGCCCGCTCTCGTGGATCAGGCCGACCAACTCGCGGTGTTCGCCTTCCAACTCCTCCATCAGGATGTGAGCAATCCCTTGGATGCCGGCGATCGGCGTCCGAAACTCGTGCGTCATGTTGTCCAGCAGCGCCGCCTTGAGCTGATCAGCGGCTTCCACGCGGGTCTTGGCGGCCTCCACCTCCTCGTAGGCCTCCCGCAACTCAGCGGTGCGTTGGGACACCATGTCTTCCAGGTGCTGGTTGGTCCTGGCCAACTCGGCATCCCGCACCTGAATCTCGGCGAGCATGCGGTTGAAGTCCTCCACCAGCCATCCAATCTCGTCGTCGGTAGTCCGGGTGGCACGCAGGCTGTAGTCCTGCTCCCCGGAGACCTTCCGGGTCACGGTGGTCAACTGCTCAATGGGCTCGGTCACAGAGCGCTTGAACCGCGAGGACACCAGGATGGCGACCAAGAGCGACAAGACCATGACCAGGATCGAGATCTGGAAATAGGTCCGAAGCTGGGCGCGGTAGTTGGCCAGGTTATGCTGCAGGAACATCCGCCCGACGATCTCCCCGTCCGCATCGCGGACCGGTGTGCAGATCTCCAGGACTCCGTTGCGAAACTCGTACCCCAGCTCTTCTGGATAGATCGGCGGCGGCGGGACCGTGCCCGGCTGCACGTACTGACCATTCAGGGTGGCATCCAGGCCGAACACATACGCCGTGGTGATCTGAGGCTCGGCCGAGAAGGTCTCCAGGATGTCTTGCAGGCTCTGTGTGTCGCCAAACTGGAGGGCAGCGCTGGCATTCTGCCCCACAATCTCAGCCTGCACGCCCAGGTCACGCGCCACCGACGTGCGGAAGGTGACCACGTCATACACAATGAAGCTCAGGCACGCGCAGATCACCGCCAGCGCACTGGCCGCTGTGATGATGCGCGTGAGCTTGGCATCAATGGTGGGGGCGGTATGTCGTCGCCAGAAGGCTTTCATGGCCCGTCGTCACTTCGTGGTGGGGGCCGTAGGATGCGCAGGAAGCCACTGCGGAAGTACTGCCCCCACGCCTCGCGCGGACGCACCGGGTTCTCCCAGAACTGCGCGCTCGCCGTCCACACCCGGTACGGGTTGCTCCCTCGGCGCTGCTCCACCCGGCCCCAGATATCGGCCCCGGGGTCTTGGCGCGTCGTCACCACGAGCGTGTCCTGGCGCGTGGTGTGGTAGAGCACCAGGCGCCGATTGGTCTCCTCGACGACCTGGACCTCGTCCTGGACGTACTTTTTGAGCACCCGCCAGGTGGACTGGGCCTGCACGGGCCAGCTCGCTACCAGGGCAAATAAGGCCAGCCAGGCCCCACAGCAAACGATATGTGGAATCCAGCACCTCATTGGAGGAAGTAGCGATACTTGAGCTGCAGATTCCAGATGTTGGCCCCGTTGCGGAAGGGGATGTTGCGCCGCACCTCCAGGGTCAGGTCACGCCACGTGTAGGAAGCACTCACATTGACCCCAGCATCCCGCAAAAGGCCGAAGGCTTTCGCTGTCAGCTTGCCGGTAGCCAGGGGGTTGTCCTCGCCGTTGAAGGAGTAGAAGCCCACACCGTAGATGCCCAGGCCCTTCCACCACGTGCCTACACCCACCAAGCCTTGCGCGCGGCCAAACTCGTTGACGATGCTGCCCACATACGCCGAGGGAAATAGGGGCGCCCCGCGCAGCCACCCCACCCCGTCCGGATGGTAGAACACCGCATTGGCCTGCATCCGCGAGTAGGTGGACCGAATCTGAAGCCCCGCCCCCTGCCAGGTGGCCAGCCGGAAGTTACCCGTCACCTCCAGCCGCGCATACCAGCCCAGAGGTCGGGTGTAGGCCGCGTTCAGCACTAGATTCTGGTCGCTGAATCCTGCCGCCTTCGGCAGTTGGCGCGAGCCCTGGTTATCGGTGTCCATGAAGGTCAAGCCCACAGACAACGGACCGCGCCCCCCCATGAGGGTCACATTGCGCCACACAAAATCGATCCCGACGGGATCAGACGTATCGACCTGCACTTCAGAGGCCGCGCCCCGGTCAATCACGAGCGTGAGATCCTCCAGCACCTGAGCCTGTACGCCCCCCGACACGCACAGGACGAGCCCAATACTCAGCAGTAGTCTTTGCATCGTAGTCTGGGGGTGGTAGATGGATACTCTGCCTTGGTATCGGCACTTCCGAACCGAACCTTAATTGCTCCTGAAGCCGTTTTCATGGGCGAAGTGCTGAATGTTGAAGCAGATACACCGTATCCCCAGACCGATGCCCGCCAGGCCTTCTACCGCATAAGTTACTAGCATGTGCAATGAACCATCGTCCGTGGGATGCGGATCGATGCCAGCAGCCTTGTGCCCACTCATCGGAAGAAGTGGCGATACTCGAGCTTCACGGTGAGGTCGTTCGTCCCGTTGCGGAACGGGAGGTTGCGCCGCACCTCCAGTTTCAGGGTACGCCACATATAGGAGGCGCTGACGTTGATCCCGGCATCGCGCAGGAAACCAAACGTGCGCTCGGCCAAGAGCGATTCGTCTCTAGGTGACGTAAACCCATTGAACGAGTAGAAGCCGACGCCGTAGACGCCCAGACCCTTCCACCACGCGCCGGCCCCCACCAGACCCTGCACCCGCCCAAACTCGTTGACGATGCTGCCTGCATACGCCGAGGGAAACAAGGGCGCTCCGCGCAGCCAGCCCATCCCATCGGGATGATAAAACACCGCGTTGGTCTGGACGTGCGAGTAGACCGATTTCACCTGGAGCCCCTCCGAAGACCGGCTGATCAACCGGAGGTACCCCTTTGTTTCTAGCCGTGCGTACCAGCGGAGCGGCCGTGTGTAGGTCGCACTCAACACAAGACTCTGATCACTGAGTCCGAGCGAGCGGGGCAACCGACTCGAGCCCCGGTTATCTGTGTCTGCGTAGGTGAGACCTACTGAGACCGGTCCCCGCCCTGCCGTCAGGGCTATGAGGTACCGCATAAAATCGATGTCAATGTCCTCATCCGAACCGATCTGAGCTTGCGAAGCTGCTGTCCGCTCCACCACAAGGGTGAGATCGTCTACCACCTGGGCCTGGGCTCCCGCTACCACGCATAGGACGAGCCCAAGACTCAGCAGTCCTCTCCACATGGCGGCCAGGCGGTCCCGGCATCTCACGCCCTCGCGGAGCGGCGGACCGCCTGTACCGAGCGCAAAGCCCGTGCTCTTCCTGTTTGTGTGACGCTCTACCATAACGCTCCCGCCTACTCGGGCGGCCGCAGGATGCGCAGGAAGCCACTGCGGAAGTACTGCCCCCACGCCTCGCGCGGACGCACCGGGTTCTCCCAGAACTGCGCGCTCGCCGTCCACACCCGGTACGGGTTGCTCCCTCGGCGCTGCTCCAC
>JBCDJV010000127.1:0-9834 GCA_038747425.1 Bacteroidota bacterium
AGGTGTTGTACGCGGGTGAGTTGGCATCGGGCGTAGCGGAGCAGGTGGTGGTGGAGGCCGGGGGCTTGCCGAGCGGGTTGTATCTGGTGCGGGCGGTGGGCGAGACGTTCACGGCCACCCAGCGACTCACCCTGCTCAAGTGAGGCCGGCTGGCGGCCGGCGAATCGGGATCCCGCAGGCCGTATACTGGGAGACCCCTCCTCGCTAAACCGTCTCGCACATGTTGCGGATCGCTTGCCTGCTCAGCCTCCTCGTGCTCTCTGACGTCTCTGCGCAGCCCCAACCAACCCCCACCGACTGGCAGAACCCGCTGGTCATCGGCCGTGGCAAGCTGCCGGCCCGAGCCACTACGTATAGCTATCCGACGGCGGCCCTGGCGCGCCAGGGCGATCGGACAGCCTCGCCGTGGTTTCGGTCGCTAGATGGGACGTGGCAGTTCCACTATGCCGAGACTCCTGAAGCTGTACCGGAGGGCTTTCCGCAGGCAGACCTCGACTGGGGCTCCATCGAGGTGCCAGGCCATTGGGAATTGCAGGGACACGGCACGCCGATCTACACCAACTGGGAGTATCCCTTCGAGGCGGTCAACCCGCCTTTCATCCGGTCCGATGGGGAGCCTCCGCATGGGACGAACCCGGTGGGGCTCTACCGGCGCACGTTCACCGTGCCCGTGGGCTGGGATGACCTGCGCGTGATCCTGCACTTCGGCGGCGTCAGCTCAGCGTTTTATGTGTGGGTCAACGGCGCTGAGGTCGGGTACAGCCAGGGGAGCCGACTGCCGGCCGAGTTCGACATCACGCCGCACCTGCAGCCTGGCGACAACGAGGTGGCCGTGCAGGTGCTCCGCTGGTCGGACGGAAGCTACTTGGAGAACCAGGACCACTGGCGCCTCAGCGGCCTCCACCGCGAGGTCTACTTGATGGCGATGCCGTTCACGTACCTACACGATGTGAGCGTAGGCACCGATCTGGACGAAACGTACACCACCGCCACCGTCCGTGTGACGCCTCAGGTCGTCTACCCCAACGCCGAGGCCGTAGCCGGGTGGACCGTCACCGCCCAGCTCTACGACGGCGAGGGGGCCGTCTGGGAGACGCCCCCCAGTCTGCCGCTAGAGGCCACGACGAGCTTCTTCGAGCGCGGCCGCTACAACGCCCCCTACGGGACCTATGCGTTCCCGGCCCTGGAAGCGACGGTGGAGGACGCCACGCTCTGGACCGCCGAGACGCCTCACCTCTACCGGCTGGTGGTGCATCTGCGCGATGCCGAGGGCGCCGTGGTGGAGGCGCGCAGCGTGGAGGTAGGCCTTCGCGAGCTGGCCTGGGGGCCGGATGGTTTCCTGGTGAATGGTCGCCCGGTGGTCTTCTTCGGCGTGAACCGGCACGACCACGACCCCGTGACCGGCAAGACCGTGACCGTGGCGCAGATGGAGGACGATCTGCGACTGATGAAGCAGTTCAACTTCAATGCTGTCCGTACCTCTCATTACCCCAACGACCCCCGCTTCTACGCCCTGGCGGACCGGCTGGGACTCTACGTGATCGACGAAGCCAACATCGAGCTGCATAAGCTGGGCGCGCGCCTCTCCGCCGACCCCGCCTGGGCCTTGGCGTTCCTAGACCGTGGGGTGCGCATGGTCGAGCGCGACAAGAATCACCCCAGCATCGTCATGTGGTCGTTGGGCAACGAGTCCGGCACGGGGCCCAACCACGAAGCGATGGCGGCGTGGATCAAACAGCGCGACCCCACGCGGGCCCTCCACAACGAAGGCGCCTACGAACTGGAGGCCACGCTTACCTCGGACAGACCCTACGTAGATGTGCGCAGCCGCATGTACTGGCCCCTGGACCAGATGCTGACACTGGCCACCGATAGCGATCCGCGACCGGTCATGTACTGTGAGTACGCGCACTCAATGGGTAACTCCACTGGCCACCTGTACAAATTTGCCGAGGCGTTCCGTACGGAGCCCAAGTTCATCGGCGGGTTCATCTGGGACTGGGTAGACCAGGGCTTGACCCTCACCACCGACGACGGCACAGCCTATTTCGGCTACGGCGGCGACTTTGGGGAACGCTTCACCGATGGCAATTTCTGCTTGAACGGGCTCGTCTTCCCAGATCGCACGCCCAAGCCGGCCACGTGGGAGGCCAAGACGGTCTTCCAGCCCATCGCCGCTACACCGGCAGATACGGCAGGCCGCCGCTTCGTGGTGGAGAACCGGCATCACGTGGTGACCCTGGACCGCTACGACCTGGTGTGGGCGCTGATGGACGATGGGGAGATCGTGCAGAGCGATGTCCTGACCCTACCCGCCGTGCCCCCCGGCGAAGCGTTGGCGCTCGCCATCCCGTATGACCCCGTCTCTGAGCCCACCGGAGAGGTTCGCTTGCACCTGCGCTTCGTCCTCAACCGGCCCACGGCCTGGGCCGAGGCTGGCCACGAGGTGGCGTGGGCCCAGCACGTCGTGGCCGAGGCGCCCACGTGGGCCCCCCCCGCTGCGCAGGACTCCCTGACGGTGGACAACGCCCTCGCGGTGGTGCGCGTGGAGGGGCCGGATGTACGGGTGGAGATCGACAAGACCACGGGGGCCCTGACTACCTATGCGGTGAACGGCGTGTCCTACCTGACGGCCCCCCTCCAGCCCCATTTCTGGCGAGCCCCCACCGACAACGACGCGGCCTGGGGATTACCGGACAGCCTGGGCCTCTGGAAAGACGCTCCCGCCACGAAGCGCGTCGAGGCCATTGATGTGGACGCCGAGCTAGACGGGCAGGTGACGGTCCTGGTGCGGGCCTCGCTCCTAGCGGGCCGCGTGGCGCTCCAGACCAGCTACACGGTCCACACCGACGGCACCGTGGCGGTGAGCCAGGTCTTTGAGCCGCTCGCCCCCTTGCCCAACCTGCCCCGGCTGGGCCTGCAGACCTCCGTCTCGGCTGCGCTGGGGCGCATCACCTACTATGGCCGCGGCCCGCACGAGGCCTACGTGGACCGGCAGTTGGGGGCGCCGGTGGGGCGGTACACGCACACGCTGGAGTCCTTCCTGACGCCCTATATCTACCCGCAGGAGCATGGCAACCGGATGGGTGTGCACTGGTTCGAGCTGCGCGATCCCGACGGCCACGGCCTGCGCATCGAGGGCGAGGCCCTCAACGTGAGCGTCTGGCCCTACACCACGGCGGACCTGGAGGCGGCCCGCCACACGCCCGACCTCCCCACCCGCGACGCCCTCACGCTCAACGTGGACTACGGCCAGCTAGGCGTAGGCGGGGACGACACCTGGTCCATCCAGGCCCGTCCCCACCCCGAGCACCGCCTCCCGGCACAGCGCTACACCTACACCTTCCGCCTTCGCCCACTGCGGCCGTAGGGCCCGGATCGGCCAGCTAGCAACCGGTTACCTCCCGCTTTCTCCTGTCAGGATGACGTTCCTGGGGGCCGTCTGCCGGTAACGGACTGTTGAAAACGTGCGGACCGACGGACCTCAATTGTAATCATGCTGTTTCTTATATCCGCTATGCAGACAGTGTATTTATGCGAAAAGTGGTCTTTTTGGATCCTTTGTCGTCATTACCACATCGTATATCCGTTATTTATAAAAGTAAAGAGCATAAGTTGTTGATAACCGGTTGCGTGCAAGGGTGTATCTTCTAGGCACCTACATCGCGAGTCCCAACCTCCATGGGTTGGGCTAAGAGGGAACCCGGTGAGCGCCCCCTACATCTGGCGGGGCCGCAAAGCCGGGGCTGTGCCCGCAACTGTGAGCGACGCCTGGGTGAGGTCCGCTGAACGGCCTCCCACTGACCGGTACGCCGGCTGGGAAGGGAGACGCCGGGAGGACTGAGCCTGCAGATGGCCACCAGCCAAACTGCGCGTCGCGAGCCAGGAGACCTGCTCGCGGTGGCTTTCTTCCACCTCCGGGACCAGAGGATCGGAACCCCCGCGCACAGAGCGGGTCGGCCCTGCGCCGTTTGTCTCTGTGCCGTGTGTGGCCCGAATCTGCGCGACGGTCGGGCCTTTTTTGTGCCCTCGTCCAGCAGTGGCACCATGGGATAGGTGCCTCGCGATGTCCCGGTTCAACCTCGCTTGAACCGATCATGCAGACCACGTACACCCTCGGCGAGCGCACCTTTGTGCTGGATGCCGACCGCGCCGAAGCCGCCCTCGCCGCCAAACGCGTCATCAACGGGCACGAGACCCTCGCCTTCAACCTCCTCCCGCTGCGCTATTCGTGGGCGTACGACCTGTACCGCACGATGAAGGCCAACCACTGGGAGCCCGAGGACATCCCCATGCAAAAGGATGTCGCCCAGTGGCGCTCCGATGAGCTGGCCGACATCGACCGGTGGATCATCCGCATGGCCATCGGCTACTTCTCGGCGGCCGAGGGCATCGTGGGGGACAACATCCTGCATGTCGTCCGCGAGCTCGTCACCGCCAGTGAGCTGAAGCTGGTCCTGGGGCGCCATGCCCACGAGGAGAACATCCACGCCGACTCGCTCCTGTACATGATCTCGTCGCTGGGCATCAACCCGCACGAGTGCGAGGCGATGTTCGAAGACATCCCCACGATCCGCGCCAAGAACGCGTTCGTCACCCGCACCTCCAACGCCCTGCGGCGTGACCTCGACCTGTCCGACCCCGCCAACCAGCGGCTCCTGGCCCGCAACCTGTTCGTGTTCGGGCAGTGCATGGAGGGCACGCAGTTCTACGGCCTCTTCGGGATGGTGCTCAGCCTGTACCGGCAGGGCAAGTTTCCCGGTATCGGGCAGATGTTTCGGTACACGCTGCGCGACGAATCGAACCACATCGAGGTCTTCCGCCGCCTCCTGCTCGAACTCATCGCCGAGAACCCCGACCTCTGGACCGAGGCCTTCCGCGAGGAGCTGCGCAGCCTGATGGCCGAGGCCGTGGAACTGGAGGCCGCCTTCATCCGCGACTGCCTGCCGGTGGCCGGTGTGGGCCTGAGCGCGGACGAGTTCGTGGCCTACATCCGCTACATCGCCAACCGCCGCCTCAGCGGGATGGGCCTGGAGCCGCTCTTCCCCGGCCAGACCAACCCCCTGCCCTGGCTCGCCGAGCTGATGGACATCCAGAAGGAGCAGAACTTCTTCGAAGGCCGCGTCACGGAGTACCGCAAAGCCTCCGCCCTCGTCCTGGCCGACGACGACGAGCTGTAGCGCCCGCCTCCCCTCCTCTCACCCTCCAGCCCCTCTTGCCCATGTGGACTCCAACCTCTGACCTCGCGCGTGACCTCGAACTCAAACGCGCGGCCCTGCTCCCGCTGGCGGCCCGGCCGGCCCTCGACGCCGCCCCGTTCGTAGACGACCTCGGCCCCGACCGGCTCTTCTTCCTCCGGGAGGCGGGCCGCGACGTGCGCTTCGAGCCGGCCGACCTGGCGCAGCTCCTCGGCACCGCGTGGACGACGGCCCGCCTCGCCGACGCCTCGCCGACCGATGCCCAGACCGCGGCACCGTTCATTCGCCGCGTGGTGGGTGAGGTGCTGGAGCGCCTGGCCGCCCTGCCCCCCGATGCGCGGCTCTCGTACGGCGAGGTGGTGGCGCTGGCCGAAGCCATCCTGCTGGAGGGCGGCGCGCTGGACGTGGCCAAGGCGCTCGTGATGCATCGCGCGCAGGAGGTCCCGTCGGGGAGCGCCCAGGAAGGCGGCGGGGCGCTGCAGCTGATCCGGCGGACCGGACAGGTGGTGGCCTGGAAGGCGGCGAAGATCGAAGTGGCCGTGCGGAAGGCGTTTCTGTCGCGCGGGCTGGACTCGCGGCCGGCCGAGGAGGTGGCGCGGCGGGTGACGGAGCGAGCGGCGGCGCTGGGGCTGAGCTACGTGCCCATCGAGACGGTGCAGGACCTCGTGCAGGAAGAGCTGCTGCTGGGCGGACATACCCCGGTGGCGGAGGCCTACATCGCCTACCGGGCCGAACGGGCCCTCTACCGGGCCCAGCAAGCGGCCCCGAGTGCGCAGGCAGCGGAGGCCCAGGTGGCGCTCATCGAGGTCGTGGAGGCGGACGGTACCTCGGCGCTGTGGGACGGCGAGGAGCTGCGCGCCCGCATCCGCCTGGCCCGGGTGGGGCTGGACCTCTGCCTGAGCGAGGACGAGATCGAGCGGCATCTGCGGCGCAGCATCGCCTCCGGCATCTCGCGAGCCAACCTGCAGACCACCATCATCCTGAACGCCAAGGCCCTGCTGGAGCGCGATGCCGACTTCGCACGCTTCGCCGGGCGCATTCTGCTGGCCTACATCTACGAGGAAACGCTGGGCTGGCACCTGGAGCGGGACGGGTTGGCGGGCCTCAAGGCCAGCCACGAGGCCGGCTTCGGCGCGTACCTGCGGCGAGGCGTGGAGATCGAACGGCTAAGCCCCGATCTCTTGGCGTACGACCTGGACCGCCTGGCCGCTGCCCTGGACCCGATGGCCGACCTCAATTTCGACTACCTCGGCCTCCAGACGCTCTACGACCGCTACCTGCTCATCGACAAAACCGGCCCGGACGACCGCCGCCTGGAGTGCCCCCAGTTCTTCTGGATGCGCGTGGCGATGGGGCTGTTCCTGAATGAGACGGGCGACCGCGAGGCGCGGGTCATTGACCTCTACCGGCTCTACAAAGACCGCCGCTTTTGCTCCTCCACCCCGACGCTCTTCAACAGCGGCACGCTGCACCCGCAGCTGTCGTCGTGCTACCTCTACAAAGTGGATGACTCGATCGAGTCCATCATGTACCGAGGCATCGCGGAGAACGCGTTCCTCTCGAAGTGGGCCGGCGGCCTGGGTGGGTCGTGGACGGCGGTGCGCGGCACGGGCAGCTACATCCGCGGCACCAACGGCGAGAGCCAAGGTGTCATTCCGTTCCTGAAGCTGCACAACGACCAGCTCGTGGCGGTCAACCAGGGCGGCAAGCGGGCCGGCTCGGGCTGCGCCTACCTGGAGGTGTGGCACAACGACATCTACGACTTCCTGGAGCTACGCCGCAACACGGGCGACGAGCGGCGACGCACGCACGACCTCAACACCGCCTGCTGGATCCCCGATCTGTTCATGCAGCGCATGGAGGCCCGCGCCCACTGGACGCTCTTCCGCGCCAGCGAGGTGCCGGACCTGCACGAGTGCTACGGCAGCGCCTTCCGCGCTCGGTACGAGCACTACGAGGCCGAAGCCGAGGCCGGACGCATCTGGAGCCGCCGCGTGGAGGCCATCGACCTCTGGAAGACCATGCTGCGGATGCTCTTCGAGACGGGCCACCCGTGGATGACCTTCAAAGACCCCTGCAACGTGCGCAGCCCGCAGGACCACGTGGGCGTCATCCACTCGTCCAACCTCTGCACCGAGATCACGCTCAACACGAGCGACGAAGAGACGGCCGTGTGCAACCTGGGCTCCGTGGTGCTCAACCGCCACCTGCTCCCCAACGGCGAGATCGACCACGAGAAGCTGCGCGAGACCGTCCGCCTGGCCGTGCGCGCCCTGGACAGCGTGATCGACCTCAACTTCTACCCGACCGACGCCGCCCGCCGCGCCAACACGCGCCACCGCCCGATCGGGCTCGGCGTGATGGGCCTCCAGTACGCGCTCTACGAACGCGGCGTGGCCTTCGGCTCCGAAGAAGCGGCGGCGTTCTCGGACGAGATGATGGAGGCCATCGCCTACTACGCCTACGAAGCGTCGAGCGACCTGGCCGCTGAGCAGGGCCCCTACCCGACCTACGCCGGCTCGAAGTGGGACCGCGGCCTACTCCCGCCGGACACCGTAGGGCTCCTGGAGGCCGAACGCGGCGAAGCCATCGATGTGGCGCCGGGCGGGCACATGGACTGGACGCCGCTGCGCGCGAAGATCGCCGCGCAGGGTATGCGTAACTCCAACGTGATCGCCATCGCGCCCACGGCCACCATCTCCAACATCACCGGTACCTCGCCCTGCATCGAACCGCTCTACAAGAACCTGTACGTCAAGAGCAACCTGTCCGGCGACTTCGTGGTGCTCAACCCGTACCTCGTCCGGGACCTGAAGGCCGAGGGGCTTTGGTCCGAGGAGATGGCCGCCCAGCTTAAGTACTTCGACGGCGACGTGCAGCAGATCGAGGGCATCCCGGCGCACCTGCGCGCGAAGTACCAGACGGCGTTCCAGATCGACGCCCACGCGCTCATCAACGCTGGCGCGCGGCGGCAGAAGTGGATCGACCAGAGCCAGTCGCTCAACCTGTTCTTGGCTGAGCCCGGCATGAAGGCCCTCAGCCACATGTACCGCCACGCGTGGCGAACCGGCCTCAAAACCACCTACTACCTGCGCACGCTCGGCGCCTCGCACATCGAGAAGGCCACCGTGGCCCGCCGCGAGACCGCCGCGCCCCAGCCGGCCGCTGAACCCGCCGTTCGGGACGCCCAAGCCTGCAGCCTAGACGCCCTCATCAACGGCGAGGAGTGCGAGGCCTGTCAGTAGCCCCGGACACCCACCCCCGTCCCTTCGGCGCCATGGATAGGGACACGATACATCGTGTCTCGGCAGAACGAAGCCCTAATTCAAAATCGGCCAGAAGACGCCGAAACGGAAGCGGCGCTCGGGGAGCGGGTAGAGCGGCACCATGAAGTTGCCGGCGAAGGGGGCGGGCGCGCCCGATACCAGGGGGCCGCTCAGCAGGTTCTCGAAGGCGATGAACAGCGTGGCCGTGCGCACGTCGCCCTGGGCGATGAAGTCCAGCGCCGCCGAGCCGGGGGCCTCCACCGTGGTGGCCTCCGGCAACACCAGCAGACCCGTCTGGGGGTGCAGCGTGCGGCTCCCGAAGCGCGTCCACGCCCGACCCTGGAGGTAGGCGTCCAGGTCGAGGTCGCCTTGGAAGAGCAGCTGGCGCACTCCTAGGCGGGCACTGACGTAGCCCTCGGGCAGGCTGGCGGCTAGGGCAACCTGCTCGGGCGTGTCTGAGGCGGCCACCAAGCTGTGCGTCACCGGCCGCAGGGTACCGTAGAGCCCACGCGTGGCCTCCCGCCGCCAGTAGACCTCGGCCCCGACTCCGGCCCAGGTGACGGCTTCGTTCAGGGTGCGCACCACCAGGCTGTCCGCTACATCGGTGGCCACCAGGTCGGTCCAGTCGGTGTGGCGGTGGGCATAGGCAAAGGCGCTCAGCGTCCAGGCTCCGCGCACGATGGTGGCCTCCACCCGCGCCCGCTGCACGCGCGGGCGCGGCGTGCTCGATGCGCCTACTACGTGGGCCCCGTAGCCGTTGGCCTCCACCCAGGTCGAGCCCCGCCCTCCGGTGCTCAGCGTGCCGCGTAGCTGTACCGGCCCTGCCCGCTCTACCTCCACCCGCGCCGAGGGGTAGACCTGCGCCTCGGCCACGTGGCCGCCTACCTCCAGCACCATCGAGGTGGGGCCTTGGTCCAAGGAGTCACGCAGGAGCACGTGGGCTTGCGTTCGGCGCGTTGAGACGGTGGCCGGGAAGGCGGTGCTGGCGCGCAGGTCGTCGGTCCACACCTCGGCGTCCGCCGTCAGACGGTGGGTCCGCCAGGCGAGGGGCTGGCGCAGGCGTACGCCGAGGCGGCTGATGGTGGTGGTATCGCCCTCGCTGCCATCGCGGTAGCGGCTCCGTTGGTGGGTCCAGTAGGCGCGGAGGGTGAATGGATCCACAGTGGGCCGCCAGCGGGCGCGGACCGTCAGCTGGAGATCGTTGCGCAGGAGCTGGCGCTGGGCATCGGGGAGACGTACCTGGGCTACGGTGCGGTTGTAGATCTCATTGAAGGTGGCCCCTTGCACAATGACGCCGCCGTGGGCGCCCAACCGGTGCCGCGTGTGCAGGTTGGCGAGCCCCACCGACAGGCCTGGCCGGTCGTAGCGAA
>JBCDJV010000128.1:0-9761 GCA_038747425.1 Bacteroidota bacterium
GCGTGCTTCGTGGGTGGGGTGGGTCTTTGGGATGGGGCTGCTGCTGTACGGGCTGCGTGGCACGCAGCGGGTCCGGCTGGCCGCGCTTGCGGGCGCCGTCATGCTCATCTGTACCCCCTTCTTTGGCTATCTGGCCATCACTGAGCGGTTTGTCAACCGGGCCACCACGCTGGTCGACGTTCAGCAGGATGGTAGCTTCCAGGGGCGCGCTGGTCAGTATTCAGACATTGCCACCGTGCTCATCAACAACCCGATAGGCAACGGACTGGGTAGCATCTACTATGACAGTGGCATCGTTACGGCCTTTCACCAGCTGGGCTTTTTAGGTCTCGTATACCTGGCAGCCCTCGGGCTCATGCTATGGCGAGCCTGGAGGTCGGCGCAAGATCAGGACGATACGTTTGTCACGTTCGCCTGGGCCGTCGGTACGACGATGGGTTTTCTGCTGCTGGCGGGTAGCCAGCAGATCGGCGTAGCAGGATGTGCGATGTGGGGATTCGTGAGCCTGGCGATAGCAGGACGTATGTATAACGACGAGGAGGGGTTGGGCTAGGCTGTGGCGTTCCATCGACCGGCGTTGTCCCATCAGTCAAGATCTATGCACACCCGCGAACCCATCAATCTGCTCTACATCGCCAGCATCGGGCGCAGTGGATCCACACTGCTGGACTCCATGCTGGGGGCCCACTCGCACGTCGACTCGGTGGGAGAGATCCACATCTGGCCCCACGAACTGCTGGGCGGTGGCATCCGGGCTACTGGCTCCGGCCTCATGGTGCAGGACGATCCCTTCTGGCAGGAGATGCTAGGCCGCGTGGACCCGCTGGCCCAGCCAGGGCCACAGCTCCACCACTTCCGGGAGGCCCACGATGCAGGACGTACGCTCCGCCTGGAGCGGGTGGCCGACTTCGGCCCCGGTCCACTGCCTCGGTCAGTGGCGGCGCAGGTGGACGCGTATGGACGCAACAACTACGAGATCTTCCGCGCCTTCCAGGATACAGTGGAGGCGGCCACAGGGCGACGCCCTGCGTGGATCGTTGACGCCTCCAAGGACCCCTATCGGCTGATCTGGCTGATCCGGTCTGGCTGGTTCAATGTGCGCGTGGTGCACATGGTCAAGAACCCACGAGGCTTTATCTACTCGGTCACCAAGCCGCACATTCATGCCAGCGACCATGGACGAAGGCTCGCCTGGACATTCAGACAGGCGGGAGCGTGGAATGTCCGAAATGCGCTCATCCAGCGGGCCGCGCGCCACCATCTGGCGCCTGACCACTATCTGCTGGTACAATACGAAGCGTTCGCGTCTGACCCGCGCCATTGGTTTGCCCAGATCTGCACGCTGGCGGGTCTGCCCTTTGAAGCCGAGGCCGTCGAGAGCTTTCGCGCGGGGTGTCCCTTCGCCATCGCAGGCAATCCCATGCGGGCTGAGAGCCGGGGGATCTATCTGGATGAGAAGTGGAAGCGCGAACTCCCCAGGACCAGCCGTTTGCTCACCGAACTGATCACCCGTCCTACGATGGGACGGTATGGGTACTCCTGAGGAGGAGGACGCCCTACCCGCTCCGCTTGCCCTCACTCGGTGCTGTGTCACGTTGAAGAACACGTACTACATCTGCCAGAAGAAACGCGAGGCGCCCGTCCTCTGGGACCTGTATGGACCAGAGCCGGGGCTCACGCTCCACGAAGCCTATTTCGGGGGGGTGCTTCGGGCTTTGGAGGCGATGCAGGTCATGCAGGGGCAGACCGTCTATCTGACAGACAGTCTGGACGTCCTGCCTACCTACGGAACGGACGTGGTCGCGGTGATGACAGGCGACGAGTGGAGCTGCACGCCGCGCTATGCACCGAGGGTCAGGGCCGTCTTCAAATGCTACGGCACCACGTTGAAGTTGGGAGGCAACCCGCTGCGGCACCCCACCTACCTCAACGGGCTGGCGGCGCTGCAGTACGTGCGGAGCCAGACCCACCGGCTGCCCTACACCCTGGCGGCGCTGCGCCATCCCGGTGCAGCCACAAACATCTACCCGGTCCCGCTCGGATACGCCACCCAGATCGAGCAGCCCTTCAAACCCTTCCGGGAACGCTCCACCGATGTGTTCTTTGCCGGGAGCCTCTCGCACAAGGTCCCCTCCCGGTGGTCGCCTCGGCGTTTGCTACGTTCACCCAAAGAAGTATCCCGTGAATCCATGGTGGAGGCGCTGCGGCGTTTCGAGGCCACGCATCCATCGTATCAGACCTCGCTGTTCCTGGCTGACGGGTTCACCCCTCATGCCATTCGCTGGGGGCGCTTTGACCCGACCAAGATGTTGAGTCCCGAGATCTACTCGGCGGCGATGATGGATACCAAGATCTGCATGGTACCGCGCGGCACCTCCCTGGAGACCTTCCGGTACTTTGAGGCGCTGCGCTTCGGTTGCATCACGATCACCGAGGTGTTGCCTGACTTCTGGTTCTACCACGGGGCTCCTTCCATCAGCGTGAACCGGTGGGCCGACCTGGGGGGGGTGCTGGAGACCCTGCTGGCCGACGAAGAGGCGCTGGAGCAGCGGCATCGCGCTTCGCTACGCTGGTGGCAGGAGGTGTGTGCTGAAGAAGCGGTGGCCCGCTACATGGCCGACGCGCTCACGACGTCCCTGGCTTCCTCTGCGACGACTCTTCGCCCAGCTCCTTGAGGAGTGCCCATCACCGCCGATACCGTTTCCATGGAGCAACTGGTTACCTACATTCGTCGCCGAGGCCGCCCCTACAAGGGGCTGCTGCTGCCGGTCTGGCTGCAGGTGCAGCGGACCTGGCTTTGGCAGCGCCTCATGGAGGGGCTGGCGGCGCGGCGGCCGGCCCGTACGCGCCACGTGTTCTGTGTGGGGCTGCCCAAGACCGGGACGCACTCGCTGGCGGCTATGGTCCAGTGTCGCAGTGCGCACGAACCGGAGACTCACACGCTCGCCCATCTATACACCGAGGCGTTGCGTGGGCAGATGACGCGTGCTGAGCAGGTGGCGGTCCTACGTGCTCGCGACGCCCTGTGGTGGCTGGACCTGGAAGCAAACTGGCTCTTCGGCCTGGTCATCGAGGCGCTATTCGAAGCTTTTCCGGATGCCAAGTTCATCCTGACAACGCGGGACCCCGTCTCTTGGATCGAGTCCCAGATCAACGAGGAGCACGCCTATCGGCGTACGGAGCCCTACCGGTCCGTTGAACGCTACATGTATGGCGGAGGCCCCTACACGCCCGAAGACGCTCGCCTGAAGCAAGAGGGCTTTCACCCGCTGCGCGGCTACCTGTCGTATTGGGTGGACCACAACCGACGCGTCCTGGACACGATTCCACCGGACCAGCTGCTGGTTGTGCCCGTCGAGGAGCTGTCTGCACGCCTGGATGAGGTGGCGGCGTTCGTGGGAGCGCCTGTTGTGCCTCAGCGCAGCCATCGATACAAACGCTCAAACAAGGCCTTCCAGATCAACGACTTGGTGGACCCCGCCTACCTGACGCGCGAGGTGGAGCAGTACACGCAGTCCATGGCCGCGCGTCTACAGGCTCAGCGCTTGTCCATCCCCTCCTCGGCGCCTCGTCGCTCATGAGGATGGCCGTGGTTACACATAACGTGGTCAAAGGCGATGGGCAGGGACGGGTGAACTATGAGATCGTCCGGGAGGCGCTGCGCCAGGGGGTTGAGGTGACCCTGGTGGCTGATCAGGTGGCGCCCGCGTTGCTGGAGGCTGGTGCTCAGTGGCACCCCATTCATCCTCGCCTCGCGGCGATCAACCTGCTGAAGGTGTGGGAGTTCGCCCGCCGTGCCGATGGGGTGCTCGGGACCCTAGCTGGGCGCATGGACATGGTGCTGGCCAACGGATACGTGACCAACCGCTCGCACCAGGTGAATGCGGTGCACTTTGTACATCAGGCGTGGCGCCGCTCGCCGGTGCACACCGCTCGCACCCAGGGGGGCCCCTACGCCTGGTACCAGTGGGCGTACAGCACGCTGAACACCTGGTGGGAACGGCGTGCCTTTGCGCAGGCTCGGCATCTGGTGGCCGTTTCGGACCGTGTGCGCTCAGAGGTTGAAGCCGCCCGGGCTGGAGAGGCTCCCATCACGGTGATCCCCAACGGCGTCGACCTGGACGAGTTTAAGCCAGGCACGGCCGACCGCCAGGCGCTTGGGCTGCCGCTGGACCAGCCGCTTGCCCTGTTTGTGGGCGACCTGCGCACGGCCCGCAAGAATCTGTCGACGGTCCTGCGTGCGGTTGCACAGGTGCCGGCCTGGCATTTAGCGGTGGTCGGTGACGTAGAGGGCAGTCCCTTTCCAGATCAGGCGCGAGCCTTGCGGATTGAAGAGCGTGTTCATTTCTTAGGGTTCCGGCGCGACGTCCCCCACCTTATGCGCGCCGCCGAGACACTGATCTGTCCCTCCTGGTACGAGCCCTTCGGGTTGGTTGTGCTGGAGGCGCTAGCCTCGGGCTTACCTGTGATCACCACATCCACTGTAGGAGCTGCCCAGTTGGTATCTCCACAGTGCGGGGCGGTCTTACCGCGTCCTGATGACGTGGAGGGCCTCATCTCTGCCCTGCAGGAGATCGTGGCAGACCCTGTGCGGCTACAGTCCATGCGCACGCATGCTCGTGCGGTGGCTGAGCAGCACAGTTGGGCACATATGGCTCGGGCCTATCTGACCTTGTTTCGCGAGGTGGTGCAGCGAGGAGCGGTATGAACGTATTTATTCTCAGTCACGCCTGCGTGACGCCGATCAACCAGGCCTTCTTTGCCGAGGTGGAGCGGCGTACCGGATGGAACCTCACCATCGTGGCCCCTGCACGGTGGGCCAGTGAGTACGGGTCCCGTGTCCTGGAGCGTTGGCCCGCTTATCAGGGAGCGTTGGTCCCCGTCCCGGTGTGGTTGTCGGGGAATGTGCCCTTGCACGTCTACCGGACGTTCTTCCGAGACCTCCTGCGCACCCATGCGCCCGACGTGGTGTTTGTTCATCACGAACCTTACGGCTTGGCTACGGCTCAGTTGTATGCCGCCAACGCTGCGGTGCGGCGCTGCCCCATCGGGTTTTTCACCTGGCAAAACATTCCGAAACGCTACCCGGCCCCATTCCGCCAGTTGGAGCAGTGGGTGTATGGGCAGAGTGCCTTTGCATGCTCTGGCTCAGAAAGCGCCGCTGATGTCTTGCGTCAGAAAGGGTACACAGGCCCCATTGATGCACTCCCCGCCTCGCTTGACCTGGACCTGTACCGACCGTACGACGGGGCGCCAGCCTTGAAAAGAGAGCTCGGTGTGGAAGAGGATGTCCCGCTGATCGGGTTCATGGGGCGGATCGTGGAGGAGAAAGGCCTCGGCACCTTGGTGCAGGCACTAGATCAGCTTCGTGAGCAAGCATGGCAGGTGGCCTTTATCGGTGGAGGGGCCTACGAAGGGGAGCTGCGGCGCATGCTGACTCAGATGGGCTTGATAGATCGCTGTACGTGGCGGGCCTACGTGCCCCACACGGAGGCTCCTCGGTATCTGTCGGCGTTCGATGTGCTGGTGCTACCCTCTGAAACGCGCCCGAACTGGAAAGAGCAATTTGGGCGTGTCATCATCGAGGCCATGGCTTGCGGCACCCCTGTGCTGGGCTCCGACTCAGGAGAGATTCCGCACTTGATCGAGGCTACGCAAGGAGGGCTAACCTTTGCGGAGGGCGATGCCCACGCGCTGGCGGCTCGTCTGCAGTCCCTCCTCACCGATCCCGCCTTAGGTCATCGGCTGGCCGAGCACGGGCGACGCGCGGTACAGGAACGATTCAGCCTCGCCGCTGTGGCGGAGGCCTTTGCGGGGACGCTTCGCCGAGCGACGCGCCCGTCTACGACACCCATCCAGGTTCACTGAGCGGGCTATGCGGATTGCATGTTACGGATTGGTGGATCAGGCGGCGGGCAGCGTTTCGTCGGCCAACTACTACCTGCTGGACGAACTGCTCCAGCGGGGGCACCAGATTGATTTCTACGCCAAGAAGGACTATGTGCATCCGGAGCGGCTCTTTCACCACGAAGGCTTCACGTACCACGGCGTGTTGCTGGAGGACAAGGTGGCCAAGCGGGCGCGCATTCCAGCCGTTTTAGACCGTGCTCTACACCGTGCTATCGAGGAGTGGCTCTACCGCGCTCACTTGGAGGAGATAGCCGTCCAGATCGCACGTGACCATCGGCTGCAGCCCTTCGATCTGCTCCTTTTCCTGGGGGTCGGCGCTCTGTTCGAAGGGCCGGGCATGCCGGTGGTCAGCTGGGTTCAGGGACCACCCCAAACGGAATGGCGGGCGATTGAGCGGCTCCGTCCCCAGATTCAGCAGCTCTGCGGCCGTATGCTCTACACCAAGCTCCGGGTGTTCTACGCGTACAAGCAACGGGCTGCTCGTCGAGAGCTGGCTCGGACGGATCATGTGATCTGCGGCAGTCCGTGGGCCCGGCAGCACGTCATCGACTTTGGGGTGGCGCCAGCGCGTGTGCACGCCCTGCCGTACCCGATTGACTTAGAGCTATTTCGCCCCGAGGAGCAGGCGCCGCTCCACGCTGGGCGCCATACGTTGCTCTGGCTGGGACGGATCGACCCCCGTAAGCGCCTCGACTTGATGCTGGATGGTTTCAAGTTATTGCTGGATGAACGTCGGGACGTTCACCTGGAACTGATCGGACGGCTCAACTATGCGCCCGAGTATGGCCAATTGATCCGTGATTTTCCGTACCCGGATCACCTGACGTACCGAGATGCCATCCAGCGTGATGAGGTGCCAGACTTGTTGAACCGGGTCGCCGTGGCCGTTCAACCGAGCGAAGACGAGAATTTTGGGTCGACGGTGGCCGAGGCTCTGTGCTGTGGCACGCCTGTTGTGATGGGTCCAACCAATGGCACCGCGGCCTATGGAGGGGAGGCGTCCTTCTTGTTTGAGTCCTACACCCCAGGGGCGGTGAAGCATGCGCTGGCTGAAGCGCTGGAGGCCCTCGCCCGCCGTCCTGACGAGTTGAGGGCAACAGCTCGTCAAACGGCTGAGGAGGCCTTTGACACGCGGCGCGTGGTCGACCAGCTAGAGGCCGTCTGTCGCGACGCCATCTCACAGTCTGCTGGTCCGCAGTTTTCTATATCCACCCGCACATCCTGAGTACATGACTGGCCTTCCTCTCTCTGTGACACCGTCTGCTGAGTCCGTGTCGCATGGGCTTCGGGCTGCTCCGCTGTCCGTCTTGACGCTAGGTGCGGGCTGGTTCCGAGAGGCACCGGGTGGGCTGGAGCGGATGTATGCGAATCTCGTGCACCATCTGCCGGGTGCAGGGGTGCATCCCCGTGGCTTGGTGGTGGGGTCATCAGCCGTAGAGGCGGATACGCAGGGTCAAGTGCGAGCCTTTGCACCGCCAACAGCCTCCGTATGGAGCCGCTGGCGTGGAGCACGGCATGCCGTGCAGCATGGACTTTGGCAAGCCTCAACGGATCTCGTAGCGGCCCATTTCGCGCTGTACACGTTTCCGGTGCTGGATCTTGTACGCCAGCACCCATTGGTGGTGCACTTCCACGGCCCATGGGCGTGGGAAGGGCAGGCCGAGGCGCAGCGCGCGAGGTTGCAGGTGCAGGCGAAGGCTCGCCTGGAGGCGGCGGTGTACCGTCGGGCTGATCGGCTCATCGTACTTTCCGAAGCCTTCCGGGCGGTACTGTGCGAGCGGTACGGCGTGGATTCAGAGCGGGTGGTTCGGATAGCGGGCGGGGTCCAGGCCGATCGGTTTGACACGGGGCTGACACGGGTCGAGGCGCAGCAGCATCTCGGGTGGCCGACGGACCGCCCCATCGTGTTGGCTGTGCGGCGCTTGGTACGTAGGATGGGCCTTGAGCTGATGATCGAGGCTGTTCGTCTCCTCCGCGACCGGGTGCCGGATGTGCTGGTGTTGATTGCAGGTAAAGGCCCGTTGCGTGAGGACCTGGACAGACAGATTCAAGACGAGGGGTTGGGCGATCATGTACGCCTACTCGGTTTCGTGCCGGACGAAGACTTGCCTGTGGCCTATCGCGCTGCGCAGCTGACGGTGGTACCTACGGTGGCCCTAGAAGGGTTTGGTCTCATCACCCTGGAGTCGTTGGCTTCAGGTACCCCCGTGCTGGTCACGCCGGTGGGCGGGTTGCCTGAGGCGGTGCGGCCCCTGTCAGAAGGCTTGGTGTTGGCCAGCGCGACGGCGGCGGCAGTCGCTGATGGGATCGCGGGTGTGCTATGCGGTCAGCGGCCTGTACCCACGGACGAGGCGTGCCAGGCGCATGTTCGTCAGCACCATGACTGGCCCGTGATCGCTGAGCGCACGGCGGCCCTCTACAGAGAGGTAGCCAGATGAGAGGTCCGGTCCAGGAGGAGCACGGTCAAGCCGGGGCGACGGCAGCGGGCGGCCCGCGCGTTTTGTTTATCGATCACTCGGGCGCGTTGGGCGGGGCTGAACTGTACCTGCTCGATGTACTGCAAGGGCTGCCTGTCCGA
The DNA here is from genome assembly GCA_038747425.1 of Bacteroidota bacterium. GTDB lineage: Bacteria > Bacteroidota > Rhodothermia > Rhodothermales > JBCDJV01 > JBCDJV01. Next base: position 8,489 of record JBCDJV010000128.1, read on the forward strand.
GCCCGCGTGTTGTTGTTTGAGGATGGACCATTTCGCAATCGGCTTGTAGAGGCAGGGGTGCCTGTACGTGTGGAATCGGCGGCTGAGCATCTGCTCAGTGTATCACGGGATGCTGGCTTGGGCCGTATTCTTCGGGCTCTCCCCCACCTAGTCGGGCTGGTAGGGCGGACCGTCCATCACGCCCGACGGGCCGACGTCGTCTATGCCAACTCCCAAAAGGCCCTGGTTGTGGGCGCCTTGGCGAGCCTGATAGCGCGGCGGCCACTCATTTGGAATGTCCACGACGTGCTGACCACCGCTCATTTCAGTGCGTTCAACATCCGGGTGGCGGTGACTCTGGCAAACAGGTGCGCTGCGCATGTCATAGCGAATTCTGCGGCTTCCTACGAGGCGTTTCGGGAGGCCGGGGGGACGACCCCGGTGACCGTCATTCACAACGGAATCGACCCGCACCGCTTTGAAGCGGTTACCGATACTGAGGTAGAGGCCTTGAGGCAGTCGCTTGGGTTGGACGTCGATCGGCCTGTGGTGGGTGTTTTCAGTCGTATCGCACAGTGGAAAGGCCAGCACGTCCTCCTTGACGCGTTGCCAGAGCTACCTCATGTACAGGCGCTGTTCGTAGGAGGCATCCTGTTCCGAGACGATGAGCCGTACCTCAGGCAACTCCATCGTACGGTCCAAGTACACGGCCTGGGCGAACGCGTCCGATTCCTAGGTTTCCGAGACGACATCCCAGCGCTCATGCGATTGGTCGACGTGGTTGTACATACCTCCACAGCGCCTGAGCCGTTTGGGCGAGTCATTGTGGAAGGCATGATGGCCAAGACTCCTGTCGTGGCCACACGCGCTGGCGGGGCCCTCGAGATCATCGATCATGGCAAAACGGGCCTACTCACCCCTCCCGCCGACTCCAAGGCACTGGCCGCTGCCCTGCGTGAGGTACTGGCTAATCCAGTCCAGGCACACCGTTTAGCTCAAGACGGAGCCTCAAGTGCACAGCGTCAATTCTCACTGAAGGCCATCACTGCTCGCATCGACCATGTAGTAAAACAGATAGCATAAAACTAGCAGAACTCCGCCCTTTATATTTTATAATATGGCTCACAAATGGACTAGTATTAAGAGTAGGCATATGCCCTCATTTTCTCTTCGCTTCTTACGACCTCTTGTCTGAATGGTGCGAGCTTTCGCCCAGCTCCGATCTTGAAGACGCTCTCAGAGAGGAACTCGGCGTACGCTGGATCCTAGCCCTGAAAGAGCTCATCTCGATTCC
>JBCDJV010000129.1:0-9673 GCA_038747425.1 Bacteroidota bacterium
AAGCGCTCTTTGCGTGGCTGCAGCACAAGACGGGGATTGACCAGGCCTCCAGAGTACGGAGCACGAAGGGGCTGATGGTGCATCTGTTCGGCAAGCTGGCCGCGGCCTTCCATCTGCTCAAGCCCAACCCTTGATTCGCATGAGTGGTGAACGGTGAGTGATGAATGGTGAACGGGTGCTCGTCCGGCGCGAACGCTCAGGCCTGGAGAGATCCCTTCGTCATTCATGCGAATCAAGGATTGAATGGCGGCCTCCAGGGTCAGCGTGTCGATCACGCGCCCTGCCGAATCCACCCTGGTGCCCTCGACTACGCCCTGCCCCTGCAGGGCTCCGCTCGGGATGACCAGGAACGATGACCAGGAACACGGTCCCTGCTTGTCATCCCGAGCGCCGTCGAGGGATCTGTACGAGGCCTCTGGCCAGAAACCAGCCCCGAGGGGTCCTCGAACCCTTGATTCGCATCATTCACCATTCCAGCCGTCGATTCCTGCTTGGTGAGGCGCTAAACACGTACGTGTCGGGGCCCTGTCGGGGATCGGGGTTCTAGCGTGTCTTGTTTAGTAGCTGTATTGCCACAGCAGGTTGAGGCGAACGTTCTCGGCGGTGCCCTGGACCCGAATCAGGAGCCATTCCACGAGCTCGCATTCCAGCGTCGCTTCGGTCTGTCCTTCTGAGGCGGTGCCCACGGTGGCCTGGTCATCGGTCAAGAGCGGAAGGCTGAGGGCCGCAAAGATGGTCTCGCACGGAGGCTGCCGGATGCGGAAGAACTTCCCGGCGGTGAGCCGTGAGCCGTCGGGCGCAATCTCGATCACGTCCAAGGCCAACTCGCGGCTAGCCACCCCCTCCAGGAGACTCGCCAACTGGCCAGCGCCTGCCTGGAGTGTGCGTCCTCCCAGGCTGCCCCCTTCGCCCCCCAGGGTGAAGCTCTCGTTGGCGGGCTTGCCGGTCAGGATGTAGGACACGATGTCCAGCTGCTCCATGTTGTCCGGATCGCGCGAGTTAAACGTGATGTCCAGACGATCCACGGAGCCCTCAGCCGCGAGCTCGATGACGGTGGCCTGGCGGGGCACCGGGTACTCAGCACGGATGGCCAATTCCGGGTTGGTAGCCAGGCCGCTGAAGGTGAGCGTCCCCGATACGAGGTCGAATTCCTTGCCAAACTGGACGATGCTGCTCCGCTCCGGGATCACCTCGATGCTGCCGAATGCTTGTTCCTCCTCAAATGGCGCCTTTTCCAGCTCCAGGTCGCCCGTGAACTGGATGTCCATCTTGAGATTGCCGCGGGAGCGGACCCAGGTGTCACGCGCCAGGTTGATCCCCAGGTCGAGGTCCAGCGCCTCGTAGAAGCTGAACGTGCTGGTGTCTGCTTCCGTCACCCGGATACCGAAGTACCGCTCCAGCATGCGCACATCGGCCTCAGTCAGCTCCACGACCGCCACGTCGGTGTTGGTGGTGGTCTCGACGAGGAAGAGATCGGCACTGATCACGTCGATGTCGCCTCGGAGCGTCGGGGCGTCGGTGGTGCCGGCCAGTTGCAGATCGCCGTTGGCCACCACGCGGTAGGCCTCTGTGTCGATGGCCAGAAACTCGCGAGCGTCCAGGTCCAGGTCGAATTCACCGAGGCTGAGGTCCGTGAGATCGATGGTCCCGGTGGCGGTCACACGGCCGGGCCCGTTGGTCAGCCGCGCTCGTTCCAGGCGCACCTGATCCCCCTCGGCTCGGGCCTCGACCTCCATGTTGGTGTAGGTAACGCCCAGGTCAGGCAGTTCAACCTGACCACGGCGCAACGTGGCCTCGCCCGCCAGTTCGGGCTGTGCAAAGGTGCCCCGGACCTCGATGTCCATGCTCAGCATCCCTTCCACCTCGCGCGCCACGGTGGGGTCCAGGAACGGCTCCACCCAGCCGATATCGAACTGATCCGCCTCAACGTCAAACGCCACGGCGCGGTCCTGGATGGTGGCGTCGGTGACGGCCACGCGCTGTCCCTCCTCGCCTGCGGTAGTAAGGCGTAGATCCAGCGGGAGGTAGCCAGCCGCCGTGAGCGTGCCGCGCTCGGCATGCACGAGGCGGGTGTCCAGGTTGAGGCGCAGGCTGTCGTAGCGGACGTCGACGGAGAGTGTACCCACATCGCGCTCTTGAGAGCGAAGGTCCAGATAAAGCCGCCCTCCGGCCTCGGGCGCTGCCGCACGGCCCGAGAGGCCGAGGTCGCCGTTGAGCGTGCCACCCAGCCCCTCAAACCCCAACAGGTCCGCCACGGCGTCGATGCGGAAGTTCTCGACGGTGAGGCCCAGCGTCTGCGTGCCGTTGAAATCGATGGCGCCGTCCAGAGCCAGCTGCTGCGTCTCGTTGCCCTCGCCGGTGGCCAGCAGGAGGTTGCGCACGCGGTAGACCTCCCCGTAGGAGATCGTGGCGGGCAGCAGCAGGGCCCACCGGTCGTTGTCGAAGCGCAAGTTGAGGTCGTCGATCTCCACCTGCTCACGCCCAGGACGCAGGTCCACGGTGCCGGTGACCTGGGCGTCGCGGCGATCGTCCACCTTCATGGCCAGGTTGAGCTGCACCGTGCTGTCCTGGTAGACGGCCTCTACCTGGGTCTGCTCGGCCACGAAGGTGGGCACGGAGGCATAATCCATGGTGCCGCGTAGCTCAGCCAGGGCCAGCGTGCGATCCTGAGCGAATTCCCCTCGCACAGACAGATCCAAGCCCGCCAACCGCACCTGGTTGTAGGCCAGGCTCTCGACGTCCACGCCTACCTCCAGGCGCAGGGTGCCGGGGCGGCCGTAGACGCGTCCCTCCAGGCGGCCTCGCTGCACGGACAGGGGCTCAGCCCGCAAAAGCGGCTGGAGGGGCGCCAGGGCCAACAGGTCGGCCTCGAAGCGAAGGTCCGAGGAGCGGCTTTCCTCAGCATCGGTCAGGGCCACCGTGCCCGAGCCGGTGGCGCGCAGCACGTTGGAGCGCACCGTCAGCGTGTCTACCACGGCCAAGCCATCACGAATGTCGAAGATGGCCTCGGCGGCCTCCACCTGAATCTCATCGTACGAGGCCTCGCGGACAGCGAGGCGCCCCTGGGCGGCCATGGTCGTCAGGGAAAGCCCCTCCCCCTTCAGGTCGAGCTCGGCCGTGACGAAGGCCTCGGTGGTATCCAGCCCCGCCAGGGCATCTACGTCCAGGCGATCGACCGAGAGACGAGCCGCATAGGTGGGCTGATCATCGAGGAAACGGCCGCGCGCCGTCAGGTCCACAAAACGAGCGGTCGAGTCCGGCGCCGCGCCTGGGGCCTCCGCCAAGTCGAAGCGCCCCGTCACGTCGGCGAATCCCTCTTGCATGGCCATCACCAGTTCGCCCCGATCGAGGCGTTGCCGGTTGATGCGAGACGGCTCCAGCCGGAGCCGCACGTCGGCGCGTAGCGTGGCGGGGTCAAAGCCGCGCCCAGACAGCGAGGCCGTGCCGGTCAGGTCGGTCCGCAGGGCCTCGGACCCAACGAGGCGTCCCAGTTGGAGGCGGTCGAAGCGCGCCTCGCGCACGGCGTAGGTGGGCCGCTCCAGGAACGGCTCCGCCGTGGCCGCTAGGCGCAGGCCCCCCTCGGGGGTGTCCACGTAGGCGTCTAGGATGACGGTGCCCCCATCCAGACCTATATCGACCCGTGCTTCTGAGACCTCTTGATCGTTGACCGACGAGGGCTGGAGCGTGAGCTGGCCCGTGGCCCGCAGCGTGGCAGGGTCGAGCCCTTGCGCGTCCGCAGTGAGGGTCCCCGTCAGGTTGCTGGACAGGGGCGGGCGCCCCATGAAGGCGCCTACGTCGAGGTTCTCGAAGCGTCCCTGTGTCAGGGAAAAGGTCGGGACGGCGGCGAACGGCCGGGCGGTAGCGGCCAGGTCCACCCGCCCTGATCCCAGCATGGCCTGCACACGGGTCCGAAGCTGCTCGTCCTCCAGGGCCAGGTCCACGGTGCCTTGGTCCACCGCATAGATGCCGTAGCGTGAGGGGTCGAGCCGGACCTGGCCGTTCAGGGTGAGGGCGCCTACTGCCGTCCGCTGACCGCGCAGGGTGAACTGTGCATTCAGGTCCGTGCGGGTGGTATCCTCCAGGAGTGCGGCGAGGTTGAGCCCCTCCACGCGCCCCTGGGTGACTTCCAGCTGCAGCCTCTCTCCGAACTGCACGGACCCGTCGAGCGCGACCCGTCCGTCGCGCAGCTGTATCTCGGTGCGCGCCGTGGCCTGCAGCCCTTGTACCTGCGCATCCAGGGAAGCGGCCTCCACGGCCACGCCTTGGAGGGTGGAGGGGAGCATCTGCAGCGTGACATCGGTGTCCAGCGCCTCCAAGGCGAACCCCTCTCCGATCACGGCGAAGGTGGCGGTGAGATCGCTCGGCACCCCGGCCGAGTCCGCGAAGGCCGCCAGGTTGAGGGCTTCCACGCGGCCGGTGATCGCGTAGGTGGGTACCTCGGCGAAGGGGCGCAGTGCACCGCCCACCGTGAGCGTGGCGCCCTCAGCCCCGGCTCGGCCGTCGAGGCGCACGCGGCCGTCGGTGAGGGCGGCCCCCACCTGGACCGAGTCCACCGCGACTCCGCGCACGGCGGTAGGCGCCACCCGCAGACGTACTGTCCCCGAGAGGCGATTCAGCGCCTCGCCCTGGACGTCGAGCCGCAGTGTCGCGTTCAAGGGCGCCTCCAGCACCGGGGGCGCTAGCAGGGTGGGTGTCAGTGCCTCGATCTCGGCCTCAGCGGTGTAGGCGGTGCGTCCGGTATGGGGCAGAGCACTCGCGGCCTGGAAGCGGAGCGTCCCGCCACCCGCCACGGCGACCGTGCCCGTCGCTTGGGCGGTGGTGCCGTCTGTTTCGGCCTGCACATCCAGCGTGAGCTGCTCGTCGGGGTTGAGCTGGGGCACCAGCGGATAGATATCGACCAAGGCTAGGGGAGCGGCCCGGAGCGTGAAGCGCGCAGCCTCCAGGGGCGCCTGGGCGGTGTCAGCAGGGAGGGTGAGGGTACCCTCGGCGGCCACGTCGCTGCGCTCGGACCGGAGGGACAGCGTCCGCACTGTGAGGCGCTGCTGCTCCAGCCCCGCCTGGACCTGCAGATCCACCGGGGTGAGCGCCTCTGAGGGACGCAGCCGTCCCTGCAGATCGTCCAGGGTGAGGGCCAGTTCGCCGCCCACCTCCAGGTTCGTGACGCGCGCGGCCAGGTCCTCTATTCGGTAGGTCGAGTCGCGGCCCGGGGCGTAGAAGCGAGCGGCGGCCTGCAGCGCGTCGAGACGCAGGGCCCCGACGCGCACGCGCCAGGGGCTTGCGGCGGTATCGGAGGGAGGGAGCACGTTCAGGAGATCCCAGGTGCTGTCGGCCTGCTGCGTGAGTATCACCGAGACCCCGTGTACCCGCACGGCCTCCAGGTCGAGGGTCCGCGCGAGCAAAGGCCGGAGGCGATAACGAGCGTCCAGCGTGTCGATGCGGGCCAGCACGGTCCCGTCGTCGTGCACGAGGCGGACGTCGTGCAGCGTCAGGCCGCGCACCACCGAGCCATCGAGCGTCCCCACCTCCAGCCGAGCCCCTTCGAATATCGCGAGGCGGCTCAGCACCACGTTCTTGGCGGCTTCGGCGCCCCATGGCGTCTGCACCACGAGCAGCAGCAGGACTGGAAGCAGGAGAAGCCCGGCCACCAGGCCTCCGGCTACGCGCCACGCGGTGCCGCCCGCTGTGCGAGACGGAGGCGTTGGTGGCGGGTCAGGCGAGGCGGAGGCGTCGGTGTGTGGAGGGGCGTCCAGTTCGGCCATACGGGGGACGAGCGGCCCAGCAGGGGCTTCACCTCATCGTGAAGGGCAGCTCATCATGAAGGGCAGCATCCTGAAGGGCAGCATCGTGAAGGGCGGCGAGGGGAGGGTGGCGCACAGCGGCGCCGTGGATCCCCAAAGCATCAAGCTTGGGATTGGTTTCCCAGGGCGGCAAACGTCGCATGCGTTTCGCATTGGCCATCCCACACCGTATCTTTATGAATCTAGTACGTTTGAGGGCTTCATTTTATTGTGATTTATCAAGTTGCCCTATCTGCCTTAGGCCTACCCCATCGACCTCCATGCCCGACCTGATTCACTTCGCGATTCCGGCGTTCGTGCTGCTGCTCGTAGCCGAGGCCATCTTCAGCGCCCTCGACCAGCGCGAGTTGTACGAGGCCAAGGACACGGCCGCCAGTCTCTCCATGGGCCTCGGTAACGTGGCCGTCAACCTGGTAGCCAAGGGGGTGGTCTTTGCGCTCTACCTGGGCGTCTACCAGTTTCATCTGTTCGACATCCCGGCGACGGCCTGGTGGGCCTGGGTGCTGCTCTTCTTTGCCGAGGACTTCAGCTACTACTGGTTTCACCGCGTCAGCCACGGCTGCCGCTACCTGTGGGCCTCGCACGTGGTCCACCATTCGTCGCAGCGCTACAATCTGTCCACCGCGCTGCGTCAGACCTGGACCGGCACGGTGTCCGGCTCCTTCGTGTTCTGGCTCTGGCTCCCCTTGCTGGGCTTCCACCCGGCCATGGTCATGACGATGCAGGCCATCAGCCTGATCTACCAGTTCTGGATCCACACCGAGGCCATCGGCAAGCTGCCGCGTCCTATCGAATGGATCTTCAACACACCGTCTCATCACCGCGTCCACCATTCGTCGGACATCAAGTACCTGGACCGCAACCACGCCGGCATCCTCATCATCTGGGACCGCCTGTTCGGCACGTTCCAGGAGGAGGAAGAGACGCCCACCTACGGCCTCACCAAAAACATCCAGACCTACAACCCCTTCCGGATCGCCTTCCACGAGTGGGGCGACCTGTGGCAGGACTTTAGGCGCTCTGGCCTCTCCTGGCGCGCCCGTCTGCGCTACGTGTTCGGCCCTCCCGGCTGGAGCCACGACGGCTCCCGGCAGACGACCGAAGAGCTACGCCAAGCCTGGCGGGAGGAGGGTGAGGGTATGGGTGTTTGAGGGTTGAGAGTATGGGGTCCGTAGCTTCAAACGCTCACCGTCCCTCACCCCCAGTTACACCACTCGCAGATCGGGCCAGCGGGTGGTGTAACTGGGGCTGCGGCGCTGCTGGTTCATGGCCCAGCGCTGGCGGGCATGCTGCCCTCCTTGAGAGCCAAAGAAGACGGTACCGGCGCCGTAACGGGCATTCAGGGTGTCAACAGCATCCATGAGGGCCGCATCCTGGGCGGCGTCCCGAGCGGCGTCGAAGAGGTGGCCTTGGGGAGCGTCGAGGGGGCGCAGGGGCGCCAGCACGACGCCCGCCTTGCGGTACCGGAAGCCCGGGCGCCAGAGGCGGCGGAGGACCGCCAAGGCCCGGTGGATGACCAGCGGTGGGTAGGCCGTCACGCACGAGAGCGGCACCGTGGCAGATGCCCGGCGGCGCGGCCCCGCCCCGTGGGTCTTCGTGGTCAGGAAGACGGTCACGCTCTCGGCCCCCAGGCCCTCGCGGCGTACCTTCTCGCAGGCGCGCGCGGCAAAGCTAGCCACCGCAGACTCCAGCGTGGGCAGGTCCTCGACTGGCCTCCCAAAAGACCGGGTGGTGGCCGCAGACTGCCGAGCGGCCGGGGCCGCCTCCAGGTCGATGCACGGGCGCCCCCGCAGTTCGTACACCGTGCGTAGCCCCGTTACGTTGAGCGCCTGCCGCACCCAGCGGTCTGAGGCGTCCCGCAGGTCCAGCGCCGTGCGGAGGCCACGATCCCGCAGCTTGGTGGCCCACCTCGGCCCGATGCCCCACACGTCGCCCACGTCCACCTGGCGCAGTACGGCTGTCAGGTCCGCTTCGGCGGATAGGTCCAGCACCCCGTCCAGCTCCGGGTGGCGCTTGACGAACCGGTTGGCCACCTTGGCCAGCGTCTTCGTGGGCGCCACACCGATGGAGGTGGGGATGCCGGTCCACCGCCGGACGGCCTGACGCAGACGGCGGGCATGCCGTGCGGGATCGGACGATCCACGCAGGCTCACGAAAGCCTCATCGATGCTGTACACCTCCACGGCCGGCGCGTGGGCCTGCAAGGTGTGCATGACCCGGCTGGAGAGGTCCCCGTAGAGGGCATAGTTGGACGAGAACACCACCCCCCGATGCCGCTCAATCAGGCGGCGCCACTGAAAATACGGAGCGCCCATCGGGATGCCGAGCGCCTTGGCCTCGTCCGAGCGGGCGATGACGCAGCCGTCGTTGTTGGAGAGCACCACCACCGCACGGGCCTTCAGCTGGGGGTCGAAGAGGCGCTCGCAGGCCACATAGAAGTTGTTGCAGTCGACCAGCGCGATCATGCCAGCCGAGGCCTAGCGAAGGTGGTGGACGGCATGCACCACGACCCCCCACAGATAGGCGTCGTACCCGTCCTCGCCCACCGCAAAGTCTGGATAGTCTGGATGGGCACTCGCCAGCCAGTACCGACGGCCACGTCGCTGAAGCTGCTTGACCGCCAGATCCCCGTCTAGCGCGGCCACCACCACGTCGCCTAGTTGCGGCGTCAGGGATCGGTCCACGATGATGAGATCTCCGTCATGGATGCCCAGCCCCGTCATCGAATCTCCACGCACACGCAGGAAGAAGGTAGCGGCTGGGCGCTGAATGAGGTGCTCGTTCAGGTCCAGCAGCGTGTCCAGATGGTCGTCTGCCGGGGAAGGGAAGCCGGCGGCCACCGGCACGCTCCACAGCGGGAGCCGTAGGGCAGACCGACCTACCCGATCAGGGGAGGCCGTTGGACTCAGGAAAGACACACCGTCTATCGAACCGGGCATATCGCAGGGTGGAGCGAAACCAAACACAACGCTGCACACTAGCATACACGATTAACATATTATGCACAATATGTAAGATGTGTAAATATCTTGAGCGAGGCGGGGCACGTCGCCCATCACTCGTGGTCTAGGGCGGCCTGGGCGCAGGCGGTCGGCGGCAGGGCATAGACGGCCCACGGCCCGGCCTGGACCAGGGCGGTGCCTTCTGGGGCGTGGCGTCCGCCTCGTACGAGGATGTGATCCGCCCCGGCCAAGCAGGCGAGGGCTTGCACCGTGGCGGGGTCATCGGCCGCGTAGTTGGCGGTGCGATCGAACCACGGAGCGGCCTCAGGCGGGCCGGAGAGGCCACGCATGCGGTTGTACCAGGTGCGGATGCCCGCATCCGTGTAGGGGAACGCCTTGACATCGGCCACGACGCTGCGCTGAGACCAGAGCCGGAAGGAGAAGGCGGAGGGCGGGACGAGCACCAGGGCCTCCCGAGGGCTCTGCGCTTGGAACTGCCGCGCCACCGCCTTCAGGCTGGCTGAGCCGGTATCGTCGGCGAACACGTGGGGCGGCAGGGCGTGACGCGCCTCCGCATACCAGCGGGGCAGCAGGAGCAACGCCGCCGCGCCCAGCACCAGGGCCGGCACCAGGGCGGTGCGCGCCCGCGTCCCCAGCCAAGGCACCAGCAAGGCCCCCAGCAGGAGCGGCCCCCAGGCCACAGCTTGCATCCAGTCTTGCGCCAGTCCGAAGAGCGGCCAGTTGTAGAGCCCAAGGGCTGCCACCCCCCCCACCCACCCCTGCCCGCGTGGGTCGAGGTCGGTCGAGATCGTCCGTAGCAGCGGATAGGCGGCCGCCACAGCCACCAGCAGGAGGCCAGGCTGGCAGGAGACCGGCACCACCGCGAGCAGCGCCACAATCAGGACGTGGCGGTGCCGCAGGGCCTGCCCCAGC
>JBCDJV010000130.1:0-9473 GCA_038747425.1 Bacteroidota bacterium
ATGAATGGCCGGTGAAGGGCTGCAAACGGCGCTGGAGGCGCCAGGCGGCGTTGCCTTCGTCGCCCGGGGCGCGGCCCCGCGCTCCTCAGGCGCCTAGCCTGGCACCTCCAGCGCTCGTTTTCGCCGTCTTCATCCATTCATAGTCAGCCTCTGATCACCTACACCCTCTTGCTGCCATGCGCCCCCTCCTTGCCAGCATTGCCCTCGCTCTCCTGATCTTCGGGTGCGATTCCTCCGCTACGCCCGACATTGAGGAACAGGAACCGGCCTTCCGCGCCACCCTCACCGGCGAAGTCGCCACCACCGTCACCGGCGAGGCCACCTTTTTCGTGAACGAGGACAACGACGAGGATGGCAACCTCTTCCTAGCGGTCGAGCTAGACGGCACCGGCGGCCCAGACACGTTCAGCTTCGACCTAGCCTACCTGGACGACGAGCTCCCGGACCCTGGGGCCTATGTGATTGGGGGCTTCTTTGCCCCTGGCTCGGAGTACGATGGTCAGTTCCTGGGCACCCTGGAGCGGCGCACGGCCGACGAGGTTATCCTCTACCAGGCCGCGTTTGTGGATGCGGGGCAGCATGACATCGAGCAGCGCAACGCCGACACGATGCAGGGCCGCTTCGAGCTCGACTTCAGCACCCGCATCGTCTACCCACGAGCCGCCTTCGAAGCCTTCGAGGCCGCCCGCGAGACCGACCCCACGGCCGAGGCCCCCGAGGGTGTCCAGAGCACCCGCACGCGTAGCCTCACCATGAGCGGCACCTACGACGCCACCCGCACTACGCGCTAGCCTCCAAACGCCTCGCGTAGCGCACAGCCTCGATGCACGGGACCACGTAGAGCACCGGGGCGAAGACCAACCAGGCCGCCGCCTGGGCGGGTACCCACCATGCGGCCGCGCCAGCCAGGAGGACGGGGATCGACCACATCATGAACCGCCGCCCGGCATAGCGCCGAACCCGGTGCCACGTCTCGTCCGTTCCGCCCGTCGCTTCCAGGCGCGCCCGATGCCACGCGCTCGGTGACCAGCGACCCCGCGCCAACAGCCAGGCCAGGACGAGGACCACCACTGCCGTGGCGATGAGCGTGAGGCCTACGATAAGGCTGGCGAGATCCATCGGAAGAGCAGACGGTTTGTGCTGATGCAAATCGAAGGTTGAGCGCGACCCCAGAGGCCGGTGTGCCGACGACTCATCGTGCCAGATCAACGAGTGTGCCAGGCACCGATCCCTCACCCTCTCGCTCAAGACCGGTGCCTGGGATGACAAGCGGGGACCGTGGAGCTTGTCATCCCGAGCGCCGTCGAGGGATCTGTACGAGGCGTCCAGCCTGGAATCAGCCCCAGCGAGGTCCTCGAACCCTTGATTCGGACTGCTGGGCGCAGGCGTGCTCGCCTTTCACCTGGCCCATCCAACAGCCTGTCATGCCAGCAAGAACTCCGTGATTACCACCATGAGCACGGTGCCCAACCCCGCTCCAAAGAGCCCAAACGCTACATACGTCAGGACCCGCTCCGTTTTGGGGGTGCGGGCCATTTGGAAGCGCTCGAGTGCTACCTCGGCGGGTTTGAGCGTCTGGGTGGTCGCGGCCAGGCGTTCGACGAGCACTTGCTGAGTCTGCAGCGCCACGAGCGCCGCCAGAAACAGCAATCCGGTCCCCAGAATCAGCACTCCTTGCAGCTCGGAGTCGGAAAAAACGGTTTGAACCAGGGTGATGCTACCCCCGGCGGCCGCCAGCGAGAGGGTGGAGAGCTGGCGAAGGAACGCAAAGATAAGCTGCGCCACGATGCCCGCAGGCACCTCGGCCTCGTTGGAGGCCGTGGGCGCCTGGGAATCAACACGAGGCGTGGACATGGAGCGTCTCTGCATGGTTAGGCTGTTGTGGAGGTCGCCACTGTGGCCGAGGTCACCCGGTGCGCTGGCGGAACGGAGCCCCGCACTCAATCGCTAGCGGTGGCGGGTGCGGCCTCGTCGGCATCGTCTTTCTTCATCTCGGGGCGGGCCCAGGGCGTCCAGTCTTCGCCGAGGACGTACTGCTGCATCCAGCGGATCTCCTCGACGTCACGTGTGCGCTGGTGGCGGGGCTCGCGGAAGCCGTGGGGCTCGCGCGGGAAGCGAATGTAGCGGACGGGCTTGCCTTGGTCCTTGAGCGCGGCGAACAGCATCATGCTCTGCGGCTCCGTGTCCACGCGGTCCGCCATCCCGTGCAGGATGAGCGTGGGCGTCTCGATGTCCGCCACGTGCGTCAGGGTCGACTTCTCCCGATAGGCCTCGGGGTTCTCCCACGGGGTCCCCCCGATGTAGAAGAGGCGTACGTCGAAGTTGAAGCCGGGGCCGTACTCGCTGGTCCAGTCGAACACGCCCGCGCCCAGCGAGGCGCCCTTGAAGCGGTTCGTCTTGGTGATGGTGCGCCCCCCTAGGATGCCGCCGTAGCTCCACCCGCGCACGCCCATCCGGTCCGCGTCCACCAGGCCGTCGGCGATGAGGCGGTCCACGCCGCTCATGAGGTCGTCGTAGTCGCCCTCCCCGATATCGAACATGTTGCCGCGCAGCAGGTCATCGCTGTAGCCGGACGAGCCGCGCACGTTGGGCATGAGCTGGGCGTAGCCAAGGCCCGCCCACACTTGATACTGCGGGCGGAAGCTGTTGGTGAACACCCCCGCCGGGCCGCCATGAATGTGGAGCATGAGTGGCACCTGCGTGCCCTCCTCGTAGCCGACCGGCTTGACCATCAGGCCCTCGATCTCCAGGCCGTCATAGCTGGCCCATTGGATGACCTCGGCCTCCGCGAGCAGCAGGCTATCCGGGGCGATGCTGGGGTTGAGGCGCGTAAGCCGCGTGGGCTGGAGGGCGTCCGTGGGCGAGGTGTAGAGGTCGGGCGGGGTGTGCAGGTTCTCGTAGCTGTACACCATGCGCGTGGCATCGCGCGAGAAGGCCAGCGGGTTCAGCGTGCCCGTCACATCGGTGAGCTGCGTGAGCGCGCCGGTGGCCACCTCCAAACGGTACAGGTTGGTATTGGTCCGCTGCAGGCCACCGAAGAGCATCGCCTGGCTGTCGGGCGTCCAGACGGCCGTGCGGATGTTGCCCTCGAACGCCCCGGAGATCATGCGGCGCTCGCGCGTGTCCGGGTCCATCACCCAGATCTTGCTGTTGTACAGCTCCCACGTCTCCCCGTGCGCGGCCCGGTAGGCGAACGACTGCCCATCCGGCGCCCAAAGGAGACCGCTCTCCGGGGCGGCGTTGTCCGTGAGCGGCGTCACGGATGTGTCGGCCAGCGTCAGCAGGAAGATCTCCGACCGGTTGCCCTGGTTGCGGCGGTTCTCGGTGCGGGCCGTGAAGACCACACGCGTGGCCTGCGGGTCTACGTCGAACGCGCCCACGAGGCGATCGCCTGAGGTCAGGCGGGTGGCCTCGGCGGGCTCATCGGCCAGCGCCACGTCCACGTGCCACAGGTTGCTCCACTGATCGCGCGTCTGGCCGTTCGGGCCTTCGTCCACGAAGATGGCGTCGGCGCCGTTCTTGCGCTCCTTCTTCTCGTCGTCGGGCAGAGGCTCGTCGGCCACAAAGAAGATGGTGGAGCCGTCGGCGGCCCAGCGGAAGGCGCCCACGCTGGTGGGGTGCTTGGTGAGTTGCACAGCCTCGCCGCCCGCCGTAGACATCACGAAGAGCTGCTGCGTCTTCTCGGACGAGCCCACGGACCGCCGGAACGCCAGGTACAGCCCACTGGGGGCATAGGCAAAGCCGCTCCCCCCATCTTCGCCGATGTAGGGGAAGGCCAGGCCGCTATCGGCCGGCATGAGGTGGTAGGTCGTCTCGTATGTGTTCTCGCCCCAGTTCAGGGTGCGGCGCCCGAAGAAGACATGCTGGCCATCGGGCGAGAGGGTGACGCCGCTGGCCCGGACCAGGCCGAGGCCATCGTCTGTGGTCATGGGGCGGGGGGTCTGGGCCGCCGCGAGCGGCACCAGGACGAGCGTGAGGAGGGCAAGGAGGCGTGTCATCGTAGCGGGACGGGTGATGGGGAGGAGGACGCAAGATACGGGATGGCTCGGGCAGTTGGGATGGGGATGACCGCTGCAGCGAACGTACGGGCGGGTGCGGAGTACGGAGGCTGGTGGTGGAGATATCGGTGGGCGCTGCCGCCTACCTGTGGCCTCACCTACGTTGCCCATTCATTTCACTCGCTGCCATGCCTGATGCTTTGCTGGCGCTCCAGCGGTCCGAGCGCTTCGACCTACGGGCCCTGTACGAGACGAGCCGTCTCCTGAGCACGTCGCTGGACCTCGAGTTCGTGCTCAACAACCTGCTGCTCACGGCCATGAGCAAGATGCTGGTGACGCGCGGCGTGATCCTGCTCTACGACCCGGTGGAGGCGCACTACCGCGTGGCTGCCGCCAAGGGCGTGAAGGACCTGCCCGAGGGCGCACACGTCAAGGCGCCGGTGGTCGACGGCACCGCCCCCCTCGGCGCCGAATCTATGCCGGAGGCGCTGACGGGGCACCAGCTGGCGCTGGCGGTGCCCATCCAGGCGGCGCACCGGTTCATCGGGCTGATCGGGCTCGGGGAAAAGGCCACGAAGCAGCCGTACACGTCCCAGGAGCTAGAGTTCGTGGCCTCGCTCGTCCACATCACGTCGGCCGCGGTCCACAACTCGCTGGTGGTGGACGAACTGCAGCAGGCCAACCGGGATCTGGACAGCAAGATTCAGGAGATGAACACGCTGTTCGACCTGTCGCAGGAGTTCAACGCCACCATCGACCGGGGGCGGCTGGCCAAGCTGCTCTCGTTCTCGCTGATGGGGCAGATGACGGTCAGCAAGCACCTCTTCGTGCTCCGCCGTGAGGCCAGCGAGCACCGCGTGGAGGTGGTGGCCTCACAGGGCCTGCGGACGCTGCAGCTGGACGAGACCCTGACTGATCGCTTCTGGGGGCTGGACGAGCTGACCTTGCTCGATGACCTGAAGCCCGGCGACGCGCTCCATGTGCTGCGGGAGCACGGCTTGGCGCTGGCCCTGCCCATTCACCACCAAAGCGAGACCTGCGGCGTGCTGTGCCTAGGGTCCAAGATGACCGGACAGCCCTATCAGCCCAGCGACATCGACCTGCTGACGGCCCTCGCCAACTTGGCCTTCGTGTCGATCCAAAACTCGTACCTGGTGGAGGAGCAGATTGAGAAGGAGCGGCTCGAAGAGGAGATGCGCCTGGCCCGCCAGATCCAGCAGAAGCTGCTGCCCGACACGCTACCCACGATGCCCGGCACCGAGGTGGCCACGCTGGCCCTGCCCAGCCGCGAGGTCGGCGGCGACTACCTGGACCTCGTCAAGCTGGACGATGAACGCCTCCTGCTCGCTATCGCCGACGTCACCGGCAAGGGCGTCCCGGCCTCGCTGCTCATGGCCAACCTGCAGGCGTGCCTCCAGATCGTGGTACCCATGGAGCTAAAGCTGGAGCGCGCCGTGGCCGAGATCAACCGGGTCATCTGCCGCAACACGGACTACGACAAGTTCATCACCTTCTTCTGCGGCATCTACCACCAGAGCTCGGGGCAGTTCGACTACGTGAACGCGGGCCACAACCCCCCGATGCTGATGCGGGCCGACGGCACCCTGGAGCTGCTGGAGACCGGCGGCCTGCTGCTCGGCGTCATGGCCGGCATGCCCTACGAGCGGGGCCAGGTCACGCTGCACCCTGGCGACGTGCTGGCCCTCTTCACCGACGGCGTCACCGAGGCCATGAGCCCGGACGAAGAAGAGTACGGCGAAGACCGCCTCGAACACCTGTTACGCCGCCACCGCGCCGCCTCGGCCGAGGTGCTGATGGACGCCCTGCGCGCCGACATCAAGATCTTCACAGCCGACCCAGAGACGCTGAGTGACGACCTCACGACTATCGTATTTAAACTGGTGGACCCCGAACGGTGAACGATGAAGTACCGCACCGCCTCCGGCCAGCGTACCACTTCACCATTCACCGTTCAGCATTCACCATTCACCATTCTCCTACTCCATGAAAACACTGCGTAACATCGCCATCGTGGCCCATGTGGACCACGGCAAGACCACCCTGGTGGACGCCCTGCTGTGGCAGAGCGGCACATTCCGGGAGCACGAGGAGGTGGCCACGCGCGTCATGGACTCCATGGACCTGGAGCGCGAGAAAGGCATCACCATCATGGCCAAGAACACGGCCATCACCTACGGCGAGACCAAGATCAACATCGTGGACACCCCCGGCCACGCCGACTTTGGCGGGGAGGTAGAGCGCACACTCCGCATGGTAGACGCCGTCATGCTGCTCGTGGACGCCGCCGAGGGGCCGCTGCCGCAGACGCGCTTCGTGCTCAGCAAGGCGCTGGCCCTGGGCCTGCCGCCCATCGTGGTCATCAACAAGATCGACCGCAGCGACGCCCGTCCGCTGGCCGTGCTGGACGAGGTGTACGACCTGTTCATCGACCTCGACGCCACCGAGGAGCAGCTGGAGTTTCCGGTGATGTACGCGGTGGCCAAAGACGGCCAGTGCACCCCCGACCTCGACGAGCCACTCACGGACCTGCGGCCCCTCTTCGACATGATCGTGGAGCACGTCCCCGCCCCCGGCGGCGACCCCGATGCCTCGCTGCAGGTGCTGGTCACCAACGTGCAGCCGGATCCGTACCGTGGTCCGCTGGCCATCGGGCGCGTCATGCAGGGCACGCTCCAGAACCGGCAGCGCGTCCTGCTTTGCCACCGCAACGACACCCAGACCGCGGCCCAAGTGTCGGCTCTCTTCGAATACGAGGGCCTGGCGCGCGTGGAGGTAGACGCCGTGGGCCCCGGAGACATCTGCGCCATCGCCGGGATGAGCGGCATCGGGCTGGGCGAGAGCATCGCCGACGCCGAGGACCCGCAGCCGCTGCCGCCGCTCCACGTGGACGAGCCCACGATGTCGATGGAGTTCCGCATCAACGACGGGCCATTCTCCGGGCGCGACGGCAAGTACGTGACGAGCCGCAACCTGCGGGACCGCCTGCTCAAGGAGGGCGAGACCAACCTGGCGATGCGCATCGAAGAGACCGACTCGCCGGATCGCTACCTCGTCTACGGCCGGGGTGAGCTCCAGATGGCGATCCTCATCGAGCAGATGCGGCGAGAGGGGTACGAGTTCTGCGTAGGCATGCCTCAGGTGCTTACCAAGACGATCGACGGCGCCAAGCACGAACCCTTCGAGCTGGCACTGATCGACGTAGACGACAACTACATGGGCGTGGTGGTCGAGAAGCTGGGACGGCGGCGCGGCGTCATGACCAAGATGATCAACCACGGCTCGGGGCGCGTGCGCCTGGAGTTTCGCATCCCCAGCCGCGGCCTCATCGGCTACCGCACCGAGTTCTTGACTGACACCAAAGGCACCGGCATCCTGACGCACCTGTTCGACGGCTACGACCGCTGGGCGGGCGAGGTGACGCACCGTAGCACCGGCGCCCTCGTGGCCGACCGCCTGGGCAAGGCCACGGGCTACGCCATCCTGAGCCTCCAGGAGCGCGGTGAGCTGTTCGTGGGCCCGCAAGACCAGGTCTACGTGGGCATGCTCGTCGGCGAGAACAGCCGCGACGCCGACCTCGAAGTCAACATCACCAAAGAGAAGAAGCTGACCAACATGCGCGCCGCCTCGGCGGACAGCTTCGAGAAGCTGATCCCGCCCCGCCAGATGAGCCTGGAGGAAGCGCTGGAGTTCATCCGCGAGGACGAGCTGATCGAGATCACCCCGTCCCAGTTCCGCCTCCGCAAGCGTTACCTCGACCCCCACGAGCGCAAACGCAAAGCCAAGGCGATGGCGGGGTAACACCAGACTGGTCCTTGGAACGCAGCGCCCCGCATGAGGTAGAGGTCAGTAGGCGCTACCCAGAAGGTGCCCAATGCCTGCCATGACGCTCGGGAGCAACTCCTCCGCACAGCGTGGTCAAGGCCGGTGTACCAAGGGCAAGGAGGCGCGCTGAGTCGGGGTGGTCAACCGCAGCCAGTACAGGCCAGCAGCCAGGCCCGGGACCGAGACCCGCTGTGTGTGGGGGCCTGATGGAAGCGTGGTTTGGACCAACACAGCGACTTCGCGCCCCATGACATCATACAGGGCGAGGTGTACGGTTTCACGCTGAGGCAAGGTAAACACGACCTGTGCTTCGCCCGCGTGTGGGTTGGGATACGCGTTCAACGCAACGTCGCTGTCTGGCACGTCCGCGGGCTCGTCGCGGGAGGTCGGTGCAGCCCCACTGGTCGTGAACACCTGCACCGGCGACCATCGGCTCGGCTGACCGCCGTGGTGGGCGCGCACACGCCAGTAGAAGGTGGTCCCGGTGGTCCAGGTGCGCCACAGGCTAGTCTCGGTCCACCCGCTGGTTTCAAGCACCAGTGTTTCGAACGACGGGTCCGTGGCCACTTCGATGTCAAACGAATCGGCGGGCGCCAGCATGCTCCAGACCAGCCGCGTGCGGCGCGACACCTGCTCGGCGAAGGGCTCTGGAGACTGGATCAAGGGGGGTGGGAGATCGGCGGCCTCAACCGGGGTGCCCAACGCGTCTTCCAGACCGGCGCCCAGATAGAGAAGCGGGGCGTTCCAGTAGGTCGTCATCTCGTTGGTCGAGTAGCTGCAGTAGTCGTCGAGGTAGTTGGCTGCAGGAAAGCGGCTCGGATAGTCGGGGCACCCATCCGGGTTGTTCGCGTGGGGGCCACCGGCCAGCCATCCCGGAACGGGGGCGGCCACGTCGTCGGCTTCGGAGGGGCGGTGATGGATGTGAAGGGGGGTCCTGGATCCGTACCCGGTCACCCAGGCATAGCCGGTGGCGTTGCGACCCATCAGGTAGTCCATCGAGCCCAGGGCGGCCTGCAAGTAGCGCGGGTCCCCGGTCAAGTCGTGGGCGCTGAGCAGCATCGCCCCGACGGCGGCGGCATGGCCGTTGCCGCCCCAGTGAAAGTCGCCGGCGCGCCGACCCATGGGGGTAGCATACGGCGAGGCCTCGAAAGCATCGCGGTAGGCGCGGGCTGTGCGGAGCAGCTTGCCGCGGACGCGCTCCGCCACCTCGGTGCCGGTGGCCGTGGGAGCGGAGAGGGTCGCCGCGCTCAGGTAGCCCAGCGTCTGCACGTTTTGCCACACCGGCGAAGCGGCCTCCCCGTTGCCCGTGATGAGGCGCTGTGTAAGAAAGCTATCGGCGGCCGTCGTGTAGTACAGCTCGAGAGCGGCCCACTCGAACTCGTCGGACGTGTTGCTGTCTCCATACGTCCCCGTGTGGATGGTGGGATTACGCAGGGTCTCCTGCCGGTAGTACCGATTCGGGTGGGCCGTGGCCCAGTCCCACGCGGCGAAGGCCGCCGTGAGGCAGGAATCGGCCAACCCAGGCAGCACCGCCTCGTAGGGCGCCAGCACCCGGGCCGCATGGGCCAGCGAGGCCGCCAGGTCGAGCGTGGCCGTGGTGCTTTTCTGCACCACGTACCGAGGCGCGGACCC
>JBCDJV010000131.1:0-9364 GCA_038747425.1 Bacteroidota bacterium
CGACGATCAATGGGTCTTCAGCCTGGGGGCGGGCGTCACGCTGGCCGGGGCCGATGATCCCGTCAACCCACGCCGCGGCTTCCGCTTCCGGGGTGAAGCGGCCGTACACCGGGGCGTGCGCGCCGAGGACGCCAGCTACGCAGCCTTGGCGGCCGATTGGCGCGGGTACGCTTCCCTCCCGATCCAGCATCAGGCCACGCTCGCGCTCCGTGCCGGAGCCGCCCACCACCTGGGCGACTTTCCGTTCTACCGGGCCAACACACTGGGCGAGAACGCCAACCTCCGAGGATTCCGCAGCAACCGGTTTGCCGGCCGTACCAGCGTGTATCAAAGCGCAGAGCTGCGGTTGCAGCTGCTCACCTTCTCGACCTACCTAGCCATTGGCCAGCTCGGTGTGCTGGGCTTCGTAGACAACGGCCGCGTGTGGTGGGACGACGAGCCCTCGAACAGCACCTGGCACCAGGGCTATGGCGGCGGCGTGTGGGCCAGCCTGTTTGGGCAGCTCTTGCTCAATGGCACCGTGGGCCGCTCGGTCGAAGAAACCACCTTCACCCTCGGCTTTGGCTTCCAGTATTGACGCCTTGTGCAACCCCTCCCGCCCGGCCCTGAAGAAAAAAGCACCAGACCCATTTAAGAAGCCGTGGCCCCCGCCGATACATCAAGGCGTAGGGATGAGAGCGATTTCTGGCCCCGTAAGGTCAGAAACCCAAGAGCCCGGGGGTCAATCAGGCCTCCGGGCTTCTTGGTTCAAGGCAGGCCCCTCGAACGTGCGCGCATGAAACGCCTTCCACCAGAGGGGGGCGAGTCCGGCGGCAAGGGCCAGGCAGCCCCAGCCCACCCACGGCGAGGTGTCAGGCACAGGCACCAGGAGACGCGTGCCGCCGATCAGCGCGAGGAAGAGCGAGGCCGTCATCCACGAGGCCAGCCGCAGCCGGAGCCAGAAGCCACGCAGCGAGGCGGCGGGGGACGGGGCGCCGCGGGGCCACCAGCCCAGGGGCCGTACACGTGCTCCGTACGCCTGCAAGACGCCAGCCTCGGTAGGGCGTGTGACAAACGTGATCCCGATGGCGGCCCCCGTGGACAGGCCCACCATCCAGGTCAGGCGGGCCCACTCGGCCTCCACCAGCGTCAGGATGAACGGCGCCGCCACGAGCGACACGACGATCGCCGCCACCTCCGAGAATATCGTGATGCGGCTCCAGAGCCAACGCAGCATCAGCACCCCGCCAATGCCCGCCCCAAACACCAGCGATACGAACCATGTGTTTTGAATCGACCCCAGGTTCACCATGACCGTCAGAGCCAGGAGCAGGATGACGCTGTTCGAGAGCCGAGCTACCCGGACGAGGGTGCGAGGGTCTGGCTCCTGCTTGCGCAAGGCCCGGCAGTAGAGGCGGTCGTAGAGGTCGTTGCTCCAGTAAGCGGCGCCCCAGTTGAGATGGGTATCCACCGTGGAGGCGAGAGCGGCCAGGAGGCCGACCAGCATGATGCCTTTCAGGCCGGGGGGCATGAGATCCTGAATGCCCAGCACGAAAGTGACCTCACGGGCGGCCGCGAAGCCATCGGCCGCGGCCGCGGCCGGGGTGAAGGGGTAGAGCACGAGGAGGCCCACGCTGATGACCAGCCACACCAGGCTGCGTCCTAGGATCTGGGCCCAGCTGAAGACAATGCCCGCCAGCCGGGCGTCGTGATCAGACCGGCACGCCATGGCCCGCTGGGCGAGGTAGCCGGTGCCGTCGCTGCTCACCCAGAAGAGACCTTGGAGGCCCAGGATCACCAGGAACGGCAGCACGGCCCGGCCCTCGGCGGGGAGCAGGGCCAAGAAGGCTTCGCGCTGGGCGGCGCCGTAGAGCTCGGTCAGGCGCTCCCCGATCTGGCCCAGGCCGCCCACTTCCTGAACCACCAAGACGGCGTAGGCCACCGTGCCCACCATGGCGAAGGCGAACTGCAGGACATCCGTGGCGACCACCCCCCGCAGGCCGCCGGTGGTGGCGTACAGCAGGACAAACACCACGATAAGGCCGATGCTGAGCAAGCCGTTGGTGGCCGTCACCGCCGGGTCCAGCCCGGTGATGCTGACGCCCAGCGAGAACCCCACCGTGGATACGCCTGAGAGGAGGGTGGCATAGAGCCCCTCAGGCAGCCACGTGTGCCATGGTAAAAACACCTCCGCGATCCGCACCGCCGCAATCAGCACCATCGCCAGGAAGAAGCAGTTGACCACGGTGCCGTAGTAGACGGCTTTCAGCGTGCGCAGCGCCAGGACCCCGCGGCCGCTGTAGCGGATCTCGGTGAGCTCCGCGTCTGTGAGCACCCGAGCGCGGCGCCACTGCTCGGCAAACAGGAGCCCCAGGAGGAGATAGCCGAACCCATAGATCCAGAATCGCCAGAGGACGAACAAGCCGCCGGTAGCCACGAGGCCGGTGGCCAGGAGCGGGGTGTCGGCGGCGTACTGGGTGGCGGCCATGCTGAGGCCGGCCCGCCAGCCTTTCACGGTACGCCCAGCCAAAAAGTAATCCGTCAGCCCCTGAGAGGCTTGTCGGCGTGCCCGCCACCCAGCTCCGATGGCATAGGCCACGAAGCCCAGGACGAGGGCGAGGTCAATCATAAAGGGGTCGGTGTATCCGCGAGATGGGGCCGCAAGATATCGATTGCCTGCCACATGTTCGCAGGAGAAAAAGACGCCCCCCGATTTAAGGTGGCGTCTCCCTGACCGATACCTGTTGGCGTAGGGATGAGAGCGAACCCCGGCCCTACAGGGTCGGGGTGTGAGAGCCCGGTAGCCAACGCTGCCGGGCTTTTCACATGGTCACCACGAGGGGAGGACGGAGACGGTTGTTTTTCGTACCATGGGACCCCGAGTTAGCCGATGCCTTCCCCCTCGAACGCCAGCGCTCCATGCAACGCATCCTCGTGATCGGATCTGGCGGCGCCGGCAAATCGACCCTCGCCCGGCAGCTCGGCCGCCGGCTTGGGCTGCCGGTGATCCACCTGGACCAGCATTACTGGCAGCCCGGCTGGGTGGAGACGCCGCGGGCCGTCTGGCAGGAGCGCGTGCGCCAGCTCATACAGCGAGAACGTTGGGTGATGGACGGCAACTACTCCGGCACCATGGAGATGCGCCTGGCCGCCGCCGATACCATCGTCTTCCTGGACACGCCCCGATGGCGCTGTCTGTGGCAGGCCACCCGGCGCTACCTACGGTTCCGGGGGCGGTCCCGGCCCGACATGAGCCCAGGTTGCCCAGAGCGCCTCCCCCTCGCCTTCCTCTGGTGGATCTGGAGGTATCCGAGGGCTCGGCGTCCGGGTCTGCTGGCCCGGCTGCAGGCCGTGGAGCCCAGCCAGTGCGTGGTGGTGGTGCGGTCCACCCGCGAGGCGCGTCGCTTTCTCAACAGCGTGTCGCCGATGTCCGTATGACTAGCGGCCTGGTCGCGCCCTCGCGGCCAGAGGTGCCCCGCCGTTCAGGGCCCGGGGCCCCGGCGTGCAACCCCTCGGTCCCCACGTTCGTCAAGAGCACCCCCCAGGAGGCCGTGTTGGTTATGCATGCACGAGGAACAATGCGAGCGGTTCAGGTCGCCTACCTGATAGGGTGGCTGGTAGGGGTGGGCTGCGGCTCCACCGATCCGGAGGCCACCACGGACCCTGAGGAGCCGGTGTACGAGGTCTTCTCCAGCCCCGTTCGGGTCGTGATCGAAGGGTACGACGCCGATGCCATGGAGCCTTTTCTCTCTCGCGACGGTCGCTACCTGTTCTTCAACAATCTCAACGACCCATCGGTCAACACCGAGCTCCACGTGGCCGAGCGGGTGGACGCGCTTCGCTTTACCTACCGCGGCCCGCTGACCAACGCCAACACCGAGGCCTTGGAAGGCGTACCCACCATGGACCGTAGCGGCACCCTGTACTTCGTGTCTACCCGTAGTTACCCCGAAACCCTGTCTACGCTCTACCGGGGCCGTTTTGATGAGGGGGCGATTGAGGAGGTCGAGCTCGTGCCCGGGGTGTCCAGGGAGGAAGCGGGCATCGTGAACTTCGACGTCGAGGTGAGCCCGGATGGCACCACCCTGTACATCGTGGATGCCCAGTTCAGCGACAACGTCCCGGAGACGGCGAACCTCATCATCGCCACACGGGTGGGAGACCAGTTCGTGCGCGCCCCCAACAGCGACGAGATCCTCCAGGAGGTCAACACCGACGCCTTGGAGTATGCCGCGGCCATCACCAACGACGGCTTGGAGCTGTTCTTTACCCGGTTCACGTCGGCCCGGGGGGAGACACCGCCCCAGCTGTACCGCTCTGTTCGTGCTACCCTGGACGCTCCCTTTGGTACGCCCCAACGGGTGGAAGCCGCCACCGGCTTCGTCGAAGGGCCTACGCTGGACCCGGATGACCGGGCCCTGTACTATCACAAGCGGGAAGGAGGGCGGTTTGTGATCTACTACATCACACGCTGACCCCACGCCAGGACGCCGGGCCGCGAACATACGGTATCCGGGCTCTTCATGATTTCGTTACATTTCATACTGGATATTACGAAAAGGTAACGATACTCTCGAAAGAGCCGGGGCCCTCTGTCCATCTGCTGCACCTCTCTCGGGTACGTTCGTGCCTTTGTGGTGGCATGAGGCCGGCGGCGTGTCTCTTTCTTCTTATCCCGGCCTCCTTCCTGAGGCTTCCCTCGCAGTGCTGGCCCTTTCTGCGCTGCCCATCCCTCGCTCGTCATGGCTTTTGCTACCACCGCGTCCCGCGTGGGGCGTGCCGTTCTGTGTGCCTGTCTCTGCCTGGGCGCTCCCGGCGTCCTGGCCCAATCCGTCACCTCGTTCACCCTCGTCAATGCCGACACCGACACCGACATCGGCCCTCTTGCCGACGGGGCCGTCCTCGACCTGGCCGCGCTGCCTACCCTGAACCTGAAC
Source organism: Bacteroidota bacterium (assembly GCA_038747425.1). Classification (GTDB taxonomy): domain Bacteria; phylum Bacteroidota; class Rhodothermia; order Rhodothermales; family JBCDJV01; genus JBCDJV01. Next base: position 4,917 of record JBCDJV010000131.1, read on the forward strand.
GTGCGGGCCAACGTCACCGGAACGCCGGGGAGCGTGCGTTTCGGGTACGACGGGAACGCGAACTATCGCACCGAGAATGTGGCCCCCTATGCCCTGGAAGGCGACACCAACGGGAACTACAGGGCCTGGACGCCCGCTCTCGGGACCCACACCCTCACCGCCACGCCCTTCGCCCAGGCGCGGGGCCGTGGCGCCGCCGGTACGCCGCTCACCATCGGCTTCACCGTCGTGGAAGACGATGGCGGTGGCGGCGGTGGGGGCGACGATGGCACCGGTGAGGTGACCATCACAGGGCTCACCAACGCCGGTGGATCCACCCACTCGCTGGTCCGATATCGCCCGCTCACGCTCACGCTGGATGGTCCGTTCGCGAGTGAAGGGGGGGCTCCCAATCCATTCCTGGGCTATCGCTTCGACGTCGAGTTCCGCCACACGGCCTCTGGCGAGATCGTCACCGTGCCGGGCTACTTCGCGGCCGACGGCGACGCGGCGAACACGTCGGCTGCGGCGGGTACGGCTTGGCGAGCCCACCTGACGCCGTCGCGGACGGGGGCCTGGACCTACACGACGCGTTTTCGTGAGGGCAACAACGTAGCGATTGCCGACAACCCCACAGCCGGGACCGCCACCGACTACGACGGCCTCTCGGGGTCATTTCAGGTGAACGAGGCGCCCAGCAACAGCCCCGGCTACTACGCCGAGGGCACGCTGCGGTACGTGGGCGAGCGCTACCTCCGGTTCGATAGCGGGACGCCGTTCATCAAAGGCGGGGCGGACAGCCCCGAAAACCTGTTGGCCTTCGAGGATTTCGACGGCACGCGGGACCGCAAGTCGTGGAGTGCCCACGTGGCCGATTGGCAGCCCGGAGACCCGACCTGGGAAGGGGGGACGCCAGGGGCACAGAAGGGCAAAGGGCTTGTGGGGGCGCTCAACTACCTGGCCTCCGAAGGCATGAACGCCGTGTCTTTCCTGACGATGAACGCGCCTCAAGGCGATGGCAAGGACGTCTGGATGTGGACCTCCAACGGCCAGAACGGTTCAGCCCGGCTGCGCTACGACGTGTCCAAGCTCGACCAATGGGAGCTGGTGTTCAGCCATGCCGACCGGCTGGGCCTGTTCCTGCACTTCAAGACCCAAGAGACCGAGAATGACCAGGTCCTCGACGGCGGCCAGCTGGGCACGCAGCGCAAACTGTACTACCGCGAGCTGATCGCCCGCTTCGCCCACCACCTGGCGCTCAATTGGAATCTCGGCGAGGAGCACGACATCTGGCAAGAGCTCGGCGACCCGCAGAACCTGCTCGTCAAGAGCTACGCCGCCTACATCGATGCCCTCGATGCCTACGATCACCCCATCGTCATCCACACGTACCCCGGTCAAGACGACGAAGTCTACGGCACGCTCGTGGGTCACCCAGGGGCTGGCGGCTCGCTCCTGACGGGGGCCTCGATCCAGCTCAGCAGCATGAGCGGGGGCCACGCCAAGACGCTCAAGTGGCTACAGAGCGCGGCCGACGCAGGCCGGCCGTGGCACGTAGCCTTGGACGAGCCCGGCAACGCCGGCATCGGCGCTTCGTGCGATGGGTCCGGCAACAACCACGAGGATGCCCGCCAAGAGGCGCTCTGGGCCAACCTGATGGCGGGAGGTACGGGGGTGGAGTGGTACTTCGGCTACCAGTCCTGTGCCAGCGACCTCACCCTGGAAGACTGGCGCACCCGCGACCAGCTTTGGGACTACACGCGCTTTGCCCTCGAGTTTTTCCGCACCCATCTGCCGTATGATCAGATGGAGAGCGCCGACGCGCTCACCAGCGCCTCCGATGACTACGTCTTCGCCCTGGCTGGCGAGGTGTATGCCGTGTACCTGCCTGAGGGTGGCACGGTCAGCCTGGCTCTGCCCGGTGGCACCTACGACGTACGCTGGTTTGACCCACGCAACGGCGGAAGCCTGCAAACGGGCTCCGTCTCCACCGTTAACGGAGGAGGCCCTCGGAACCTGGGGGCCCCGCCGTCGGCCTCCAACGCCGACTGGGCGGTCCTCGTCACCGGACAAAACGGCGGCGGCGGGGGCGGTGGGGTGACCTCTTGGCTGGAAGCCTTCGATGATCTGCCGGCGGGGACCACCAACGACCCCGGCGAGACCGCGTGGTCGGTGACGAATGCACCCAGCCAGGGTACGTTCGCCACGCGCAATGATCGGTTCGAGGTGAGCAACACCCGGGCTTTGGGCACGTGGCGCAGTGAGGTGTGGTCGATCGCAGGAGCGCCGGTGGATGTGTCGCTCGTCGTGCAGAGTACCGGCAACATGGAGAAGAGTGGAAACGCCGCCGATGAACTCCGCATCACCTACCGACTCGACGGAGGCGCTGAACAGGACCTGTTCGTGCGCAAGGGCAAGTTCAACAACGGCCAGGCCCGCGTGGTGTCGGCCTCGAACCTGGCTGGCAACACGCTGGAGCTGATCATCCGTGGCAAAACGACGGCGCCTGGCGAGGTATACAGCTGGGACGACGTCTCGGTGACGTCGGGTGCATCGAGCCGGGCTACGGCCACAGCGTTGGCCACCGTGGAGGAAGCGGTCCTGCCAGTGGCGCCAGCCCTCTATCCCAACCCCGTCACCTCGTCGGCCACCCTGGAGTACACCCTCGCCGAGTCCACCCCCGTCTCCCTGCACGTCTACGACCTCCTCGGCCGCCGAGTGACGGTCCAGACGCCGGGTGTCCAAGCGGCAGGCCGCCACCGGGCTACCATCCAGGCGGAGCATCTGGCCCCTGGCCTCTACCACTGGGTGCTACGCACCGACACCGGCATGCAGAGCGGCCGGATGGTCGTGGTCCGCTAGGAGCGAGAGCGCTGCGCCTCGTTCACGAAAAAATGAACGCGCCCGCTTAAGTCCAGCCGCCCGCTACCGATACCTGTAGGCGTAGGGATGAGAGCGATTTTTGACCCCGTAAGGTCAAAGATACGGAAGCCCGGGTGCCACACGGCATCCGGGCTTTCTGTGGTTGGGCCCTATCCTGACGGATGACCGGTCACGGCCTAGTGCTGTGTTAAGCCCTGACTGAGCGCCGCTGCACATCCCTCCGCGTTCCGCTGCATCGCCGTAGCCCCCCTACGGCTGCACCAGCGCGCCTTGCTGGGTGCGTCCACCGACGCCCATCGGCCTATCACTACGGACTTGACACAACACTGGGGGCCATGCTGCCGCTGCGGGCACGATCATCCCGTTGGCCCACGCGGTGCACAACGAAAAGAGGCGACCTCCCATCAAGGAGGCCGCCTCACCCAACGTGCGTGCAGGGGGCCCTACAGCATGGCGCCAATGTAGAGCGCGAGGTCTTCCTGGGCGCTGGCCACGGTCTCGGTGAGTGCCTCGGCGGTACCGTAGCCAATCGGCGTCGTGGTGGCCAGGCGCTCCCAGGTCGGATCGGCTTGGCACCCCTCCCAGTCTTCGTGTGGGATGGTGCCGTAGCCCAAGCCGTGGGCCGCCAGGTTGGCGGCCTGCAGGACGGCTACCAGGTGCTGATCACTGCGGTCTTGCGGGGCCTCATCGCCTTCAGCGTGGTGCTGTGCGATGACGTCTTGTAGGCGCTGCGGAAAGGTGAGCTTGGACAGCAAGAAGCTGCCGACGCTAGCATGGGTGTGACCAAAGAGCGTCTGCTCCTGCGCCTCATGATCTATCGCCGCCGCGTCCTCGGCGGACTCAGCGGGGGTGCTGTAGTACATGGCGGCGTCTTCTGGGCTGTTGTAGAGCAGCACCACTTTGCCAAAGTCGTGCATCAGGCCTGCGGTGTAGGCCTCGCCAGCCCGCTCATTGAGCGAGACATCCAGAGACGGAAAGGACGGGGTGCGCTGCACCAGATGACGAGCCAGAAAGGCCGTGGCGATGCTGTGCCGCACAATGTTCAAAAACGGGAGCGTGGTCACGTCGTCCAACTCGGACTTCATCTCCACAAACTGGTAGCTCATCACGATACCGATCACCGAGGTAGGACCGAGGGTCACCACGGCGCGCTGCACATCGCTGATGCGACGGCTGCGGGCTTAGAGGGCCGAGTTGGCCACCCGCAGGAGGCGAGCCACCACGGCGGGATCCTGCTCCACCATGCGGACCACGCGCTTGACGTCGGGCCCGTCAGGGTCGTTGGCTAGTTCGAAGGCCTGCAGGAGCGTCTGCGGGAGCGGCGGAATGCGAAGGTCTAGGTTCTCGAGTACCGTGGACATGAGCACGAAGGGGGTCGGTCGATAAAGGTTGGGGGGCGGAGACAAGGCCGTCCCTATCCTCGAATATCGACCGTGCACGCGGGGTCTTAAGCTCGACTTTGTCCTTATGCGGCGTGGGCAAGTGTGCTTGTGAGCCGCTCGAAGAAGGGTTTAGGGATTTTCAATATCTCGGTCCCGGCAGGTGACATCGATAAACTCTGGTACTTCCAGACGGCTACTCGCACC
>JBCDJV010000132.1:0-9353 GCA_038747425.1 Bacteroidota bacterium
CTGAGCGTGGCTGGCTGCGACCTGCTCAGTTCGCAGGAACCCGAAGAAGCCCGCTTGCTCATTGACGGGCCAGCGGGGTCTCAAGCGCGTCTCATTCTCTCCAGCAATTTCCTGTACCAACGGATCCCGCTGGTGGACCAGACGACGGGGATCGTCACCGGAGACACCCTGCTGGTGGACTTGCTGCAGGCGGACACGGTGGAGGTGTCCCTCCCGTTTGACGGCACCTTCCAGATTGATCGGTTCGACCAGTTCTACGCCCGGCTCAACCGGCTGGTAGATAGTACCTCGACCTTCGAGGCTCGGCTGCTCATCGACGGGGATGAGAAGGCTGAGCAGGACCTGACCCTCGGACAGGATTCCCTGGTCTTCGTCTACAACTTCCGCAGCAACCCGCTCCCCCGCGACCCGGACGAGGTGTAGCGGCTCCCTTTCCTGAGCAGGCTCGCCGTGCATGACGAGAACCGATTCGCATCCATAGCCTAGGCGATCTTTCGGACGGCTGTGGAGCGTGCTCAGCCATCGGCGTTGTTGGCGCAGAGTTCTTGGACCGCCCGGCTCCCACAGCCACTGGAGGCCTGGGACCGTGTGCACGTGCTGGCTCTGGGGAAGGCCGCACACGCCATGGTGCAAGCGCTCCGGCCACACCTCCCAGGGGCCCAGGGCGTGGTGGTGGCCCCCCAAGGCCCAGTGTATGCGCCGCTCCCAGGATTCAGCCTCATCGAGGCGGGCCACCCCATCCCGGACGCGAACAGTGTCAGGGCTGGTGAAGCGCTGCTGGACCACGCTCGATCAGCTCAGGCAGGCTCGTTGGTCTTGGTCTTGCTTTCTGGGGGAGGGAGTGCGCTGGGGGCCTGCCCGGTGGAGGGGTTGGCGCTGCCGGATCTCCAGCAGACCGTTCAGGTCTTGCTGCGGGGCGGGGCAGATATCGCCTCCATGAACGTGGTCCGCAAACACCTGATACGCCTGGGCGGGGGGCAGCTGGCGGCCGCCGCTGAGCCCGCTCACAGCTTGACCCTCGTGATCTCGGATGTTGTAGGCGAGCTTTAGCCCGTTATTGCAATAAAACTTACTGTGCCTGATCCATCAATCTACACAGACGCTGTCCGTGCACTGGCCAAGCTGGAGCTAGAAGATCAGGTGCCTCCATCCGTCCACCGCCTCTTCCGGGCCGGCGTGGCTGGGGAGAGGCCAGAGACGCACGGGCCCCACGATCCTCCATTCACCACGGGTTGGCTCAATCCAAGGTCATCGGGTCCAATCGCCTGGCCCTCGAAGCGGCTGCTCGCGAGACGCAGCGCTACAGCCTGCGCCCCGTGATCATGGGGGCCGACCTCCAGTGAGAAGCGGCTGACCGTCCCGTCCAGGCGCGTAAAGCGCCCGTCGACGTACCGACCTGCTGGCTCTGGGGCGGCGAGACCACCGTGACCGTACACGGCCACGGACGGGAAAGACGAAACCAAGCGTTCGCCTTGGCGGCAGTCCTGGCTTTGGACGGTTTGCCGGTGCCCATGCGGGTTCTGGCGGGCGGTACCGATGGGCGGGACGGGCCCACCGACGCCGCCGGGGCGTGGTCTTCTACCGCCACCGTAGGCCGGGCGCAAGCGCTCGGCCTCGATGCCCAGGACCATCTGCAACGCCATGACGCCTATCCGTTCTTCCAGGCATTGGGCCAGCACCTCATGACAGGGCCCACGAATACCAACGTGATGGATCTCCACCTCCTCGTCCAAGGCCCCTCAACACGCCGGGCCTGAATCCGCCCCGTGTAACAAACCCGCGCACGCTCCGTAGAGCCCCTCTATTCCGCCTCACCGACACCAATCGCGGAGTTCATCATGCGCCTCCTCTCCCTGTTTCTGCTCCTCCTCCTGTGCGCGTCGCCCCTCCAGGCTGCGGATACAGGAGACGTTCGCGATCAGGCCTGGTGGGCGCGCATGAACCGCCAGTTGGTCGAGTCGATCGAGACGCCCATTCCCGGTGTCCAAGAGGAGGCGTTGCGGCTGGTCATCTCGCTTGCGCAAGACGAAAACCAGCAGCTAGATCTGGCTGCCTCGCTGCCGACCCTGGCTACCCTCTATCAGGACAGCAACGACCCCGAGCTACGACGGCTGGCCCTGCTGGCGATGATGCACATCCGCCATAGCACAACCGAGGTCCAGGCGTCTACGGCCGAGGTCTCCACCAGGCCGGTTGTGAAGTCCTGACGCGGTCCGCGTGAATCATTGATGGAAGCCTGCCCCTGAGGCCCCGCTTACGCGAAACTTCAAGGCAAAAGAGGAACTGAGGCCCGAAAATACCGCATAAACAAGTACCAACTGTGCGGTCGGCTAGCCTCTGACGTCTCATGACGCCTCGCGAATTCTTGAAGCTCTATCGGTACGACCACCGAGCACTCTGTGGTGACTATGTACCCGCTGCGCCCTTGACAGCTGAGCCCGGGGATCGCATTGGTGTCGTCTTGTTGCACACGGGAGGCCCCCCCACGCTCGCCGATGTCCCGGACTTCGTGTACAATCGGTACATGGATCCCCTCGCGAGCGACTGGCGCCTGCCGCGTGCGCTGCGGCCCCTCTACGCCCGCTCTCAGGCCTGGATTCAGTCTACAGCGCTGGCTCGGTGCTACGAGAAAATCGGTGGCTGCTCCCCCCTGCATCGCCTGGTGAGTGAGCAGGCTTCCGCCTTAGAGCAGGCGCTGCTCACGGGCACACCGTCTCCCGCTCAGGTCACGTACAAGACGTACGTTGCCATGCGGCATGCGCACCCCTTCCTGCCGGAGGTGGCCCAGCAGATGCAGGCCGACGAGATCACCAAGGTCGTGCTCTTGCCCCTCTTTCCTCAGTATGCCCAGCGTACCACCGGTTCGCTGTTCGCCTCCTGGTGGATGCAGCAGACCCATGGACGCATGCCCACCTGGCCTGTCACCGCCGTGCGCGAGTACGCGGTGCACCCGAAGTATGTGCAGGCGCTGTCTGAGCGGATTGATGAGGCCCTACAACGGTTCTCTGACCGTGCGCGCCGGGGCGTTCATCTCGTCTTTGCCGCGCAGCATCTCCCTGCCCCGGGCTATGGGACGCTCCAAGGGCACCACGACCCGTACTGTTGCCTCGTACAAGCCACGGTGGAGGCCGTCATGCAGCATCGTGGGCAGGATCGGCCCCACCACGTCACCTTCCAGCCGTCGAGGGGAGCCACAGACGTAGCGCGGCTGTCCCTCAAGCAGACCATGGGCACCCTCGGGCGTCAAGCCCGCACCTCGGTGCTCGTCGTACCGCTCTCACATGTGACCGACCATTTGGAGACGGCCTATCAGCTTGACGTAGTCATGCGCGAAGAGGCCTACACCCAGGGGCTGGAACACTACGAAGTGACCGCCGGGCTCAACTGCCACCCCATGTTCATCGAAGCGCTCGCTGAGATCACACGCAGACAGGCCATCCACGGCCTGCCGGTCTTTTCCGGCGATGGGCTCGATGCCTCGGGCACCTTGCCGGAGGTGGCCCTCCCTGGAGTGTCGGCGTCAGGGCAGCCCACGACGTCCCGTTGTGTCCAGTGTGATCATACGATGATGCCCCGCCAGTGGGCACCCATGCGTCAATCCGCCCCCTCAACCACGGGCGTGTGACCCTTCTATGGTGCCTCTTCGGTGCCGCTGTTTCCGCCTGTGCTTGCTCAGCCCGATCCTCATCTGCTCCGTACGCTGGCGGCTATCCCGCCGCACCACCAGGTCTTGGAGCTAGGCTGCCAGGCTGGTGTGCACTCGGTGCCGTTGCGGCAACTCGGCTTCCGTCTCACCATCTGTGAGGCCGATCCACAAGCGCTGGACCAAGCTCGGAAGGCCCTGGAAGCACCCGGCCACGAAACCTCCATGGTGCTGCACACGGCAGCCCTGGACACCCTGCTTCCACCGGACACCTTCGACTGGATTGTGTCCTGGCAGCCCGTAGCCAGACCGGAACCCTGGGCCAACTGGGCTCGGGCGGCCCGGCGCGTGATCAAGCCCGGAGGATGGATGTACGTCGCGATGCCTGCAGCGTCGCTCGCGGCCTCGTCGGCCGGGCGTGAGGGTCCAGCGGTGCTGGTGAGCCACCTGCAGCAGGCGGGCTGGGCCGTAGCGGAGCCCCCCGTGCTCATCGAGTTGGACGAACGGTCGCTGGTACGTGGCATCTTCCGCCGCGTCGAGGCCGACACGCCCCTGTAGAGGGGCCCTACGAGCGCAGCGCTCGGTACCAGGCCCGGAGGCGGCTGCGCGTATACAGCGCCAGGACGCTCAACGGCGAGGCGGGGATGTCCGCCTTGACGTAGTTCCACACGTCCATCTCGGCCTGACAGGTGCGTTCGATCAGGTGGACCTCGCTGGGACGCAGCACCGTCCTCCACTGGTCGATCTTCTCCGTCTCGAAGCCTTGGTAGCGCACCTCGGCGGGATTCGCCGGAGTGTCTCGTGCCCAGCGCATCGTGGTGAGTTCTACATCCAGCAACGTGGGTTCGTAGGGGATGGACAGGAAGGTGCACAGCTGCTTCAGCGAAGCCTCAGGGGTGCGCAGCAGGTCTTCGAAGCGAAGCTCCAGCGCATCCTCGGGATGCTGCGTGGTCCAGGTGTGGCCGGCCTGGACCGCCGCTTTCCAGTCCTGAAGGCGACCCCACAGCCCTTCGCCCGGCCACCGGGCCAGATGCGAGGCCAAGGCGCCCCGAGGGTCGCGCACGAGGTGAACCACGTGGGCTTCCGGAAACAAGGCCCGCACGGCCGGCACGTTGTACACCAGCCGAGGCACCTTCACGACCACCCCCGTGGCCTGCCCGTCGAAGAGATGGCTGAAGACGGCATCGAGGCCGGCCCTCAGCGTCAACGTGGATGCGGAGGGCAAGATCGCGGGCAAGGCCTCGGACAGCGGGGCGGGCATGGATGCATGGCCCGACAGCGCATCCAGCAGGACCGAGCGGTCTACCGGGGCCAGCCCGAACTGAGTCAACAGATCCGGAATGAAGTGAGGCTCCCACGGGACCGCCTGCAAGGCTGAGTGGCGGTCCAAGACCGCACGGAGCAGCGTCGTGCCGCTGCGGGGAAACCCCACGATCAAAGCCGAATACACCGTCGGCGGCATGCCAGTATGAGCCGTGCAGTGAGGAAATGAGAGGCGTGCGCCCACGCCGCCCGTAGCGCGCGACCGAAACGACGGGCGCCGTCTGGACGCCGGTGACGAGCGCGTGGCGAACAAGCGTGGGCGCAGACCGTTCCGCCGGAGCGCAGGAGGCATCCTTTTTGCTCAATGCCAGGGCGCAAGATACATTGACCCACGAGGATTCCAAATTCGAACGGTATGCGTGCACTCGTCGGCCTTTTTCTCCATCCAGAACGCATGGTAGAGCGCCCACAGGTAGCCGCCATGCTGGCCACCATGCCGTACCGGATGGTCGATGGCCATGACACCTGGGCCGAAGGCGCGGCCGGCCTCGGGTGTGGGACCGTCCACATCACCCCCGAAGAACAGGCGGCCGATGACCGTGCGCTCATCCTGCGGCATGAGTCGCTGGTTTTTGTGGGCGATGTCCGGCTGGGCGGGCGCCTCTCGCTGGCGCAGACCCTGGGGGTATCAGCTTCCGAGGCAGCGGCCCTGACGGACGCTGAACTGGCCTTTCTGGCGTATCGCCGGTGGGGGGCGGACAGCCCTGAGCACCTCGTGGGCACTTTTGCCTTTGTAGTCTGGGATGCGGAGGCGCAGCGCGTCTTCTGTGCCACCGACCACATGGCCATGCGACCCCTGTTCTACAGCGCAGGCCCGTGGGGCTTTGCCGTGGCCTCGGAGATCAAAGCCCTGTGGATGTACCCTGAGGTGCCCCGCCGGATCGACGAGCGGGCCATCGGGGCCTATTTGCAGCAAGGAGACCCAGGGGCGACCAGCCGCACGTTCTACCGCGATGTCCACAAGGTGCCGCCCGCCTCGCACCTGACCTGGCAGGCCGGCGAAGTGAAGACGCACCGGTACTGGGAGCTAGACTGGACCTCGCAGGTGCGCTTCAGCTCGGACGAGGCGCACATCGAGGCCCTGCGCGCCCTGTTCATCGAGATTATGGACGACCACGTCCGCAGTGTCACCCCGGTGGGGGTGGCCATGAGCGGTGGGCTGGACTCCTCCTCGGTGGCGTGTGTGGCCCAGGACCTGATGGACGCCCGTGGAGGGCCCGCCGTGCGCACCTATTCGGCCATCTTTCCCAGCTTTACCGGGAAAGCGCTCGAGAAGCTGGATGAGCGGTCCTACATCAACGCGGTCAACGAATCGCGCGATTTTGAGGTGCGCGAGGTGCGGGCCGACGAGGTGGCCCCGCTGGAGCTGAACGAGCAGTTTGGCCCCCACCTGGATCAGCCGCTCCCCAGCTACATGATCAACATCTACCTGATGTGGTCCTTCCAAGGGGTGGCTCACCAAGAGGGGATCCGGGTGATGCTCGATGGCCTGGACGGGGACAGTGTGCTCTCCCATGGCTGGGGGTATATCCACGAGCTCATCTACACGGGCCAGTGGGGGCTCTTCGAAGACGTCATACAAGCCCTGGCGGAACGCAATGGCAAGCTGCCGGGGGCCTACATATCGCGCTACGTGTTCCCTTTCCTGCACGGCCGTGCCAAGGCGGGGGACTGGGGGACCTTCAGGGAAGCCGTCGACCAGCTGTCGCATCGGTACGGCCTCGGGAAGAGCCACTTGTGGTACCGGCATGGCATGCGCGTGCGGGTGCCTCAGCGCCTGGCCAGCTGGCTGGGCGTCCAACAAGGAGCGCAGAAGCCGTTCGTTGGCCTCCAGCTCATGAACGACGAGTTTGCAGAGTCGCTCGGGCTCTCGGCCAAAGACCGACAGTGGACCTTCTACACCTTCGACCACCCGCGTTCGGACCGGGCCTTTCACTACAACAGCATCGAGTACGGGGTGTGGCCCCACAGCACCGGCTGGGTGGAACAGATGGGGGCCTTCCGTCAGCAAGAGATTGGCCACCCGTTCTTCGATCGGCGCCTGATCGAGTTCTGCTTCGCCTCGCCGCCCCACCTGAAGCTTCAGGATGGATGGACGCGCTACTACATGCGCAAGGCCATGGATGGGATCATCCCGCCCAAGGTGCAGTGGCGCCTGACGAAGGCCGAGTTGCGGGTCAACGTGCAGCGCAACGTGCTCCGCTTTCACCGGGCCCTCTTCGACAGGCTGGTGGGAGACCTGGCCCCGGTGCTGCAGCCCTACGTGGACTTGAGCACCCTGGAGCGGCTCCGCGCGGCGTACCTGGCCAACCCCGAAGACCTGAGCGATGCCTGCCCCATCGTGTATCTCTACCTGTACCTCCAGCTCGGCCTCTGGCTGAAGGCCGAGGCCGAGCACGCCACGGCGCCCGCTCCCACCCTGGCCTGATGCATGGCTGAGTCGCCGATTCTACTCAGTGCCGTGGCCCAGGCCCACGTCCTCGTGGAGCGGGCCGTGCACGCGGGCGCAACGGTGGTAGATGCCACCGCTGGCAACGGACATGACACGGCGTACTTGGCGCGCCTCGTGGGGCCCGCTGGACGGGTGCTCGCGTTCGATGTGCAGCCAGAGGCCTTGGCCGCCACCCGGCACCGCCTCGTCACAGCCGGCCTGCTGGACCGGGTCCGCCTCGTCGCACAAGGCCACGAAACGATGGCGGGCGAGGTCGGCGAGGCACCGCGCCTCCAGGCCGTCATGTTCAACCTGGGTTATTTGCCGGGGGGGCCATCCAAAGCGCTCACCACCCAGCCTCGGACAACGTTGGTAGCCTTGGAGGCCGCGTGGGCACGGCTTGCGCCGGGGGGCCTCATCACGGTGGTCTGCTACACCGGCCACCCTGGCGGGCTGGAGGAGACCCGCGCCGTGGAAGCCTGGGCCACGGGTTTAGAGGCCGGCCAAGCCCGGATGTTGAGCTACCGATTCCTCAACCAAACGGCGCCGCCTCGCCTGCTGGCCATCGAACGGCGCATCACCTAGTGGCTGTGGCAGACGTCCGCCTGCTCGGCGAGATCGTGCGAACGGAGGCTCAGCAAGGCGCTCAAGGCAGCCGTAGCCAGCGCTACGGCGATGCCGGGCAATGCCGCCGAGCGTTCGAGCAGCCGATCACAGCCCGCAGAGACGTCTGCCACAGCCTCTGAGGGAGCCAACGCCCGGGGGTGGGCACCCGGGCGCCTTCATTCGTCTCGCATCCTGGGGTCGGCGTCGTGAATCTCATAGGAGATCAGATGGTCAGTGCCTAGATAGCGATGGCCGTCATTGGTGTACCAGGCCTGCTGGGCATGCAGGCGCAAGCCAGCCGCCTCCACCGCCCCCTCATAATACAGGACCTCGCCGTCGTTGGCCGTTTCATCGTGGTAGAAGCGGCTGCCCACCAGGGTATAGGTGTCCGGGTCGATGTAGAGGTACCACGTGTCTTCGCCGGTCTCAGCGGCATACGTAGCGCGGAGCGCCCATACAGAGCGGCCCCTCAACGTATCGAGCCGGGCCACCGGATCGAGCTGGGTGCCTGCATCCACCAGATTCATCGGCAGCGTGTAGAGGTACCCGTAGTAGTCCCGCCAGAACCCCACGGTGCGAGGCCCCTCACAGTGAAGCCGCAGTCGATCGGCCGTCTCGGCGTCCATGGGGGCTCCATCCAGCGTGGCAGAGCAGGTCGTGGGGGACCAGGAGGCTTCCACTACGCCTTCATCGCGCTCTTGCCGCATGGCGAACGTGGTGTTCGTGCGGTCGAACGTGAGCTGCGTCAGCCGCTCGGCACCGCTGGGGCGCGTCTCGCGCAGAGCCAGCGTGTGGACGCCGCGTTCCCAGAGGCCCTGCGGGTCGTGAGCGGCTAGGGCGTCGCGGAGCACCGCTGCGGCCGCCCGCGTGGTCTGGGCCTGAGCGGCGAGGCTGGGGAGAAGGAGAACGGCGAGCAGGAGGCCGGGCGCGGGGCGTACCATCAGGGGGCTAAACGGTCTTTCCATGAGGCGAGGGTCATCAGGGCTTCGATCGGCGTCATCCGGTTGAGGTCGAGCGCCTGGAGGTCGGCTTTGAGCTCGGCCGCCACAGGGTCGGCGGCGGGGCCAAAGAGCGACATCTGAAACGCATCCTCGGCGGGGGGCTCAGGAGGCTGGATGGTGGGAGCGGCGGGGAGGCCATCGCCTTCAGGGCGAGGAGCCGTGGCTGGGCTGCCGTCCACCGTGAGGGATTGGGCTTCCAGGTGCTGCAGCACGGCCCGAGCCCGTCGTACCACGGGGTCGGGGAGCCCAGCCATGCGGGCCACCTCAATGCCGTAGCTGTGGTCGGCACCGCCCGCCACCAGGGTACGGAGGAAGACCACGCGACCGTCGTGCTCTTGCACCTGGATCC
>JBCDJV010000133.1:0-8020 GCA_038747425.1 Bacteroidota bacterium
CACCGCCTTCGAGATGGCCCGGGCGCTTCAGGCCCAAGGGTTCGCCTTCGGGACCATCATCGACGGCGGGGCCAATGTGGGGCAGTTTGCACGGGCCATGACGGAGACCTTCCCAGGGGCCACGCTGCACTGCTTCGAGGCCTCACCCTCGGTGGCCGACACCCTGGCCACGAACCTGGCGGACCGGCCACAGGTGCACGTGCACCGGACGGCACTGGGGCGCACGGGTGGCACGCTGACCTTCCATCAGCACGCGTACTCGCTGGCGTCGTCCGCCCTGCCAGATCACCCCAACCGGGCGGCCTCGTTTCCCGAGGCGGACCGCGTCACCACGATCGACGTGCCGATGCAGGCCCTGGAGGCCGTCTTGGCGCCCAGTGACCTGGCGCCCCCCACACTGCTCAAGCTGGACCTTCAGGGCTACGAGATCGAGGCGTTGCATGGCGCGGATGCGCTGCTGCCGCACATCGACTATGTGCTGCTGGAGACGGCCTTCAAGCCCATGTACCAGGGCGAGCCCCTCTTCGATGAGGTCTATGCCTTCATGCAGATGCGCGGCTTCCGCTTCCTGCGCCCGCTGGACGTCCTACGCGATGCCACCGGCGAGTTGGTGCAGATGGACGCGCTGTTCACCCGGGCCGACGCACGGACTGAGGCTAGCGCGTCAGCACCAGGATGATGGTGGTGGTCAGGCTGACCACCGACGACACCACGAGGTTGATGCGTTGTTGCCGGAGGTTGCGGTCCTGCACGCGCAGCTGCTCCACATCCGGATCAATACTCGCGATGTCCCCATCGATGAAGATGACATCGCCAGAGTTGACGGTCTCGCGGCCAGATGTGGAGGGCTCATACGTACCGGCGCGGAGCAGATAGGTGGTGGTGGCGGCCGGCCCTCGGCCTCCGGCCCGGCGGATGTACTCCTCCACGCGTAGACCGGGCTCGTGGACGAGATAGCCCGGACGCTCCACCTGCCCGAAGACGATGACGGTCTGCTCATCGCGCGGGACCACGAGGCGGTCCCCGGGCTGGAGGTAGGTGGCCCGCTCATCGGGTTCGTCGAGATTGATCGGCACGCGGCCTTGGTCCAGTAGGGCCTGGGCAAAATAGGTGCGGCTGAAGACATCGAATCCCAGCAAGCGCATCCGTTGGAGGAAGGCGGCGCTGTCGGCCTCGAGGGTGAGGAGGCGCTGTTGCCGTTCTTGCAGCGTGAGGGGAGGCTCCACGCCTGCTGGGGGCGGCGCTGGCTGGCTCAGCGGCCGCATGAGGTGGGCCCCTTGGGCCAAGGCGTCATCGCGCAGCCCACCGGCTCGTTCCACCAGCTCTTCCACGGTGGTCACGCCCAGCTCGATGGGATAGGTGCCCGGGAAGTGGACGAAGCCCTCCACCGTAGCGGTGGCGCGCGTCCGAGAGGCCGGGACCACGAACAGATGGTCGAGCGGCTCTACCAAGGGGGCCGAGTCCGGGTCGGCCTGCAGGGCTTCCAGTTCAAACGTCTGGGTGGTGGCGCTCCCGTCGGCCTGGTAGCGGGCGTGGCGGAGGGTGGTGGTGGCCTGCGGCACGACCGGTCCGGCGGCCAGGGCCAGCAGGTCCAGCACCGTGTCTCCAGGGCGGTACGCGAAGGACCCGCTGAAGGGCACATCGCCGTCCACGAACACCGACTGCTGAGCGGGGTCGTAGGCCGGCACCCGAACCTGGTCCCCGTCGTGCAGGTAGGGGTTGAAGGCTACATCGCCCGTGGTGAGGTAGCGGGTGAGGTCCACGGTGAACAGGCTGTCACCGCGCGTCACCTGCACCGTGCGCAGAGACGGGCGGAAGGCGGGGTTGCGCAGCGGCGCCCGCAGGGTATCCGCAAAGGCCAGGGTGAGGGCGTTGGACACGCGGGCTACAGGCAACACCGGGTAGCGCCCCGGCTGAGGCACGGCGCCCGCCACATGCACATAGAACTGCCGCGGCTGGACCAGGGCCACCTGCACACTGACATTCTGAAAGCGCTCCTGGAGCAGGCGCTCCGCCTCTTCGCGGACCTCTCCAAGGGGGCGCCCGGCCGCCTCCACGCCGCCAATGTCCGGCACGATCAGCCGGCCGTCGGCGCTGACCGGGGCGGCCACGGCAATCGGCTGCGGCCCACCGATAGTCACCTGGAACACATCGCCGGGCCCCACGGCATACGTAGCGGGATCCACGGCCCCTTCTAGCAAAACGGAGTTCGCCAGGGACGCCGGCGAGGACAAGCTGCGGAGTTGCTGAAGCGGGTCGAAGGGCTGCTGCACCGAGAGGCCAGGCAAGCCGAAGCCAGACTGGGCCTGGGCGGAGGCCGTGATCAGCAGGAGGCCGGCGCTGAGCAACCAGAGGCGTCGCACCAGGCGGCCCGGCAAGGAGGTCGTCACCATCTATCGAGAAGTTACAGGAAGAGAGCCCATGGAGGCGGCAGAGCGGCTGCGCAGAAGCGCCACCATCCAAACGTCGTAACGGACAACTCGATAGGCGAGAGCAGGGGAAGCCGGGGAGTAAGAGACGGGAACGCGAAGCGCGCCCGCCGTATGTTGCCAAACATACAGGCTGCCACTTCCGTAATCAACGAGCGTCCGCTGGACTGTTGAATCTTCACCGCCTCGCCCCCGCTAAGATCAACCTGGGCCTGCACCTGCTGCGCAAACGCCCCGACGGCTACCACGACCTGGACACGGTCTTCGCCCGCATCGGGTGGGCGGATGCGCTCACGGCCACCTCCGCCGAGACGTTCCGCTTCACCTGCTCGGACCCAGCGCTACCCACCGGTCCGGGCAACCTGTGCGTGCGGGCGGCTCAGGCGCTGGCGGCCCACGCGGGGGTGCCCATGACCGGCCATCTGCACCTAGAAAAGCACGTCCCCTACGGCGCAGGCCTGGGAGGCGGCTCCAGCGACGCTGCCACCACGCTCTACCTCCTGCGCGACCTCTGGGGCGTGGCGGTGGCTGACGAGAGCCTCCACGACCTGGCCACTGTGCTTGGATCGGACGTGCCGTTCTTCTTGGGGCCACCGCTGGCACGCGGCACCGGCCGGGGCACCCACCTCACCCCACTCGCGGCCGACTTGCCCTTCTGGCTCGTGGTGGTGGTACCCGCCCACCTCACCATTTCCACGCCCGACGCCTACCGCCACGTCCGCCCCCATGATACGGAGCGCCCCCATCTGCCGGCCTTGGTGCAGCAAGCTGACCTGACCATCTGGCGAGCCGACCTGGTCAACGACTTCGAGGCCGCGCTTTTCCCCAGCCTCCCGGCCCTGGCAGATCTGAAAGACGCGCTCTATGATCTCGGCGCGGGCTATGCGGCACTGTCCGGCTCGGGCTCCGCCCTGTTTGGCGTGTTCACCACGGCGACTCCTGCGGAGCACGCCGCCACCCACCTGCACGAGGCCGGCCACCGCGTCTGGCACGGCGCGCTGTCAGCGCATTGAGGGCGGCCGAGGGTCGTCAGGCGTCACCCCAGAGAGCCCTTCCTCGCCCTCGCGGCTACATCATATCTACGTGGATTGTGTAGTCGGGCGTGGTGAGCTGGATGGTACGGTTGGCATTGGTCAGCTCGTAGGATTGGATCGCGTCCGGGAGCATCTCCGCGGGGGTGCGCATCTTGAACAGGGTGTCGGCCACGACGTACCAGTCCTCCTGTGTGAGATGAACCTGGGCGGTGCCGTCTTCGGCCACGAAGGGCGCGTAGTTCAGCACCTTGTTGAGGTGGTTGATGCCCTGCTTCTGATGTAGATTCGGATCCATAGTGGGCGTGGGCCTGAGGCCGCGTCCGTTGTATTTTGATAGGGACCTCGCACACACGGTGCGCGTGTCCCCTGTACGCCTTCTCTTCCGCCGAGTTCACCCTCCATGGACGCCTACCACGCCTACCTTCGCCACATCCTCGACCACGGCCTCCGCAAAGAGGATCGCACCGGCACCGGCACGCTCAGTGTGTTTGGCCACCAGATGCGGTTCGACCTCCAGGAGGGCTTCCCGCTGGTGACCACCAAGCGGGTGCACCTCAAGAGCATCCTCCACGAGCTGCTGTGGTTCCTCAGTGGCGACACCAACATCAAGCCATTGGTGGATGAGGGCGTGACCATCTGGTCCGATTGGCCGCTGCGGCGCTACCTGGAGGCCCATGGGCACGACTACAGCGCGCTCTCCCGCGAGATGATGAAGGCCCACCAACGCGCCTTCGAGGAGCAGATCCGAACCGACGAGGCCTTCGCCGCCACCTGGGGCGATCTCGGCCCGGTCTACGGTAAGCAGTGGCGGGACTTCGGGGGGGTCGACCAGATGGCGCAGGTCGTCGAGCAGATCCGCACCCGACCCCACTCGCGCCGTCACATCGTGAGCGCGTGGAACCCTCCGGCCGTGCCCCACATGGCCCTCCCCCCCTGCCATGCCTTCTTCCAGTTTTACGTAGGCGCCACGGCCGACGGGCAGCCCAGCCTCTCATGCCAGCTCTACCAGCGCAGCGTGGACAGCTTCTTGGGCCTCCCGTTCAACATCGCCAGCTATGCGCTGCTCGTCCACATGGTGGCGCAGCAGACCGACCTGACGGTAGGGGACTTCGTATGGACGGGCGGGGACTGCCACATCTATCTCAACCATCTGGAGCAGGTAGAGGAGCAGCTCTCCCGGACGCCCTACCCCCTCCCCCGCTTGGTACTACACCGGCGGCCGGCCTCCCTGTTCGACTACCGCTACGAGGATTTTGAGCTGATGGACTACCAGCACCATCCGCGTATCAGTGCGCCGGTGGCGGTGTAAACACGCCAGGGGGAAAGCTCGCCCCTCCTTGACGGGCAGTCACCTCAGGAGCACTACCTAGGAGGTCCTTCATGACCCTTCCCTCCTCGCTCCCAGGGGTCGTTCTCTGCTCCTGGCGGTGGACCTCGCCTCATGGAGGCCCGCTACGGCCCTATCTCCCCCGCCGGTCCGGTACACCCAGGTGGGCACCAACCGCGTCACCTCCGTCTCGCGGGGCGGCGCGATCCGCGAAGAATGGGCGGCAGCGGCCCCATCCTGTATCTGAACGAGGATCTGGAGGGCGCGGCGATGGTGCTCACTAGCACCCGCCAGACGGCCCGGTGCGCCAGGCGTGGCATTGCCCGCGTGACGGAGGTCGCACTTGGCAGCCCCTGTTCACCGGTCACTACGCGCGGATCGATTGAGCGCTCGATCTCCTGCGGGGCACCGCACTCCGCCTAGGCCGCTTCGAAGCCGATCTGTTTGTGGGAGCCGTCACAGAATGGCTTGTTGTTGGAGGCCCCGCAGCGGCACAAGGCGCACTGAGTGCCATGCCGCAGCGGCCCGTCGTCGGCGCCGTGTAGTTCGGCCGGGCCCTGGAGCACAAGGGGGCCGTTGGTGAAGACGTGCACCGTGAGGGCTTCGCCCGAGGCTTCTTCCTGGGGGCCGAACGCGAGCTTGCCGTTGGTGCCCAACGCGCCTGCATCGGCAAAGCCGGCTTCCGTATGAGAGCCGTCGCAGTACGGTTTGTGCGAGGAGGCCCCGCAGCGGCAGAGCGCTAGGCGCGTGTCCTTGATCACGGTCTCCCCCTCCGCATCGACGACCCGAATCTGTCCCCGCAGGTACAGTGGGCCATCGGTGTCCACCTGGACCGTGTTAAGGGCCGTGGGCATCTCAGCGGCGCCGTCGTCGAGGCGCCGGTAGTGGAGCGCCCCGGTTGGGCATCGCTCGATGACCTGGGCGATCTGATCGGCGGGCGCCTGCGCGGGATCCACCCAGGGGCGGCGTTTGAGATCGAACACCTGCGGGAGCCCCTGGACACACGCGGCCGCATGGATGCAGCGCACGACGTCGTACGTGATCTCGAGGTCCTGTCCTTCGTAGGTGTGCACGCGAGTGGCCATGGCGACAACACAGATGAGGCTGGAGGGGTGTGGCGTTCAAAGTAGACGCTGGTAGGCCTCTTCGGCAGACCCCGCCCCCCACGTTGCACACACGTTACAGCGAGCCAACCAACCCCTCTGTGCAGTCACCTGGCAGCGTCCTGAATCAGGGCGCGCGGGGCGGGCTGCGCGAGGTTTTGGGAGGGGCTCTTAAGCGTACCGGGCGGGCGTCGATACCTCGAGCATGGGATGACCACAGCCTTCCGCGATCACGATGCCCGACCTTCAGCACCGCCAGCATTACCCCGCCACGACGTCGCCACCCGACGACGCGTACCGCACGTGGGACGAACTCCATGAGGAGGTGCAGCGCCTTCGCTCGCGCCTGAGCGCGCTGGAGCGCCTTCAGGTGGTCGGTGAAGGCACCAACCTGTATCGGCTGCTCATGGAGCATTTTCCGGGCGGGCTGATCCTGCTCTTCGACCCACACTTGCGGTTCCTGGTGGCCGAAGGCGAAGGCCTCAACGCCCTGGGCCTCCTCAAGCACGCGGTGGTCGGCCACACGCTGGAGGAGGTCTTCCCCGACCTCACCCACGACCTCATGGCACCAGCCTTCCATGCCGCGCTGCAAGGTACCCCCTCCACCGAGACCGTCCAGCACGGCGATCGCCGCTTCCTCACACGGGTGGCCCCCATCCGCAACAAGCACGGCGACGTGGTCGCCGGCATGATGGTCACCCAAGACGTCACCCACCTGGAAAGTGGGGAGTGAGGCGTCCACGCCGCCCCTCGTGCTTCGGTACAGCCCCACCCAGACGTACCAACCGGCCCCCTACAGGTCCACCCCTTGACGGCTCTTCGTGAGGATGGCCGCAGATCGGTTGAGGGCCTCGTGCTCATCGGGCGCAAGCGGAGGGAGGACCCGGTCGATGACACCGTCGAGGCCGACCACGCACGGGATGCTGAGGCACACGTCGCGCAGGCCGTACTCGCCGTCGAGGCGGACGCTCAGGGGGAGCACGCTCCGCTCGTCGCCCAGGATGGCACGCACGATCCGAGCGATGACCACGCCGATGGCCGTGTTGGTGTAGCCCTTGCGGTCGATGATCTGGTAGGCGGCCCGCTTCACATCCTCAAAGAGGCGCTCCATGGCCTGCTTGTCGAAGGTATGGCCGCGCACGGGATTGTCGCGCAGGGGGAGGCCGCCGATGTCGGCCGCACTCCAGATAGGCACCTCGGAGTCTCCATGCTCGCCCAGGATGTAGGCATGCACGGAGCGCGGGTCTACCCCGTAGTGGCGTCCCAGAAGTGCCCGGAAGCGCGAGGTGTCCAGCAGTGTGCCCGTCCCGATGATGCGCTCGTGGGGCCGTACAGACAAGGCCTGGGTGGCATAGGTGAGTACATCCACGGGGTTGGTGGCCACGATGACGATGGCACCTGGGGCGTGTTCATCCAGCGCTTCCACAATCTGGCGAAAGATGGCCACGTTGCGGTTGAGAAGGTGTAGCCGCGTCTCGTCTGGCGAGCTCTGGCCTACGCCGGCCGTGATAACCACCACCTGGGCCTGGGCCAGGTCCGCGTAGGTGCCGGCGCGCACAGCCACGTTCCCCGCGAGCGCCTGCCCGTGCATGAGGTCCATGGCCTCGCCCTCGGCACGTCGCGCGTCGACGTCGATGAGGATCAGTTCACTCGCTAGGTTTTCCAGGAAGAGGGCGTAGGCCGCCGCCACCCCTACGTTGCCGGTGCCGACGATGCCGACGGTTCTACGCTGAATCATGATCTCTATCCAAAGTCGATGGCCGAAGGTAGACGTTCTGAGAGTACCCGACACAATCCCGTGCAGGCTACGCGCGTCTGTGTCGGGCTTTGATGGGTGTTCTAAGAGGCTGACTATGCATGGATGAAGACGGCGAAAACGAGCGCTGGAGGTGCCAGGCTAGGCGCCTGAGGAGCGCGGGGCCGCGCCCCGGGCGACGAAGGCAACGCCGCATGTCGCCTCCAGAGCCGTTTGCAGCCCTTCATCGGCCATTCATAGTCAGGCTCTAAGTACGAGCACCGGCCGTCCAAGGACCGTGGAGCGTCGACGAATTGACCACGTCAAAACGCTGTATCTTCACGTTGGCGCCGGAGCCTCACCGGGGCGGCGCCGTTCGCGTTGGTTTCATC
>JBCDJV010000134.1:0-7950 GCA_038747425.1 Bacteroidota bacterium
AGCTCGGTGACGTGCTCCTGGATGCTCAGCAGCATCAGCAGGCGCGCGGCGTCCGTGAAGGCGGGCTCGGGCTGGAGGGCGTAGAACACCTGGGGCCATACCTCCAGGATGCGCGAGGTGACGGTCATGGGCCACCACGGGCGCGGCAGAGCCCGCTCGCCGGCGGCGGGGCCGGGCACGGGGTTGCTCACCACCCAGTCGGTGACGAAGGCGCTCGCGGTCTCGGCCAGCGCGGGGTCTGGCGCCTCGCCGTAGGTGCGGGCCAGCACCATCATCGCGTAGTGCCGGTTGAGGAAGAGGCGCCACTGAAAGTCGTCGCGCGGCCCCTTACTCATCCAGTCGATGGTGCCGTCCTCGGTGCGGACGATGGGCCCGGTGACCCCCTGGAGCGTGATCGTGTCCCGCAGCACCTCCATCGCGTCATTGTGCACAGGCCGGTCGTAGCCAATGGGGTTGTTGATGAGCGGATCGCGCCCTACCCAGGCGGCCTCGGGCGTGCCTCGGTAGTAGGCCAGCAGCGCGGTGGCGGCGCCCTCGAGGTCGTCCTCGTCCTCCGCAGCGGCCACGGGGGCCAGGTCGGGGCGGGTGAGGTCCAGGTCTTCGAGCAGCTTGGCCACCCGGTCTGGGTAGACGGCCACCACGTCGGCCACGGTGGTCAGCGAGGCGGGATCGGGCGCAGCGGCCGGCTGGGCGAGGGCGGCTGCGGGCGTGAGCAGGGCGGCCAGCAGGAGCAGGACGGCAGGGCGCAGGGGCGGGAAGTCAGGCATAGGACTGTACGTGCTTGGAGACGACGGCCATCTGGGCCTCGGGGTCTTCGATGTTGCGGGGGTAGTAGTAGTAAAACAGCTCGTCCAGGCCCAGGTCCAGGATGCGGGGGTAGCCCTCGTCCAGCAGGTGCAGGTAGCGCATCGGGAGGTCGTAGTTCTCCACAAGGCAGAGCGTGCGCTTGCCGTGGCGCTCCGCGGCGGCCAGGAAGGTGTCGATGTGAGGGAAGAGGCACTTGCGGTTCCAGTTGCGCTCGGACACGATGCCTTCGTCCCACGGCCGCCCATCGCACCCGAAGGCGTCCAGCGTGGGCATGGCGGCCAGGGCCTCGATGATGGCGTCGTACTGGCCGGCCTTGGACGAGTGGACGAAGAGGCCCAGCGAGGCGTCGGCGCGGGCGGCCTTCATGGTCTGCCCCATGCGGTCGAAGAAGGCCACCTTGCCCGCCACATGCGCCTCCTGAGGCGCATCGTCGCCCAGCACGGCGATGGCCGCCTCGGAAAAGTCGCGGTCCGGCAAGCGCTTGGGTTCGTCCATGACGATCCCGGCGATGTCGAAGCGGGTCATCAGCTCTTCGGTGAGCCCTAGCAAGTAGTCCTGCACGCGGGGGTGGAAGACGCTGCACACGGGGCCGGAGGGGCCGCTGATGACGGGCGCGCCGTTTTGCCTGCGGGACCACGTCTCGGGGTACTCGGCGGCGAACTCGCTCGGCACCTTGGGCGCCCCGGCGAAGAGGCCGCACCAGCGCGAGGGCACCGCCAGCACCTGCATCCCCACGCGCGTCGCCTCGGCACACACGAGATCGATGTTGTGGTGCGCCGCCCGGAAGTCCTGCTCCAGCACGGCGATGGTCACGTGGGTGGTGCCCCAGCCCGCCATCGTTTCCATGTCGTGCCGGATGTGGGCCGGCACGCAGGTGTACATGTGCGCCCGGAAGTAGTACGCGTTGAGCACCTTGTCGGTGCTGCGTGGAGCCCGGGCCTGGGGCGTGGCCTGTGCCAGGCGGGCGGCGCCGGTGGGCACGGTGGCCGCCAGGGTGGCGGCCACGCTGCGGCCGAGAAAGTCACGTCGGTTCATGGAAGCACCTAGGGCTGAGGAAGCTGGAGGACGGTGTCGGCGGGCAGGTGGCCGAGGCGGTGGGCCCGCAGCGTCAGCGTGGTCTCGGCCGTGGCCTCGAAGGGGCCGGTGTAGGGTCGCCAGGCCTGACCGTCGATGGCATAGGCCAGCAGGGCGCCGGGGGTAGCGCTGGTGAGCGTGACAGTGTAGGTGTTGCCGTGGGCGCTGAGGTCGGGCACCGGGGCGGCGGTAGTCGGCTGGGTGCCGTCCGGCGGCCAGAGCCGACGGATCAACTGGGGCTCGGGGAGCACGCCGAGGTCGCCGGTGGCATCCGCCCAGGCGTCGAGGGCGCCGCGCAAGCGCGCCAGCGTGGCGTTGAGGCGGGGATCGGTGGCCAGGTTGCGCACCTCGTCGGGGTCGGCATGGGTGTCGTAGAGCTCTTCGGCCGGCTTCGTGGCGCGGAACCAGAGGGCCGGGGGGCCGGTCAGCGCGCCCTTGGCGTGAAGCTGGCGTAGGAGCTGCATGGTGGCCACGCGGTCCCGGTAGGGCAGCGTCTGGACGTAGGGCCGCTCCGGCTGGAGGTTGCGGATGTACTTCCACCGCCCGTCGGTCACGGCCCGCGTCTCGTTTACCGATGGATCCATGCGTCCTTTCACGCCCACGGCATACCGGCGCTCGGGCGCCTGCGGGTCGCCCAGGAACGGCAGGCCTTGCATGGCGGCCGGCACCGGCAAGCCCGCCAGCGCCAGGAGGGTGGGCGCCAGGTCCACGCCGCTCACCGGATGCGTGATGCGGCCGCCCGGCGGAGGCGCCCCCAGCCGATCGCCCAGCGCCGCTCGCACCTCCGCGCCGATGCGCACAATGAGCGGCACGCGCAGGCCGCTGTCGTACAGGTCGCGCTTGGCGCGCGGGAGCCCGTCGCCGTGATCGCCCACAAAGATGAACACGGTCGATTCCAGCAGGCCATCTGCTTCGAGCTCGGCCAGTACCCGCCCTACGTTGGCGTCGGTGGCCAGCAGGTTGGTGTACTGCTGCGCGATGTCACGCCGCACGATGGATGTGTCTGGGTAGTAGGCGGGGACGCGCACAGCGGCCGGGTGCACGGCTAACGGCTGGCCGGCGCGCCCCCAGATCTGGCTCTCGTGCGTTTCCACGTCGTTGTGGATGTAGAAGAACGTCTGCGTGGGGTCTGGGCGCTGACGCCAGTGCGCGGTGTCGGTGCGGGCGTGCCAGAGGCCGGCGGGCGTGGCAAACTGGTAGTCCTCCTTGCCGAGGTTGGCGGTGAAGTAGCCTGCCCGCTGAAGGTAGATGGTGACGGGCAGCACGTCGGGCGGTGGGACCGCCTCGTAGGTGGGGATGGCCAGCAGTTCGGGCTCTGTGACCTGATCGAGCGCGCTGGTGCGGCGCTGGGTGCGCATGTGGAGGGCGCCCATGCTGGTGGGATAGACGCCGGTCAGCATGGCCGTGCGCGACGGGGCGCAGACGGGCGTCGTCACGTAGGCGCGCTCCACGGTCACACCTTCTTGCGCTAGGCGGTCCAGGTGGGGCGTGTGGACTGTGGAGTCCCCGTAGGCGGCCATGATGGGACTCAGGTCATCGGCGATGAACCAGACGACGTGCGGCTGAAACGGGCTGTCCGGCACGGCCTGCGGGCCGCCCGCGAGGGCAAGGAGAAGCAGGAGAGGCAGCATGAGCTAAGCGTCAACGGCCGGAGTGAGCGTGAGCACGGAGCCGCCGGGCACGAGCGACACGTTGACGGCCTCCCCGCGCGCGTCGATCTCGACATCCGTTGAGAGAGCCGGCCGCCCGCCGTCGGGCTCCACGCGGAGGGTGTAGCGGCCGGGGCGTAGGCTCCACAGGCGAGTCGAGGTGGCGGTGGGTGCGTCGGTGTGGGCGTAGAGGTCCACGCGCAGGCGCTCCGGCCCGGCGTCGGCCACGTAGCGGGACACGGCGGGCGTCGCGTCGTCCCACGTCACTGCAAACGTAGGCGACTCGCTGGAGAGGCCGCCGGTGAGCATGGCCACGAGGTCACCCACGCCCCCAGCGCCGCGCGGCGATACGTACAGGCGATCTGTGTAGAAGGCCTCCTCGCGCAAGAGCGGGTTGTTGACGCGGGTGGTAGACAGGATACCGCCCAGGGCCTCGGTGAGCGGCGTGGCGCTACCGCTGAGTCGGGCCTGGATGTAGGCGCCTCCGTAGCGGCGCAGCAGATCGTCGTGGCGGTCGTCGCCGCTGGCCAGGCGCCAGGCGGAGGCGGCGTCCCACAGGCCTCCTGCGCCGAGCAGGGCCGCGGCGGTCCATGGGGGCGAGCCCGCCTCGGCGTTGGCATCAGCCGTGGGACCGTGCTGGCGGACGTAGGCTAGCGAGGCGTGCATCGGCGCCAGCAGTGTGGTGTCACCGGTTAGGGTGTAGACGAAGAGGTGCGTGTCGTAGAGGCCGCCGCCGGTGGCATGCCGGGGCCAGTCGAAGAACGGCCAGAACAT
Source organism: Bacteroidota bacterium (assembly GCA_038747425.1). Classification (GTDB taxonomy): domain Bacteria; phylum Bacteroidota; class Rhodothermia; order Rhodothermales; family JBCDJV01; genus JBCDJV01. The sequence continues at coordinate 4,305 of JBCDJV010000134.1, forward strand.
GTTGGCCTGATGCCAGGTGGGCTCATCGCCGTTGAGGGCTAAGTCGGCAGAGCGTAGGGAGGCGGGGAAGAGACCGGCGGGCTTGCCTTTGTCGGTGCGAGCGGCGGCATCGCGCCAGGCGCGGGCCCACTCGTGGAGCGTCTGCAGCGCGGTGGCGTCCCCGGTGGCCCAGGCGTAGAAGCGCACGGCCCGCGCCGCGCGGGCGTTGATGGCGGAGTCCCGGTTGCGTGGCGGCCGCTCATCGACTTCATAGGTGCCGAACCAGCCCGACCGGAAGTGGCGGCGCGCCTGCCCCTCCGCATCGAGGGCGATGGGGACAGTCCACGTCTCGCGCATGTGGCGGGCGCTGGGTTCGGTGCGCGCCAGGCCTTCGTCGGCGTGCTCGGGGAAGAGGAGCAAGAACGGCTGCGCGTCGGCGATGGGCTCGGAGGCGTGCTCCACGTCGATGGGCGCTTCGTGGTAGCCGTCCACGATCTGGGGGCTGTCCCACACGGCATCGGCCAGGCGGCGCCAGGCGGTTTGCACCCTACGGTCGCCGGCCAGGGCTACGGGCAGCCACTGGCGCAAGGCTTCGACGTCGTCGCCCAGCTTGCCGCCCAGCTCGCCATTCTCGATCTGCCGGTGGTCGATCCACCAGTGCGCCACGTCGGCGATGCGGCAGAGCGCCTCGCGCTGTTGGCTGGCCCAGTCGGGTGCGGCAGGGTCGAAGGCGTTGCCGCCGGGGGCGAAGGGGTCGCAGGCGTCGTCGGTCTCGATGCGCTCGCCGGCGTACATGGCCAGGAGGGTGTCGGCGGGGTAGCGGGTGCGCAGGTCCGCGAAGGCGGCTTCGTCCACGGTGTGGGGGCGGCGGTTGCCCAGCTCCGTCTCGAGGGCGCGGGCGGCGCGCGCGCGCTGCCATAGGGTGCGGTCGTAGAGCGGATCACCGGGGGTGAGGTCGGTGAGCAGGCCATCCAGGCGCATGATGCTCTGCACGTTCCGCTGGATGATGCTGAGTCCGGTGGAATCGTTGTTGGCCTCGTAGCCGCGCAGCACGAAGAACTCGTGCTCGGCGCGGTCCAGCATGGTGAGCCGGTCATGCCACAGCGCGGCCCCGCCCTCGCCAGCCTCTGCCCGGGTGGACAGGTCGGACAGGAGCGCATCGAAGAGCCCATGCTCGGTCCCCAGCGGCTTGATGGCCTCCAGCGCCGACAGCACGGCCGGCTCGGCGTCCGCCACGGGCAGGAACGACACGCCCAGCAGCCGCACATCGCGCTCCGGGCGCGTCCAGGAGAGCATCAGACCCCCTGGACTCACCTCCACGGTCGAGGCGTGGTGACGCACGAATTTGTCCGGCCCCTCGGCTGGCTCGGCCGGTGCCCCGAACGTGCTCCACGCCAGGTCCACGGGCTGCCCGTTGGCCTCGAACGTCAGAAGTGGGGCCTCTTCGAGGCCGTCGTCGTGCCAAAAGCGCACGCGCCACAGCCCTGGCGCCAGGTCCACCCGTAGCACCAGCCTCTCGGGTGCTCGTACTCCGTCGATCGTGAGGTCGTCGCGACTCTTCGGCCGGTCATCCCGCACGAAGGCGTCGGCCGGCCCTACAGTCCAGCCATACCCCTGCTCAGGGTCATACGCTGCGTCCACATCTAACGCCGCTCCCTCGCCGGCATCCAACACCAGCGCGGCCCCGGTAAACGGCACCGGTGGAATGGCACCCGGTCCGTCAGATTGATTGCACCCGACGAGCACCAGCACAAGGGTCAGCAGAAGCAGGCGGTGGGGCATGGGGAGGGTGGGGGTGTGAGGGTATGGGGGTGTGAGGGTGTACGTTCACGCTCTCACACACTCATACTCAATCCGCGATGGACACCGGGGTGGCGTGGCGGGCGGCGGCGTCTTTCAGGTAGGCCTCGAAGTCGGCGGCGGCGGCCATGGGGGTGGTTTCTAGGGCCCAGGTGGCCGCTAGGAGGTAGTGGATGTGGCCGTCTCGGGGGGTGAGGGCGTAGGCGTAGGTGTCGGTGGTGGTGTGGGCCTCGGGGCCGTAGGCGGTGGGGAGGACGAGGCCGAGGCCCAGGCCATCGCCTTGGTCGGCTTGGTCGCCCCAGGTGAGGGCTACGGTGTGGGCCTGGGCGTCCGCCGTGACGAGGTCGGGGGCGGCGTCGTGGCGGACGATGCCGGTGATGAGTGGGAGGTCGGCGGGGGTGCCGTCGGGGTGGGTCACGGTGAGGCGGCTGGCGCTGTGGCGCTTGCCAGCACGGACCTCCACCTCCCACGTGGCGCGGTACGGCCGGCCATCGACCATCCACTCCTCTACGGTCCAGCGGAGGATGGAGCGGGCCGGGCCGCTGGTCACCACGTCCAGCTGGTCCGGGGTGCCGAGCGTCCGGAACTGGCTGTCGACCAAGGCCGCAGGCGTGCCCAGACCCAGCGAGGCGCCCACCTTGAGCACGTCGGTGCCCCAGTCCTGGATGGCGTGGTAGTCGCCCTCGATGGCGTGGAGGATGGGCGGCCCGCCGGTCTTGCCGAACACGTCCACGCGGGCGCGCTCGTCCAGGTAGACACGGAAGCCCACGTGGTCCGTCTCCCAGGTGGGTCCCTCCGCGAAGGCGTACTGGGCGTCCTGCCGCTGGCCGTCCGGCACCGCCAGCGCGTTGAACCGGCGCCACTCGCCACCTTGGTAGACGCCGTTGACGAACCGCCCGCCCTCGCGCACCCGGATGTCCACCTGGGTGCGCGCCGTCAGGGCCGGGGCGTTCGCCACCGCCTCGATGCGCACGGTGGCGGTCTCGCGGGGGCCGAGGTCGATCACAAACGCCAGCTCGTCCCAGCGGCCGTCGCCGTCCAGGTCGTCTTGCTGAGCCAGGACCGGGGTGCTGTTGTGGGTCACCTGAAGCGGCGTGGCGGGCAGGCCGGCCAGTGCGGAGCGGGGGACGGCCACGAAGGCGTCGGGGCGGGCCGTGTCCAGCGGGTTGGTGAGGCGGAGAGTCTGCGCCTCAGCGGCCTCGGCCTCCTGGGCGTAGAGCTGGTGGACGGCCGAGGCGGCGTAGAGCACGGCGCCGAGGCCGCGGGGGTCGTGGACGCGTGGCCCTCGGTTCTGGTACTGGTCGTCGTTGAAGTAGATGGGCGTGCCGGGCACGATGCCGTCCACGGTGCCGTCTGGCCGCACCTGGCGGGCGATGGCGGCCCAGCCCAGCTCCACGGCCTCGCGGTAGTCGTCGGCCGGCAGCCACCCCTGGGCGATGCCGGTGGCGAAGGCGTAGGTGAACGCGGCCGTGGCGGTTGTCTCCAGGAAAGTGTCCGGGTTGTCCAGGACTTGGTGCCAGCGGCCGTCGGCGGCTTGGAGAGCCAGGAGGCCGGCGGCGTGGCGTTGGAAGACGGCCAGCACCTCGTCGTAGCGCGGGTTGGACGGCGGGATGACCTGCAAGAATTGCGTCTTGGCCAGCATGGTCCACCCATTGGCCCGGCCCCACCGGCTGGAGGACGGCTCACCCGTGGAGGCGAAGTAGCCATGGTGGTACACGTTGGAGGCCGGATCGCGCAGGTAGCGGTCCATGGCCAGCGTCTGATCGATCACTTCCTCGAGGTAGGCTGAGGTGCCGGCAGCCATGGCGCTGGGGCCATCGAGGTGCAGGGCGGCCCGGCTGAGGAGGATGCCGGCCATGAAGAGGTC
>JBCDJV010000135.1:0-7693 GCA_038747425.1 Bacteroidota bacterium
CGGGGCCGAGGCGGACAGCTGCCAGCGGTAGCGCACGCGGCCCGAGGTACGCGTGGTGTCTACCGGCGTCCCGGTGGCTACGGCCTCCACGCCGTCGGGCAGGTCGAGGTGCAGCGACAGCGTGGCGGGGTCTGACGGATGGTGCACCGCGGGCAACCACCCTCGGGCTCGCAGGGGCCAAGCGTCGGTGTAGACGATGGCCTGGTCGGCATACGGCGCCCGGTATAGTCCCTCGTCCACGGCCCCCTGGTAGGCCACGTACACGGTATCGACGTAGGTGCCTGGGGGGTAGGAGGGCAGCGGTATCCACAGGTGCGCCCCTTCCCGGCGGGGCGTCACCTGGGCTCCGTTGACCTGGGCGGTATCGACCCGTAGCCCCGGCGCAGCGTCGAGCCTGAGCGCTGGTAGGGCTCCATGCTCCACCGTGAGCGCCACCCGGCCTTGCAGGCGGAGCGGGACCTCCAAATCGGGCAGCGTCACCTCCACCGCGTAGTGCTGCACGTCTACGCTGGCTTGTGGAGGCGGAGGAATCTCGCCCGCTTCCAAGGTGGGCGCCTCGCCAGCCGGGCGGCAGCCTCCCAGGAAGGCGAGCACGCTCAGGAGGCCTAGGGTGAGGTGCAGGCGGGCGCTCCGGTTCTTATCCGTCGGACGCATCCTGTGCCTTGGTGAGGACCTCCGTCAGGTCCTCGATGAGAGCGTCCGAGATGCCCATGGTGCTGAAGCCACCATCATGGAAGAGGTTCTGCATGGTGACCATCCGGGTCAGATCACTGAGGAGCGTCACGGTGTAGTCGGCACAGCTGTCGGCGTCGGCGTTGCCGAGCGGTGCGATGCGATCAGCAAACTCGTACATGGCGTCGAAGCCTGTGATGCCAGACCCCGCCAGGGTCTTGGTGGGACTTTGCGAGATCGTGTTGATACGAATACCGCGCTTGCCCAGCCGATAGCCCAAGGAGCGGGTGATGCTCTCCAGCAGCGCCTTGGCATCGCCCATTTCCGAGTACTTGGAGAAGATACGCTGCGCCCCGATGTAGCTGAGGGCTACGATGGAGCCGCCGTCCTGCAGCGCGTCCGTCTCCAGCGCCTGCCGCACCACACGGTGTAGGCTGATGGCCGAGATGTCCAGCGTTTTGTGGAGCCAGTCGTAGTTGAGGGCCTCGTACGGCTTCTTCTTCCGCACGTTGATGCCCATGCCGATGGAGTGCACGATGAAGTCGACCCCGCCTAAGGTGTCTTTGACGGTGGTGAACAGCGTGTGGAGGTCTTCATCACGGGTGGCGTCCGCCCAGAGGACCGGGCTATCCGTGGCCTCGGCCAGGGCGTCCAGCTCGCCGAGCCGTTTGGCCACGGGGGCATTGGAGAGGGCGAAGCGGGCCCCCTCGCGGTGGCAGGCCTCGGCAATCTTCCAGGCGATGCTGCTCTCGTTCATGGCGCCGAAGATGACGCCGCGCTTGCCGTTCAGCAAGCCGGTACCGGGGGTAGACATAGGCACAGGTGCGTAGCGATCAGAAGGAAAGAGGGAAGGGCCCGCAAGGTAGGTATTTCACCTGTCCAGAGCCATGGACCGCCGCCCCCCAAGTTGTCACAACTAACAGTCTACCTCGCGTAGAGGATACACTAGATCTTGCAAGCTGTTGTGGGTCAGCGCATTGGAGAAGGCAATTTGAGGCCGCCCCAGACGGTAGGAATCCCCTCGGAAGTCGGTCACACGGCCCCCGGCCTCTTCAATCAGCAGCCACCCCGCGGCCACATCCCAGGGCCGGATGCCCACCAGGAAGCCGGCGTCGAACCGTCCGGACGCCACATACGCGAGGTCCAGGGCGGCCGAGCCCAGGCGACGCTGGCCCTGCACCGCCTCTAGCATGGCCTCCAGGACCGACACGTAGGCGGCCCGGTAGGCGTGGCACCGATACGGCATCCCGTGGGCCACGAGGGCCTCGGCCAACGTGGGCGTCTTGCTGACGGCGATGGGAGACCCGTTCAACGTGGCGCCCTGGCCACGCTGTGCGGCAAAGAGTTCGTCGCGGCTGACATCCAGGATGACACCCACCTCCATCGCTCCGTCCACTTCCAGGCCAATGCTGACCGCATAGGCTGGGGCGCCATGCGCGAAGTTGATGGTGCCATCGATGGGGTCGACGATCCACCGCATGCGCGTGCCGGGCGGTGCGTCTTGGGTGGGCCCTTCCTCACCCACCACAAATGAATCGGGGAAGGCCTCGACCAAGATCGCCCCGATGAGGTGCTGGGCGGCCTCGTCGGTGGCCGTCACCAGGTCTTGGGGGCCTTTGTAGCGCACGTCGGCTCGGCCCGCCTCGCGGCGGATGAGCGCGGCCGCTTCGCGGGCGGCGTGCACAGCGGTGTCAAGGGGGAGAGGCATGGCAGGTGAGCAGAGGGTGAAGAAAAAGGGACGGCTTGGTGCTGTGTCAAGCTCGTAGGGGGCGGTCGAGGGGCGCTGCGGGGCGCGTCCAGCAAGGCGCGCCGCCTGGCCGAAGCAGCCTGGCGCCGTCCTGATTCGAGGCCGCCGTGCACAGGTCGCCGGAGGCAGGTGCGCTTAAGCCGAGTGCAGGGATGCCGATACCGAAGAAACCCCGATGAGGCGAACAGGCGCACTGCGGCCTGGAGTGTTCGGCCCAAGGGTGCCCGATCGTTGCATCCAACTCCGGTACACTCCATGTTCCGCTCCCCCGCGCGGCACGATCTCCGTGCCTGCTCACTGGCCCTGCTCCTGGCTGCCTTTCTGGCGGCGCCCGTTCGGGCCCAAGGCACCCCAAGCGTTCCGACAGCTGAAAGGTCCATCGCCCAGGCCACACGGCCCAATGAATCCCCGGCGAAGACGACGACCCGGCTCCTGGTACGGCTCCGTACGGAAGGTCCGTCCACGGTTAAAGGACACCCGGCGCCCGCTCGGGTGGCCGCGGCCCAGCAAGCGCTGACGCATCGTCTGGCCGCCCGCGGCTTAGCCCCTGTTCGCACCTATGCCCACACCCCGCTCCTGGTGGTCGAGGCCGATGAGAGCACGCAGCAGTGGTTGGAGGCGGACCCCCAGGTGCTGGCTGTGCAAGAGGATGTGCCCGTGCCCCCGGCGCTGGATCGCACGGTCGAACTGGTGGGAGCCGAAGTCGCGTGGGATGAAGGCTACTCGGGGGCCGGTACGGTGGTGGCCATCATAGACTCTGGGGTGGACCGAACCCATCCCTTCCTCAGCGGGAAGGTGGTGGCTGAGGCCTGCTTCTCCACCGATACGGTCTACTCTGACTCGGTGTGCCCCGGGGGGGGGGAATCCGCCACGGGTGTTGGAGCCGCTGCGCCTTGCAGCTACAATGGCTGTGACCACGGTACCATGGTAGCGGGCATTGCGGCGGGCCAGGGATCCTCCTTCTCGGGCGTCGCGCCCGATGCCTCGATCATCGCCGTTCAGGTCTTCTCCGTGTTCACGGATCCCTCCTTGTGCAATGGCAACGCCCCCTGCATCCTCTCCTGGACCTCAGATCAGGTGGCGGCGCTGGACTACGTGAGCCAACAGGGAGGGGCCACAGCAATCAACATGAGCTTGGGTGGCGGCAACTTTGCCTCACAAGCCGCCTGCGAGGCCGCCAACAGCGTCATGCTGTCCGCCACCGCCAGTGCGGGGGGACCGGTGATTGCGGCCTCTGGTAACAACGGCCACACGGACCGCCTCATCTCCCCGGCGTGTCTCTCGACCACGGTAGCCGTCGGCGCGACCACGCTCAACGATCAGATCGCCTCGTTTACCAACAATGCGGACTACCTGGACGTTTTGGCGCCAGGATCCGGGATCGAGACCAGCGTGCCCGGTGGAGGCTTTGCCCAAGGCAGTGGCACCTCCATGGCCGCTCCACACGTGGCCGGTGCCTTCGCCGTGTTGAAATCGGCTGGTCTGGGCAGCCCGCTGGACTTGCTCACCGAGCATGGTGTGGCCATTCTCGACCCCCGCAACGATGTCGTCAAGCCGCGCATCGACATGGCGGGTGCCTTGGGCCTGTCCCTACCGGTGGAGCTGACCCGCTTCGAGGCCGTGCAGACCGGCTCGGACATCCTCTTGAACTGGGAGACCGCCACCGAGACCAACAACGCCGGGTTTGAGGTGCAGATGCAGGCCGCCGGCGGAGCCGCTGAGGAGACGTCTGCCTGGACCGTGGTGGACTTCATACCCGGCCAGGGCACCACCACACGCGCACAGGTCTACCGCCACCGCGTGCCCGATCCCATGCCGGGACAGTACCGGCTCCGGCTCCGACAGGTGGACTTCGATGGGGCTTTCGAGGTGCATCCCGCCGTGGAGATCGCGGTCTCTGCGCCAGGCGGTCACTTCCTGAGTGAGGCCTACCCCAACCCGTTCAATCCCACGGCCCAGATCCGCTTCACCGTCAACGAAACGCAGCCGATCCGGATCTCCGTGCATGACCTGCTGGGCCGCGAGGTGGCTATCTTGCACGACGGCCTCTTGCCGGCGGGCCCGGCGCACGCGTTCACGGTGCAAGGGGAGACGTGGCCCTCCGGGCTCTATTTCGTCCGCGCACAAGGGCGCGGCTTCCAGGCCATCCGGCGGCTGACCTTGCTCAAGTGAGGCCAACCCCTCACCGAATCTCGTACTCGGTGGGCAGCCACGCTTGGACCGTGTTGCGCTTGGCCAGGATCGATTCCACAAGGCGGCCTCGCTCCAGGAGCTGACGTTCTGCAGGGGTGGTGATGAGGCGAAGCCAGGCGCGGCGTGTCTGCGCACTGAAGCCTTCGGCGAACTGCTCTAAGGCGGTCTTCGGCCGAGGCAGCACGCGCAGCTGATAGCTATTGGGCTCCAGGTCCGCTGCCTCGGCGGCCAGTTCCACGGCGGTGCGCAGGCTACCGAGCACATCTACGAGACCTTCCTTTTGGGCGGCTGTGCCGGTCCAGACACGTCCGGAGGCCACCGCTTCCACCTCGCTCATACTCATGCCGCGTGCCTCGGCCACGGCCCGGAGGAATCCTTGGTAGGTGTCTTCCACACTGCGCTCCATGAGCACCCGCTCAGACTCGTCGAAGCCGTCCAGCGAAGCAAAGAGGTCCGCATAAGGACTCGTGGTGACTTCGTCGAAGGTGATGCCCACCTGTTCCTCGAAGAACGGCTCCAGGGAGAATCCTAGCAGGAAGACCCCGATAGAGCCGGTGATGGTCATCGGGTTGGCCACAATGGTATCCGCGGCGATGGCCGCCAGGTAGCCCCCAGACGCGGCCACGCCGCCCATGGACACGATGACGGGTTTTTCGAGGGCCGTCTCCGCAATGGCGTGCCGCATGAGGTCCGAGGCGGTATTGGAGCCGCCGCCCGAGTTGATCCGCACCACCACGGCGTCCACCTGGTTGCTGGTGCGAGCCTCGCGCATGGCGTCCACGAACGTGTCGGCTCCCAACGCCGAGCCCCCTGTGAGCGAGGGCCCGGTGCTGGATCCACTCTGGATGGTGCCTACGCCGTACACGACGGCAATCTGACCGTCGGTGCCGACGTCGAGTCCCGCCTGGCTTGGAGAGATCCGCTTGTAGGTGCTCAAGGACACGGTACGCAGGCGCTCCTCTTCGTCTTGCCCAATCAGGGTCAGCATGCGGCGTGCAACCTGATCGGGAAACAACAGGTCGTCAATCAGCGCAGCCTCCAGCGCGTCGTTGCTGGTGATCGGGGGGGACGTCTGCATGAGTTCGTCCAAGCGCGCCCGGGGCAAGTCCCGGCTCTCGGCCACCGCCGTCAGGAAGGCCTCGTGGGTCGTGGTGACGAGTTCGCTGAGCTGGGCCCGGTTTTCGTCGGAGAGATCTGTGCGCAAGAAGGGCTCGACGGCACTCTTGAAGTCGCCCGCGCGGACGATGGTCGGTTCCACCTCCAGCCGGTCCAGGAGGCCTTTGTAGAACTCGGCGACGATGGAAAACCCGTTGAACTCGAAGAAGGCATCGGGCTGGGCATACACAGAGTCTGCGGTGGAGGCGAGGTAGTAATCGCCTTCCAGCATCGGAAAGTCGTCGCTGGAAGCGATAAGGGGCTTCCCGCTCTCTTTGTAGCGCAGCAGGGCGTCGCGCAGCTCCTCGCGGACAGCCCACGATGTGCTGAGGCCACGGAACTGAAGCCACACCCCGTCGATGCGGTCATCGGCGGCCGCCTTGGCCAGAGCCGATTTGACATCGAGCAGGTCGTACGGGGCTCCATCGCCAAAGGCTTCCAGGAACGGGTCATCGGCGACCAGCTCTGGGAGGGGGCCTCCCAGCTCCATGACCAGCACCGAGCCGGATCGAACAGGCGGGGTGCTGTCTCCCGAGGCCACGACGGCGAAGGAGAAGACAAACAAGAAAAAGACGAGCACGCCGAGGGCTACGAAAGTCCCCAAGGTGCTGGCAATCAAAGTCGAGAAAAAACGCATGGACGCGGAACGTAGTCGAGGAAGAAACCCAGCGCGTGGCAGGCCCTGTTGTGCTGCGGAGGAGGGCACCCACCAGGATCGCCAAGCAACGCCTGAACCGGAAACGGGGTTGCACACACAGCCTGACGGGTGCCGCCTCGATCTGTCGTGAAATGTATAGCATAGTGTACACTTTGAATGCGCCAAGGGCCGGGAAAGCGCTCAAATGGGACAAAATCGCGAGGTGAGGAGAGGGCGGTACGGCTTTGTCTGAGGCGGGAGACATGGAGGCCGATACACTGTTGTTTCACGATTCATGAGGACAAGCCCATGACCCGCTCGTTACCATCCTATCTGATCGGCGGTTGGATGACACAGCGCGGCCTCGCCGTACTAGCCACGATCTTGCTCATGGCCTCCCCGGCTCTGGCCCAACGCCCCCCCCGAGGAGAGACCACCCGCTCAACCGTAGAGCGCAGCCGCTCAGCCAAGAAGGCCCCGGCGCCCCAGACCGCCCGCGAGCGGCGCGATGACGATGACGACGATGACCGTCGCCGGGACCGTCGTCATCGCCAGGCTGATCGGCGGCAGCATCGGCAGGCTGATCGGCGGCAGCACCGGCAGGAGCACCGGCCGCATCGGCGTGATGACCGGCGTCATCGGCGGGACAACCGGCGGCACCAGCACGATCGTCGCCATGCGTCGCGTACACGTCCGCATGGACATCGGCCGCCCGTAGTGGTCCGCCCCCAGGTGCACATCAACTTCGATTGGCCGTGGGAGTATCGGCATCGTCGCGGTTGGTCTACGCGCTACCGGTACCGCCAGGTGGTGTACGTGGATGCCGGGTGGGGCCGCCGTCATCGGGAGGTGGCGTTGGACATCCGGACCACGTACCGCCACCGCATCCGCTCGGCCAACCGCCGCCGGGCTCAGGTGGAGCTGGATATCGAGCGGATCGAGATCTTCCGCAATGGCCGGTTCCTGGGCGAAGTCAACCGCATCCCCAACCGCCTGGGGCGGATCCGGGCTACGCTTCACCGCAACGGAGCCGTGGACTTCGAGCGTACCGTGTTTCTCTTGGGTGATCCGCGCTCCGGGTTCGAGCTGATCTCGACGCGAGCCTACGACGGCTACCTCCTCAACGCGTACCACTCCAGCCATCGCTACCGTGCCGGATTCCTGGACTTCAACCGAGGCCGCGTGGTGCAGGTGGACTACAGCGAGTTCTTCGATCCCTACGAGTTCGACGGGTACGTACCGATTGACCTGTTGCCCGTGGAGCGGGACTGGCTGTGGGACTACGGCCA
>JBCDJV010000136.1:0-7438 GCA_038747425.1 Bacteroidota bacterium
GAGCTGCTCGAACACCGCGGGGCCACTCTGCTTGGACAACGCCTCGGCAGCGGTGAGCTGGACGCTTGGGTCCTCGTTGCGCAGCGCCTCCGTCAGGAAGTCCACATCCTCAGGGCGTTGAAAGGTGCCCACGGCATGCACTACGCTCGCCTGCGCCCATGGGTGCTCCGCGTAGAGCCGCTTGATCGGCTCGGCGTAGCGACGCTCGTGATCCAACACGCCCAAGGCGTCGATGGCTGCCAGCACCACGTTCTGGTCCTCGTCCTGCAGGGCAGCCGCAATGCGGTCGGCGGCGGCCTCGGCCGGCAGCAGCGCCAGCACGTCGATAGCAAACTTGCGCAGGTCGTAGTCGTCGTCGCCGATGGCCTCGGCCACGGGGTCCACAGCCACCGCACCCAGCTGGACCAGCACTTCCCCGGCCAGGTTGCGCACGCCGATGTCAGGGCTCGCGATGAACGGGACCACGTGGCGCGCCGCCTCTTCGGTGCCCGCTCCGATCAACACCCGGGCGGCCTGCTCTCGAACGATCACATCGGCGTCGGCCAGGAGGGCGGCCGCTGTGGCCACCCGGCGTGCCGGGTCGTGGAGATCGTCGAGGACCGCCGCGCGGTCTTCGCCATCGCGAAAGACAGGGGAGGTAGGCTGGGACATGGGGGACGGGGTCAGCGCGTGGTCAGGATCAGGCCGTGGTAAACTGGGTGGCCTGGTCGCGAAGTAGCATAGCATCTTGTGCTAGCGTATCGACCGCGCTCGAGATTTCTGAAATGCCGTGGGCAGATTCTGTGGCAATGGCCGACATCGAACCCACGGACTTGGCGATCTCGGTGCTCGTGGAGGATTGCTCATCGGCCGCGGCGGCAATCTGGTTGATCAGGTGCACGCTCTCGTTCACGCCGTTCACGATGTCCTCCAAGGCCTCGTGGGCCTGCTGGGCCAAGGCGCGGCCCTCGTTCATCTGTTGGTTGCCTTCCACCATAGAGGCCACCGCCTCCTTGGTGTCCTGCTGGATCGACGCGATCATCCCGGAGATCTGCTTCGTGGCGGCGGTGGTGCGCTCGGCCAGGCTTCGCACCTCATCGGCCACCACGGCAAAGCCACGGCCTTGGTCGCCGGCGCGGGCGGCCTCGATGGCCGCGTTGAGTGCCAGCAGGTTCGTCTGGTCGGCGATGCCGCTGATCACGGCCACAATGGCGCCGATCTCATCGCTGGAGGCGCCCAGGCGCCCCACCTGCTCGCCGGAGGTCTCGATGACCCGGGCGATGTGTTGGATCTTGTCCACCGTTTGATCGACGATCTGGCTGCCATGCTTGGCTTTGGCACCGTTCTGCTCCACGAGCTCAGCCGTCTGCGCCACGTGCAGGGCCGTCTGGGCGAGCGTCGAGGTCATCTCCTCCACGGCCGCCGCCACCTCCTGCGACTGCAAGGACTGCTCCTGGGCTCCTGCACTGAGATGAGCGGCCGACGTGCTGATGTGCGCGGTGGCCTGGGCCGTCTGGTTGGCCACGGTGTGCATCTGCTCCAGCATCGTGCCCATCGAGCCCGCCAAATGGTTGAAGCCCCGGAAGAGCTCCCCCGTGCTGCCGTCTAGGTCATCGGGTAGGCGGACGTCGGTCTGACCGCGACCGAACGCCTCCATCGCATCCAGGGCCTGCTGCACCCGGTGGCGTATTTCGTTGCGGTCCTGCTCCAAGGCCTCGAAGGCGGCCTCCTGTTGCTGCTGGGTCAGGGTAAGGAGTTCCGCATTGCCTTGGGCCTGCTCCATGAGGCGCTCGTTCTCGAAGCGCTCGGCCAGCATGGCCGCTTCGTTCTCGGCCAGGCGCCGAAGCTGGCGGCTCGCCCCCGTGGCTCCTCGGATCAGGAAGAGGCACATGAACACCACCCAGAAGGCATGCTCCCCGATGCGAACGTAGTCCGCAGTGGGGGTACCAAAGATCGACAACGGGTAGAGCGTGCCCCGTAGCACATGGTCCACCGCCACCACGCCGGCCGTGACCAGGACCGGGCGCCAGTCTCGGTAGCCCGCCAAGATGCCGAGGGAGGCGAAGATGTGGAAGTGGGTCTCCACCCGCCCCCCCGACAGGTGGATCAGGAGCGCCGAATACAAACCCTGGGCCACCGCAATGGCATAGCGCGTGGAGGCCTGGCCTGGCCGCTTGAAGGCCAGCGCCGCCGGGATCAGGGAGAGCGCCCCCCCAAAGAAGAGGGCCGCATAGACGTGTAGGTGCGTCGCACTGTCTCCGCCGATCCAGGTCTTGGGCGACACGGTGAACGCCAGCACCACGGCCCCGACCCACTGCAGCAGGAGGAGGCCGCCCATCAGGCGATCCATGTGGACGTACGAGTCCCGCCGGAACTCGCGGAACAGGGCCTTGGCCGAAGGAACGGTCGGCGATGGGGTGTGAGACTGAGCAGCGTGTTCCATATCTGGGAAAAAGGAGTTCAGACTGAAGGTTCAGTATGGATGAAACACCCGAAAACAGGGGTTTCAACAAGCGGGTGTGTGGTTGGAGCGGACAGGCGGTCCTCGAGAGCCGAGAACGCTGGGTTGGCGCCCTCGTGGCCCCGCCCTGCCGTGATGCCCCCCGAGAAGCGCAGTTCACCGTGGGCATCATAGAGCAGCACATGGCCCGAGGTCAGCACGCCGAGCTCGCGGAGCCAAGCGCCCTCCACATCGGGGATCAGCATGGCCCCAGGCAGACGCTGGGCCGCGTCGAACAGCCCGCCTTCGTCCCAGTCGGTGGGGGCGTGGGCGGGCTCGTAGGCGGCCACCAACAGCCGCGCGGCCTGGGGGTATCGGTGTAGCAGCGGCTCCAGCATGCGCAGGCTAGCCCGCGAGCAGGGGCAGTGCGGATGGAGCGCCACAATGAGCGTGGGCGTGGCGCTGGCCAACACAGACGCTGGGAGGAGCGGCTGTGCCCGGACGACCTCATGGAGGGGCCCCGGACGGTTGGCGTAGTCGGCCAGGACCATCCAGCCCAGGCCTAAGAAAGCCGCCCACAGGACGAGGACGGCCGGCAAGAATCTAGACGAGGCCGTGTCAGGCCGCGAGTTCGGCCATCTCATCGATCTCAAGGATTTCTTCCTCCAGGACCTGTTCCAGATCCAGCAGGATCAGCAGGCGATCTTCCAGCTTGGCCACACCACGGATGTACTGCGAGTCAACGCCCATAGCCAGGTCGGGGGCCGGCTCAATGATGCTCTTGTCCACGCGGATCACCTCGCGGACGGCATCCAAGATGAAGCCGACGACCTTCTCCTCAAGCTCCACCACCACGATGCGCGTGTTTTTGTCCTGCTCCTTGATGGACAGCCCAAACCGCTTGCGCAGGTCGATCACCGGCACAATGCGGCCGCGCAGGTTGATCACGCCCTCGACAAAATCGGGCGAGTTGGGCACCCGCGTGAACTCCACGGGCCGAATGATCTCTTGGACCTTCAGGATGTCAATTCCAAACTCCTCGTTGTCGATGATGAAGCTGACGAGCTGGAGGACATCGCCCTGGGTTGTGTTGGCGTTGGAGTAATCACTCATGGGACAGGGAAGGCGGTTTCTATGGAGGCGCGAGACGCCAACCACCGGGTTCGCGTCTCCTAACAAATGGATCTAACCGGGGTATCGGCGCAGGGGAAGGGGACTTAACCACCAGGCCTACATTCTCCACGAGAGGCGCCAGCCTCCGCACCGGCTTCCTCAGGATGGATAGGCCCTGCACAGGTCAGCCTGTTCTTCTCTTACTCAGCACCAAGCGTGGGCCTCAGTGAGTACACGATATATCGTGTCCCTTCGCACGAAGCCCGATCCCGCCCACGAGCCAGGGCGCATACACCGCCGTCACGGCCACATTTCTCATTTCCCATTCCCGCTGGCGGACAAGCGCACCGTGGCCGGTTCGTTTTCAACCCTTGATTCGCATTATTCACTACTCTCGATGTCCACAGACCCTCAGGGTCGACGAACCCGCTCAACACGTACACATCGTGTCCCGGAAGCATGAGACCCCACCCCTCACGCCAGCCGAAACGACCGCCGGTGGTGCACGGTGGGGCCGTGCGCGTGCAAGGCGGCGTAGTGATCCTGGGTGGGGTAGCCTTTGTTGCGAGACCAGCCGTAGGCGGGGTGGGCGGCGTGGAGGTTCTGCATGAGGGCGTCGCGGTGGGTCTTGGCGAGGATCGAAGCGGCGGCGATGGTGTGGGAGCGGCGGTCGCCTTGGACGAGGGCCTCAGCGGGGCAGGGGGGCGTGGGCATGAGGCGGTTGCCGTCCACCAGCAGCGCGTCTGGGGGGAGGGCCAGCTGGGCCACGGCGCGGCGCATGGCTTCGAGGGCGGCATGCAGGATGTTGAGCCGGTCGATCTCGGCGGGGGCGCAGAGGCCGACGCCCCAGGCCAGCGCGTCGGTGCGGATCTGGGCGGCCAGCGTCTCGCGGCGGGCGGCGGTCAGCGTCTTGCTGTCGGCCACGCCGGGGAGGCGCACCTCCGGGGGGAAGATGACGGCCGCGGCCACCACCGGGCCGGCCAGGCAGCCGCGCCCAGCCTCGTCCACGCCGGCCACGTACCGATGTCCTTGGGCCCAGTACGTGCGCTCCACCTCCAGCACTACAGGCTGCACCCAGCCGAAGCCAGCGCGTCCGGGTCGGCGTTGAGGCACGAGGGGTCCACCTCTTCCAAGACCGGCTTCAGCACGGCCCACACGTTGTCCGCCACGATCTCGTGGCCCTCGGGCGTGGGGTGGATGCCGTCGGGCAGGTTGAGCTCGGGGATGCCGCCCACGCCTTCGAGGAGAAAGGGGATGAGCGCCACGTCGTTGGTTTCGGCCAGGGCCGGGTAGAGGTCGCGGAAGCGTTGGGTGTAGTCGGCGCCGAGGTTGGGCGGGATCTGCATGCCGGCCAGCACCACGCGGGCCTCGGGGTAGGCCTCGCGCGTGCGGTCGATGATCGCTTGGAGGTTGCCGCGTGTGGCGTCGAGGTCGATGCCGCGCAGCCCGTCGTTGCCGCCCAGCTCCAGGAGGAGGATGTCGATCGGCTGACGCAGAAGCCAGTCGATCCGGCTCAGGCCGCCCGCCGTGGTCTCGCCGCTGACGCCCGCGTTGATCACCCGGAAGTTCCAGCCGAGCGAGTCGATGCGGTCCTGGATGAGGGCCGGGAAAGCCAGGCTGGGGTCGAGCCCGTAGCCCGCGGCCAGGCTGTTGCCCAAGACCAGGATGACACGGGCACTGTCCGCTTCCGAGGCACGGGGGGCCTCCGAGGTTGTGACACTCTCGTTACTACTGGCGGTATCGGTGGGGGAAGGGGGCGTGGAAGCCCCTCCACAGGCGCCCAAGAGCAGAACCGAGGTTACGAGGGCCGGGTATAGAAGGGCTCGTCGCATGGCGTCAAAGCAGGCAGCGGATGGCGAACCCCGTCTACCGGTTGTATCGAGTCTGTGTTTCGCCCTGCGGTGGGTTCCGCTCCCCTCGTTCGCTCGGCCTACGTTGCTATGACTGACCCCTCCTCTACCGATACCGCGGCGGTGCCGTCCAACGGCGCGGCTGCGCCCCAGGCTCCCGTCCTGGAGGTGGCGGGCCTGACCAAGACGTACGCCAGCGGAGCGCGGTCTCTGACGGTCCTCCAAGACGTGTCCTTCAACGTGGCCCCCGGCGAGACCTGCGCCATCGTGGGGCCCAGTGGAAGCGGCAAGACCACGCTGCTGGGGCTTTGCGCCGGCCTCGACGTGCCCTCCAGCGGCACCGTGCGCCTGGTGGGGACGGACATCGGGCCGCTCTCGGAAGATGACCGAGCGGCCGTGCGTAACGAGCACGTGGGCTTCGTCTTCCAGTCGTTCCAGCTCATCCCCACCCTCACGGCACTCGAGAACGTGATGGTGCCGGCCGAGCTGCGGGGGGCCTCGGCGAACCTGCGCGGCATCCATCAGGAGGCCGAGCGCCTGCTGACCGAGGTGGGCCTGGGCGACCGCACCGACCACTACCCGCGTCAGCTCTCCGGGGGCGAGCAGCAGCGCGTGGCCCTGGCCCGTGCCTTCATCAATCGCCCCAAGATCCTGTTTGCGGACGAGCCCACCGGCAATCTGGACGATGAGACCGGCACGAACGTCGAGGCCTTGCTCTTTAACCTCAACCGGGCCGCCGGGACCACGCTGGTCATCGTCACGCACGACCTGGAGCTGGCCCGCCGCACAGGGCGCGTGATCCGCCTACGCCGAGGCACCGTGGTCTCCGACGAGCACGTGTCCAGCGGACCCGTGTCCGAGGCTCAGCCCGCCCCCTCGCCCTCCACCCTCTGAGCCGCTGCGCCATGTCTGTGTCCTGGATTCTGAAGATGGCCTGGCGCGATAGCCGCGGCAGCCGCCGACGCCTCCTCCTCTTTCTCTCGTCGATGGTGCTGGGCGTGGGGGCCCTCGTGGCCATCCAGGCCCTGGGCACCAGCCTCCAGCAGGCCGTGGACAGCGAGGCCCGTACGCTTCTCGGCGCCGACCTGGTGCTGGAGAACGAGCAGCCCTTCCCGGCGCCCATCGAGGCCCTGGCGGACTCCCTGGGCGGCGAGCAGGCCCGGCGCACCTCGTTCGCCTCGATGGTCTACTTCCCCACGCAGGAAGGCACCCGCCTGGCCACGGTGCGCGCCACTGAGCCCGGCTATCCGTTCTACGGCGTCGTGGAGACCACGCCCCCCGGCGCGGCTGACCTCTACCACGACGGTGACCGCGCTCTGGTCGATGCCGCGCTGATGCGCCAGTTCGGCGTGGCCGTGGGGGACTCCGTGCGGGTGGGGCAGCGCCTGTACGAGGTGGCGGGGCAGATCGACAAGACCACGTCCGAGAGCGGGGCCATCTCCTTCGTCAGCCCGCTCGTCTACATCCCGTACGCGCGCCTAGACACCACGCTGACCCAGCAGGGCAGCCGCGTCGAGTACGAATGGTACTTCCGCCTGGACGACTCCGTGGACCCCGAAGCGCTGCGCAGCGACATCCGCCCGCTGCTGCGCGAGAACCAGGTAGGCAGTGACACCGTGGGCGAGCGCGCCGAGGACTGGAGCGAGGGACTCAGCAACCTGTACCGATTTCTCGGGCTCGTCGGCTTCGTGGCGCTGCTGCTGGGGGGGCTGGGCGTAGCCAGCGCGGTGCACGTGTACGTCAAGCAGCGCATCGAGACGGTGGCGGTGCTGCGGTGCTTGGGCGCCTCGGGGCCGTCCACGTTCAGCATCTACCTGACCCAGGCCGCCGCCATGGGTCTGCTGAGCGGCACGCTAGGCACGCTGATCGGCGTGGGTCTGCAGCTCTACCTGCCGCGGCTCGTGCAGGACATCCTGCCCATTCAGATCGACTTCCTCTTCTCGTGGTCGGCCGTGGCGTTGGGCCTGGGCGTGGGCCTGGGCACCACCCTGCTGTTTGCGCTGCTGCCGCTGCTGACGGTACGCCGCGTGTCTCCGCTACGGGCCATCCGGGCGGC
>JBCDJV010000137.1:0-7385 GCA_038747425.1 Bacteroidota bacterium
CCAGAAGAGCTACGGGGGCTCGGGCTGGACGCAGACCGACAGCCGGGGCTACCGGAAGCTGAAGGACTACGGCAACGTGCCGGACTACAGTGACCAGGTGTTCGAGGTCAAGCTGACGCCGATCATCGATGGCGGCGACGGGGACACCGCCTGATTCAGGCGCCCTTCCTGACCGTACCTGTCCAAGCGGAGTCCCTCTCAAGGGGGGCTCCGCTTTTTCGTGGCTCGCCCGCCGAACAAGACCGGTTCGGGCTCCGCTGAGCATCGGAGTATTCCCTTATAAAAAAATGAGGATCGTCCTAAAGATTTGCGCCAGGAGGCCGATACGTCGCCTAACGAGCCACCTTTCCCAACCGCCGGCCCACACGCAGTGAATCCTGCACTCAAAGAACTCCTAGAGCGCCAGCAAGGCCAGCAGAGCGATACGGTCAGCGTGAAGCGCCGGTCCCGGACGCTCGAGATGCCGCCCCTGCCCAAGATCGTCAAGACGGTGGTGGAGGCCATTCCCCACTCGGCCGTGGGCGAAGACCGCATCCGCTTCCTGGCGGATCAGGTCAACGCACTCCTGGACAAAGACCGGAACCAGCTGCGTGAGCTCACGCAGCGGTTCGCCCAGTTCATGCTGGACTTGGGCGCCTCGGACATGGATGCGGGGGGCAACGGAGCCCGCGGACAGATCTGGTACCGCGTTGACGGCAAGAAAGAGCCGCGGCCTCAGCTCGGCGAGTATACCTCAGACGAGACCGACCTCCTCTTTCTCAACCTCCTCAACGAGCGGCAGATGCACGTGCTCTTCGAGGAGTATTCGGTGGACTTCTCGTTCTCTCTGCCCGCCCCCAAGGGGGACGAGCGGGCGCGCCGCTTCCGCGCCACCATGTACTTCGACTACGACAAGCTGGCGCTCAACATGCGCGCCATCACGAACGAGGTGCGGCCGCTACGCTCGCTGGACTTCCACCCCATCATCGCGCGGGGCGTCATGTTCGAGCATGTGCGAGACGGCCTCACCATCGTGACTGGCGTCACCGGATCCGGCAAGAGCACCACACTCGATGCCATCGTGGACGCCAACAACGAGGCCAGTGCCACCCACATCGTGGTGATCGGGAAGCCGATCGAATACATGCACGAGTCCAAGAAGAGCCTGGTCCGCCACCGCGAGGTGGGTAAAGACGTGCCCAGCTTCAAGAAGGGCATCGTGCAGGCGCTCCGGCAGGACCCCGACATCGTGGTGATCGGCGAGATGCGCGACCCAGAGACGATCTCGGCGGCCCTGGAGATCACAGACTCGGGCCACAAGGTGTTCTCTACGCTTCACACGTCCAGCGCGGTGGAAAGCATCGACCGCATCATCGCGGAATACCCGTCTGAGGAGCAGGAACGCGTCCGCAACCGCCTGGCCGACGTGGCGCGCTGCATCGTTTCGCAGAAGCTGTGCCCCAAAGTGGGTGGAGGCCGCGTCCTGGCCAAAGAAGTGCTGTGGATGACGCCCTCGGCCCGGGCCGCCATCAAGAATGACAACGTAGGCGAGATCTACCAGATGATGTGGGAGGGCAGCGCGCAGGGACAGACCACCCTGGAGCAGGACCTCATCCGGCTCCTGCGCAAACGCCTCATCACCCCAGAAACCGCCCTCGATTACGCCAACAACAAGCGACGCCTCAAGCAGCTGCTTGGATAGTGAGGACCTCTGCTTTCCCCACCGCCTTGCTCACGCGATAACACACGACATCTATGTTTACCCGACGAGCTCCCGAACACGTACTCGGCGTGATGGCCACCAGCCGGACGCTAGAAGCCGTGCTCCTCAAAAGCACGCCGGACGGGCCCACGGTGGCACGCCGCTTCTCGCGGCAGCGCACCGGCCGGTTTGGCGGCGGTTCTGTAGGCGACCTGCCCAGCGCGGCAGCCATTCCTGAGACCGCCGAAGCGGGCATGAGTGGCGGGGACTTCACCCTGCAGATTGGCAACGGCGGCGGAGGCAGCGGCAGCGACCTCTTCCTCGGCTCTGAGTTTGGGTCGCTGGGCCAGGGCGGCGGCGATGAAGCCTTCCGGGCTGAGTCCGAGTCCTTCGCGCTAGAGTTGGGCGACCTGCTGGCGGAATGCCAGGAGGCGGGGTTCGGTACGCCCACCTTTGTGATCTGCCTGGGCACCAATGAGATCAACACCCTGGAGATGCGCCTCCCCCAAGAGGCGGACAGCAAAGGGGCCAAAGAGGCGGGCGATGACGGTGCCTCGAAGGCCACCCGCGAGCTTCCAGACGAGTCCACGCTTCTGAAGGCCTTCAAAGAGCAGGCCCGTGGCTCGTTCGACGAGAAGACGGTGACGTTCGTCCCGCTCACGCCGGCCGAGGACGGGGGCCTGCGGTGCCTGGCCCTCTACCCCAAGGAGCACAACGCCGCCTCCACGACCATCCAGTCCATGCGCAAGGACCGGCAGACCCTGCCTGGCCGCCGCATCGCCAACAGCGAGCCGACCCTGTACATGGGGATGGCGCGCGCGCTGGAGGCAACCGGCACCACGCTGGTGGTGCGTGCAGGCGAAGAGGACACCCTCGTGTTGTTCATGGACGGTCAGCAGCTGAGCCACTATGAGGTGCTGCGCTCCTTGACCACCTATGACGCGGCCGAGACCATCTGTAGCCGCGTGCTGCTGCTCCAGGATGAGTACAGCATCGGCGAGGTGGAGCACGTACTGGTACTCAGTGGCGAGCGCGAAGAAGAGCTGTCTCAGTCCTTCGAGATGTTCTTCCCTGGGGCGCAGGTCGCCTCCATGCGCAGCCTGCTCCCCGGTGCCGACGACGACATCCCGGAGGGCGACAGCGGCTCGACGCCGGCCACCATTGCGGCGCTTTCCATCCTCCGCAACAGTGGGTTTGAGGGGCACTTCCCCTCCACCAACCTGCTGGAGATGACCCTGCGTGGCCGCGGGTGGCAGCTGCCCTTTACCTGGCCGGTCCTCACGCTGTATGCCCTCATCTTCTTCACCGTCTTTTTCTTCGTCGGCCGCTTCGTCTCCATCCAATCCGAGATCAGCTCGGTCGAAACGGAGCTGGCCAAGTACCCACCCGAGCGCCTCTCGGCCAATGCCGATGCCCTGCAAGGACGCATCGACAGCCTACAGTCCATCTACCTGGGCTACACCGGGGCCACACGGGTGCTGGACTCGCTCCTGGTGGGGAGTGACGGATGGACCCGCGGCCTGGAGGGCTTGGTGAACAACACCGCTGGCGTCTCCGGCATCTGGGTCGAGTCCTGGCAGCCAGCGGGCGGAAGCCTGCTCCTGCAAGGGCAAGCCATCAGCCGTGACCGCGTGGTCCAGATGGCCGAGCGTCTGGACGGCGACATTGAGACGCTCACGTTCAACGAGATCCGCACGTGGCCGGTCTATGCGTTCCAGATGCGAGTCCCACAGACCCGTGAACTGCCAGAGGCGGTCACCTACGTCCGATCCCAGCTCGAGGCCGAGCAAGCGGCCACCAACTGACGTCAGCCCCACGCTCACCTGCTAGTCTTTCGAAGAGATGCCTACGCTGAACTCCAACATCCTCGTCCTGGCCGTGTGCTGGCTTCTGGCCACTGCGGGCGGCGTCTACATGACCTTTTTTCACCAGCCCGAACACCTGGAGACCCTCAAGGCTGAAGAACAGCGCATCCGGGGGCTCCTGGCGCAGGTCTCCTCCCTCGAAGAAGAGGAGGACAACCTGCGGCTCATGACGGCCGAAGCGCAGCGCAACTGGCAAGCCAACTACAAGTCCATCCCGGACCAGATGACCAGCTCCAGCCTCGTAGGGACCCTCAACGACCTCACGCAGCGCGGCTTCGATCGCTTCGACGTACGCGTCACCGGGATGCAGCCTGCCGCCGACCACAGCTACTACACGGTGAACATCACGGGGCAGGGTTACTTCTCCAGCCTGTACCGCTTCATCTGGGACATCGAAAACAACGAGCACCTGTACCGCATCCGCGACCTGAACCTCGGGTACACGTCCGTCAGCAAGACGAACGAGGAGACCGGGGCCGAGCGGATGCTCATCATGGTCAACTTCACGATGGGGCTGGATGCCTACTTCGGGGCCTCCGGCTCCTCGGCGGCTGTGCTGACCACCGAAGAAGGCTTCGAGCGGGTACGGGTGAGCGAGCTGCCCTCGAATGTGCTGCCCACGCGCCAGCCGAAGCTCAACCCCTTCTTCCCCCTCGTGATGAGCGAGCTCCCGCCCAACACCAACAACTTGATCGACCTGGACCAGGCTCAGCTGGTGGGCATCACCGGCAATGAAGCCATGTTCTTGTACCAGGACGAGTTCCAGACGGTGAGTATGGACGCCCCCGTCTACCTGGGTCGCATCATCGAGATCGACCCGGTGAAGCACCGCGTGGTGGCCCGCCTGAACAAGGGCGGCATCATCGACGAGGTGGAGCTGAATCTGCATACCGGTGAACGGTACCGGCAGGCCATCGGGACGATGCAACTGGCGCCCCTGGAAGGCAGCGAGTGATTCCCGTGCGTGTGACCCCTGTGCCTCTTGTTTTCCAGCGGCTTGGCCGCATTGACCCAATCCTAGCTATGACGATGCCGACCTTCCATCCACTCCTTCGCCTGGGCAGCTTGGCACTGGTTGCTCTGTTGCTGCTGGCCACGCCGCTCAACAGCATGGCCCAGGATCGACCGCCCGAGCGCGTGCTCCGCACGTACATCCCACCGGATCAGCTGGTGTCCTTCGTGCCCTCGACTCCGTTCGATCAGTTCGTGGAGTTTCTCAACCCGATTGTTGAGCGCGTCACCGGCAAGGAAATCATCGACCCGTTCGAGCGGCTTGACGCCATCGGTATTTCGATTGCCGGGGCCTACTTCCTAGACGCCTTTGAGCTTGTCCTGGCCCAAAACGGGCTGACCTACACGGAGACGGAGCGCTTCTTCATCGTGGAAGAGGTGCCAGAAGTCATCGCGGAAAATGTCGGCGACGGCACCAACGTACTCGGCCGCCCAGGAGCCACCGGCTCCCAGGTCGAGGCCGCTGCACCGCTCCCTGCCAGCCTGGACACCCGCGAGATCAAGATCAACGCGATCCTGTTCGAGACCAACATGACCAAGCTCCGCGAGGAAGGCTTGAACTGGCAGGTCTTCCTGGGCCAGCAGCAGCAGGGCGGTCAGGCTGGTGGCGGCCAGGGTGGGGGCGGCCTGGGGGGCGGCAACCAGCAAGAGATGCAGCCCGACTTCTTCCTCCGCACCGACGATCTGTTCGATAGCTTCGACGACTTTTTGCTGGCACCCGGTGTAATCAATTTCCGTCAGCTGGCTAGCTTCTTCCGCTTTGTGGAGGACGAAGGCTTAGGAGAGACCGTGGCTAACCCGTCCATCTCTGTACAGAGCGGAGAGCAGGGCACGATTCAGATCGGTTCGGACATCCCCATCCAGACGCAGGACTTCGCGGGCAACACGGTGACGCAGTTCTTCAAGACGGGGATCATCATCGATGTTACCCCCACGCTGATCCGTGAGGCGGTGGCCGATACCGCTGGCGCACCGGAGATTGAGTTCATCCACCTGAACGTGAACGTCGAGAATTCAATCGGACGTCCGTCAGCCGCTGGCGTAGTCATCGACCGCAACGACGCCAACACGCAGGTGCTGCTCCTGGACGGCGAGCAGACCATCATCGGTGGTCTCTACTCTACGCAGGAGTCGCTCTCTCGGCGTGGCGTTCCCATCCTGAAAGATCTGCCAGGTTGGTTCCTTGGCCTCCGCTACATCTTCGGCAACACGCAGAAGACGGTCTCGCAGCGAGAGCTGGTCATCGTCCTCCAGGCGGAACTGCTGGACCCGCTGCAGGCCCGCTCGGAGAGGCCGCTCACCCAGGAGATGCGCCTGCAGTTCCAGGACCAAGTGAACAGGGCACTCCGCAACTTTAGCTCGCAGAAGCAAGATGAGATCGGCAATCTGACTGAGGACGACGACCGCTAAAATCGCTCCTTGCACAGCCTACATCAGCACGGCAGGCCTGCTTCGGCGGGTCTGCCGTTCTTTGTGGGGGGCTCTCAGCGAGGCGAGGGGGGCGGCTTCCAGGCCGTGCCTTCGATCCATGGCTGGGCCCGGTACAAGATGCGGTGCCGAAAGGGCTGCTTCATGCGCTGCATCGACATGGCCACGCTGACACGCGCTACCGTCCAGTCCGCCAGCGTGGCACACAGGTCGCGGATGAGCACCTGGGTCCGCCACTCGCCCCCTACCAACACGCCCTCCACCAACAACGCCACACCGCCCACCACAAACCAGACCAGCCACAGATCCAGGCTGGCCCCCGCTCGGTCCGGCAACAGCCCGATGAACAGGGCTGCAACCAGGAGGCCTTGCAGGAAACGGTGAGTCGGCAACAGCGCGGACAGGCTGCGCTCGTACAGGCGGGCCACGTCCGTGCGAGGGAGCGGCTCTGCATCGTGTCCTTGCCGGGCCGCCTCGTGGGCCGTGTAGTCGGCCTGGTAGATGGCACTCACGGACCACAAGTGCCCCTCCGCTGGCTGACGCTGACGGGCCAGCCGCTCAGGATCGGCACGGCGCACGTAGCCCTCCTCTAGCTGGACCGTGTGGTGGCGTGTGCGAGAACGCACAAAGCGCCAGGTGCACACCCCCGCGTAGACCCCGATCAGCAACAACCCCAAGCCTAGACGCTCCTGCGTGGCCATCACCAGCACCTCGACCATCAGCCAGCTCACCGCCAACACCACCTGCGCCACCTGGACCAACCGGGCACGCCGTCCTTGATCAATCAACGACTCCAGGCGCTGCAATACGTCGTCCTTGTAGCGAGTGGCGAGGTCGGCCGTCTTCATGAGTGTGTAGGGAGCAAGCGTGAGCAGGGCCAGGAAGATACGTCCCACACGACCCTTCGACAACGCCCGGCGTGGTCACGCTTCGCAAGGCACCGATGCCGTCGGCTGAACACGACCTGGGGGTCAGCGTAGGACCGTGGCCCGTCCGACTCTGCCTGCACCGCTTCTGGTTCCCCCTGCTGTGTTCCGATCTTGTTCCGCGCCCCGGCCGTCCCGCTACAGGCCGCTGTTCTGGGGGTGCCTGGCCCTGCTGATGGTCAGCGGCTGCGCCGGATCAAGCCCCAGCACCCAGGCCACCTTTCCCAGCGAGCCGACGTGGACCCTCGACCAGTTTGCGACGCATCTGTCCATCTTCAACGCGCCTGGCGCTGAAGGCCGCGCCACCGGCACCACCGGCTTTGCCAGAGCCGGGGTGTATGCGGCCAACGAGATGCGTCAGGCGGGCCTTCAACCGGCCGCCGGGCCTGACTTCCGATCCACTTATCCCCTGATGCGGCACGAGGCCCTCGGCACGGCCATCCAAGCGGCCAACGGAGACACGCTGACCCTCGC
>JBCDJV010000138.1:0-7018 GCA_038747425.1 Bacteroidota bacterium
CAGGCGCTCTATGCCATCTACGACAACTGCAACAGCCTCCACACCAACGCCTACGACGAGGCCATCACCACGCCCACCGAGGAGAGCGTACGCCGCGCCATGGCCATCCAGCTCATCATCAACCGGGAGCTGGGGCTGGCCAAGAACGAAAACCCGCTCCAGGGCAGCTACATCATCGACGAGCTGACGGACCTCGTGGAGGAAGCCGTGCTGGCTGAGTTTGAGCGCATCAACGACCGGGGCGGCGTCCTGGGAGCCATGGAGACCATGTACCAGCGGGGCAAGATCCAGGAAGAAAGCCTGTACTACGAGCACAAAAAGCACACCGGCGAGCTGCCGGTCATCGGTGTCAACACGTTCCTCGCCGAAGCCGACGGAAGTGTGGAGACCGTGGAGCTGATGCGCGGCTCCTCCGAGGAGAAGGAGCACCAACTGCGCACGCTGAAGGCGTTCCAGGCGCGGCAGGCCGATCGGGCCGAGACGGCGCTGGAGCGGCTCCAGCACGTGGCTCGGACCGGCGGCAATGTGTTTGCCGAGTTGATGGACACCGTCGAGGTCTGCTCGCTTGGGCAGATCACCCAGGCCTTGTTTGAGGTGGGCGGCGAGTATCGACGCAACATGTAGCGCCCCTGTACGGCCCTGGTGGCGCCCAGGGCCGTACAGGGGCGGTGTCTACGAGGCCTGCTCGTCCTCGTTGTCCTCCTCGCGTGCCCGCTCGGCCACAAGCTTCTCGATCTCGCCGATGTGGCCCAGCTCGAACCGCTTGATGGGTCGCCCGATCTGCTCGTTGATCGCAGGCATGACCTCTTGAACAGCGCCCGCCAGGTTGCCGTCGATGACCTTTTGCCGGACCAGATCCTGCAAAGCGCGCACATAGATGAAGCCGCACCGGTGTGCACTTGGATTGAACAACTTGACGCACGTATGGCCGTCGCAGCACGCCTGCACGATGGCCGCATCCGTGAAGTGGTTGGCGCGGTAGACGAGGCCAGGCCGCACGACCGTGAAGCCCCAGACGGCCTTGATGTAGTAACAGCCGGGTGGGACCTTGACCTCCAGATGGCCGCAGCGGGCCGGCATGACCACGTAGCGGCGTCCGCAGTGCTGGAGCACGTTGCCGTCGCAGTCGTAGATGGTGACGTACCATGTGCGCTGATCGACGCTACAGGGGTCGTCAATGCCAGAGACGAAGATGTTGAGGGTGCTGAGGCCCATGGGTCTATCCTCCTGGTTGAGTGGGGCAGGGGGTGCTCCGCGTTGAGCCCCCCCCGTTCCTTCAGGGTAGACCGTCCCCGTTGGGAGAGACGCCCCGTTGTTCTTACCACCTCCTCTTAACGATTCATCTGCACCGCCTCCGGGGCCCCGCGAGCCCGGAAGGCCGATGGCGAGCAGCCGCGGCAGCGCCGGAATGCACGGTCGAAGGACTCCACGTAGGCGTACCCCAAGGCCCAGGCAATCTCCGACACCGGAGCCTGCGTCACCGTCAGGAGCCGAGCCGCCGCCTGCATGCGTTGCCGCTCGATGTAACGCCGCATCCCTACCCCGATCGCTCGCTTGAAGTGGGTAGAGATGTTATGGTTGTGCAGCTGGCACTGTGCGCGTACGTAGGCCACGTTGAGCGCTTCGTTGAAGAGATGCACATGGATGCAGCAGAGCGCACGTCGCACAGGAGGAGGCAGCGGCACCTCGCGCCAGACGTGGTCCAACGAGGAGCCAAACCGGCGAAGCTCCTCCTCGACATGGTCCACCCGGACGCAGGGAGCGGGCTTGAAGTCTGGCGGTCGAAGGACGAGGCATAGAGAGGCGGGGGTACAGCGTTCGGTCGTAGACATAAGGGGCCCCACTTATTCATAGCAGGTTGTCCACCATACACGGTGTGCTACATAGACGATAAAACGGGGCCCATCCCGACACAGAGGCCGTCAGCCGGGGGGGCCGAACGTAGGGGGCGAGGCTGGAGCGTGAACAGGCTGCAAATTCAAGGTGCTGTGCGCGTGTGTCGCACAGCGGTCGTATGTTGCGTCATCTCAGTGTGGGCATTCCCTCGCGAGCATCGTATCGCATGCCCCACGTGCTCATTGATCCAACCCTCCTGATGTGTATGAAACGCTTCTCTTATGCGCTCCGCTATCTCGTGCTGGGGGCCCTCGTGGTGTCACTGGCCGCCTGTGACAGCAACGACGGTCCTGATGCTGATGCCGAGGTGATCTCCGAGATCTCCGTGATGTTTGAGGAAATGAGCGATGTGCTCGCCCTGGTGCCCACGCCTGGTTTCTTCCTGGACTTCGGCAAGGCCGCTCAGGCCGAGCCCGTGGCCCAGCTTGACGATGACGAAGTGACGGTTCCGTGCGGCGACGGTGGCACAGCCGTCTACACCGTGATCGAGGAAAACGACGATGATGACGGCACCTTCGGCCTGACCTACAACGTCGTGTTCACAGGCTGCGATGGTGTGAGCGGAGCCTTAGAATACGCCTACGAAGGCCAGGTTACGCAGAGCTCCTACCGGTTCGAGTTTCGGACGAACGGTCAGGCCAGCGGCACCTGCGAGCTGCGCTACAACCGCCTGACGCAGTCGTTTGGCGCCGACCTCACCAATGGTGGAACGGATGCCGCCGTCACGATCACCTTCAACGGTAGCTTCAGCGCCATGTGTCCTTCCGGCTCCGTCAACTGCTCATTCAACAACGAGTCCTACAGCTACTCGGCCTCATCCGGGGACCCGCTCGTGCAGGACGACCTGTTCGCGAACAACTGCTCCTGAAGCCGATCCCTATGCAGGGCACACCGGTGCGCCTGTGCAGGATAGAGGGGGTGACACAGAGGTGTCACCCCCTCTGCTGTATGTTCCCGGTACAGGGGTTCATGGTGGGCCCCGGTTGAACCAACGCAGACTTGTCTCATGAGCACGAACAGCACCCACCTCGCCGAAGTGTTGACCCAGCAAGCCGCCGTGAATGCCCGCCTGGTTGAGGCGTTGGAGCACCTGGCTCACCGGCTGGCGCCCCACGCCGATGTGCCGCTGGACTTCCTGCCGGAGTTGAGCGAGAGCCGTACGCTGTACGTCAAGGATAACGGCACTCACCTCTGGCATTTCTTCAACGCGAGTGCCCCCACCGAGGAGCAGGCTGTGGAGGGCATCCCAGAGCGGTTCCTCCGGTGCCAGATCACCGGGCTGCGGGTGTATTGGAAAGCCTCCTCCAACCCCCAGAAGTACGACGACAGCCTGAAGCTACGCATCGAGGTGCGGTCTGACCGCGTGCGCGACCTGGAGTCCGCGCTGGACAGCGCCTTCAGCCGCGGACTGCTGGCGCAGATCGCCACGGCTGGGCCGGAAGCGATGCGGGAGCCTGTGGTGCTGGAGGTGCGGAGTGGTACCGAAGCGCACGTGGTGCTGGCTCAGCTCTACACCGGCGGGGACCGCGTCATCACCCGGCCCTACCGCGATGTATCCACGGAGCGGCTCTACGCCGGGGCGCGCAAGGCCCTCGGGCTACCGTCCGAAGCCGTACCCCTCAATCCCCGGCATGCGGCTTGACCCCCCTCGCCGATACGCCCCTCTTCACCCTGCTGCACAAGTGGAGCCTGGTTCTGCCCCGCGCTGCATCGACCTGAACCCATGCCTGTTCACTACCTCGAAATCGTCACCCCGGACGTTGAAACCCTTTGTGCGACCTACGCCCAGATCCACGGCGTCACGTTTGGCGCTCCGGATCCTTACCTGGGGGGGGCCCGCACCGCCCCGCTGGCCGAAGGCGGCACGATCGGTGTCCGCGCGCCCATGCACAGCGCTGAGCAGCCGGTGGTGCGTCCGTACACCCTGGTTGAGGACCTCGTGGCCTCCGTGGCGGTGGCCGAGGAGGCCGGCGCCGAGATCGCGCTGGGGCCGACGGCACTGCCGGGCCATGGCCAGTGCGCCATCTTGATCCAGGGGGACGTGCAACTAGGCCTGTGGCAACGTTGACGGGTGTGAGGCGGTGGGTCACCAGCCGCCCCGGCGGGACTCAGCGGTAGGAGCGAGGTAGAGCGCCATCTCCACTCGACGGTTTTGCTGGCGCCCCAACGCGGTCTCGTTCGCCGCGATCGGGTGCGTCTCGCCGTAGCCGACCGTGGAAAGACGGGTGTCTGCGATGCCATGGGCGGCCAGGAAGACCGCTGTGGCGCGGGCCCGTTGTTCGGAGAGGGCCTGGTTGTACGCGTCGGGCCCCGTATGGTCGGTGTGGCCCACAATGAGCAGGTGGATCTGGGGGTCGTCGATCAACTGGTGGGCCAGTCGCTGCAATGCCGAGGTCGCCTCCGAGGACAGCGTAGCCTGGCCAATCTCAAACAAGAGGTGAGCGTCAAAGGTCAGGTGGATGCCAGCTCCGGCCTGTGCCACCCTGGCTTCTGGAAGGGCACGCTCTAGGCGAGCCGTGCGCCGGTCCAGGCTTCGGTGAAGCGCATAGGCGATGAGTCCTCCGGCCATCGAGCTCAGCAGCACCTGCTGCACCGCAGGCGACATCCGCTCGGGAGGGACGGGGAGCGCTCGGGGTGAGCGGGATGGGGCCAGCAGATGGGTTTCGGCGCACCCGGCACTCAGCACAAGGAGCGCAAGCAGGCCAGCAGACCGGCAAAGACGAGTCATGACCAGAGGCGTGAAGGTGAAGAGGCTCGTCTTCAGACGTACGGTCCCAACCCGCGTAACCTGCAGCGGCTAGGCTTAGGCTGGTGGTCGACACTCTGGGGGGCACGTGTTACCTTGAGCGCACCCCATCTCCACCGCTCACCCTTCTTTGCCCATGTCCTTCTCTTCGTTCACCGTTCAGCCTGCGCTCCGTCTCCTCACAGCCTCCTTGCTGCTGCTCCTTGTGGGGACGGCGCACGGCCAGATGCGCAGCTTGCCCGTCGATACCACCATCACCACCGAGCACGAGGTGACGATCAAGGGCGAGCGGGTGCCCTACACGGCTACGGTCGGCACGCAACCCGTCTTTGGAGACCACGGACACCCCACCGCCTCGCTCTTCTACACGTACTATGTGCGGACCGACGTGGAGGACCGGACGCGCCGTCCGCTGGTTATTTCGTTCAACGGGGGGCCCGGCTCTGGCTCGCTCTGGATGCACATCGGCTACACCGGCCCCAAGAACCTGATCATCGACGAGGAGGGGTACCCGGTGCAGCCGTACGGCGTGCGGGACAACCCCCATTCGATCCTGGACGTGGCGGACATCGTGTTCGTCAACCCCGTTAACACCGGCTTCTCGCGTATGATGGAGGGCGGGGAGCGCGAGCAGTTCTTCGGCGTCAACGAAGACATCGCCTACCTGGCGGACTGGATCTCCAATTTCATCTCGCGCCACGAGCGGTGGACCTCGCCCAAGTACCTGATTGGCGAGAGCTACGGCACCACGCGCGTCTCGGGCTTAGCAGGGGCGCTCCAGAACCGGCACTGGACCTACCTGAACGGCGTCATCCTGGTCTCGCCCACGGGCCTGGGCCTGGAGACGCCCACCACCTCGGCACGCTCCGAAGTGCTCAAGCTGCCGTACTACACGGCCGCCGCGTGGTACCACAACCAGCTGCCAGCCGATCTCCAGAGCCAGGACCTCATGGCCGTGCTGGATGAGGCGGAGACCTTCGCCATCGAGGAGTATCTGCCGGCCTTGGCGCACGGTGGCTTCCTGGACGAGGCGCGGCGGCAGAACATTGCGCAGAAGGCCGCTCGGTACTCGGGGCTGGACGTGCAGTTCGTGCTCGACTACAACCTGGCGGTACCCGTCTCGGCGTTCTGGAAGGAGCTGCTGCGCGATGAAGGGTTCACCATCGGGCGGCTGGACTCGCGCTACAAAGGCATCGACCGCACCAACGCGGGCGAGCGGTACGACTACCCGGCCGAGCTGACCTCCTGGAACCACGCCTTCGCGCCCGCCATCAACCACTACCTGCGCGACGAACTCGGCTTCCAGACCGACCTCCAGTACAACCTGTTCGGCCCCGTCCGCCCCTGGAACCGCGACGGTGACAACACCGGCGAGCAGCTTCGGCAAGCCATGGCGCAAAATCCGTTCTTGCACGTCCTCGTGCAGGCGGGCTACTACGACGGCGCCACGGACTACTTCTCGGCCAAGTTCACCATGTGGAATATCGATCCCTCCGGCAAGCTGAAAGACCGGATGCGGTTTGAGGGCTACCGCAGCGGGCACATGATGTACCTGCGTCAGGAGGACCTGGCCTCGTCCAACGAGCACATCCGTGAGTTCATCGAGGCCTCCATCCCCGGTGACAACGTGCCAGCCAAGTACGAGTGAAAGGCACCGTGAAAAATGGGTAGTGAAAAAGGCAAAACGAACCTGGGTTTTGAATCACGGCGGGGATATGGCGCGGCTTAGCTTGTACGAGATTGACGCTCGGCTCCGGGACTTTGAGACCGCCCTGATCGAGGCGGGCGGGGAGATCACGCCGGAGCTGGAGGCCACCTATGCCGACCTGCTGGAGATGCGGGCGGACAAGGTGGAGGGGTACATCGCGGTGATCCGGCAGGCGGAGGTGACGGCGGCGGCCATCAAGGAGGAGGAGCAGCGCCTCGGTCGGCTGCGCAAGACGCAGGAGAACATCGCGCGGCGGCTCAAGGAGCGCCTGCTGGTGGCCATGATGGAGCGCGGCGAGACCGAGCACCAGACCACGCTGGGCAAGGTCAAGCTGCAAACGGCGGGCAAGCGGCCCGTAGCGCTCCGCGTAGAGCCCGAGGACCTGCCCGCACGTTTCCAGCGGATCAAGATCGACGCCGACAAGCGGGCCCTGGCCGAAGCGCTGGAGCAGATGGACGACGAAGCCGCCCGCGTGGCCTTCCTGGCCGACCCGTCGCCCTCGCTGCGGATTTACTGACATTCAGAGGCTGACTATGCATGGCCGGTGAAGGGCTGCAAACGGCTCTGGAGGCGCCAGGCGGCGTTGCCTTCGTCGCCCGGGGCGCGGCCCCGCGCTCCTCAGGCGCCTAGCCTGGCACCTCCAGCGCTCGTTTTCGCCTTCTTCATCC
>JBCDJV010000139.1:0-6569 GCA_038747425.1 Bacteroidota bacterium
CCGCTCGGGCTGTGCCGCCACCTGCTCGGTCCCCTGAGCAACGTTGCGGCCGAGGTCCTTCTGGTAAAGCAGGGCATCGCCTGCGCCGTAGAGCTCAAGCGATGCCGTCCCGCCCTGATAGTCGGTCACGGCCAGGCCCAGCGACAGGGTATCTCCCGAAAAATCGAGCACATACGTTTCGTCCAGGCTGAACCCATCCGCGATGACCGCAAAGCCAAAGCTGTTCAACGCGCTGCCGACCGTCGGGGTATTGGTGGCAGGAGGCATCTCATCGTCTGGCGACGACGAAACCATGGTGTCAGAGCAGGCGCTGACGCCTATCGCAAAGAAAAGCAGCAGCGCAGCAACGAGTCGGGCAGGCATGGGGCAACCTGAGCTTGTGGGAAGGAACAGGTGGACAACATACAACGATCTCTCGCGACCTGCGCTGTGGGGACGCCTTTCTGCCGGTCGACGGATGTGCAGCAAAATCAGCCCCTTCGGACGCGCACACGGCTATGCACGGGGCGTCAATCCGCCGGCAGCCGCTGGTTCAGCGTCATATCGATGTAGGAGATCACCGCTGCGCTGTGGGGCTGCTGCCCGCTGGTGTACGGCTCCACGGAGGCCCAGCCGCGCTTGACGGCTTCCTGCCGTACGCCCTCGGGGTCTAGGCCGGGCGGAGGGTTGAGCTGGATGGCCTGGAGGTGGGCCATGAAGTTGAGCATAAACGTGTTGAGCGCCGTCGCCTGGGCGATGCTGCGGTGGCGGCGCAGGGTGTCCCGGTGCAGGCGCAGGACCTTGATCGACAGCTTGCCGCGCTCGGACATCTCGTACTCGATGCCTGCGGCGCCAAAGCCCAGGTGGTCCGTGGGCACGTCGAAGTAGGGGTGCAGCAGTTGCCGTTCTTCCTCGGCGTCCAGGGTCTCGGGGTCCAGCAGGTCGAGCAGTGAGCAGGCGCAGTCCGCCTCGGTCCGCAGGGCCTCCAGGATGGCGTCAGCAAGACGGGGCAGATAGGCATGGCGCCGGTCCTTCGTGGGAAACTGGTTCATCTTGCCACGCCCCTGGTTGCACGATTTGCAGGAGGGCAACAGGTTTTTCCAGTGGTACGCCAGCCAGAAATAGCCGGGGTGCTCCATGGGTGTGCCCGCCCAGTCTTCCACTTGCACAGGCGCGCCGTCTTTGTATTTGATCCCGGCCTTGGGGCGGTAGTGCTCGCCGTCCAGCTCCACATCGTCGCCGATGAGCTTTTCGCAGTAGGCGCACTTGCCGTGGAAGACGTGGCGGCTCAGCCAGCCCTTCAGGTCACGCCAGATGGCCGAGTTGAAGTCTTTGCTGGTCAGCGTACCCTCGGCGAGCCACTTCTGGATCAGCTGGCGGGTGGCGCGCTCGGCGCGTTTCATCCAGGCGTCCCACTCGGCGCGGAGATCGTCATCCAGGTGGGCGGGGTCAAAGTCGATGCGGATCATCGGACGGAGCGTTTGATGTCGATGTCTTCGAGGAGCTTGTGGGCCGAGTTCCGGAGTTGGTTGGCCAGTTCGGGCGTGTCGGCGCCGAACGCCTGGTGCATCTGCTGCTTCAGCATGAGGTCGATGATCTGCTGGGCATGCCGGACCGTCGGTGTCTCGGAGGGTGGGGGGATGCGGAAATCCAGGGCCTGCCGCAGGTCGCGGAGGCGCATGCGGTCTTCTTCGGTGCAGGCCGACTCCGGCTTGGCCTCCAGGGCTCGGTATTGTTCGATGAGGGCTTCCGTCTCGCCGTCTAGCGTGGAGTCCAGCCCAAAGAGGCGGCTCGTTAGGATCTGATCCGCTCGGCCCATGGTCATGTCGTCAGACCGCGGGAGCAGGTCCACAGCGCCTTCATCGGTGCGTGCGAAACGGTAGATCTGTTCGGCGGGCCGGCCGGCCACGATGAGGGGGGAGTGCGTGGTCACCAGGAACTGTACCTCGGGGAACAGGTCGGCCAGCCGTTGGATCAGGGCTTGCTGCCACGCCGGGTGCATGTGGGCGTCCAACTCGTCGACCAGCACGAGGGCGTACTCGTGCCGGGGGGTGGGGCGTCCCTCGTAGAACTCGTACAGGCGGCGTATCAAGACGCCCACCCAGCCCAGCAACGAGGCGGTGCCTTGGCTGACGGCCTCCATGGGCAACTCGCCGTCAGCGGTCTGGATCATGACGCGGCCGGTCACGGTGTCCACCCGGTTGAAGGCCATCTCTAGGCCGCCTGTCAGCTGGTGGAGCACGGTCTGGAAAAAGTCCTCCCGCAGCTGGATCTCGGGGGCCTCCGGGCCCTGCCGGGTGATGCGGTAGTCGAGGTTGACCAGCCACTGCTTGAGCTTGTCGAGCCGGGGGTCAGGCTCACCATCGAGGAGTGGGGTCAGGTCGTCGGGACGGCTCCGGATGCGCTCACGGGATACCTGTGGGCCGTCTACGGGGCGCCACCCCACGGTCCGGGCGGGTGGGAAACCCAGGGCTAGCCAGCCCTCGGCCAGGAGCACGTGCCCGGAGGAGCTGCGGACCGCCACCGACTCGGCGCCCCGCACCAGCTCAGTGACGTAGGCCGTGCCGCTGGTGGTGGTGAGCGTGATGACGCCGCGGTCCTGCCCCTGTTGGAGCAGCCGCTCTGCGTAGGGGTGCGCCTTGGCATCGCTCAGGCCCAGGGCGATGGCCTTTAGGATGGTGGATTTTCCGACCCCGTTGTTCCCCAGCAGGATGTTCCAGTGTAGGTCCAGTTCTAGCTCCAGAGATTCGAAGGGACCGATGTGCTCGAGCGTGAGGCGCTGGAGCCGTGTCATCGCCCGCGTCTGGGCATGCGCAGGGGCGCCGGCGGGAGCGCGGGTCGGGCGAGCCTCTACCGCGGCGGTGAGGGCATCGAGAAAGGCGTCCACCTGGGGGTGATCCGGCTCCGTCTCGGTGTAGGGGAGGACCTCGATGCCGTAGCGGCGCCCCAGTTGCTCAGCCTTGACACGCCAGGCCGTGCCTTGGACAGCCACCAGCGCATAGTGCCGTCGCGTAGAGCTGCGCAGCTTGATCTCGTCCAGGTAGGTCAGGATGCCGTCCAGGCTAGCGCCCACGAAGAATAGGGTGCGGGAGACAAACAGCGTGTTCATAAACTCCGCAAACCCTTCGTTGGCCTGCATGGCCTCCAGGTATTGCGCCGGGGCCAGGAGCACACTGTCCGGCACGTTGAGGTCGCCATAGAGCTTGAGGATGAACCGGTCTCGCTCCTGCAGGGCCTGCTTCAGGCCCGAGGCGTCGCGAGCCGTGAAGACGGGCGGCGGCGTGCCCTCGGCGCGCACGTACATCTCCTCGATCAGGGGGTCGAGGTTGGTGGTGAGGGCCGCCGCCAGTGGTAGGCGGCTCAGCGTGAGGTGGGTGGGCGAGGGGAAGCGGTCCTCGGCCAGAAACTGGTAGCGTAGAAACGCCTGCAGCGCGTCCTGGGCCGAGGGATGGCCTTTCGGCGTAGAGCCCCGGTAGGCCTCCACGGCACTGACGAGGGCGTCCACCACCCGGTCAGACTCGCCCGCCTCCAGCGAGGCCTGGAGGGAGGCGCCGAACTCGGCCTCCACGATCTCTTGCTCCAGCGTCCAGGCCAGAAGCCGGTCCACGAAGCGTGGCCACACGGGGTAGCCCGAGCGAGCGCTCAAGCCGGCGCCTGCGTAGAGCACGCAGGCCTGCTCCTGGACCGCGTCGAGGAGAGCGTCTGGGACGGCCGGGACAGGCCAAAAGGGGGCCGTCCCACCCTCGCGGGGGCCGGGCAGAGCCGGGGCGGTGTCTTCATCTGGCTCATCGCGTTCCCGTCGGCGCGCGCGCATCACAGCGCCGCCCAGGCCGAGTGCAAGGAGCAGGACGAACAGCCCGCCTGCCATCACGCCGACGGGGGGCCTCACCCGCCAGCCGGTCAGGGCGGGTGTTGGCTGATACCCGTACCCCGTACGCCACGCCACCCGCACTTCGGGCTGAGCAAAGAGTGCCAGCGAAGCCGGCACCGCCACCTCGAGACCCGCGGGCGTGACGCTCAGCACGGGCACCTCCTCGCCGTCGAAGTAGACGGCCAGGTCGCTGGGTAGGAGCTGATCAGCGAGGCGCTCAAACGAGCCGTCGAAGGCCAAGACGGTGGGGGCCCCTCGGGTGATCCACGCCGAGTGCGGGGCCCTCAGGCGAGGCGGCTGGACATACGGGCCGCGGGCCCATACGCTGTCGGCGCCGTAGGTGAGGCCCACGCGGGCCCAGGTGTAGAAGGAATCGGGTACGGGAACGCGTACCTCGAGCTGCCCGCGCCAGGGCCGGGCCTGAGGCGCTTGGTCTACGTCCAGTACCCAGGCGGAGCGTCCGCCAACGGTCACATAGGCCTGGCGCAGCAGGCTGGTGTCGGGCCGCCAGCTGGAGTAGGGGCTGTCGCCCGTTTGGAGTAGCAGCGTCAGGGACCCCCCTGCCTGCACGGTGTCCGGTTGGACGCCCAGAATACGCAGCCTCCGGTCCGGCTCATCGGAACGCTGGGCGTCTGGCTCCGCTTGAGGGCTGGCCAAAGCAGGCCCTCCACCGATGAGGCTGGCGGTCAGCAGCAGGAGAGGAAGGAGACACGAGCGCGACAAGACCATGGCAGGGGCGGGTGATAGCTGGGACAGCGTGTTGAGCGAGGACCCACTTCGTCCCCCATCGGGACAGGCCTAAGACCGACTCTGTGTGTATAGTACACGAGCTAGCGGACCTACCTAGGTCATGCCCCACCCAGCGAGGGCGCCCGCATCGTGTCGAAGGGGGCCAGCGTCCCGTCGGACGATCGGGAGCCCCCCTATGCGGTGACCGCCCCAGGTACTGCGCGCGCAGGGAGCGGCTGGGCCCTGGCCGCTCTGCGGATCGACGGGCCTCTGTGCACGTCTTGTGGCAAGTGATTACGTGTCAATAAGTTACAGGCTGAGCAAGAATGAACGGACCTTTGCGTATCTTCTAGGGTGTAACCCGACGCCATCCATCATGGAGCGTCGCATCAACCCCGCCTGCAGACGCGCGGTGGGAGAGGGTCTGCTCCGCTATCTACCATCTACCTTCATGAGTATTGCCTCTTACCTGTCGGATACGATCGCTAGTTCGGTGGACTTCTCGACCTACATCGACCGATACAAGGACACGCTTCGCACGGCCTTTCGGCGTCGGCTCGACTTGGATGCCCAGAGCCTGAAGCGTGGGTTTCCGTCGTTTCTGATGCGCCAGGTCCAGTCGTGCACGCCGCTATCGGTGTTCATCCCAGCGACCTACGGAGGCCGTGGGGCCAAGGTGAGCGAGTGCTTGTCGGTGCTAGAGGCGTCGTCCTACGAGTCGCTGGCCCTCTCGTTAACCATGGGGATCAACGGCGCGCTCTTCTTGCAGCCTGTCTCCAAGTACGGCCAGGAGGATGTGAAGGCCGAGGCGTTCCGGCGGTTCTTGCAGGACAAAGCGCTGGGTGGACTTATGATCACGGAGCCGGAGTACGGCAGTGATGCCCTGTCCATGCAGACCAGCTTCACGCAGGAGGGCAACGCCTACGTCATCCAAGGCACGAAGCAGTGGGCCGGCCTCACCGGCATGGCGGACTTCTGGTTGCTCACGGCCCGTGAGCGCGACGCTCAGGGCAATCTGGGGCGTGATGTGGGTTTCTTCGTCTGCGATGCCCAGCAGCCCGAGCAGCACATCGAGGTGGAAGAGTACTTCAACAACCTCGGCCTCTATTTCATCCCGTACGGCCGTAACCGCGTGAACGTCCGCGTCCCGGCGGTGCAGCGGCTGGAGCCCAAGACCACGGGCATCAAGATGATGCTGGACCTGCTGCACCGTAGCCGGATGCAGTTCCCGGGCATGGGCATGGGCTATCTGCGTCGCATGCTGGACGAGGCGGTGCAGCACTGCCGTGAGCGCTACGTGGGGGGGCAGAGCCTCTTTAACTACGACCAGGTCAAGGAGCGGCTGGCTCGCCTTCAGGCCTATTACACTTCGTGCTCAGCCATGTGCGCCTACGCGAGCGAGCATGCCAGCACCGAGCGCGAGCTGGCCACGGAGTCCATCCCGGCCAACGCCATCAAGACGGTCGTCACGGACTTCATGCAGGAAGCCTCGCAGTCCCTGCTGCAGCTCACCGGTGCGAAGGGCTACCGCCTCGACCACATCGCGGGGCGCTCCACCGTGGACTCGCGGCCCTTCCAGATCTTCGAAGGCTCCAACGATATTCTGTACCAGCAGATCTCGGAGGGCATCCTCAAGCTCATGCGTCGGAGCAAGGAGACCAACCTGCACGCCTTCCTCAGCTCGTATGCGCTCACGAGCCGTGCCGCTGAGTACTTCAAGGACACGCTCAACTTCAACGTGGATCTCTCCTTGCCGCAGCGCAAGCTGGTGGATCTAGGGCAGCTGCTGGGCCGCGTCATCACGATGGAGTTCACCATCGACCTGGGCAGCCGTGGCTTCCACAGCGACCTCATCTCGAACGCGCTGACGGTGCTCCGCCAGGACGTCGATGCGCTCGTCACCCGCGTGGGCACGCCGCTGCAGCCGGCCGTCGTCGAGGACTACACCGAGGACAGTGGGTGGCTTCAGTACACCCGCGCCTGACCTCCG
>JBCDJV010000140.1:0-6134 GCA_038747425.1 Bacteroidota bacterium
CGCTTCGACGCGCTGCACCGCCAGGACCTGCGCCTGGGTGAGCTGTTCGGTTTGTTCACGGTGTTGGCGTTCTTGATTGCCTCGTTTGGGCTGTTTGGGCTGGCCGCCTACGCGGCTGAGCAGCGCACCAAGGAGGTGGGCATCCGCAAAGCGCTGGGGGCCAGTGTGTCCAGCC
Source organism: Bacteroidota bacterium (assembly GCA_038747425.1). Taxonomy (GTDB): domain Bacteria; phylum Bacteroidota; class Rhodothermia; order Rhodothermales; family JBCDJV01; genus JBCDJV01. The sequence goes on from JBCDJV010000140.1 coordinate 176, forward strand.
TCATGGTGCTGCTGTCCAAGGACTTCGTGTTGCTGGTGGGCCTGGCCTTCGTCATCGCCGCGCCGGTGGCGTACTTCGCCATGCGCGAGTGGCTAGACGCCTTCGCCTACCAGATCCCGCTGGGCCCCGGTCTGTTCCTGCTGGCTGGGGCGGCCGCGCTCCTGATCGCCCTCGCCACGGTCAGCTCCCAAGCCGCCCGCAGCGCTCTCGCCGACCCGATCGATACGCTGCGGTATGAGTGAGTGTGAAGACCCCTCATACCCCGCCTCCCTCACACCCTACATACCCTCATACCCCCATGCCCCCTCGCTTCCACCTTGACACGGCCATCGCGGCCTGGCGCGGCAGTCTCACCCATAACCCAGCCTTCTCGGCGGCGGACCTTGATGAGTTGGAACGCCATCTGCGCGACCAGACTGCAGCCCTGGTGGCCAACGGGGTCGACGAGGCCGAGGCTTTTCACCGGGCGCAGAAGGAGCTGGGGGCGTTCGGGGCTGTCGAGACCGAGTACCGCAAGGTGTTCTGGCGTAAGCAGCAGCGGGAGGGCACGCTCCGCGAAGCCGTGGCCGCTCGTCTGGCGCTCGGCCAGAGCCACCTCCGGGTGGCGCTGCGCACGCTACGCACGCAGTCTGGCTACAGCGCCATCCACCTGGCAGGCCTCACGGTAGGGCTGACGTGTGTGTTGCTCATCGCGGCCTTCGTGCGCTTCGAGCGCAGCTACGACACCTTCCACACGCACGCGGCGGACCTGGTCCGCATTGTTAAGGAGGAGCCGGGTAGCCCAGACTACTTCGGACAGAACCACTACGCCGTTACGCCGGGCCCGCTCGTCGAAGCGCTCCCCGCCACCTTCCCCGAGGTCATCGACGCCGTCCAGGTGTACCCGATGGAGGCGGCCCTGGGCCAGGAGGGGGCGCTGCGCTACGAGGAGGGGATGCTGGCTACGCAGGCGTTCTTCCAGCTCTTCAGCTTCCAGCTGCTCCGGGGCGACCCGCAGACGGCCCTGGCGGAGCCCGGCAGCATCGTGCTGACGCAGAACCTGGCCACCCAACTCTTTGGCGACGCCGACCCCCTGGGCCAGACCCTCTCCTATGTCCAGCGGCGCAACCAGGGTGAGCTGATCGTCACGGGCGTGGTGGACGATCCGCCCCCAAACAGTCATATCCAATTCCAGTACCTCGTCTCCATCGTGACGTTGGAGAGCTACCGCGATGACGTGACGGGACCAGAGTGGGACAGCAGCAACTACTACACCTACGTGCGTCTCCAGCCCGGCGCGGACCGGGCCGCCCTGGCCGACAAGCTCGTGGCCCTCGCCCGCGAGAAGCTGGCCGGCCTGCCGTTCTACGCGGAGAACCCCGAGCGCATCTCCATCTACTATGCGCAGCCTTTCACGGACCTCTATCTGCACTCCCACCTCAACTTCGAGCTGGGGCCCCGGGGGAGCCTCCGGTACCTCTACCTCTTCAGCGCCATCGGGCTGCTGATCCTGCTCCTGGCGGGGATCAACTACGTCAACCTGGCCACGGCCCAGGCCCTCACCCGGGTACGCGAGCTGGGCGTCCGCAAGGTGATGGGCGCCCACCGCGTGGAGTTGGCCCTGCAGTTCATGGCCGAGGGGGTGTTGCTGGCCCTGCTAGCGTTCGGCCTCTCGGTGGTGCTGGTGCTCGCCCTGCAGCCCGTGGTGCAGGCCATCACCGGGCAGCCCTTCTTGCTGGGTGCCACCCCTGGGTTCTGGCTGAGTGGGCTCGGGCTGGCGGTGCTCGTGGGCGTGCTGGCGGGGGCCTACCCGGCCTTGCGCCTGACCCAGAGCAACGTGGTGAGTGCGATGAAGGGCCACGGCGATCCGCGCCTCGGGCGCCAGGGGCTGCGCAACGCGCTGGTGGTGACGCAGTTTGCGATCACCGCTGTACTGCTGGTGGGCACCCTGGTGTTGCACCGGCAGGTAGACTTCCTCACGACGAGCGCCACCGGCATCGACCGTGACCACGTGGTGGCCATCCGCCTGGACGACCGCGCCGCGCGGGCCCAGTACCCGGCGCTCAAAGAGGCGCTGCTGGCCCATCCGGGCGTCCAAGGGGTGACGGCCGCCCGCTCGCATCCCAACCGGATCACCGGCCAGAGCACGGTGCGCACCTGGGAGGGCCTCCCGGACGAAAACCCGGTGGCCGTCTACAACATGCCGGTGCAGGAGGGGTTCGTGGACCTCTTGGACCTCGACCTGGTCGCGGGCCGGGCGTTCACCGGCGAGCGGTCCACCGATGCCGCCGAAGGCGTCCTGGTCAACGAGACGCTGGTGCGCCAGGTGGGCTGGACGGAGCCGCTGGGCAAGACCTTCGAGATGCACGGCCGTCCGATGCAGGTCATCGGGGTCATGAAGGACTACCACTTCCTGTCGTTCCGCTACCCGATCGGGCCGCTCGCGCTGTACCAAGACCGGAGCTGGTTCACCCAGGTGCTCGTCAAGGTGTCGCCCCAGCAGCTCCCGGCAGTCCTCGACCACATGGAGGCCACGGTGAACACGTTCTCGCCCGCGTTTCCGTTCAGCTACTCGTTCCTGGATGAGACGTACGAGCGCGTGTACACCAGCGAGGCGCAGCTCCAGCGTCTGTTCACCGTCTTCACCGGCCTCGCCCTGGTGATTGCCTGCCTGGGGCTCCTGGGCCTGACGGCCTTCATGGTGGCCCGCCGCACCCGCGAGATCGGCGTGCGCAAGGTGCTCGGCGCCTCGGTGACCAGCATCGTGCAGCTGCTGTCGGTGGATCTCCTCAAGCTGGTGGGGGTCGCCGTCCTGCTGGCGGCGCCGCTCGCGTACCTGGCCGTGCAAGCATGGCTGCAGGAGTACGCGTACCATGCCCCGCTCACACCGTGGGTCTTCGCGCTGTCCGCAGCGGCCCTGCTTGTCACCGCCCTCCTGACCGTTAGCATCCAGAGCCTCCGGGCCGCCTCGGCGGACCCCGTGAAGAGCCTCCGGGTCGATTAAGCGTCCCCTACCCTCATCCCCTCCCCTCATGCGAAGCCTGCTCCTCTCTCTGCTCGTCCTGCTGTGTCCCAGCGTGGCGCTCAGCCAGTCCAGTTCTGCCGAAGCCGCCGCAGGCGACTGGACGTTCTACATGGACGGCGACCCCACGCCCCAGCGTGTTCAGCTCGTCGCGGATGGCGACTCGGTGCGCGGGCGCGTCTACGGACGGGCGTTCGCGAGCGCCGTGGAGCGTGGCGCGATTTCCTTCCAGGTGGGCAGCTACGCGTGGTCCGGCACCATCGACGGGGACCAGATCGCGGGTGACATCGTGACGAGTCGGCGCACCCGCACCTGGTCGGCCCAGCGTTACCGCCCCCCAGCCACGCCACGCGCGTTCAGCCATGAACCTGCAGCATACTACCGCCTCTTGTCATCGGACGCTGAGCCCGCGCTCCGCATCTTTGCCGGGGATACCGTGCGGACCACCTCGGTGGACGGCGCCGGCTGGTCCACCGGAGGCTACCGAGAGCAGGGCAACCGGGTGACGGAGGGCGGCAATCCGCTCACGGGGCCGTTCTACGTGGAGGGCACCCTGCCGGGCGACATCCTAGCCGTCCACCTGCTGCAGGTCCGGCTCAACCGTGATTGGGCCTTCAGCGGCGACGCCCTCCAGTCGAACGTGCTGGACCCCGCCTACCTGCGCGACCGGGAGATTGAGGGCAACCTCATCCAATGGACGCTGGATACCGAGCGCGGTGTGGCTCGTCTCCAGGAGCCGACGCCTGCGCTCGCGGACTATGAGGTCCCGCTCACGCCGTTCCTCGGATCGGTCGCCGTGGCGCCGGGAGGCGGCCAGCGGCTCAGCTCCCGCGATGCCGGGTCGTGGGGTGGCAACATGGAGTTCATCGAGGTCCGGGAGGGCGCTACGGTCTACCTGCCGGTAGGCGCCGAGGGGGCGTACCTCTACCTCGGGGACGGGCATGCCGTCCAGGGGGATGGGGAGCTCACCGGCGATGCCCTCGAGACGACCATGGCCATCACCTTCACGGTGGACGTGCTCCGGTACCGGTTTCGCACGGTCCCCCGGGTAGAGACCGAGGCCTACCTATCGAGCCTCGGTATCGCAGGGTCGCTTGATCAAGCGATCACGAGAGCAACCTCAGACATGGCCCGGTGGCTCGAATCCGAGTACGGCCTCTCCTCCACAGAGACGGCCCTCGTGATGGGGACGGCCGTGCAATACGACGTGCCCGATATGGTGCCTCCGAAGTTCAGCATCGCTATCCGGGTGGACCGAGCCACGCTAGACCGCATTCGCGGCGTGGAAAGCCGGTAAGGGCTTGACAGAGCACTAAGGGCTTGTAAAGGCGCGTGCGGGTCGGTGGCACGCCCTTTGTCAGAGGTGTAGAGCGAAGGATTGTCTGCGCTGCGCGGCCCGGTGTGGCCTCAGCTGGCGTTCGCCCCGCTTTTTTTCCTCTACACCGACATGTTTTTCCGCTCGCCCTCGACCCTCCCTGGCGGCTTCCCAGCTCGCCCCTGTGTGGCTCACCCGCAGGCTCCTCTGCTGATAGGAGCCGTCTTGCTGGCCCTGCTGGCGGTGTTCGCTGAACCTGTACAAGCCCAGGTGGTGGGCGCTGGCGGCGCCCACACGTGCGCCTTACTGGATGACGGCACCGTCAAGTGCTGGGGCAGTAACGACAACGGTCGCCTGGGCCAGGGAGACACCCGTCGCCGCGGCGATGACCCGGACGAGATGGGAGGCGATCTACCTGCCATTGCCCTGGGCACGGGGCGCACGGCCACCGCCCTCGCCGTAGGGGGCAGCCACACGTGCGTCCTGCTGGACGATGCCTCTGTCAAGTGCTGGGGCAGTAACGACAACGGTCGCCTCGGCGCGGGTAACACCGACCACTTGGGCGACGATCCAGATGAGATGGGGGACGATCTGCCCGCGATCGACCTCGGCACAGGGCGCACCGCCACCGCCATCAGCGCCGGCATCCACCACGTGTGCGCGCTGCTGGACAACGGCTCAGTCAAGTGCTGGGGCCGTAACACCGACGGCCAGCTCGGTCTTGGCGACACCGACGATCGCGGCGACGACGAGGACGAGATGGGGGACGATCTACCCGCCGTGGACCTCGGCACCGGACGCACCGCCACGGCCATCATAGCTGGCAACCTCCACACGTGCGCCCTGCTGGACGACAGCAGCCTCAAGTGCTGGGGCAGCAACAACAACGGCCGCCTGGGCCTGGGCGACGACGACAACCGCGGCGACGACGCGGACGAGATGGGCGATGACCTGCCCGCCATCAACCTCGGCACGGGGCGCACCGCCACCGCCGTCTCGGTCGGCAGCATTACGTGCGCCGTGCTTGACGACGGGAGCCTCAAGTGCTGGGGCCCAGGGACCAACGGCCGCCTGGGCCTGGGCGACACCGATGCTCGTGGCGACGGCGCGGACGAGATGGGCGATGACCTGCCCGCCGTCGCCCTGGGCACCGGACGTACCGCCACCGCCGTCGAAGCCGGGGGCAGTCACACCTGTGCCCTGCTCGATAACGGCGACCTCAAGTGCTGGGGAGGCAACGGCAACGGCCGTCTGGGCCTGGGCGACACCAACAACCGCGGCGATGATGCGGACGAGATGGGCGATGACCTGCCCGCCGTCGCCCTGGGCACCGGGCGCAACGCCATCGACCTCGATGTCCGTGAGAATCATACCTGTGCCCTGCTCGATAATGGCTCAGTCAAGTGCTGGGGCCGTAACACCGAAGGCCAGCTCGGCCAAGGCGACACCAACAACCGCGGCGACGACGCGGACGAGATGGGGGACGACCTGCCCGCCGTCGACCTCGATGGCGCCATCCTCCCCGTCGAACTCACCGCCTTCGACGTCTTCACCGACCACCAGCAGCGCGTCCACCTCCGCTGGTCCACCCGCTCCGAAACCCTCAACGCCGGCTTCGACATTCAAATCCAACCAGGCTCTGC
>JBCDJV010000141.1:0-5966 GCA_038747425.1 Bacteroidota bacterium
CTGGATGGCCCAGCCGGCCGCCACCACAGCACGCGCGCCCTTCCGGATGAACTGCATCCCCAGGTTGGCCGCCAGCTGGTACCGCTGCCGCCAGAGCGCCTCGTGCTCCGCCTCGGCCCGGCCCAGGTAGCAGCAGTTGAGAAACACGAGGTCGGGCACGTACTCCATCTGGTCGATCAGGGGGGGCGTCAGAAAGGCGCCGTCCAGCACCATGCCCGTCACGGGCGGCTCGTCCGGTTTGGCGTCATCAGGGCGATAGTTGACCACCCCATGGCCCGCCAGGTGCAGCACCTGATAGGACTCCACCAGCAGACGGCTCACGATGGGCAGCGCCTTACTATGGATCAGCGGCGGCGAGACCGTGTAGCGACGCTCCCTGAACAGCGCCTCGACCTGCCGCCCTTCCTCCTGGGCCGCTGGCAGCGGCGCGAACGCGCTCTTCGGGTCGGCCACGATGAACACCTTGGGGGCCGGCCCTGGCGCACCCACTCCCCGCGGGTTCACCACCTGCAGCTGCCGCAGCATACCGGCTTGCACAGCTAGAGGGCGGGCCTCACCCAGCGAGGGCGTGTGCATCAGCTCCCAGGGGTAGGCCGCCGTGGTGTTGTCCACGATCCACAGCAGGTTGGGCCGATCGGCCAGCAGGTCTTTGAAGCGCGAGGGGAGCAGGAGCTGGAAGATAGCCTCAGCCTCCTGCGGGTGCCACGTGGCATGCTGCGAGGCTTGATCCACCACCAAGCGTACGAGACGGTGGTCCAGGGGCTGGCTCTCGACTTCGGCCCGCGCACGCGCAGTCAGCGAGGTGTAGACGAGGCGCCTGCCGCCACGCTCATGGTCGCGTTCGGCCACTACCCGGAGGCGGTGCCACCAGGACGACTCATCCTGCTCGCCCAGGACCCGCCGGGCCCCACGGGTGCGCTGGAGATGGGGGCTCTCGGCCTCGAACGCGGCCCCAGCCCGGCGGGCCAGGTCCAAAACCACGCGCTGGGCCTGGATGGCCCGGTCCTCGAACAGCTCGATGATCTCGACGTGGGTGATGGCGGGGATCTCAGACTCGAACTGCCGGAGACGCTCGTTCGCTCGCTCCACCCCCCGCAGGATGGCGCGGATGGACTCCCGCAGCGTCAGTCCGCCAAAGCCGCTCCCAACCAGGATGGTGGAGAGTCCGTTGGCACGCACGGCGGCGGTGTCTTCGGTCTCATCAGCGGAGGGCGCCTCGTGGGCGCGGGCGTGGTTGGCCCGCTCTACGGCCAGGCGCAAGACGCCCTGAGTGTAGCTGTCAGCCAGGTGCCCCTGGGTCAGCTCGCCGAAGGGCCCCAGCCCCACGATGACCCCGCCCGGTGGGTGCACGAAGCGATCGTCCAGCACCACCTCGGCCGTGCCCACGGCCCCGGGGTAGAGGTCCATCCGGTGCAGCTCGGTCAGGCGCCCATCCAGGTAACGGTCCAGCTGCCCCTCGGCGCTCACGATGCCGTCGCCCTGGTGGTGCCCGATCACCACGGGGTGCCGGGCATAGGCCAGGTCGCCGTGGGTGACGCGCACCTGCACCCGCGCCGCGGCCATGGGCTCGTCCTCGGGCGTCGGCTCGAAGCCCAGCACGGCAGCGGCCAGCGTGTCGGCAGTGGGGAAGACGTCGACCTCTTCTTCGGGTGCCTCGAAGCGGACGGCCTCGGCCCGCAGGCGGGGCGGCGTCTGCGCCAGGCGCGTCGTGGCGCCCCGCTCCAGCAGCTCGCGCAGCGCTTTGAACGACCGGCGGTGGTCTGCCATCTTGCCGTGGGCGGCGTTCATGTACCACACATGCTTCGCCTCGATCAGGGCCTGCGGGATGCCCGAGGCCCACGGCACCCGGCCGTCCCCCTCGGCGGTCGACCAAAACTTGAGGTCCCCCCCTTCGACCTCATGGTGGATGGGCGTGGCGTCGTCAATCCCGGCTACGTAGTAGGTGTGCTCGGCGTCGAAAGGCAGCGCGGCCAAAGCCGACCGCACCTCACGGGCGGCCGCCAGGGCATCCGCGGCGGGGCGGGCCTTGGGGTCAAAGGCGTCCAGCTCGTCCCAGAGGGCGTCGGCGTAGTAGTCGTGCGTGTCGTCCAGCGGGAGCAGCTCCAGCAGACCCGGGTAGGCCTTGACGAGGTTGATGAGCGTCTGGCGGCGGCTGCCGAGGTCGAGCAGCCCCAGCATCTTGATGGTGCGCGCCCGGCCTAGCAGGATGTCCCGCACCACGAACGACCCGCCGTTGGGCGTGCCCAGCATGAGGAGGCGTCCGCCTTCGCGGGCGGTCAGCTTCGCCCAGACCTCGGGATGGTCCAGCTGGAAGGCCCGGGCCACCAGGCCACCCATGGAGTGGGCCAGCAGCCGCACGGGCAGGTCGGTGGCCGCCAGCTGCGCCTCCACCCGCTGCGCGAGGTCAGCCGCGGCGTCGCGGACGGAGCGGCGCCAGTCGTACGACATCTGCTCGACGTGATGACTCCGCTTCAGGTATCGCACGAGCTTCCGATAGGCAAGCCTAACGAGCCCATCTGGTTGAACCGACGCCGCGTCGATGTTCAGCTTCCGCAGGCCGCCGCGGGCTAGGTCCAGGAAGTCCAGCCAGATCCGGTCACGGCCCACCGAGAGGTGGCTGCCCATGATGCCGGGCAGCACGAACACCACGGGGCGCGGCCGCCGGGGGCCCTTCCGCGTGACCACCTCCACGCTCCGCTTGATCTCGTCCGCCTCGTCGCGCCGGCGCTCCGTGAGGGGGCGGAAGCCGGCGTCCTCGGTGGTCTCGCCCAGGACGCCCTGGGTCAGGGCCGTCCGCGTGCGCTCGTTCTGGAAGTAGTGGAAGTGGGTGACCGATTTGTGGCGGTCGAAGAAGTAGGTGGCCTCCCCCTCGCGCGGCGCCCCGCCGTACATGGAGCGGGTGTTCACCACGTAGTCGTGATCGCCCCGGTAGAACCGGTTGGCGGCCCACACCTTGAGCGACCCCAACAGGCCCGATCCTTTGACATCGCCCGCAAGAACGGTCAGCGCGGAGGCCGCCTGGACGCGAGCCGCAGGGTTGTTGAGGACCCGGACCAGCGGCGACCCGGGCATCATGGCCTCCAGGCCCGGCAGCGCGTCGGGCTCCGTGCGCTTCTTGATGATGGCCAGGGCGAGGGCGGTCACATACTGGTAGACCGGGTTGACCCGCAGCACGGGGATCAGCCCCACCAGGTTGACCAGCGTGCTGAAGAACCGGTCCAGGCGGCGCGAGGCCAGCGTGGTGCCGCCTGCCGGGCAGGCCACCCGGACAAACCGCTCGATCTGGATCTGCTTGTCCTGGAGGAGGGCATTCAGCGCGTGAAGGTCCTTCAGCTCCTGCGCTCGCGCTTCGTCCTCTTGGAAAAGGCGCAGGTCACGTTCGTCGAACGGCGCCCGGGGCGTCCCCAGGCCTGCATCCACGAGGTGCCCCCGCGTGAGCAACTCGCCCACGAGCCCGCCGCGCGACTGCGAGACCAGGTGCAGCCGGGCCCGGGCGGGCAGCTGCTCCACCAGGTCGAGCGCGTTGCGGACCGGGCTCTGGGTGAGGGTGCGATGCTCGAAGGCAAAGATGCGATCGCCGTAGGCCTGCTGGAGGCGACGCCAGGAGCCCGCAAACCCCTCCTCGGTGAGGCTCCCGAAGCTGCCGAAGGTGTTCGTGGCCGTGCCGTGGAGAAACAGGAGCGCCGGATCGGAGGTCGAGAAATCGCCGGCGGTGGCGGGCTGGCGCACCGCGTCCAGCGTGGGCGTCCGATAGAGGCCCGCCTGCGGGTCCAGCTTGCCCTCGATCCGCTCGGCGACGAGCAGCGCCGACGCCTCGGCCAAGTCGCCGGACAGGTCGATCCCGAGGAGCCGGAGCGCCTTGACGCCGATGGAGGCCAGGCTACGCGTGGGCGAGCCCAGCTGGAGGCGCGGCCCCACCACCAGGGCGTCGCTGGGCGCGCCGTCGCCCCCGGTGCGCAGGGCGCCGCGCTGCTGGTCCTCGCGCAGCTGCCCAGCGGTGGCGTAGATGGTCAGGCCGTCCGTCAGCGTCAGCTCCAGCAGGGCATCGGCGGGCACCTCGCCGAGGTCCACGGGGCGCGCATCGGACCGGAGGGTTTCGACGCGGAAGGCGTCCTCGACGGTGACCGAGAGGAAGTCACCGGTGGACACGGGCTGGGCGCGGAGGCCAGCATCGCGCTGGCCAGCAATGAGAAGAGGAACGGGGGCTTGGGGATCGAGGGAGGCCATGAGGGTGCGTGCAATAAACAGGTGGAGAACAAGGGGGCCACCCAACATGCACACCCTGGGCGCCCTACCGGGCCCCAGACACGAGGAACGTCAGCCTCTACAGGTATACACGTGCCACGTCGATGACACAGGTCATGCGAAAGCGAAAGCGCCTGGCCATCAATGCGGGCTTGACGCAGCACGAAGGCCTCGATAGGCCGTCCTGCCGTATACTCCTGACGCCATTGCTTCCCTTGCCCATGAACACCCGCGTTCCCATGCACCGTCGCCTTGTTGTCAAGCTGGGCACCAGCGTCCTCACCGGGGGGACGCCGCATCTGGCCAAGGCCCACCTGGTGGACCTCGTGCGGCAGTGTGCGGCGGCGCGGGCGCAGGGCGCCGAGGTCATCGTGTGCACGAGTGGCGCCATCGCGGCGGGGCGGAGCCACCTGGGGGTGCCGCACCTGACGCCTAGTCTGGCGGAGCGGCAGATGCTGGCGGCCGTGGGGCAGGGTCAGCTCATGCACGTGTGGTCGCAGCTGTTCGGGCTGTACGACCTGCACGTGGGGCAGCTGCTGCTCACGCGGGCCGACGTTGAGGACCGGTCGCGCTACCTCAACGCACGCGACGCCCTGCGGGCGCTGCTGGACCATGGCGTGGTGCCCATCGTCAACGAAAACGACGCCGTGGCCACTGCCGAGATCAAGGTGGGCGACAACGACAACCTGTCGGCCCTCGTGACCGTGCTCGCCGAGGCGGACCTGCTGCTGCTCCTCACCGATCAGCCCGGCCTCTTCACCGCCGACCCCCGCACCCACCCCGACGCCGAGCTGATCCCGGAGGTCCACACCATCGACGCCTCCATCCGCGCCCTGGCCGGCGGCCCCACCAGCGGCCTGGGCACGGGCGGCATGGCCACTAAGCTCCAGGCCGCCGACACCGCCCGCCGGGCAGGGGCTGACGTCATCATCGCCGCCGGACGCGCGCCGGACGTCATCCTCCGCGCCTTGGAGGGCACCGCCGTGGGCACGGCCTTCCCGGCCACGGGCTCGTCGCTGGACCACCGCAAGCGCTGGATCCTGGCGGGGCCCGCCCCCACCGGGACGCTGCACCTGGACGTCGGCGCCGTCCGCGCCCTGCGCGACGCCGGACGCAGCCTCCTGCCCGTGGGGGTCACCGCCACCGAGGGCGCGTTCGCACGGGGGGATTCGGTCGTTCTTCGCACGCCGGACGGGATCGACCTGGGGCGCGGACTCGTACGCTACGACCACCAGGCCCTCCGGCAGATCCTCGGGCTCCAGTCCGACGCCATCGCCGACCGCCTGGGCTACACGCAGGGCCCCTCGGTCATCCACCGCGACGAGCTGGTCCTGCACGCCCCCACCGCCTGACGCCGCCGTCTATGCCGCTTACCGCCTCCCTCGCCCAGCTGGGCGAGGACGCCCAGCGCGCCAGCTACGTGCTGGCCACCGCCCCCACCGCCCAGAAGAACGAGGCCCTGACCCGCCTGGCCGACACCCTGGAGGCCCAGGCCACTGCCATCCTGGCCGCCAACCGCCTCGACGTCGAAGCCGCCGAGGCCCGGGGGATGTCGGCCGCGCTGCTGGACCGCCTCACGCTCACGGACGCCCGCGTCCAGGCTCTCGCCGCCGACACGCGCCAGGTGGCCGCCCTCCCCGACCCCGTGGGCACGCTGCTCGACGACCGGGTCCTGCCCAACGGGCTGCGCCTCCAGAAGCGCCGGGTGGCCCTCGGCGTGC
>JBCDJV010000142.1:0-5792 GCA_038747425.1 Bacteroidota bacterium
CTCGACCAGCGCCCCAGCACATGGCCTGCCACCAGGGCGCCCACCACGGCGGCCGTCCCTTGGTGCGCTACGACGGCCAGCGCACCCAGCTTGGCGGCCAGTGTGAGGACGAGGGCGACGGTGCCGTACGTGCCCATCCGGCTGTCTTTCATGATGGTCAGCATCTCGTCCACCGTCCAGCCTCCGCCGATGCCATCGAAGGTGTCCGCGAGGCCGTCCTCGTGGAAGGCGCCGGTCAGCCAGATGGTGGCGGCCAGCGCCACGATGAGCCCGATCACCGGGGGCCAGAGGAGCGCGACGCCTGCATAGGCCGCGCCGCCGAACAGGCCCACGCCCAGCCCGATCACGGGGAAGTAGGGCGTGGACCGGGCCAGGTAGTCGGCGTCGTGGCCGACCCAGGAAGGACACGGCAGACGCGTCAGAAACATGACGCCGGTCAGGAAGGCGCGGAGTTGCCCGTGAAGCCACGAGCCGCGTCCAGCGGGTGCCGCGCTCATGCGGGGCCCCCCGTGAGCGCCCGGTTCTCCGGGACGGCCCCCGAGACGCCGGCCTCTTCGAAGGACGCCATCTCGAACAGCGCACAAGCCGCGCGCAGCAGCGGCAGCGCCAGGACCGCGCCGCTCCCCTCTCCAAGGCGCAGGCCCAGGCGGAGCAGCGGCGTGGCCTCACAGCCGGCCGCTGCACAGGCGTCGAGCGCCAGGCGATGGCCTCGCTCGGCGCCCTCGTGAGCGAAGAACAGCACAGACCCCACGGAGCGCCCGGCTTCGGCGCCCATCTGGACGGCCGCCAGCGCCGCCACCGTTACGATGAAGCCGTCCACCAGGACCGGCAGCCGATGCTGAGCCGCTGCCTGCACAGCCCCCGCCAGCGCGGCCAGTTCCAGTCCGCCCAGCGAGGCCAACGCGGCCCGAGGCCCCCCGGGCCCCGCTGCCTGGTGCCGGTCGAGCGCGCGCGCCACGACGCGGCGCTTGTGCACCAGCCGCTCGTCCGACACCCCGGTGCCGCGCCCTACGACCTCCTGTACCGGATGCCCCGTGAGGGCCGCGAGGAGCGCGGCGGCCGCAGTGGTATTGCCGATGCCCATCTCGCCGAGCGCCACAATCTGCACCCCATCGGCGTGGGCCCGCTCGATGGCCGTGCGCCCCACCACGAGCGCCGCCTCCATCTCGGCGTCGGTCAGGGCGGGCTCATGCGCGAGGTTGCGCGAGCCATGCCGCACCTTGGCGTGCACGAGGCGAGCGTCACCACCGTCCAGCAGTCCTGTGAGGTCGGCGTCGGTGCCCACGTCGATCACCTCCACATAGGCCCCCATGGCCCGGCTCAGGGCGCACACGGCGGCCCCGCCGCCTACAAAGGTGCGCACCATCTCGGTGGTGACAGACCGCGGGTAGGCGCTAACGCCCTCCACGGTCACACCGTGGTCGGCGGCGAAGACCAGGCCGCGCGCTCGGTCGACGCAGGGGCGTAGCGTGTCTTGGAGGGCAGCGAGGCGGGCTGCCACCGCCTCCAGCTCACCGAGGGCCCCGACGGGCTTGGTTTTGCCATCGAGCACGCGCTGGGCATAGGATCGGGTGATCGCGGAGGACATGCGGGGAGAGATGGGCGAGTGTAAAACGAGAAGGTAGGCATCGGACGTGAGTCAGCCGCTCTGCCGTCTGCCCTTGGTCCGGTGGTGGGGCGCCCCCTCATCGTACAGGAATCCAATAGCTCACCTTCAGGCTGAAGAAATGGTCGCCGGGGGCGCCGATGGCGTTGAAGACAGAGCCTGGACGGACAAACCGGCCGGTGGTGTCGAAGTCAGACCGATCCTGCTGCCAGACGAGGTAGGCCACGCTGCCGGGGACCCACTCCCAGCGTAGGACCACATTGCTCCGGAACGAGCGCACGTTGAAGTCCTGGGTCCGTATCACGAACTGGTCGTCGCCATCCACGACGAGGACGCCGTTCTCGGTGGGCTCGATGAGGCTGCCGTCCATGCCGTAGCGGCGCAGGTCGCGGCCACCGGCCTCGGCCAACTCGCCGAAATTGTAGAAGCGGCCGCTGGAGGCGAAGGGCTCGGCGTAGACCTCGAGCGTGAGGTCCGGGGTGAAGGTATAGTTGACGCGGAGCTGCGTGGCCACCTCGCTACGGTCCAGGTCAGAGAAGATGTAGCGTCCGCCAAACGTGGCGTCTGGGCCGCCCTCGGTGCGCGTGGTCACGTACTGCAGCCGGCCTACGGTGCTGCTGTAACGCGGCGCCAGAGACAGGTCGAGCTGGGGGGTCGGCTGCCACGCAATCGCGCCGCTGACCTCGAACTGTCGTCGGTCCAGGGCATCCCACTCGTAGAAGAGGGTCCCGTTGCCCTGCAGGCGATGGGCGGGGTTCGACTCGAACGCGGCCACCACGTTCTGCTCGGGGGCGATCTCCATGCGTGGGCCGCCCCGCGTGACGGTGTCCGAAAAGTCGCGGGGGTTGATCCCGTAGCCTATGCCCGTCGCCCAGAAGTTTTTCCAGACGCCCACCACCCACGTGTCGATGGCCGACGTCATGGGCTCGCCCGCCGTATTCCAGCCGCTGTACAGATCCAGTTCCACGCTGTAGCGGTGAAAGACGGGGCCGGGCTCGGTCTCACGGTAGTTGATCTCGGTGATCCAGTCGATTTGGTCGGCTCGGCCCAGCTGACCCAAGTCATTGGGCTCGTACTCGGGCGTTTCGTAGACCAGAAACGAGTTGCCGACCCACGACCCGCTGTTCTTAAGCAGGGCTACGAAGCCTGCATAGCCGGTGAGCTGCGTGCGGGTGGGGTCGAAGCGCACGTGCTCGGCGTCGGGGCGCTGGAAGAAGTGGGCTGAATTGCGTTGCAAGTTGGCGATGCGCTCGGGGGTGCCCTGCACGTGGGTGGTGCCCACTTCGCCGCGAAACTCGTAAGCGCCTCCTTGCCGACGCAGGTTCCAGGCCACACGTCCGGCCAAGGCCTCGTTGTTGAGCACGGACGCCGTGGGGGCGTCCGAGGCTTGATCTCGTAGCACGGTGGTCCCGATGAAGCTGACCGTGGATTGGTCGCGGCCGAATTCCTGCTGCGCCGCCACGGCCAGGTACCCAGCGCGCGGCTCCACGCGGACCCGCCCAAAGGCGTCCGCCTGCACGTCGAACGTGCGGGCATGCTCGTGGTCGGTCAAGGCGCCCAGCGCGGCGAGTGAAAAGCCGGAGGCGAAGCGTCCGCTTAGTTTGGTCGCACCGAGGATGGTGGTGTTGTCCGGGCGATCCACGTAGTCGCCCTGGGCGCGTCCGCGTGGCGACGTGCCGATGCGCCGGGAGTAGAAGAGCCCATCGTTGAGGAGGTCACTGCCTTCGGTGAAGAAGGGCCGGCGCTCTTCGAAAAAGGTCTCGAAAACCGTCAGGTTGACCTCGGCGGGGTCGGCCTCGACCTGCCCGAAGTCTGGGTTGATGGTGGCGTCCAGGGTCAGGTTGGGGCCGAGGCCGAGCTTGAGATCGCCGCCCACACGCAGAGTGGCGTCAAGCGGCTCGGCAAACGGGTCGGCGGGGTCGCGGCTTTCAGGGGCGAGGGCGCTGGAGGCCACGTATGGCTGCAGCTCCAAGCGGCGTCCGCCGTCGCCGAGGTTCAGGCCTTCGAGCGTGCCGA
The DNA here is from genome assembly GCA_038747425.1 of Bacteroidota bacterium. Classification (GTDB taxonomy): domain Bacteria; phylum Bacteroidota; class Rhodothermia; order Rhodothermales; family JBCDJV01; genus JBCDJV01. Next base: position 3,623 of record JBCDJV010000142.1, read on the forward strand.
AGCGCGAGGCCCAGCCATTGGCCGTACGGGGGATGACCACCCAGTAGATCTCTTCGTTTCGGGCGGGGATCTTACGGCTGATGTTGAGCCCCCAGATGGCCCGGTCGCTTTCGTTGAAGCGGAGCTGGGAGAAGGGAATACGCATCTCGGCCGTCCAGCCTTCGGCGCCAATGTGGGCATCGGCAATCCAGACGGGGTCGAAGGTGTAGTCGGGCTCGTCTTCGTCGTCGCGGCTGTGGTAGTAGTCGAGCCGTACGCCACTGGCGGTCACGGCAAAGGTGTAGGCGGTGCGGCGGTTGAGGTACGTGTCCAGCGAGATGGCCAGCTGCTCGGCGTTGGTCTCATTGTCCCGGCGGGTGAGCGGGGCGAGGATGTCATCGGGGCCCTCGGCATACAGCCGGGCGCCGATGTAGAGGGCGTTGTCGTCGTAGAGAAAGGCCACCTCGGTGCGTTGGGACGGGCGCGCTCCCTCCACGGGCTCAAGCTGCCGGAAGTCATCCATCCACACGGCGTTGTCCCAAGCGCTCTCGTCCAGCCGCCCGTCTATGCGGGGGAAGGTACCTTGAAGGGGCGTGGCGGAGTGGGTCTTGGGCGAGGCACCGATCGGGTCAACGGCGGCGGGCTGTGCGGTAGCCGCCGTGGGCCCAACGCCGCTCGGCCACACGCTCAGCGCAAGCAGGATCCAGCACCACGAGCGAGCGCGATGGAGCCAGCGGGGCGAAACGGCACCAGGTTGGGCCATGCGTCTGGAGGGCGAGGCAGGTAGGGATGCAGGGACGGGAGCTGGACCCGCATGAAGGAGGACGTTCAAGGTATTGAGCCCTTGAACGGGCAATTTGGAAATTTAGAATAACTCTAAATTACAAGGGTTTTCAAGACCTTGTCATCCTGGAACGCACAGGAGCTGAGCGCCTGCCTGCGCCGATAGATCTGGAGCCTCCCGGTACGCCCGCAGATCACGGGCCCTGTGCTGCTCGTGAGCGAGGGCCAGCACGCGCTCCTTCCCAAAGCGGACAATCACACCCTCTACACCCACCTGGCGGCGATGGGCCTTCAGGTGGTGGAAGGCTTCCCGTTCGTCCAGCTTTCGCCGTGGCTGCGCAGCGGGAGGCCGCTGCTGTACGGGGTGAGGGGCCCGCTCCTTCTTGTGCAGTAGGGACCAGTCACCCTCACCCGCTGGGAGTTACGGGCCGTTGGTGGCACGCTCGGCAGTGGGTGTGGGCAGGTTGTATTCGGCCGCCTGTTCCGGTTTGTCCCAGGCGTCGTAGAGATCGGCGAGGCGCTCCGTGGTGATGCGTGTCTCGCTGTGATCGGGGCCAAGGGCAGCCACCAGGGCTGCGTGAGCGGTGACCAGCAGGGCCTCGGCTTCGCGGTAGCGGCCTTGCTGTATGAGGGCCTCTCCGAGTAGGCTCCGCGTGTTGGCCACCTGGGGGTGGGCGGCGTCGAGCAGTTGCAAGCGGATGCGAAGGGCCTCTTCGAGGGTGACCTCGGCCTCCGACAGGCGTTCCTGACGAATCAAGGAGGCGCCCAGGTTGGTCAGCCCGTGTGCGATGTAGGGGTGGTCGGCCCCGAGCGAGGCTTCCCAGATGGCAATGGCGGCGCGGTAGAGCGAGTCGACCCGCGCCTCGTGGCCCCGCTCACGCGCATAGCTGGCCATGTTATTGAGTTGGATGCCGATGTTCGGGTGGCTCTCACCCAATGAAGCGCGGCTGATCGCGAGCGAGCGCTGCTGCAAGGCCTCGGCTTCGTCCCAGGCCTCCTGTTTGCTGAGCGCCGAAGCCATGTTGTTGAGCACCCAGCCTACACTGGGATGGTCGGGGCCGGCCACCTCCTCGTAGATGGTCAACGCCTCTTGGTAGAGTGCCTTCGCCTCCTCGACCTGGTCGAGGTCTTCGATCACGGCGCCCAGATTGGCCAGACTGTTGGCCAGCAGGGCGCGCTCGCCTGGGTGATGGGTGCGGAGCAGCCGGACCTCCTCACGGATGAGGGAGTCGGCCTGGACGAGGTCGCCCTGCGATTCGGCGATCGTGCCGAGGTCACCATAGCTCGACGCGACGTTGAGGTGGTCCGGGCCAAGCACTTTTTTGTCGTTGGCCAACGAGGCGAGGAGGTACCGTTTGGCCTCCTCATACTGCCCCGCCTGCCAGAGGGCCATGCCCAGGTTGCCCAG
>JBCDJV010000143.1:0-5638 GCA_038747425.1 Bacteroidota bacterium
AACACCCTCGGGCAGCGCGTGGCCCAGCTCTACGACGGCCGCTTGGAGGCCAACCGTACACACCAGTTCACCTTCGAGGCGAGAGACCTGGCCAGTGGCCTCTACATCCTCTCGGTACGCGGCGACCGGTTCGCCCAGAGCCAGCGCGTAACCTTACTCAAATAACCTTCCCCATACGCGAGCTCTCCGTTTCATGGGGGCGTGCCCTTCGCCGGCTGGGTTTGGGGGAATCTACCGGCGGAGGGCACACTTCAAGTTCACAACATAGCAGGCCTTCAAGAGCCTGGGCCTACCCATCGTGATGCCCAGAAGGCCTGTTCAGCATCCCCCTCCTGTTTCATGGGGGCGTGCCCTTCGTCAGCCCGGTTTGGGGGAATCGGCTGGCGGAGGGCACCTTCGTTTGAGCAGATGGGTCCATGCGTCAGGGCCCCACGCGGCCTGATCAGAAAACCAACGCCGACCAACGGCCGAGCCCCCGTCCCGAGGCACGCGGTAGGCGCATGATACATCGGGTCCCGGACGCTTGAGACGCCGCCCTGGGAAGGAGCCTGCCTGGTACCCGCTCAGGCTGCAAAGGAGCGGGTGAAGTAGTCCTGCTTCGGGTCGGCGTGGAGCTGCAAGATCTTGGCTTTGGCCAACAGGACCAGCGTCTGGGAGGCTCGTTTCCGCGGGATGTTGGCCAGCCGGGAGAACTCCAGCACGGTGATGCGGCTGTAGGCCTCGAGGTAGCGCATGAGCAGCAGCTCCTTCTCGCCAAACTCGAACTGTACGTCCCGCTCGTTCTGCTCGAACCGCATGAGACGCACCGCCTCCTTGCTGGCTTCTACGCTCATGTCCTCCACGCGGACGTAGGCCGTTCTGGACCCGTCGGCGTCCTGCACGAAATGAGGGCGGCGCGTGCTGGGAGGCACCTTGACCACAATGATGGTGCGGCGCCGGGTAACGGGGACCTGCTCGGTGGCAAAGCGCGGAAGGGGCACGCAGCACGTACTCAGCGCCTCGTGCAGCGTGTACTCCGTCTCCTCAGCATCACGGACCCCCACCGGCGTACCGTCATCGTCTACGCCAATCAGCAGGCGGCCTCCTTGGGTGTTGGCCAGCGCGACTACCTCCTTGGAGAATCGCGCCGGACTGGGGACTTTGCGCTTAAATTCGAGATGCAGGCCCTCGCCAGTGGCGATGAGCTTGGTCAGGTCGGTAAGCGTGGTCGGCATGGAATCGCTTGATTTCGCGAAAGCGACAAGGCTGAGGCGTGCTACATACGCAGAGGAGGCAAAACGTGAGCGAGGGAGCGCGGAGAGCCAACGGGCCACCGCTTCCTCAACGGGCTAAACGGACGGTTTGATTCATCGGAGATCACTGAAAGCGGTCGGGCAACCAGCCTTCGTGTTTGGCGGAACGGCTCATCAGCTCCTCCACGGCATCTGCGGGCCGATGGGCCTCGAACAAGATGCGGTGGACGGACTCCACGATCGGCATCTCAACCTGGTGGCGGGCGGCCAGGGCGTGGACGGCGTGCGTGGTAGGCACGCCTTCGGCCACCATGTCCATCGCGTCCAGCACCTCCCTGAGCGTGCGGCCGCGCCCGATCTGCTCGCCCAGGTGGCGGTTGCGGCTGTGCTGGCTCATGCAGGTCACGATGAGGTCGCCCATGCCCGAGAGGCCCGCAAAGGTATCTGCTTGAGCGCCCATCGCCAGGCCAAGGCGTCGGATCTCGGCGATGCCACGTGTGATGAGGGCGGCCTTCGCATTGTCCCCGTAGCCGACCCCATCGCAGATGCCGGCCGCGATGGCCAGCACGTTCTTTACCGAGCCGCCGATCTCCACCCCTAGCACATCCCGGTTGGCATAGACGCGGAGACTCTGCGTCATAAACACCGCCTGGAGGTGGTGGGTGACATCGAGCGAGGGCGCAGCCGCCACCAGCGTGGTAGGCTGCCCCGCCGAGACCTCCTCTGCATGGCTGGGGCCGTACAAGACCCCCATCTGCGCTTCGGGGACTTGGGCGGCCAGCACATCGGCGAGCACTTGGGTGGTGGTCAGGAGGGTTTCTTGTTCGATGCCCTTGGCCACGGAGGCCAGAATGAGGCCCTCGTGGGCGAAAGATTGACAGGACTCAGCCAGGGTGCGCATGGCTTGGGCCGGCGTGGCCATCACCCACAGCGGGCGGCCGCGTACCGCTTCCGCCAAGTCGGCGGTGACCAGCACCGAGTCTGGCAGCGTGGCGCCGGGGAGATACGGTTGGTTGAGCCGCGTCTCCCGCATCTGCTGGGCCGCCTCCGCGCGCCTGGCCCACAAGGCCACCTCATGACCTTGCCGAGCCAGGCTGATGGTGAGGGCGGTGCCCCAGCTTCCGGCGCCGAGCACGGCCACGCGTTCAGGGTTCAGGGTCGCCTCTACCGGCGAGTCGGTATGCGAATCAGGTACACTCAAACGGGTCGTGGGTTGTGCTACAGCTCCCCTCGTCCAACCATGCCTTGGGCCGGTTTGAAGGTGCCAACGCGGTTCTCAGTGCCCTGAAGCAGGCGCTGAATATTAGCTCGGTGGGCGTAGATGATCCCCGTTGCCATGATGAGGCTGATCACGAGGATGCTACCGTCCAAGGCTTCTACCCCAAAGACATACTTGCGGATGGCGACTGCCGTGGGATACGTGACACAAGCCAAGATAGACCCCAGGGAGACATAGCGGGTAGCCAGGAGCACCACCGCGAACACCCCCAGGGTGATGGCCATGGACAGGGGGGTGATGGCAAACAGGACGCCCGCCGCGGTGTTGACTCCTTTGCCGCCCCGGAAACGAGCCCAAACAGGGTACATGTGACCCAGAATTGCGGCCAGGCCGGCCGTAAGCGGGATGAACGTGCTGAGCTCCCAGAGTGGAATCGTGAAGGGAATGGGGTCGATCCGGAGCGTGGCAATCAGCCCCGCCGCCAGAAAGCCTTTGCCCATGTCCACCACCGTCGCCAGCACGCCGGCCTTCCAGCCCAGCACCCGAAAGGCGTTGGTGGCTCCAGCATTGCCGCTGCCGTGCTCGCGCACATCGACGCCGTAGAGCAGCTTTCCAATCCACACACTGGCCGGGACGGAGCCCACCAGGTAGCTGAGTAGGAGGATGAGGCTGTACGAGAGCATGAAGGTACTACACTGATCAAAATCGGCGAACTGGGGGCGCAGTGCCGACCTTGTGGGTGGGTCTAAGATAGCACACGGACCCGTGTCCTACGTAGTCCTACCATAAAGACTTGGGCCAGGTTCTATCAGGCTGGAAGCGCTTCAGGCCGCGGCGACCTGACCGATCACTATCGGCTCCTCTCCGTGTGCGTGCCACGTGGCCAGGACCTCCTCCAGGTCGCCTGGGCGTACCACCGCGATCAAGCCGACCCCCAGGTTGAAAGTGCGGCGCATGTCCTCCTCGGGCACCTCGCCCAGCCGCTGGATCAGTTGGAAGATGGGCGGGCGGACCCACGCGGTGTAATCGACCTGCGCCGTTAATCCATCGGGCAGCACCCGGGCTGTGTTGCCGGGGATCCCTCCGCCGGTCACGTGCACAAAGGTGCGGGCCAGGTCCCGGTCGGTGAGGGCCTGGATCGCACTCAGGTACGACCGGTGGACCTGGAGAAGCGTCTCCCCCACCCGGCCCCCCCCCAACTCAGCGGGTCGATCGGCATCCTGAAAGTGAGCATAGAGGACCTTGCGGGCCAGGGAGTACCCGTTGGTGTGGAGGCCCGTGGACGGTAGCCCCACCAGGACCTGCCCGGCCTCGACCCGGTCTCGGTCGAGAATGCGTGCTTTGTCCACGACGCCCACCACGGTGCCGGCCAAATCGTACTCGCCTTCGGCATACAGGTCTGGCATCTCAGCGGTCTCGCCGCCCACCAGCGCACACCCGTTGGCCTCACAGGCGTGAGCCAAGCCTCGAATCACGGCCTCGGCCTCATGGAGGCGGAGCACGCCCGTCGAGAAGTAGTCCAGAAAGTAGAGGGGAACCGCTCCACATACGGCAATGTCATTGACGCAGTGGTTAACGAGGCACTGCCCGATGGTGTCATGCACGCCGGTCCGGAAGGCCACCTTGAGCTTCGTGCCCACGCCATCCACCGACGACACCAGCACCGGCGCCTCGTAGGCCGACAGGTCCAGCGCGAAGAAAGAGCCAAACGCGCCGATGTCAGTCAGGACGCCTGGGGTGAATGTGCGGCGCACAAGCGGCTTGATCCGCCGGACCAACTCATCGCCAGCGTCGATGTTGACGCCGGCCTCTCGGTAGGTTGCCATACGCGGAAGGGGCTAGGAAGTGGTGGAGGATAAAGGGTAGGCGGAGTGACTGGCCCGAGTCAGGGCCTGTTGCTTCGTAGGTACGAAACAACGGGGCGAGGACCTCACGAGGGCTGAAGGCAGCCGGCGTGCCTCTGCAGATCCGCCCTATCGCTTGCGTACGGCACTCAGGATGACAAACAAGAGCCGCCTGGGCTTGGAGACTCCAGGTCATCCTGTACTCGCATCGTAGACCAACGAAGAGGAAGCTGCCTAGGGGTTATCGCGGTCGGAAGGTCGTCTTTCCGAACCACGCTTGCAAGCGGATCTGCACTTTGTGGTGCCAGCCCAAGCTGGGCGGCTGCGTCCATACATCGTATCCGTTCCGCTCGATCTGGTTTAGCATCTCCAGCCCGGCCAGCCACCATCGTTTGAAGGGGCTACGGACCCGGCGGTCCAGGTCTTTGACCAGCGGCATCGCTTGCCCGTAGGCATCTCGGGCCCGCACTACCTGGCGCCACAGAAGCCGCTGGACGCCTTCGGTACGGTGCCCAGCCCGCAGCTCCTCCAGGCTGACACCAACCTGCTGGAGGTCGGACAGGGGGATGAAGAGTTGATCGCGGGCCAGGTCATCAGGGAGATGCATCAGGCGTGCCGTGGAGAAAAACGCGCGGCTCAGCTCATGCACCGCATCGTGCTGCCACCGGTGGTAGGCATCGGCCAGGCGAGCCAGCTGCCGCCCATGCGAAAGCGCCCACTCTTCCTCGAAGGCCCGCAGGTCCGCGCGCGACGGAAAACGGAGCGGGCCTTGCCACGCATAGGCGGCACGCACCTGGCCGGCCAAGTCAGCCAGGGGCAAGCCATGGGTCCGGCAGGCCCGATAGGCCGCACGCGCTGTGGCCTCCGGCAAGAAGGACAGGGGCTGCTCGGCGAGCACCCGGTCCGCTTCGGCCGCAAACGAGCGCGGCCCATCGGCCCGTGCGGCCTCGCGCAGTCCGTCGTGCCAGTGATAGAGGGCTTGGACGGCTTCACGCACCGCTGGGGGGGCGTCGTCGTAGAAAGGGCGCGGCGGGCGAGGGTGGTCGTTGGACACAGTGGTGAAGCGGCTACTCGGACAAAGCAAGGCTGCGGACGCGGGTGGCCAGCTCTCCATCAGACGCCGGTCCCGCATCGGTCCACACGACGAGGACGGTGCCCTCGGGGGTCAGCGCCATGCGCGGCACGCCGCTGGTACGCCCCATGGACATCTCGGCCACGAGCCGAACGGCCCCCACCGTGCCATCGGCGGAGACGGCACGCAAAAGCAAACGGCCCCCGTCCTCGCCTTCTTGTAACCACAGGACAAGCGCGGTTCCATCGGGCCGCAAGAGGGTGTCTACGCG
>JBCDJV010000144.1:0-5574 GCA_038747425.1 Bacteroidota bacterium
ACCGAGGCCCCCAGTCGCGTGAGCGAGGAGGACTAGCGGCGCTCGTCGACTTGGACCAACGGCTCGCCTTGGCCGCGGTTGCCGTTAGGGAGCCCCCGCCGGGGTCGCCGACACCGCGTCGAGGTTGAGTTGTTCGAGGCGTCCCTGAAGGGCCACGATGTCATCCAACAAGGCCTGCTGCAGCTCGACCATCTGCTGTGGGGTCACATCGGGGGCCGGGCTGTGGTCGTGATCGTGGTCATGGTCATGATCATCGTGGTCTTCGTGCGCACCGGCGGGCTCCACGAGATAGCTGCTCCACGTAGCTAGATCGGCCTCGATCGCATCGAGCGAATCCAGGAGCGGCGTGGCGGGCTGCAAGGTATCGGCCTCGAGGGGAGTGGCTCCGAGGGTCATCAGGGCCAAGGCGTCGCGCACTTGATTTTCGATCACCACCAGCGAGTCATGGAGCGCAACCGCTTCCGCTTGCAACGCCTCCGCCTCGGGGTCGTGGTTGTGGCAACCAACGATGGACAGCAAGAGGATAACCAGAGTACCTGTACGGGTAAGACAACGCATAGTATCACCGTTGATGGGTTGTGGGGATGCCGAGCGGTGGTGTAATCGGGCGGCGTCCGGGAGCCTACGCTCGGTGGTAGGTCCGGGCCGTGCATGGGGGGAGCGGCGTTGTGCTAGGCCTGGTCGAAAGGCCGGATCCTGAGCGCTCACCGTCCCAGACAGAACCGGCCTTGGCTACGAATGCTCGGCGAGGGCCGCCTCGACGTGAGTGTGGAGGGCCTGCTTGTCTAGGGTATTGGCGGCCCCGAGCATCGCCACCCGGCTTCGTTGAAGGGTCGGCCACGCTGGGGGCCAGGTATCCACAAAGCGGGTGGTGACGGTTCCACCCACCAGGTGGAAGCGAATGGGGCGCGTGCTGTCGGCCACCTGCACGAGGCCTTTGGCCCGGATGACCTCGCGGGGCAAGTCGGACAGGGTACGACGTAGCCTGGCCAGCGAAGCAAACGGTGCCTCGGTTTCGAACATCCAGGTGTCAAAGGCATCGAGATGCCGAGCCTCGGCCCGGTCACGAGCCGCCGGATCGAGCAGGCCGGCCAGCACATCGCGGTCGGTGTCGAGCAGCAACGCCGGGGCCAGCTCGTCGCCTTCGAGCCGCCGAGCGGCTGGGGCCAGGCGGGCCACCCAGTCTTCGGCTGCTTGCCGGGCCAGCGCGTCATGCTGGGCCGTTTTGCTCAGCACCACGGCGCTGGCGCTCCGAACCTGGGTCTCGGCCAGGGTCTCCGCCGCCTCCGACGGCCAGTGCCCGACCTGCCCGACATCGACGACCGTGACCACGGCGGTCAGGCGCACCACCGTGTGCAGGCCGCCACTGACCAGGGGCATCACGATCCCCAACGGATCGGATACCCCCGAGGCTTCGACGAGGATGTGCTCGGGCCGCAGGGAGGAGCTGGAGAGCGCTGAGATAGCGCGCACCAGCCCCCCCGACAGCGAACAACAAACGCACCCGCCCTCCAGCGTAAATACCGTGCTGCCGGTTGGGTGCATCTCGGAGGCATCCAGGTTGATGGACCCGAAGTCATTGACAATGAGACCCAGCTTCAGGCCGCGCGCATCAGGACTGGTGATGAGGCGGTTGATCAGGGTCGTCTTGCCCGCCCCCAGAAAGCCCGTCACGATGGTGACCGGGATGAGGGGCTTCTCGGGATCCGTCATCTGAGGCTACTGGATGGCGATGGGGAAGGTGATGTCAAAGTCCGTCTCATCGCTCCGGTCCGTGCCGTTCTTGGGCTCGTCGTCGTAGTGGCTCAGAATCACACGCAGCGTTCCGGAAGACGCATCGCCATCAGAAACCGCCACGGTGAAGTCGAGCCCAACGGGGAGATTGTTCTCGTCCTGGTCGTTGATGGTGACCGTCACGCGGCTGCTGGCGGCGCCGCCGACCGTGAAGAAGAACTGGTGCTCAGCATTCTCTTCTTCGATTTCGGCGGTGATGTCTTCGCCATTGATGTCATCGGCGATCTCAAAGGAACCGGTGTAGGTGGTCCCTGCGGTCAGGATGATATCGTCGATCTGGAAATTGGTCCCGTCGCCATCGGGGTCGTTGGCGGTCGCGCTGATGGTCTCGCCCCCGCCGGTGAGGGTGAGGACCACGCGGGTGATCAGTTCGGTTTCACCGGGTCCGTCATCGTCGGGTTCGTTGGAGTCGCACCCGGCGAGGACCACAGCGAATAGCACAAGGCACAGGGCCCCAGTGAGGTACTTCGAAATCGGCTGGTACATGAGTCTCGTTGGTTTCGTGTGAGTTGGTTTCGTGTGTGAAAGTCGATGTGCGCCTGACGAGGCCCTGGAGAGGCCGTCACGGTTGTGGCACAGCATCAGGAATCGCTAAACCCAAGTGGGAATTGCACGCGCAACACCACGTTGCGCCCCGGATCATCGATGTAGTACCGGAAGCGGCTCAGGTAGTCACGATAGGTGGTATTCAAGAGGTTCTCGACCGAACAGCTGAGGGTGATCGGGGTTGCGCCCCACATCAGCTGGGCGCGGTAGCCGGCACTGAAGAGCGTGTAGCCATCGGGCGGATCGGCCGCTTCGGCCCCCACTGGGAACCGTGTCTGGCGGCTGACGAAGGAGCCTCCGAGCTCAACCTGTGAGTCTCGGAGCACGCCTAGGTCGGGGAGGCTGAAGGTGCTACTCAGGCGCAGCCGGTCAGCCGGCATGAAGATGAGCGGCTGATCGGTTCGGCGGTCGTCGCCGCGGATGATGGAGGCTTGTGCGCCCACCGCGAGGAAGCGCAGCACCTGGTACTCGGCCACCCCATCGAAGCCGCGCAGCCACGCATCGGTCTGCACGTAGCGGAACGAGGGGAAAGCGCCGCGGATCGTCACGCGGGGCTCCGGCTCAGGAAACAGGTGGATGTACCCGTCCATCGAGTTGTTGAAGGCGCTGACCTCGAACCGGGCGCGTTCGCTCACGTGGCGCAGCGTCACGCCGATGTTGTAGCTCCGCTCGCCGCTCAGGGTGGCGTCGCCGATTTCGAACTGCGCAGTTCCGTGGTGGACGCCGAAGCTGTAGAGTTCGTTGACACCCGGGGGCCGCCAGGCCGTGCCGATGTTGGCGGCCACGGACCACGACTCGGCGAATTGCCAGATCGCCCCCACCACCCCCGAAAGGCTGGTGTAGGTGTTGACCCGCTCCACAAAGCCTTCCAACCGGCTCATCTGGGGAAACGCTCGGAGCCATCGATGATCGAAACGCGAACCGGCCTCGACCGTCCACGGCCCCTGCACCCACGTGGCGCGGGCATAGGCTCCACCGGTGAGCGCCCGGAAGTTCGGAATGAGGTAGCCGAGCTCCCCGTTGACGTTCCCTTGGTTCATCCCGCTGATCCCCACGACACCGAAGACCGACCCCCGAGGCTTGGTCTTGAGCTTGGCGTCGAGCGTCTGGGTGATCAGGGTGAGGTCGAAGGCCGGATCGTCGAGCGGATTGCCGAAGCGCCGGTGTGCATCGAACTCCTGACGTCGGTTCCATTGGGTGCCGTATTGCGCCTCTAGCTGGTCGCCGCTGTCCAGGGTGTAGCGGCCTCGGACGGTCATCAGGGTATGCCGGACGTTTTGCTTGGGGGCGTCAATGCCGTAGGAGAAATCGTACCGGGCCGTTGGGGCGCCTCGTTCGATAGCCCGCTGGAGATCGTCGAAGTTGCCAATGTGGGCACCTCTGAAGATGCCTAGCTCCGTGCCAAAGTGGCTAGCATGGGCTTCGAGGCCGAAGCGGGCTCGTTGCAGACCCACCGTGAAGGAGCCATTCAGCTCCTCAAAACCTGAGTTGCCGATGACCAGATCGGGCGTATGGGAAGAGCCCGCCTTGCGATAGCTGCCTTGCGCCCGCCACGCTACGCCCGGTACCGCCCGTATCGCTCGCTCCAGCAGAACGGACCCCGATCCCTGCCGGTTGTTCGAGAAGCCATTCATCGACACGGAGCCCTGGAGCGCCGCTGCTGTCGGCAGGTCACGCGGCTCCAGGCGGATGACGCCCCCAATGGCCCCGACGCCGTACTCGACCCCGGCGGCGCCGCGCACCACCTCGATGCGAACCGGCGCGAAGGGGTCGATCTCTGGGGCATGCTCGCCGCCCCACTGCTGGCCCTCCTGCGGGACGCCGGCGTTGAGTACCAGCACTCGCTGACTGTGCAAGCCCCGGATCACCGGCTTGGAGATCGAAGGGCCTGTGGTCAGCGTCGTCACGCCGGGCAGTTTCCCGAGCGTCTCGCCGAGCGTCTGCCCGCGCAGCAACTCCACCTCTTCGGCTTCGAGCCGCGTGACGGCCAGCGTGGCTCGGTTGAGCAGGGCGGAGGCCCCGTCGGCCGTCTTGACGACCTCGTCCAGCTCCACCGTCTCCGATTCCAACGTCACGTCCAGTGTCGTGGGCTGTGACGTCAGCGACACCGTCGATGTAACGGTCTTGAATCCGATAAAGCGGAATTCGACCGAAAGCGTCTCTTCCGGTAGATCGGCGAGGCGGTAGCGGCCGTCTTCATCGGTAGTGGTGCCGCGCTGCAGGGAGGGCACCACCACGTTGACGCCCGGCAGGGGCTGCTGGTCTGTACCCCGTACCTGGCCTTCAATCGACTGCGCCCAGGCTGCACACGGTCCGATCAGGGCGATCAAGACCCATGCGCAAAGCAATCTCCTGGCCCTATGAGTATAGAACATGAACTCGCCTACTTCTTACGTCCAGCCACCGAGCAGCGTGTGGCTGCGTGGCTCCTCCAAGGGGGTGACCTAGAGTGGCGTTGACGGGACCACGTCAGAGCGTGGTGCCACCGTCAGTAAAGCCCCTCGTAGTCAAAAAATGCCGATCCAATCGGTGCGTACCCGTGGATCAGGCTGACTCAGGTGTGGGACGGTGGTCCGCGAACCGAGACGTAGAAGAAGAGTGGGGCATCCGGAGCCAGGCGTTGAGGCTGTACATAGTCCGAATACGCCCGATCCATGAAGAGCGGAGTGGCCTGGGCGTCGCTGAAGTGCAGCTGGTGATCACACAGGGAGCAGTCCTCCTCGTGATCAGAGGCCGGCGCCTCCGAGTCGTGGCCGTGATGGCAGGGGGCCGCTGGTACTTCTGCGAAGTGATGGGCCTGTACGTGCCCGTGATGTACGCGATGCAGAGCCGGAGCGAACAAGCCGCCCAGCAGATAGACGATCAGCAAGATCGAGGCGGTGTCCCGCCGTATGTCGTGCTTGGACCAAGGCATCGAGAGAAGAGGGCGTGGCATCACGCTTTTTGGCAGAGCCAGATAAAATACTGTGTGCAGCGCACAGTGTACAACTAATCGGCTGGCTGGATCGCTGGTTCCTTCCTACGTGCCCCTGAACGAGTGCCTCTTTGAGGGGTATACGGGTACACGCTCACCCCAGTACACGTGTTGACCCTCACATGACCCACTGGCTCACTCGCCGACGGCTGCTCGTCCTGGCCGCCCTCCTTGTGTTCTTCGTGTTCGTCCTCCGTGAGGTCTACGATCCCTTTGGCGATGCGGAGTACCTGGAGGTCCCGCATGGCAATCACTCGCAT
>JBCDJV010000145.1:0-5504 GCA_038747425.1 Bacteroidota bacterium
ATAGTCGATAGATCGATGCGTGCGTCTGGGGGTGGCTGAGCCAGGCGGCTGAGGAGCGCGATGCCTGTGCATCGGGCGACGAGGCCAACGCTGCGCAGCCGCCTCCAGGCCACGCAGAGGCTATCAGATATGGCCTGACACTGCACTAGTCGGCTGCAGCCGGTGGGGGGCGGAGTAGCCACCCCCGGCTGGGCGCTTGCGCTAGGCCGTGGCTTTGTCGGCCCGGCCTCGGGTGGAGAGCTTGAAGGGGAGATAGAGAGGGCAGACGCTGACCACGCTGGTCAGGACGAAGACGACGGCCAACGCACCCAGGATCAGGGCCGCGGTGCCACTGATCTGGCCGGTGAGGTAGAGCACACCGACGAGGACAGCAACCAGCACACGCACGACACGGTCGATAGAGCCCATGTTCTTTTTCATGGCAATCACCGAAGGGTTGGGGGGAGGGATGTGGGACTGACGGCAACCTAGGATGGCGCGGCGGCCGCGGTCTGTGACCTAGTCACGGTCACGGCGTTTTTTCCGTGCAAGTCTGCAGGCCCGGACGGTCTACCAGCTCCACAACGCCTCGCCGGAGCGTCACCCATCCGGCCTGCTCGAAGTGCTTGAGCAGGCGGCTAATGACCTCACGGGAGCTCCCCAGCTCGGCGGCGAGGGCCTCATGTGTGGTTTTGAGCTGGGAGGCGGGGGGCGTCACCGTGTCCAGCAGGTGCGTGGCCAGGCGGGCGTCCAGCCGCCGGAACGTAACGTCTTCCACCACTTCGATGACGCGGGCCAGTCGCTTGGACAGAAGCCCGAAGACGTACTGTTGCCAGGCCACATGCTCCTGGACCCACTGGCGAAAGGTAGGCGCAGGAACGATCCAGGCTTCCACCTCGGTCTCGGCAACGGCAAAGGCCGGGAAGGTCTGGTCACTCAGGATGCAGGACGCCGTGAGGATGCAGCTGTCGCCCGTATGCAGCCGGTACAGGGTGATCTCTCGGCCACTGTCGTTGGTCTTGTAGACGCGGGCATGCCCGTTTATGACCAGGGCGAGGTGGCCACAGGCGGCGCCTTCCATGCAGATGAACGCGCCGGCGGGCAGACGGACGCTCCGTCCACGCTCATGCAGGGCCGCCCGGACGAGCGGGTCGGCGTTGGCGAGGAACGGAAAGGTGCCTACAACCTGCTCGAAGCGGGTGCTGTCCATGGGTGAGGTAGCGTGGGGAACGGAAGGGACCCTCCCAAGATACGTCGTGCCTGGACCTATCGTACCCAAGCAGCCCATGGGCTGTCCGTGACCGGGACTGGCGCGTCCAGCAGCACGCCCTGGCGGGCGCCCGCGTGCTGAACGCCAGGTGCTAGCGGTGTCCGTAGCGCACCCGCAGCTGGCGGATCATGGGCGATTCCAACGGGTTGCTCGTGCCCATGACGAGGTGGATACGGATCCGGCCTGCCGGCAGCGCCGCAAACTCGGCCTGGCTCGACGCAGGGCTCAGCGAGCGGACCTCGGTGGTGTGGTCCGGCGATCCATCCTCGTCCGTATCGACCTCCAGGAAGAGCCGCGTGTGCTGCTCGCGGGCATCCGTAAGGTCGAGGTCCTTGAACGCAATGCCGGTGGGGCGCTCGTAGGTCAGGTACAAGGTGGTGCCTTCGAGGGCGATGTCGGCATCGCCGGTGCCGAAGCCATTGCCTTCAGGCGTATCCTCGTCCCACGCTTGGCCCTGGTCTGGCCGGCGTGGTCCGAACACATCGTTCTCGAGCTGCCACCCAAAGGGAAACGCTGAGGGGGTCGTGTGGGCGTGTCCGATGGTGTAGAACAGATGCGGGGCATCGTCGAAGAACAGGTGCCAGGCATTGTTGAAGAAGCTGACGTCCGCATCGCCGGTGTGGTCTCCAACCTCCAGCACGGGCCCTTGGGCCTCCCAAGGGCCCAGAGGGTCCGTGGTCGTGACCAGTTGCAGCCGGGTGTCGTCTTCGTTGAAGAGGTAGAAGCGGTCACCATCATAGACCAGGCCGGGATCGTGTCCCTGCATCCCTCGGATGGGGCCCTGGTTGGTCCACGTGGTCAGGTCGGTGCTGGTCCACAGTCCAGATCGGTGGTTGCGGGATTCATCCGGAGCGTACCAGGTGCCGTCTATCTCGACCCAGTCGTTGGGGGCATGATAGCCGAGCGTGTCCCCTCGGTTGTTGCCCGCGAAGAGCGGATAGGGGTCGGCCAGTTGAAACGGATTGACGCCGCGCTTGAGAGGCGCGAGACTGTCGGCCACGGCCGCCGCCCAGCCGCCTACGGCCCAGCCGCCCACGTTGAAATACAAGAGCCACTGGCCCTCATACGGGCCGGTACCCCGGGCCAGCGTTTGGTCGTTACTTTCCAGGGTATCTGGCAGGACCAGAGTGGCGGTGGAGTTGTGAGTCCACCCCTGGGGACCGATCAAGGGGTTGCCCGCGAACTTGGTCCAGCCTGTGGTCATGTCCTGCGGCTGGCCGTAGGTCAGCAGGTCGACGTCCAGGTAGACGACCTCCGTGGTTGTGGAGCGCTCAAGCCAGATGGATGTCCAGGTCCCTGCCGTCACAAAGGCGTCGGTGTGCCAGAAGCGGCGGGTGGTGTCCGCCTTCTGGAGGAGCAGGGCGCCGCCGCCGAGGACGTCAAAGTTGCCTCCGGTGTAGTCGTTCGCTCGGACCTGCACCCCCTCCGCAGCGTGGGTGGACTGCGTCCACTCCTGGGCCGTGTCCATCTCGAACACAGGGGCGGGGGAATCGGGCTGACAGCCCAGGCTGAGGCTGGCCATGAAAAAGAGGGTGCCGATCAGGCGGCGGGGAGCAGGCATGGGGCGGCAGTGGACGGTGCACAGCGCGAGGGGGAGGATATCGGCCGCTTGTGGCCGGGTCGGACGTCGTGAAGACGAGGGCTCCCTGGCTACAGGTACGGCGGGCCATCCTGTCAACGTACAGGTCCGGTGGGTTTCAGGCAACGGCACCGAATCCCAGTTCGTCTACGGCACCCGCAAGACGAAGGGAGACGAAGCGCAACCGCGCTCGTCCGACCGTGCGGTTGTTCGCCGCCCCTAAGGCCATAGCACCTGATGGCAGGCATTAATATGTAGCCCTTTCGTCCGATACTAACAGGTGACCTATGGCCTTCCGCAGTGCACATATCATAGCCCTGATCGACCGCTTGGTCGCCACTCATCTCCGGCGTGAGGGGGGGCAGCGTCTGTTCCAGGCCAGAGTCGTGACGTCGTTGATCCTGCTGATCCTGCCTCTTATGACGATCTTCCTGATTGTCGATGTAGCTCAGGGTCGATTGCAGTTTGCGGCCATCACCGCAGTATACATCACCTGTTCGTTAGCCGCGCTCTGGTACCTGCCGCGTAGCGCTCGGTACCGGGAGGTAAGCCTCGGGCTGGTGCTGTTTGCACTGGTGACACTCACGCGGGGCGTGGTTTTAGAGGGAGGGCTAACATCCATGTACCTCCCGGTTCTGTTTACTCTGCCGTCAGTGGCTTTTCTGACGACGCGCAGGGCTGAGGGCGTGGTGGTGACGGTCTTGACGATCGCTGCGTTCGGGTTCATCGCTTGGATGGATAGCGGAACAGACGCTCGCCTGGCGCGGATGTTTGTCCTTATCGTCGGCCTGTTAATCTGCACGCTCAGCACGTACACCTTCTTCCGGCTGAACCAGACGGCCTTGCTGCAAGCGGAGCAGTCGAACCAGCGGTTGCACGAGAGCAACCGTCACCTGGAACAGACGAACGCTGCTCTGGACGAGGCTCGTTCCGAAGCGGAGGAAGCGCTGGCCGTACGGGGAGCGTTTCTGGCCACGATGAGCCATGAAATCCGGACGCCAATGAACGGTGTCATCGGCATGACGTCACTGCTCGACGACACGGCGCTCGACGATGAGCAGCGGGAATACGTCGAAATCATCCGCACGAGCGGCGGTGCCCTGCTGACGATTATCAATGACATTCTGGACTTTTCCAAGCTGCAGTCAGGCAAGCTGGAGTTGGAGGAGCAGGATTTTTCAGTGCGGCAGTGCGTGGAGGATGCGTTCGACCTGCTGGCCCTGAAGGCGTCCGAAAACAAGCTCGAACTCACCTATCACGTCGCCCCAGAGGTCCCTCACGTGATCGTTGGGGACATCACACGCCTCCGGCAGGTCTTGGTCAACCTGGTTAGCAACGCAGTCAAGTTTACCCAGGCGGGCGGGGTGGCGGTGCGCGTGGCTTCGGCCCCATCCGGTCCGGACCGCCTGCCCCGGCTCGCGTTTGAAGTGGAGGACACGGGCGTGGGCATTCCGGCAGACCGGATGGATCGCCTGTTTGAGCCCTTTCGGCAGGTGGATGCGTCGACCACCCGTACGCATGGTGGGACCGGTCTGGGACTCGCTATCTGCAAGCGGTTGGTGGAAGCGATGGGAGGGACGATCCGTGCGTCGTCTGCTCCTGGCATGGGCACGACGATCCGGTTTACGGTGCACGCTCCCGCGGCCGAGACGCAGCCGGAGCAGGCCCAACTGGCGGGGCAGTCCATCCTCGTGATTGAGCCGCGGGAGGCAAGCCGGTCCATGCTAGCTCAGGAACTAGCGGCGCGGCAGGCCCGCGTTGTGGCCGTTCGGTCTGTGACCGAGGTGGTGGAAGGTCAGGCGTTCGATCAGGTCCTGCTCAGCACGTCTGCCGCAGCGCTACCTCGGCTGCGTGGCGACCTGAGCGGTGCGCTCGCTCAGCGACCGGTGGTGGCACTGTTACCCGTGGGGGAGCGGGCATCGCCGGAGGTGCTTCCGGGCGACGTGCGTGCGGTGAGCAGGCCGATCAAGCCAGAACGCATCGTTCAGTTGCTCGCGCGGTTTGAGCCGGAGGACGAGGCGTCGCGCGTGATGGATCAACGCCCGGACGCCTCGGAAAAGAGCTCGTCCCTACGCCTGCTGCTGGTCGAGGACAACGTGGTGAACCAGAAGGTGGCCTTGCGGCTTCTGGCCCAACTGGGCTACCGAGCGGACCTCGCGGGCAACGGGCGGGAAGCCCTGGAGGCGCTGGAGCGCCAGCCCTACGACGTGGTGCTGCTGGACATGCACATGCCCGTCATGGACGGTCTCACCGCCGCGCGCCATATTCGGGCCACCGAGGGCTATGGGGTGCCCTATCTGATCGGCATGATCACCAACGCATACGCGGCTGACCGCGAAGCCATGATCAAGGCCGGCATCGAAGGCGTCGTGTCCAAACCCGTCTCCGCCGACCAGTTGGCCGAGGCCCTCTCCATCTCCCCAACAATAAAGCCTCTGTAAATCAAAGACTTACAGAGGCTCTGTGTGCCCGGGACTGGAGTCGAACCAGCACGCCCTTACGGGCACCGCCCCCTCAAGACGGCGCGTCTACCAATTCCGCCACCCGGGCTAAGGGGTGCAGCAAGACTATCAAAGTACGGCGCGCTGAGGATGCCGGTCAAGATGTGGATCGGTTTCACCTTGTTTTCTAACGAAGGCGGACGGCTCCGCGTTTTGGCAGCTACCCAGGAACTTC
>JBCDJV010000146.1:0-5252 GCA_038747425.1 Bacteroidota bacterium
CCCCCCTTTCCAGACCAACCTGCCCGCTTATTGCACATCATGGACCGCATGCACGATAAAATCCGTGCCTTCCTGAAAGGATCAGGCATGGATGTCCAGGCTGACGACATGGCTCTCATCAAGCTACTCCGTTTCTTCGAACGGGAGTACGACGCTGAGATTCTGGGCTTTCTCGAACAAGAGTGGCTCCAGGAAGAGATGGAGCGAGATTTCAACCGTGGCACCCTCGGCCCTGTGCGGTCCAGAATACCTCCTGGGCAACGCGAGGCCTTCGATGCCGACTTGGATGCGCTCTTCGGGGATAGCGAGCACCGCTGAACGGGGTGAGGCGTCGGCCAGCGCTCCTCGTTGACCGGGCCATACGGAGGACGGGCCGCCCCCAACCAAGGCGCCCCTCCCGGGGCCCAAGAGGCCGAGAGGGGCGCCATGGTGGTACGCCTGTGCATGCTTCCCCGAGGCCGGGGTGGCCTCCAGGTATCAGACGCTGCCGACGGTCTTGAGCCGGAAGGTGACCGGCACGCTGTACTGAACCCGGACCGGCACGCCGCGCTGACGCCCAGGCTCGAACTGCATCAGGGAGATGGCCCGGATGGCTTCTTCATCGAGGCCAGCCCCCAAGCCGCGGAGCACCTGCGGGTTCAGGACGCGCCCCTCTTCGTCTACGATGAACTGCACGATGACGCGGCCTTCGATCCCGGCCTTCACGGCGATCTCCGGATACTTGAGCTCTGCGTGCAGCGCCGCGATGCCTCCGATCAGGACCGGCATCTCCTCAACCACGATGAACACCTCGGCCTCCGCCTCCACCGGTGCTTCGGCTTCAGGCGCTGGAGGTGGCGGCGGCGGGGGAAGCTCGGCCACGGCCTCGTTCAGATCCAGCGTGGCGTCCAGATCCAACTCGATATCCTCCAGGAGGACATCGTCGGACACGGCTACCGGCACCGGCGGCCGCGGCGGCGGCGGCGGCTTCTGCTGCTGCGCCGTCTGTTTGATCTCCTCAATCTGAATGGTCTCCTGAGTCGTCATCACGTAGGTCTCGGTCGACGTATTCGCCATGAACCGTACGTTGAACAGTCCCAGCACGAGGAGCAGCGAGAGGACGAGGCCTAGTTGGAACCGGACCCGGTACGAGCCATGGCCACTGGTGCCATTGGCCTTGCGCGGGCGCACACGGCGCGGTGCTGGCGGCTCGGCCACCCTCAGGGGGGGCACCGGCGGCGAAGGCGCCTCGGGGACGCGATGCAGGGGAGCCGTTTGGGTTGGAGGAGGCAGGGTGTCTATCATGGCGAGCCTCGCAGGTTGGTCAGGTGGAACGCAGCCGCTCTGCCGCATCCCTTCACCTGAAGCATACCATGATGGGCGGTGACCCCATGCCGGGAAACCCTGCGGCCGATGCCCTCCCAGACCCTTCTGCGCGTGTAGGCGGCCCTCCATCCGCCGTGTCATCCTAGCCCGTCTGCACCTGTCAGGGAGACCCTGTCATCGGACCTCGCTCAGCGGCTGTCTGGGCGGTCCGTGTGCGTCTGTCTGCCGGCCTCTCACCAAGGCCTGCTAATTCGCTGGATCCAGGCTCCATCGAACCAGCCGGTCTGGATAGAGCACGAAGACATGCCTAGGCCCCACGGCCACATCCACCGCGGCCCCCAACGACGAGGGCAAGACCAAGCGCTGCTGGCGGACGCCCCCTTGGCTGAGATAGTCGAGGCCCGTCTCGTGGAGTACCCACACCCCATTGGGAGCCCCAACCAGGGCCCGCAGGGGGGTCCACGTCGAATCGGCCCACATCGCCGTCTGGGTGCCAAACACATCGAAGACCGTCACCGTCTGGGTGGCTTGATCGGCCACGTAGACCCGGTCTCGCGAGGCCGCGACCCCCACCGGGTCAAGCCATCGTCCTTGCGCCGGCTCCAGCCACTGAACCGGCTGGTAGCGCGCATCCCACCAGGCCACGCGTCCCGTGTGCTGGTCCAGGGCATAGAGGGCGCCGGTCGGCCCGGTACACAGATCAACCGGACGGCTGAAGGCATCCTGCCGGTCTTCGGCGGGCTCGCCAGGCAATCGAGGCCGAGCGGCTGGCACCCCCAGCGACCCTTCGTCGAACGTAGCGGGGTCTAGTCGCAAGGAGGTCATCCACGGCCCTCGTTGTGCAAATCGGTGGAGCACCCCCTCTTGCGCATCGGCCACCCACACAAAGGTGCCATCTTGGGCCTCCAGCCCGCGGGGATCCTGCACCTGGCCATCGCCTACCCCCCGTCCTCCCAGCGTCCACAGCGCGGTTCCAGCCGAGTCCAGCACCAAGATCTGACGGCTTCGGCCTTCAGCCAGGTAGAGGCGCTGTTGCACATCGATCGCCACGGACTGGCCCGCGTCGATCCGAGCCACCACCTGAGCCTCGGCGGCCTGTAGTACCACGGGCTGCGCCTGAAGCGGCCCCCCGGCGAGGAGGCCCAGCAGAGCGGCCCACATGGACCACCTGCCCGGATGCACGCGGCGCCTCATCGTCGGGTGCGGCTCATGGGGTCGCGGACAGGCGCTCTAGGCCTCGGCGGCCAATATCGCGGCGAGCGTGCTTCCCGTTGAAGGTGATCCGGTCCGCCGCCTCGTAGGCCCGGGAGAGCGCCTCGGCCAGGTCGGCGCCTTGGGCGCTGACGCCCAGGACACGCCCGCCGGCCGTGCACAGACGGCCCGTGTCATCGTGGCCAGTGCCTGCCTGAAACACCGTGGCGCCGGGCACCGCTGCGGCCGCATCTAGCCCCTCAATGGGGTGACCCTTCTCGTAGGCGCCCGGATAGCCACCCGAGGCCAACACCACGCAGGCGGCCGCCCCAGGGTCTACGATCAGCGACACCTCCCGCAGGCGGTGACGCGAGAGGGCATCGAAGACCTCGACCAGGTCAGACTGTACCAACGGCAACACCACCTGGGCCTCAGGATCGCCAAGGCGGCAGTTGTACTCCACCACGCGCGGGCCGGTCTCCGTGACCATGAGCCCCACGTACAGGATGCCCCGGTACGGATGCCCCGCCGCGACCATCCCGCCCAGCGTGGGCTCGATGACATCGCGGCACACTTGCGTGAGCAGCCGGCCCGTAGCCAAGGGCGCTGGGGCATAGGCGCCCATCCCCCCGGTGTTGGGCCCCTCGTCCCCGTCGTAAGCCCGCTTATGGTCTTGAGCGGGCGCCAGCAGCAAGTAGTGCGCCCCATCAGTCAACACAAAGACGCTCACCTCTTCCCCCTCCATGAACGACTCGACCACCACTTCGGCCCCCGCATCCCCGAACGTGCCCCCCTGCATCATATCCGTCACCGCCTCCAGGGCTTCGTCGAGCGTGTGGCACACCACGGCGCCTTTGCCACCGGCCAGCCCACTCGCCTTGATGACGATGGGCGCGCCCTCCTGGCGCACGTAGGCGACGGCCGCGTCGTATTCATCGGCCTGGAAGGTGCGGTGGTTGGCCGTAGGAATGCCATGGGCGGCCATGAACTGCTTGGCGAAAGCCTTGCTCCCTTCCAGCCGTGCCGCCGCGGCTGTGGGCCCCACCACCCGCTGCCCTGCCGCCTCAAACGTGTCCACGAGCCCCGCCACCAACGGCTGCTCAGGACCCACCACCGTGAAGTCGATCGCGTGCTCCTGGGCCCAGTGCAACAGCGCGGGGACGTCGGTCGCGGCGATCGGTACGTTGGTCCCCACCTCGGCGGTACCGGGGTTGCCAGGGGCGATGAAGAGATCTGGAGCCTGGGGGCTCCGAGCGAGGACCCAGGCCAGGGCGTGCTCACGCCCTCCTTGGCCGATGATCAGGATGCGCATAGTCAGACAGGGGTCGGGATGGGCGGCGCGGCCGGGCAGGGCACCGCTCAGGGGCCCTCGGTGGACGCATCCGGTTCGATCCAGCGTGCCCACCACCCCGCGTAGGTAGCGATGTAGGCAGGATCGTCGTAGAGCTCATTGTGTCCGCCGCCCTCCACGATCAGCAGTTCACGCTTGTCCTGCGGGGCGGCTTCGTAAAGCGCCTCGGCCATCGACGGCGGGGTGATGGGGTCTGCGCTCCCGGCGATGATAAGCACCGGAGCATCCAGTTGCGCAATCCGGCTCAGGTTGTCCTCCTCGGCGATCTCCGCCGGCAGCTTGGGACGAAGCAGCACGCGCAAGTACCAGGGCAGCACCGCCTTCGTCCAGGCCGGGCCCGATGAGGCCGGGTTCTCGAGCACCACGCCGCGCACCGGACGCGACTCAGCCACGTGCAGCGCCAGAAACGTACCCATAGAATGGCCGTGCACATACAGGTGCTGCGGGGCCACCCCGCGTGTGTCCACAAGGTAGTCGTAGACCTGGAGGGCATCGGCTTTGAGCGCTTCTACGGCGGGCTCCCCCCCACTTCGGCCGTAGCCTCGGTAGTCCACGAGCCATTGCTGGACCGGGTGACGCGCCAGCGCATCTACGTAGCCGCGTGACTGTACCAGGTAGAACCCGTTGCCGCCAAAGAAGAGGACATGGCGTTCGGCCCCTGGCTTGGTGAGCTGCCACGCATCCAGCCCCAGCGCCGTGTCCGCCGCGGGGATGGTGTGGCGCGTCAGCGTCAGCCCTTGGTGGGGAAAGTCAGCGGGGGTCAGGCTCGGCTTGGGGAGAAACAAGTCTTGCTCCCGTAGCTGGATGCCCCCACACCCGGCCCCAAGCAGGATCAAGGCCACAGCCAGGGTAGCACCACGGAGCCAACGTGTCATGGGGAGACCTGGCGGGGTTGGCCCGGCGTGTAGTAGGGATTCTCCGCAGGACGCTCAGCGCCGCGGTAGAGCGCACTGTAGCGCACGTAGTTGTGAGCATACTGGGCCACCTCACGGCGCTCAGCCTCGGTGAGGGGTCGTACCACCTTGGCGGGGGTGCCCATGACCAGCGAGCCGGGGGGGATCCGGACGCCGCTCGTCACCAGGGAGCGGGCCCCGATCAAGCTGCCCGCCCCAATTACCGCGTGGTCCATGATGATGGCCCCCATGCCAACCAGCACCTCATCCTCAATTGTGCACCCGTGCACGACGGCGCTATGCCCTACAGTCACGTAGCGCCCGATGTCCGTAGGCGCCGTGCTGTGCGTCACGTGCACCACGGCGTTGTCCTGGATGTTGGAGGCCTCGCCAATACGGATCCAATGAACGTCTCCCCGCACCGTGGCATTGAACCAGACACTGGCGTGTGCCCCCAGGGTGACATCCCCGATCACCTGGGCTGAGGGGGCGATGAACGTGGAGGCCTCGCA
>JBCDJV010000147.1:0-5164 GCA_038747425.1 Bacteroidota bacterium
CAGCTCTCGAAGCTGGGCAACAGCCGGCTCCGGCGTGCGCTCTACTACCCGGCCTTGAGCGCGATGCGCCACAACGAAGCCATCCACGTCTTCGCCGAGCGCTTGCGAGCGCGGGGAAAGGCGAAGATGGCCGTGGTGGGGGCCTCGATGCGGAAGCTGCTGCATATCTGCTTCGGGGTGCTCAAGAGTGGGCAGGTGTTTGACGCCTCGCTTCATCCGTCGGCTTGACTTTCTACATCACAGCATCTCTCAGTACAACGGGGGGGCAAGGAGGAGCGAACGGTGACTGGAGAGCGGAGCAGCAGGGCGCCTCAACGGCCCTTCTCCGAGCCTTCTCATCCGCGCAGGTAGGCGTCTGCGAACATCTTCGCAAAGGATACAGAACGAGGCAGTGTATGCTCCAAGGACCATTTGCTGTTTGTGAAGCTGGTCCGATGCTCTTGGTATTTCAAGGCACCGTCCTTGGCCTCTTCGTCTCCGATCAGTTCGCTCAAGGGGCAGGCGCTACCCAGAAGGAAGATACGCTCGTCTTTAATGTGGCAGGCAATCCTGCGTCCAGGACGGCGCAGCGGTGAGACGACAAACTGATCAAGATCCACATCCCAATGGCCGCCGTAGAAGACAATGTCTCCCCCCACGAAGTCGTATTCGTTCTTCAGGAGTGTGGAGCTCAGCCTGTTCGCCCGACCTGTACAGTCGATCACCAAGTCAACTTCCAGGCGTTCGTGGCTGGTCACCAACTCGATGGCGTTCACTTGGTGGGAAAGAGAGACCAGTTTATCGGGGATGCACTTAATGAGCGCCTTCGTCTCTCTCCACGTTTCTGCGGGGAGATCAAAGGGCGTCTCCCCGTTCCAAAAAAACTCAACGAGGCCTCCAGAATGGCAATATCTGTGTTTGTTCGTAAGACCAAACTCTTGAACATTCTGTGCACGTTGGCCGATCCAATATACAAACCTAGGCAAGAAGGGGCCCTCACGCTGAAAGCCATATTTGTAGTTAGGGTAGACTAAGGGCAAGAGGTATTCCATCACACAGTTAGCCGTATCTCCACCTCCAATCACCGCAACCCGCTTGTCCCTGATAGAGTCAGGGAAGGCCTGGTCTCTGTAAAAAGAGGCAATAAAGTCGTCTCCATACATCGTATGTTCAGTTACCCGGTCTCTATCGAACGTGTTCGTCTTGGTCTCTCCCATCCCATTTGAAAGGACGACGCTTCTGGCGGTGATGGCTTGGGTGGCAGACGAGACGGTGTATGTAGTCTCAGATCGTTCTACCCCACACACTTCGAAATTGAATAGTATATCTGCATCTGCATGAAAGAGCATCATGGTGGCTAGTTCATGCAGATGCTTGGCCGTCGGAAAGGGCTTTTCAACGACCTCGTCAAAGTCACTCACCTGAATGAAGTGTCCTTCTACAATATTCGAATTGAGACCTATCTTGGAATAAGTCGGCGAGTTTAATACGAGTGAGTCTCCCATCTTGGAGAACGTGAAGCAGATAGCTTCGCTCTTCTCAACAACTAGCACGTGGAGGTTCGGGTGTTCTTTCCTCAGCGTGTAGAGGAAAGCGGCCGCATGAATCCCCGCGCCAACCAAGATGACATCATAGACTGTACGGAGGCAGGGTCGTTTATGTCTGAGGTAGTTCGTTGCAGCAGCAACATAGCGTGCCCTGCTCTCGTGGTTGTAGATATAACGCCGGATTTGCGCTGCAAGAGAGGCCTCGGATACATGCTCTAGTCCCCCTTTTTGGTCGAGAAAGCGTTCGATGGCTTGAGCGCTGTGTCCAAACAGGGATTCTCCAAAGTCATACGGATCTGCCCTGTTGAGAAAAGGAGGCGGTACAGGGCGGGCCTGGTCTTGGGAGCGGTCTGACGTGTTCATGGAACGGTGTGGAGAACTGGGCAGGCTGACCTAAAAACGGCGAGCGTCCATCACACCGGGTGGATGCCGCGCTGCAAGACCGTCGCTGCCTTCGCCAGGCATCATGGATGCGCAGCCGGTCAAGACCACAGGGCACCGTGGTGAGAGCAGGGCTTCGATGAGAGGACGGGCCGGTCATGGAGCGCGGCCCGGCTTGGAAAGACTGTGCGGTCTACGCCAGCACTGGATGGCCTACGTCAATCAATGAGTGGGGGCGCGTCGGCGGCTTCCGAGAGACTACGAGAGGGCGCCCCCGTCAAGCGAAGCCATGATTGAACGGGCGATCCACAGCCTTGTCGAATGGGACTGCACAGTGTGTATATTAATGCGTATATAATACACATTCAAGCTCAGCCTGGCCGCCGCGTGCTCTGGTCCGTGCCTGAGAGGGGTGCACTCGGCTCGGCTGGATCGCCGAGGTTTGGGATCCGGCCTTGGCCTCGGAGCCCGGAAGGGGGGGGGCGGTTCGTCTACGGAAGGCTCGTCCAGCAGACCCAGAACCCGCCAGGGGACGTAGGGGCCCAGCTCAGCGTCTTCGGGCGGCCTGGGTCTCGCCCACGAACACGACGGCGTCGTAATCGTCGAGCAGCACCGTGTCGACGTAATAGTTGATCTCGTTGGAGGGCAAGAACGAAGCGGGGACATCGCGGAGCGGGCGTGGCTCGCTCAGCCATGCTCGGACCGGGCCGTCCTCAGGCACAGCGCCAAGGTCGAGGTAGAACAGGGGCAGGTCGGCACGGGCGAGTGTGGCGTCGATCGACCCATCCTTCGCAGGCCCCACCGTCATCACGGCGGTGGTCATCGGCTCCGCCTGGGGCCGTCGGTCGCCCGCTGTGAACTGGCCTCGGTCGAAGGCAAACCCGACGGCTACGTAGTCGTCGCCGAGCGTCTCGGCAAGGTGCGTCCCCATCCGCCCCGCGCCCGGCGCCATCGGTTTGGTGGTGATGTGCCAGTTGTGGCCCCACACCATCACACGGGCGTCTGGACCTTCGGTGTCTAACACCCAGCGCACGTTCTCGGCCATCGCTGCGTCACGCGGGTTGGGTCTCGGGCTTGGAAGGAGCGTATAGGCGCGGGCCGTCTGCGTGTACAAGGCGATGTCCGACGCCCACAAGCGCGCACGTTCTACGTCGGCCGTCGTTGCTCCGCGCATCCGGTGCTGGTTTTGCATGAGGTAGGTGTGGGCGTGGAGCGCGTGCGCGAGGGCATCCCAGTGCTGATCAGGGTAGGCGAGGTCGAACGACGCTCGTGTCGCCGTGTTGAGCTGGTCGTGGGCGTCGAGGAACGCGTTGAGGAAGCGGTCCAGGCGGCCGGGCAGCGTGGGGTCATAGGTGTAGAGAAACTGGCGGAGCGAGTCGGCCTTGGGGACGATCCGATCGCGTAGGTGGTAGTAGCCGCTGCCCAGCAGCTCAGGCTGCCCCAGCGCTCGCTCGCGGCTCAGGTCGCGGATCTGGCCGAGTGCGGTGAGATGCTGCCGGGCGGTTTCCCCCTCGGACAGGGTCAGGGCATCCGGCGGCGCGCGATCGATGAGGCTGCCGAGGTCACGCAGTGCGTCGTCCAGGGCTGCTCTGGTCGGGCCTTCGGCGTGCCGGTACTCGAATCCAAGGATGGCGCGCAGGCTGTCGGCCTGGGCGAGGAGGGCGAGGGCCTGTGGGTCGGTCACGTCATGGAGCAGGGCCCCGAGGCGCTCGAGTTCCAGGCGCGCGCTTCGCGGGTCGATCCCGTAGAATCGGACGCGCTCTGAGACAGGGACTGTGTCGTTGTAAGCCCGCGTCCACTCAATGAGGGCAAGGACCTCTTCGGTGTTCCAGACGCCGATACCCAGCCCTTCCAGGGCCTCTTCGGCGGTGCCCTCCCCGCGGGTGACGTAGGCATCGATGGCTTGAGCTTCCGCAAAGCCAGCCTCCATGGCCAAGGCGCGGAATCCGGCTTCCTCGACGAGGAAGCGCCAGAGGCGGTCTTTGAACTGGAAGAAGTCGCGCGTCCCGTGGGTCGACTCGCCCACCGCCACGACGCGGGCCTTACTCAACGGGTCCAGCAAGGGCTGCAGATCACGGCGGTCGGCGTCTGGCTCTACGGTGCCGAGGGGGACCGCGTGAGCCCGAACCCAAGCGTCGATCGCCGCCTCGCGGTCGGTGGCCTCGGGCACGGTCGTGGGTACCTGTGCCATCGCTTGCATCACCGCGAGCGTGAGGCTCACACCAATCAACAGGGTACGGGTGATGGAGGTAGGTGCGTAGGACACGGGATTACAACTGCCGCAGGTAGCTGACCTTGAAGATAACCTGCTGCTCGTCTTGGAAGCGGAACGGGTCGTCGCGCCGCTCCAGGTCGTCCACGTAGAACCGCCGGTCATTGAACACCAGGTAGACAAACGAGAGGGGGCTGAACTCCCAAGCGAAGCGCACATTCCACGCGCCTTGTTCTGCGAAGGTGTTGTACTGGTAGAACGCGCTCGCCTGCACCCGTGGGTTGAGCGCCAGGCGTAGCTCCGGCCCGAGGAGGTGCGAGGTCGCCCCGGCCTCGTCCGGTCCCACTGAGCGGATCTGGTTGAACGTGTAGTCCACCCGCAGCGCCACCCGGGGCGACGGAGCCACCTGCGTGGTGGCCTGGAACGTGGCCAGCGAGCCGTCAAAGTAGGGGCCCGCGCGCCCCTCGAAGGTGGCGGCATACTTCCGCGACTGGTCCGTGGCCAGGTAGAAGCCCGCTTGTGTGAAGGTGTAGTCTCCGGGTGCGATTTCCAAGCCCAACGGTCGAAATCCTTGGGCCTCGGCCTCGGTGAGCCGCTGCCAGGCCACGCGTACGAACGGGCTTACCTCGGCTCCCGAGTTCAGCTCCAGCCAGAGCGGCCGAATCGACACGGAGCCTTCTTGAAAGCGCCGCGTGCTGTACTCGTGAAACAAGAACGCGGTGAATCCCGGGCGCCAGCTCCGTACCGCACTGGGCAGCCAGTCCGGGCGAAGGTCCAGCGAGACCGCTGGGCTGGTCACGATGAGGTCAGGCCGGCTGACGAACCCGACGTCCGCCCGGTAGCCGTCGGTGATGAGGCCCTGGACGTGCCCCAGGTAGCCCCAGTCGGCGTTGTTGCGTAGCCAGGCGTAGCCGGACCATCCGTTGCCGGGCGCCCCGCTGGTCTCTGAGCGAGAGACGAACCACGTGGTCTCGAAGCTGTCCGTCGGACGCACGTAGCCATCGACGGTGAAGGTGGCGTTGGTCACGGCCTCCTGATCGCTCAG
>JBCDJV010000148.1:0-4995 GCA_038747425.1 Bacteroidota bacterium
GCCACGACGGTCTTCTGCCGCACGCGGTGCGGGAAGTACTCGTTGAGCGGGCGCTTGTTGATGATCACCTGGCCGGAGCCAGGGCGCAGGTAGACGCGCGCTACGGAGGTCTTGCGGCGTCCAACGGCCGCGTACTGTGTCAGCGTTGCCATACGGATTCAAACGGATTGTGCGGGCGCAATGAAAGGAGACCGAGGGTCAGAGAGACAGCGTCTCGGGCTGCTGGGCCGCGTGAGGATGATCGGGGCCGGCGTAGACCTTGAGCTTCTTGAGCATCTGCCGCCCGAGGGGACCTTTGGGCATCATGCCCTTGACGGCGTTCTCCACGATGAACGTGGGGCGCTTCTCCCGCATCTCGGCAGGAGTGCGCTGCTTGACGCCACCTGGGTAGCCCGTGTGCTTGAAGTACTGCTTTTCGGTCTCCTTGCCACCTGTGAAACGCGCCTTGTCGGCGTTGACGACGATCACAAAGTCCCCGGTGTCCACGTGGGGCGTGTACATCGGCTTGTGCTTGCCCCGGAGGATGCGGGCCACTTCCGAGGCCAGACGCCCAACCACCGCTTGGTCGGCGTCGATGACATACCAGGTGCGCTCCACGTCGCCGGCCTTGGCGCTGTAGGTCTTGAAGCTGTTGACGTCCATGATGGCTGCCTTCTTAACACGACGAACACCGCCTCACGCTAGCCCCACAGCTATCGCGCACACGGTGCACATCAGGAATCGATCAAAGAGAAAATAGAGCCTATAAATATAGGGGCCACGGGGTCCATAGTCAACCAACACAAGCGAGGGCCTGCACGCCTGTCTGGAGTCATCTATCGAAAATATGGGACTTAGGTACGCACATCACCGACTCTTTGCGCCTTAGGGGCAGAGTCTTCCTTGATTCTTGATACCACCCCCTTTGCCAGGTTTTGGCGACGTGACCGTGCACCTCGTGCGGTTGTGTGTGTTCACCATCTTCCTCGCTTTCGCTCTATGTCTACGTCGGTACAAGCCGATCTGTGTACGCTCGATCGGCTGGCAACCTCGCTCCCCTTTCACCTGGACGACGCGGCCCAGGTCAACGCCTTGTTCGTGTCTGAAGCCACCTCCCCCGACCCCCACACCCGCTACCTCATCGAGGTCTGGACCTACCTGCACGTGCGGCGCTACTTCCTGGTTAAGCACGCCTGCGAACCGTTCCGGCCGGTGTCCGACCTGGATGCGCTCGTGGCGGGCGTCTTCCAGCGCATCGATCGTCACCACGCCGGCGTGCGCCAGCGTGACCGGTACACGCACTGGGTCAACAAGGTGTGCAAGAATGCCTACCTCAGCTATGTGCGCCGGCGCCGGGACGTACGCTCGGTGGAGGAGATGCAGGCCCAGTATGGCTTCGAACAAAGCGAAGCCGTCCCGTATGCCGCGCAGGCCGATGGTGCGTCGTTGCGCGCGGCTGTGCAGCGGGTCATCCGTACGCTCCCTCCCTTTCTGCGGACGCCCATCCGCCTTTACCTGATGGACGAGTACACCTACGCGGAGATCGCGGAGGCCATTGGGAAGGGCACCCCGACCGTGCGTGTGTATATTAGCCGAGCCCTCAAGGTCTTACGGGGGCATCCCGACCTGCTTTGCTTCACCGACTAGCGGGCGCCTTCCTGCCGCGCCCGGACCTCCTCTCATGGACGACATCGCGGCCCGGCTTGAGGCCTACCCGTTCTTGCCGCCTGATGCCGCACCCGCCGAGCACGACACGTTGGCGGCCTGGGTCGCTACACATCCCGCCTGGGCTTCGGCCTGGCAGCAGGCCCAGGCCGCCCGTGATACCGTGGAGATGGCCGCCCCCCTGTTTCGGGAGCCGATTGACGACGAGGGGCTGGCCACCTACCTCACCGCTCGCATCGGGCCCCATGCGCCGCCGCCTGTCTTGCGCCCGCGCTTGGAGATCCTGGACGCGCGCCTCCAGGCAGACGCTGCCCTCCGCCGCCGCGCCGACGTCATCCGGGGCCGCCTGGAAGCGGCCGACCGTCAGGTCCGGCCCTGGAAGGGAGGCGTTCGGTGACAGAATCACCCGGTGGGGTGTCACATCGCCCCCCGGGCCTTCATCGCCAGGTAGGCGTTGATGGTGTCGGTTGTGAGGCGGTCCGGGGGGTGAGCACCGCGTGAGTGCCGCACTGGCCATGGTGCGGCCACCAAGCAACGCTTTGAGTCGCGGATGGGGAGCCTCCACGCTCCCGGCACTTCCTGCGGACGGTCCTGCGCGACGACAACCATCACCACGGACGGTGGTCGTAAAGAGGGCTCCGCGAGGCTGGAGCCTGCCGCTGCGGTGCGATAGATCGCGGACCGGCTAGGCGTAGGTGTTGAGCATGACCGGCATGATCAGCATCAGCATGTCCTCGCCTGCCAGTTGCTCGCCGGGTGTAACAACGCCCGCTCGGTTGGGGGAGCTAAAGGTGAAGACCACGTCTTCGCTGTCCACGTTGCTCAGTACTTCGGTGAGGTAGGTGGCGTTGAAGCCGATGACCATGGCCTCGCTGTCGTACTCGCAGCGCACGGTTTCGCGGGCTTCGCTGGAGCGCTCGATGTCCTCGGCTGAGATCTCGACCTGCCCTTCGCTGATGGAGAGGCGGATCTGGTTGGTCATACTAGAGGCGTAGAGGCCCACACGCTTGGCGGCCGCCAGCATGGCGTCTCGGTTGGCCACGAGGCGGCGGTCATTCTCCGCGGGGATGACGGCCTCATAATTGGGGTAGGCCTCCGCGATGAGGCGGGCCAGCACCTGGCAGTCGCCGAAGTTGAAGCCGGCATGGTTGCCGTCCACGGTGATGGTGCACGTGCCCTCGCCCGCCACGCGGCCGGCCAGCGTGAGCGCCTTATCCGGCACAATAAAGTTGAGCGGATCACTGCTGGTGAGGTCCTCCAGCTGAAGGCGCACGAGGCGATGACCGTCCGTAGCCACGGTGCGGCCACCGTCGGCCTGGATCTGGAAGTAGATCCCCATCATAGCCGGGCGCAGGGCATCTTTGCTCACCGCGAAGCTGGTTTTCTGGATGGCCCGCTTGAGCAGGGCACCCGGCAGGAGGATGGACTGGGCGTCGGCCAGCTCGGGGAGTGCCGGGTAGTCCGCCCCGTCGTGCCCGACCATCTTGTAGCGGCCTTGATCGGTCCGCATGGACACGTTGAACTCTTCGTCCGACGTAAACTGGACGGGGAGTTCGGGCAGGGCCCGGAGGGTGTCCAGCAGGCGCTTGGCGGGGACGGCCACCCGATGCCCAGCGCTGGTGCCATTGGTCTCAAACTGCACCGGCAGCGTCATCACGATGGCGATCTCCAGGTCGGTGGCGCTCAGGCGGAGGGCGTCGCCGTCCTGCTCGAAGAGGATCGATTCCAGGATGGGCAGGGTGCTTTTGGACGGCACAGCCCCGTTCACGGTGGTCAGGGCTTTGAGCAGCTCGGCGCTGGAGACGGTGAACCGCATGGTATCAGCAGGTCAAGGTGGGAAGTGAGGTGGGGGAACTGTACGCCAGGAGGGGGGCCGGCGTTCTGCGTGGACGATCAATTATCGATAGCGCCGGGGCGGGGGCGTGAGCACGGACCCGGGCGTCACCGGCTGAACGGGGCGCGGGGTCAGCGACTGCGGAGGCTGAGGCGGTGCCCAATTTCGTCGATGATACCGCGAAAGGCGACATTCGTGTCGATGTGGTTCTGCACGCTATGGTTGGCGTGGATCACCGTGGAATGGTCACGCCCGCCAAAGTGGAGGCCGATTTTCTTGAGCGAGTGCTGGGTCAGCTTCTTCGAGAAGTACATCGCCACCTGCCGGGCCTGGACGACTTCCCGCTTGCGCGTCTTGGCCCGGACAAGGTCTTCGGGGATCTCGAAGTACTCACACACGACGCGCTGGATCTCCTCGATGGAGAGCTGGGCGCGGGCATCCTGGATGAGGTCACGCAAGACCTCCTTGGCCATGGACAGGTCCATCTGGCGCCGCCGCAGCGTGGCATGAGCGAGGAGCCGGATCAGGGCGCCCTCCAGTTCGCGGATGTTGCTCTTGATGTTGTGGGCGATGAACTCGATGATCTCCGGCTCGATCTGGATGCCATCGTCCTCGGCTTTGCGGCGCAAGATGGCGATGCGTGTTTCCAGCTCCGGCAGCTTGACATCGGCGGAGAGGCCCCAGCGAAAGCGAGAGAGGAGGCGTTCTTCGATGCCCTTGATTTCACTGGGGGGCCGGTCTCCGGAGAGCACGATCTGCTTGCCGGCTTGGTGGAGGGCGTTGAAAATGTGGAAGAACTCCTCCTGCGTCTTCTCCTTGCCGCTGAAGAACTGGATGTCGTCCACGATCAGCAGGTCGATCTGCCGGTAGAACAGCGAGAAATCACTGATGCGGTTATGCTGGATGGCCTGGACAAACTCCGTGGTGAAGCGTTCGCTGGAGACGTACAGGATGGTCTCGGCACTGCCCAGAGAGCGAGCGTAGTTACCGATAGCCTGGATGAGGTGTGTCTTGCCCAGGCCCACCCCGCCGTAGACCAGGAACGGGTTGAAGCTCGTGGCTCCGGGCTGTTGCGCAATGGCCAGCGAGGCGCTGCGCGCCAGCCGGTTGCAGTCGCCTTCGATGAAACGTTCGAAGGTATAGGTGGGGTTGATGTTGCTGTCGATCACCGGGGGCTTCTGGATGCCGGGGATCGCAAACGGGTGGGCGCTCGGAGGCTGATTGGCCGGGGGCGTGCCGGGCGTGTAGCCCACAGCGGAGGGCGCTGGCCGGGGGAGGTGGGCACTGGGAGGCGGGGCGGGCACGGAGGGAGCGGGCGCCGCGGGCCGGGGTGGCGGGTAGGTGGGCGCGGGCGGCTCGGAGGTCGGCTGCCGGGCGGGCAGATTCATCGAGGAGCCCGTGTGACCTGCTTCCGCGTCATCGCGCTCAATGACGATGTTGTAGAAGAGGCGCCCTTTGGGGCCCAGCACTTTGGTGATGGTCTTGCGCAGCAGAGCGAAGTAGTGCTCTTCCAGCCA
>JBCDJV010000149.1:0-4711 GCA_038747425.1 Bacteroidota bacterium
CCCCGGCGCATGTTGCCGTTTCCATCGGCCCCGCCATGGCCGCTGCGCAGCCTCAAAAAGGGCCGAAACGTCACAAAAATACCCAGAACGGCTTTAGAAAAGGCCACATCCGCCGATACCCCCCGTAGTTCCCTGAAAATTTGGTACGTCGTTTGTCGGAATGGTCCGAAACGGCGTATTCGACCTTACACCAAGACCCCCGTGGTGCTGGGCTCAAGCCAGGCGCGGCTGCTGCAACAGCCGCCCTCGCGCACAGCGCGATGCGCTCCAGCCCAGACCCTTGACATTAAGAACGCACAGGAGGCGCTAGTCATGAGTGCTACGCACGTTGCACGTCCCCTTTTCACCCTGATGGCCCTGCTGGCCTTGCTGATCGGCCCGGCGCCGCTCGCCATGGCTCAGGTGACCAGCAACGACAACTGGAACCGCGTCCGCGAGTTTGAGCCGCCCGGCACCAACGGGACGGTTCTGGGCGTGGCGGCCGAGACCAACGGTGACCTCTACGTAGGGGGGACCTTCTCCAAGGCGGGCAGTGACTCGACCAATTTCCTCGCCCAGTTCTCGGCGTCCACCGGAAGCTGGACCTCCATTGCCGACGACATCGACGGCCAGGTGGAGGTGATCCGGCTGGCACCCGATGGCAACCTCTACATCGGGGGTGCTTTCACCACAGCCGATGGGCTCACCGTGAACGGCATCGCCCGCTACACCGGCAGTAACTGGGAGGCCCTGGGGCCTGGCGTGGGCGGCACGGTGTACGACATCGACTTCCGCGGTAACGAAGTGTACGCCGTGGGCGACTTCGGCTCCAACGTGGCCGTCTATAACACCATCACCGAGACCTGGAGCCAGCTTGGCGACGGTACGGACGGCATTGCCTACGCCGTGGCCGTCTCCGGGTCCGAGATCTACGTAGGTGGCGAGTTCGCCAGCGCTGGGGGCACCGCCGTCAATGGCATCGCCTTCTGGAGCGTCAACAGCCAGACGTGGAACGCCTTGGCCAACCCCACGACCAACGTCAACGGCTTGCCCGGCGGCACCGTCTTTGCGCTCGACGCCGACGGAGCCGACATCTACGTGGGCGGTGACTTCCGTCTGGCCATCGAGCCCGCTACCAGCACCGAGGCCAACAACGTGGCGGTCTGGAGCGACGGCACCTGGCGCCGCCTGGGCACCGCCGTAGCCGAAGGGGTCAACAACACCATCTACAGCATTGCCGTCTCGCCGGATCACATCTACGTGGGGGGTGACTTCACGCAGGCCGGTGCCGTGACGGTAGATCGCATCGCCGCCTGGGACCTCACGGCTGAGACCTGGGAGTCCCTCAACGCCGCCGAGAGCCCCGTGATTACGGGGGCGCAGGGCCGCGTCAATACCCTGATGTACGAAGCCTCCACCTCGCGCCTGTACGTTGGTGGCCAGTTCATCTCGGTGGGTGGCAACCTGAACGTGCGTCGCGTGGCCGCCTGGGACCTCGCCAACAACGGATGGCGCGGATTCGGCTTGGGCGTGGACGGTGACATCTTCGCGATGCACCGCGTCAACGCCACGAACACCGCCATCCCGGCCTACCTCTACGTGGGCGGCAACTTCTCGATGGCCGGTGGTGTGCCCGCCAACAACATCGCTCGCCTCAACCTGTCCACGTACCGCTGGGAGGCCCTCAACGAGGGTGAATTCAACGGCACAGACGGCCCGGTCTACGCCATCACCTCGACCTCCGTGGCGGCCACCGGGGCGCAGGAGATCTTCGTGGGCGGGGACTTCACCGACGTGGCCAGCACCACGGGTCTCAACACCGTGGCCAACAACATCGCCCGCTGGGTGCCTGGCACCGGCTGGAACGACCTGGGCAACACTGCGGTGGGCACGGACGGTGCCGTCTACGCCGCCACTGTACAGAACGGGGCGGCCGCCGTGGGCGCCGCCAACCTCCTCACCATCGGCGGTGACTTCGACAACGCCAGTGGCGTGGCCCGCAACAGCCTGGCCGCCATCGACGCCGGCGACACGTCGGCCGACTTCGACGAGATCAACGCCCAGCTAGCGGGCGCGGACATCGTCTATGCCCTCGCGCTGGCCAACAACGGAGCCGCGCTCATCGTGGGTGGCGCCATCTCTAGCTACGACGGCGGCACGGCCACGGGCAACATCGTGATCGTGAACGACCCGGCGGGCACCCCGGCCTACGTGCAGGTCGATGGCAACGACACCAACCCCGGCGACGGCGTCAACGGGACGGTCTTTGCCCTCACCGTGGACAACCCCGGAGCGGCCTTGGGGGCGAACAACCTGCTGTGGATTGGGGGTAACTTTACCTCCACCATCATCGGTGGGGTCACCACGGCCGGTAGCAACGACTTCTTGGTCGGCTTCGAGGCGGGCACCCCCGCCTTTGTCGACCCCGTGGCCACGGGCATCACGGCCGTCAACGGCATCGTGTATGGCCTTTCCTACAACGGTACGGAGGACGAGCTGTACGTAAGCGGAGCCTTCACCGCCGTGGACGGGGAAACCGCGAATGGGGTGGCCTATGCCGAGTTTAGCGACGACGCGGGCACCCTGGACACGTGGAACACAATGGGCACGGGCCTCAACCCAGCGCCCTCCGGTGCCTTCCCGGTGGCCAGCGCCATCCTGAACAACGGCACGGACACCTTCGTGGGTGGTGGCTTTACCTCGGCGGGCGGTGTGCCCAGCCTGAGCCTTGGCCTCTGGACCCGCCCCGGCACCGAGATCGCCACTGGCGGCTCGGCCCCGACGTTGCCGCCCGAGGTGATTGGTTGGCCGATCACGGGTGCGGCCCCGCCGGACATCGAGCGCCTGGACCGTGCCCAAGACATCAACGCGGCCACGCCGCTGCGCGTGACATTCACGTGGCGCGCCGTGGAAGGCGCCTCGGCCTACAAGCTCTGGTTTGAGCTGCAGGCTGCCCAGGACAACCTGGACATCACGGCCCCTCCGCAGTACTTCGGCCCAGACACCACGTACACCATCGAGGTGACGGGCGCGGGCGGTGCGTTCGACATCGAGTGGACGGTGTGTGGGACCATCGCGTCCTCCACAGGTGCTCATGACGGAGCCACTGCCTCTGCCATCGGCACGGCCGACGGCCCCTGCGTGGTCAGCAACTACGGAGCGACCTCCGCGACCTCCAACAGCATGACAGGCGCCCGGGCGGACATCGTCAACGATGCCAACGACGGCGACGCCGACGCGGTGGGAGCCGCCGACTACACGGTGTACGCCAACACGGCCGACCTGGACTCGGAGCAGCTGGCACCCGTCTCGCGGGCTTCGGCCACGGCCGTGGTCAACGCCGATGTGGTGGCCACAGGCATCTCCGCCACGGTGATCGTGCCGGCGTCGGTGGCGCCGCGCCTCTTCACGAACGCGACGACCAGCGAGGCCCTGACCTTTGGCGACGGCGTGGTGTCGGTCTTTGTGGACCCCGGCTCCGGGGCGCTGCGAGGGGCCGGCTATGCCCACTGGCAGCTCAACGGCAACAACATGACGCTCACCATCTACGGGGACAACCCGCAAACCTCGTACAAGGACGGCTTTGAGCCAGGCGAGAACCTGCGGTTCCTGATCCTCAACGATGGCGCGGACGCCGCCAACTTTGCGACCACGGCCTTCGTGGTGCAGCCGACGTTCGTGGACCGTGAGGGTAACCCCATCGAGGCCACCTTCCAGGACAACGCCGTTTACCGCGCCACCTCGTTCGATGCCTACCTGGTCAACTTCCAGGGCGCTGAGCAGCTCGTGGCGCTGGAGGCTGGGTGGAACCTGTTCTCGACGTTCGTCTACGCCAACGGCGTAAGCACCAACACCATCGAGGACGTCTTCCGGGCCTCGGCTACGGACACGGATCTGGGCTTCCTCAGCGGCGGTCTCAACCGCTTCGCCTTGGCTCGTACCTCGACTGGGGGTATCTTCTACCCGCAGTTTGGGCTCGACGGCATCGGCGCCTTCGACCAGAACCAGGGCTTCCAGGTCTTCATGGCCGAGGCGGACACCATCCGCATCCGTGGGGGCTACCTGCTGGCCGATGGCGACAACACGGACGATCCGGATGACCGCCAGGTCGACATCCCGCAGAACCAGTGGACGCTGGTGCCCTACTACATCAACGAGCCGCGTCCCATCGAAGACGCCTTCACGGTGGTGGCCGCCACGGGTGAGCGGACGGACATCGTAGCCATCCGCGACATCGATGGCAAT
Organism: Bacteroidota bacterium; assembly: GCA_038747425.1. Lineage (GTDB taxonomy): Bacteria > Bacteroidota > Rhodothermia > Rhodothermales > JBCDJV01 > JBCDJV01. The sequence goes on from JBCDJV010000149.1 coordinate 4,225, forward strand.
GCCTACATCCCCGGTCAGGGCTTTGATATCGACCAGATCGAGTTCATGCGGCCTGGCCAGGCGTACTGGCTCTACCACACGGGCACCGCGCCGCTGGCTATCCAGTACACGGCCAACAACCTGGCCCTGCCGGATTCCATCCTGACGCGCGAAGCGGGTGTGGTGGCGGACCTGGGGCCGGCTGAGCTGGCCCAGCGCCCGAGCTCCTACTTCGAGCTCACCCGCGCCCAGACCGGCGCCTCGGCCACGCTCGTCGTCCAAAACTCGGCCCTGCGCCCCGGCGACGAAGTGGCCGTACGCACCCGCGGCGGCGACCAGGACGGCCTCATCGTCGGCCTGGCCACGGTCACCGAGGAGACCGAGGGCCAGCTCACGCTCACCGTCTGGGGCGACGACACGATCACCGAGCAGCTCGACGGCGCCCTCCAGGGCCAAGGCCTGGAGGTGCTCTTCTACAGCCCGTACACCGAGCGCGAGCACGCGGTGA
>JBCDJV010000150.1:0-4302 GCA_038747425.1 Bacteroidota bacterium
CCCGCTTCTGGCGACGGCGCCCCCCCCACCCCACAGCTGAAGGTGCAGGAACGCATCGAAGAAGAACGGGCCGACGACGTGGTCCGCGCGGCCGACCTCCCCGGCGATGTCTCCTTCACGTACGCCTTCCCAGACATCGACCTCCTGGATGACGACCCCGATGGCGGCCTGGAGATCGACTACCAGGAGCTGGAGGAGAACAAGCAGATCCTCCTTGATAAGCTGGAGACGTACAAAATCCAGATCACCGACATCAACGCGATCGTCGGGCCCACCGTGACGCTCTACGAGCTGACCCCCGCCCCAGGCGTCAAGATCAGCCGCATCACGGCCCTCGAGGACGATCTGGCCATGGCCATGGCCGCCAAGGGGATCCGCATGATCGCGCCCATTCCCGGCAAAAGTGCCATCGGTGTCGAGATCCCCAACCGGCACCGGGAGCTGGTGCAGATCCGCGACATGATCGGCACCGCCCGCTTCCGAGATAACACGATGGAACTGCCCGTGCTCCTGGGTAAAACCATTGAAGGCGAGGTCTACATGAAGGACCTCACCAAGATGCCGCACCTGCTCATTGCAGGGGCTACCGGCTCCGGTAAGTCGGTGGGCCTCAACGCGTTGGTGACGGGCCTGCTCTACGCCTGCCATCCGGCGAACCTCAAGTTCGTCATGATCGACCCGAAAAAGATCGAGCTGCAGCAATATGCCGACATCGCCGACCATTTCATTGCGATGCCGGAAGCCTACGCCGATCCCATCATCACGGACGTAGCGCAGGCCTTGGGGGTGCTCAAGAGCTGCGAGAAGGAGATGGAGATGCGGTACGACCTGCTGGCCAAGGCCAAGGTGCGCGGCATCAAGGACTACAACAAACGCGTCCACCAGGGCCGGCTCAACCCCGATGACGGCCACCGCCACTTGCCCTACATCGTGGTCATCGTGGATGAGCTGGCCGACCTGATGATGACGGCTGGCAAGGACATCGAGGCGCCCATCGCGCGGCTGGCACAGATGGCCCGCGCCGTGGGGATCCACCTTGTCCTGGCCACGCAGCGGCCGAGCGTGGATGTCATCACCGGGCTCATCAAGGCCAACTTCCCCGCCCGAATGGCCTACCAGGTGGCCACCAAGGTGGACTCGCGGACGATCCTGGACCGCAACGGCGCCCAAGGCCTGGTCGGCAACGGCGACCTGCTCTACATGCTCGGCAGCCACCTGCTTCGCCTGCAGGGACCGTTCGTCTCCGTGGACGAGGTAGACCGCATCACCGGCGCCATCGAGGGGCAACCTGGAGCGGGGCCCTACTTCCTGCCCTCGCTCGACGAAACCGACGACGACGCGCTGTTCGACCTGGGCGGGACGGCCTCGTCGGATCAGGATGACCTGTTTGAGGAGGCCGCCCGGATCATCGTACGCAGCCAGCAGGGCTCGGTGTCGCTGCTCCAGCGCAAGCTGTCAGTCGGGTACACCCGAGCCGCCCGCATCGTCGATCAGCTCGAAGATGCGGGCATCGTGGGTCCCTTTGAGGGCTCGAAGGCGCGCAAAGTGATGCTGGACGACGAAGCCCAGCTGGACGCCTTCTTGAACGGAGAGGACCCTCTGTGAACCCACGGAACCCGTAGTCTATGACGCCCACCCTGCCTCCTGGCGCGGCCGCCATCGTGCCTCACGTGGACCATCTGGTGGTCCGTGTGCCTTCGCTGGAAGCCGCCGAGGCCTGGGCCGAGCGTCACCTGGATGCGCGTCCGGCCCCTGGGGGTCGGCACCCCGGAGCGGGCACCCACAATGCCCTGCTGGGGGTACGCAGCCCTCTGGGCGACCCTCCGTGCTACCTGGAGTTCATCGCCCCAGACCCGACGCAGCCCGAGGCCCAGGGACGTCGCTTCTTCGGAGCGGACGCCGAGGCCCCACCGGGGCTCTACACCTGGGCCGCCCGCGGGACCAATTTGCCTCGTCTGGCGGAGGCGGTGGGCCGGGGGGGCCTGGAGGTGGGCGCGGTGCTGGATGGCCAACGTCTCACACCCGACGGGACCACCCTGCGCTGGACCCTGACCGATCCTCGGGCCATCACCTTCGATGGCCTCCGTCCCTTCTTCATTGATTGGGGTTCAACGCCCCACCCAGCCTCTACCCTCCCCCTTGTCGGCACGCTGGTAGGCTTGTGGGGCCTGCACCCTCAGGTCACGGCCCTGGCGGACGACCTCCAGGCCCTCGCCTTGCCCCTGCCCGTCCAGATGGGTCCCACGGCTGGCCTGTGGGCCTGCATCGAGACGGCGGCCGGCGCCGTGATGCTAGGCCCCCACCTTGATCTCTAACGCGTAGACCTTCCACGCATATCGCATGAGTTTCCCCACCCTGGGCATCCTGGGCGACGGCCAGCTGGGGCGGATGTCCGCCTTTGCGGCTCTGCGCATGGGCCTCGCTGTGCGCACCCTGACTCCCACACGCTCCGGCCCTATCGACCCCCTCGGCGAGGTGGTGGTGGGCGACTGGACCGACCCCGACGTGCTACGACGCTTCGCCACGGGGTGCACCGCCGTTACGGTTGAAAGCGAATGGGCCCCCGCCGATCGACTCCTGCCGGTCCTCCCAGACGGCGTGGCTCTGTGGCCGCATCCTGACACGCTGCACCTGATCCGTGACAAAGGCCTCCAGAAGCAGACCCTGGCCGATGCCGGACTGCCGGTGGCCCCGTTTGCCCGCTGCGCCTCCCTCAGCGACGCCCAGGCGGCCGCTGAGCGCTTTGGCTTTCCCGTGGTCGTCAAAAAGTACCGAGGCTCCTACGATGGCTACGGCAATGCCACGGTCCAGAGCGCCGAAGCCCTGGCCGACGCCTGGTCCCACCTCGCCGATGACGCGGGGGCGCTCGTGGAAGCCTGGGTGACCTTCCGGCAAGAGCTGTCTGTCCTGGTGGCTCGCCGCCCTGGTGGAGACCACGTCATCTACCCCGTAGCCTACACGGAGCAGCGCGATCATCGATGCCACGCCGTGGTGGTCCCCGCCGCCGTGGCGCCAGCGACCGCCGAGGAAGCCCGGCGCATAGGGCTGGCGGCGGTGGAGGCGGTGGGCGGTGTGGGGCTGACCGCCGTGGAGCTCTTCGAAGACGAACACGGCCACATCCTGGTCAACGAGCTGGCCCCTCGGCCTCACAACACCGGGCATTACTCCATTGAAGGCTGCCACACCTCCCAGTTCGAGAACCATGTGCGGGGCGTGCTCGACCTGCCCCTCGGCGCCCCGGACCTCGTCACGCCGGTCGCCGCCATGATCAACGTGCTGGGGCACCGGCAGGGGGCCCCGTCCACCGATGGGTACCGCGAAGCGCTGGCCATCCCCGGCGCTGCGGTCCACCTTTACGGCAAGCACGAAGTCCGGCCGAAGCGGAAGATGGGGCATATCACCGTGATCGGCACGGACCCCGTCACCGTTCGAGGCCGCGCTGAGCAAGCCGCCGCCCTCATCCAGCTTTAACCCCGTTCCCGATGAACCCACGTGTCGGCCTAGCGATGGGCAGCGAGTCTGATCTGCCCACCATGGAGGCCGCGGCCGAGGTGCTGCGGCACTTCAAGATCCCGTTTGAGGCCCGGGTGCTGTCTGCCCATCGGACGCCGGGCGCCATGCACCGGTACGCCGAAGAAGCTGAGGCCCGCGGGCTCCGCGTGTTGATCGCGGGGGCTGGTGGCGCGGCCCACCTGCCCGGGATGCTGGCCGCCAGCACGGTCCTCCCGGTCATTGGGGTGCCGGTGCCCACCCGTCACCTGAAAGGGCTCGATTCCCTCCTGTCCATCGTGCAGATGCCCGGGGGCGTGCCCGTGGCCACGGTCGCCATCGGGCAGGCCAAAAATGCCGGCCTGCTGGCGGTGCAGATACTGTGTATCGGTGACGAGGCGCTCCGGGCACAGCTGCACACCTACAAGCGGGACCTTCAGGCGTTGGTGGCGGACATGGATGGGCGGGTGATGGCTCAGCTGCAGACGCCTCCTCAGAGCCCCTGAACAGGCCTCCTTCCAGGGGGGGGTGCAGGCTTAGGACTATCCGAAAAGCCTCTTTGGCATCGCCTGGTCTAGGGCCTGCTCGTTCAGGCTCCTTTATCCACGCTGCCTTTCCGGATGGGCCCTTAAGACCCCGCGTGCACGGTCGATATTCGAGGATAGGGACGGCCTGGTCTCCGCCCCCCAACCTTTATCGACCGACCCCCTTCGTGCTCATGTCCACGGTACTCGAGAACCTAGACCTTCGCATTCCGCCGCTCCCGCAGACGCTCCTGCAGGCCTTCGAACTAGCTAACGACCCTGACGGGCC
>JBCDJV010000151.1:0-4217 GCA_038747425.1 Bacteroidota bacterium
AACGGTCTTTCCATGAGGCGAGGGTCATCAGGGCTTCGATCGGCGTCATCCGGTTGAGGTCGAGCGCCTGGAGGTCGGCTTTGAGCTCGGCCGCCACAGGGTCGGCGGCGGGGCCGAAGAGCGACATCTGAAACGCATCCTCGGCGGGGGGCTCAGGAGGCTGGATGGTGGGAGCGGCGGGGAGGCCATCGCCTTCAGGACGAGGAGCCGTGGCCGGGCTGCCGTCCACCGTGAGGGATTGGGCTTCCAGGTGCTGCAGCACGGCCCGAGCCCGTCGTACCACGGGATCGGGGAGCCCAGCCATGCGGGCCACCTCAATGCCGTAGCTGTGGTCGGCACCGCCCGCCACCAGGGTACGGAGGAAGACCACGCGACCGTCGTGCTCTTGCACCTGGATCCGGTAGTTGCGGATGCGCGGGAAGCGCCCGGCCAGCTCGTTCAGCTCGTGGTAGTGGGTGGCAAACAGCGTGCGCGCGGCTACGGCGGGCTGGCTGCACAGGTATTCCACGATGGCCCAGGCGATGGAGAGGCCGTCGAATGTGGAGGTGCCGCGCCCTACCTCATCGAGCAAGATCAGGGAGCGCGGCGTGGCGTTGTTGAGGATGTTGGCCGTCTCGTTCATCTCTACGAGAAACGTGCTCTCGCCGGCGGCCAGGTTGTCCGAGGCGCCCACCCGCGTGAAGATGCGGTCCACCACGCCGATGCGGGCGGCATCGGCGGGGACGAAGGCGCCCACCTGGGCCAGTAGCACGATCAGGCCGGTCTGGCGGAGGACCACGCTCTTGCCCGCCATGTTGGGCCCCGTGATGATGAGCACCTGTTCCGCGTCGGGGGCCTCGCCGGCGTCCAGGCGCACGTCGTTGGGGATGAAGGCCTCGCCCAGGGGCAGGGTGCGTTCCACCACGGGATGTCGGCCCGCCTCGATGACGAGGTCGAGGCCCTCGTGCACGTCCGGCCGCACGTAGCGGTGCGTGTGGGCCACCTCGGCGAACGTGGCCAGCACGTCCAGCATCGCCAAGAGGGTGGCGTTGCGCTGGAGGGCCGGCACGTGGGCGGCCACCTCCTCGCGCAGCCGCCCGAACAGCTCCTCTTCGAGGCGCAGGATCTGCTCCTGGGCTGTCAGGACCTTTTCCTCGTACTCCTTCAGCTCCGGCGTGATGTAGCGCTCGGCGTTGACGAGGGTCTGCTTGCGGATGAAGTGGTCCGGCACCTTGTCTTTGTGGGTGTTGGTCACCTCCAGGTAGTAGCCGAACACCTTGTTGAAACCGACCTTGAGCGACGTGATGCCGGTCCGCTCGATCTCGGTCTGTTGCATCCGCGCGATCCAGGCCTTCCCCGAGCCTTGGATCTCGCGCAGCGCGTCCAACTCTTCGTGGATCCCTGCACGGATCAGCCCGCCGTCGCCGATTTGGGCGGGGGGCTCATCCACCAGGGTCTCGGCGATGACCGTCGTGACCTCGGGGCAGGGCGTCAGCGTGGTCACCAGCGACGCCAGCGTGGTGCACGGCTCATCGGCCAGGAGGCCCTGGAGGGCCGGAATCTGCTCCAGGGTCGTCTTCAGGTGGACGAGGTCGCGCGGGGTGGCACGGCCCAGGGCCACTTTGCTGGCGAGGCGCTCGAGGTCGCCCACCTGAGCCAGCTCGGTGCGGACCTGGGTACGCAGCGACGGTTGCTGAAACAGCGCCTCTACGGCGGCTTGCCGTTTCTGGATCTGGGTGACCTGCCGGAGGGGACGGAGGAGCCAGCGGCGGAGAAGGCGTCCGCCCATGGGCGTCTGCGTGTCATCCAAGATGTGGATGAGCGAGCCTTCCTGGCGTTCGTTCTGGAGGGTCGAGATCAGCTCCAGGTTGCGCTGCGTCTGCGGGTCGAGCGCGATGTAGTCGTCGCGCCGGTAGACGGTGAGGCGCTGGATGTGCGGCAGGCGGCCCTTCTGGGTCTCCGAGAGGTAATGCATGGTGGCCCCAGCAGCCACGATGCCCAGGGCGTAGTCCTCGACGCCGAAGCCCTTGAGCGAGTGCGTCTTGAAGTGCCGCAGCAGCGACTCGTAGGCAAAGTCGGCCCCGAAGCACCAGTCCTCCATGGTGGTCACCACGAAGCCTCCCATGCGCAGGCCTTCCAGCCGCTCACGGTGGCGCTTCTCCACGAGCACCTCGGCGGGCCCGATGGTCAGGAGCAGGTCTGGCAGCTCCGCCTCGGTGGCCTCAGCCAGAGAGAACTCGCCGGTGGTGATGTCGGCAAAGGCCACGCCCACGCGCCCAATGTCCGCCCGGCCGCTGCCGAAGTGAACGGCGGCCAGGTAGGTAGCGCGTTTGGGGTGCAGGAGCGGGTCGCGCAGGGAGACGCCGGGCGTGACGACCTCCACCACGCCGCGCTTGACCACCTTGCGGGCCTGCTTGGGGTCTTCGAGCTGCTCGCAGATGGCCACCCGCAGGCCGGCCTGCACCAGCTTGGGCAGGTGGGTGTCCAGAGCATGGTGGGGAAAGCCCGCCAGCGGCACGTCGGCCGCCCCACCGTTGGAGCGTTTGGTCAGCGTGATGCCGAGCACGCGGCTCACCGTCTTGGCGTCCTCCTCAAACGTCTCGTAAAAATCCCCCAGGCGGAACAGCAAGACAGCGCCAGGATGCCGGGCCTTGATCTTGCCATACTGCCGCATGAGCGGCGTCTCTTTTTGCTTCTTTGCCGTCTTCGTACGCGCCATGAACCGGGTCAATAAAGGCGGGAGAATAGAGTAAGCTAGGCGGCGGCCCTAGGAATAACAACCCGAATCGCCAGGGGCTCCATGCAACATGGGGGCGCCTTTCTAAAACGGGGTCTCATCCTCCCGGGACACGATGTATCGTGTCCTACCGCGCGCCTGGGACTGTGATGTGGGCGGTGGACCCATCGGCCCCTTTCTCATTTATAATTTTTCGTTTCCCGTTTCGTATTCAACCTCGCACGTGCCCATCGCCCAACCCCACCCATTTGTACGTGGTCAGCTCTTCTAGGCCCATGGGGCCCCGGGCGTGGAGCTTTTGGGTGCTGACGGCCACCTCGGCGCCGAGGCCGAACTGGCTGCCGTCGGTGAAGCGGGTGCTGGCGTTGACGTAGACGGCGGCGGAGTCCACCTCGCGCACGAAACGCTCGGCGTGGGCGTCGGAGCGGGTCAGGATGCTGTCTGAGTGCTGGGTGCTGTGCTGGCGGATGTGGTCGATGGCCTGGTCCAGGCTGTCCACCACGCGGAGTCCCAGCGTGAGGCTCAGCCACTCCTGGTCATAGTCGTACAGGGAGGCGGCGTCCGCGTCGTGCCCGGCCTGGGCGAGGAGCTGGAGCGAGGCGGGGTCCGCCTTGAACGTGACGCCCTGGGGCGCGAGGCGCGCGGCCAGGGCGGGGAGGAGGGTGGGGGCGATGGCCTCGTGCAGGAGCGCAGTGTCCAGCGCGTTGCACACGCTGGGGCGCTGCACCTTGGCGTTCTCGATGAGGTCCACGGCCTGCTCCAGGTTGGCGCTGGCGTCCACGAACATGTGACAGATGCCGATGCCGCCGGTGATGACGGGGATCAGGCTCTGCTCTTTGCACAGCTGGTGCAGCTTGGCGCCGCCCCGTGGGATGATGAGGTCCACGTACCGATCTAGCCGCAAGAGCTGCGTGACCAGGGCCCGGTCCGGGTCGTCGATGAACTGGACCGCCCCCGCCGGGAGGCCCGCCTGCTCCAGCGCGGTACGGAGGCCCGTCACGAGGACCCGGTTGGTATGTAAGGTATCGGCGCTGCCGCGCAGGAGGACGGCGCTCCCGGCCTTAAGCCCTAGGGCGGCGACGTCGATCGTGACGTTCGGCCGGGCCTCGTAGATGACGCCCAGCACGCCGAGGGCCACCCGGCGCTTCTGGAGGCGCAGCCCGTTGGGCAGGACCCGGTCGTCGAGCAGCGTGCCCACGGGGTCGGGGAGGGCGGCCACCTGGCGGGTGTCGGCGGCGAGAGCCTGGACGCGGGCGTCCGTGAGCGTGAGGCGGTCCAGCAGCGCGGCCGACATCCCCCGGGCCTCGGCGGCCTCTACGTCGAGGCGGTTGGCGGCCAGGATGGCGGCGGCCTGGGCCTCTAGGGTGTCGGCCAGGCGGGTCAGGGCCTCGTTCTTCTGGGCGGTGGGGGCGGTGGCCAGCACGTAGCTGGCGCGCTGGGCGTCCTCGCCCAGCTGGGCGAGGGAGGCGGTAAGCGGCATAGACGGCGGCGTCAGGCGGTG
>JBCDJV010000152.1:0-4031 GCA_038747425.1 Bacteroidota bacterium
ACACGGTGCGCTGGGACGGCCGTACGGAGAGTGGTCAGGGTGTGGCCAGTGGGGTGTATCTGTACCGGTTGGAGGTGCGTGCGTTGGGTGGCGGGGGCTCGGTGGAGCGTCTGACGGGCACCATGCTCCTCCTCAAATAGACGACCCACGCCCTCACCCAAGTTGGTACTTTTTTTGATTTACAGCCCGCTATGATCCAGTCTGACCTGAAAATACGGCCGAAGTACTGTACGTTGAGCACATGCTCTCCACAGATAGGTAACCCACACGTCCGCTTTCGCCCGAGTGGCGCTGTGCACGTGGCCCTTTGCGTTGGCGTTTCGCGCTGACACCTAGCCGCGTGTCCCTTCAACCGGACGCGCCTCTACATGCATCCATCACGTCAGGGTGTGGTCACCCTGCTTGTTTCTGGACTTATGCCTGCCCAATCTCATACCCGTCGCTGGTTCTTCTTCCCAGCCGCCGCTCTTACCCTCCTGGCCACCGTCCTCACCTACCACCACCTGGTTCAACCAGGCCCTGGTGGTTCGCTGGGAGTCGACGCCACCATCGACACCGCCGAGGTGGCCCTTGCAGACCTGGAGCGGACCGGGGGGTGGCCTGGCCGTATCCGCTCGTCCTTCTCGCCCAAGAACCGGGAGGGCGGCATCAAGCGCCAGCGCTATGAGCTACAGCGTCTCCAGGACCCTCGCACAGGAGAGATTCCTCTTGGCATCCGGGCTCGTGAGTTGGCCCTGGCCCGGCAGATGCCCGCCAGCGACCTGCTGGGCGCTGGCAAGCAGGCGGCCTCGTGGCAGCTTCGGGGGCCCTTCAACGTAGGGGGGCGGACCCGTGCGCTGGCCATCGACCTGGACTACAACGGCACGAGCAATCGCCGCATCTTGGCCGGGGGCATCTCGGGTGGGGTCTTTCTCTCCGAGGACGGCGGTGCCTCCTGGCAGCTCACCACGTCGCTGGAGGCTAGCCCCAGTGTGTCATCGATCGCCCAAGATCCCAACCAACGCAACATCTGGTACCATGGCACGGGCGAGTTTCTGGGCGCTTCGGCAGGCGGCGTGGGCGGAAACTGGCTCAGTCAAGGCATCGCCAAGTCGACGGACGGGGGCCGTTCCTGGAGCATCTTGCCCAGCACTCTCCAAGGCAACAGCCCCACCGGGTTTGATAGCCTGTTCGACTTCGTGTGGAACGTGAAAGTCCATCCCCAAGGCAGCGTCGTCCTGGCCGCGACCTTTGGTGGCATCTTCCGTTCCACCGACGGCGGAGCCAGTTTCCAGCAGGTCCTCGGCCAACAGACGTCCCCATTCAACCGCATCACGGACGTGGCCATCGGGGCTGATGGCGCGGTCTATGCCACACTCAGCCGCAACGGCTCAGGCTTGTCCACCTATGGCGTCTTCCGATCCACCGATGTGGGCCAGACCTGGAGCAATATCTCGCCGCCCACCCTCGGTAATGACCCCTATCGTATGGTGCTGGCCCCGGCTCCCTCAGATCCGGGTACGCTCTACTTGGTCGTCCAGGCCAACCAGCAAGGGGCCAAGGCCACGGATCATCAGCTGTTCCGTCTGCAGGGCGGCACCTGGTCTGACCTGAGCGGCCGCCTGCCTACCTTTACGCAGCCCGGTCCTCAAGGCCAACCGCCCATTGAAGGCATCGATTCGTTCAACTCCCAGGGGGGCTACGACCTGGTGGCGCATGTGAAGCCGGACAATCCCAACGTGGTTTGGATTGGCGGTAACAGCCTGTACCGCTCCACCGATGGTGGCCAAACCTTTGAGCAAGTGGGCGGCTATGCCAACCATTATGAGGTGGCCCTCTACGACAACCAGCACCCCGATCAGCACTCCATCGCGTTCTACCCAGGCCGTCCCAACTCCATGATCACGGGCCATGACGGCGGGCTGTCCACCACTGACAACTCGTTGCAGTCTCCGCAGCGATGGACATCGCTCAACAATGGGTACTTGACCTCCCAGTTCTACACGATTGCTATCGACCCCCAAGCAGGGAGCAATACGATCATCGGTGGGCTTCAGGACAACGGCACATGGCGCACGGATGCCGTGAACGGCACGTCCCCGTGGAGCAGCGTGTTTGGGGGCGATGGGTCCTACACGGCCCTCGTTCCGGGCGGCAACCCCTTCTATGTCTCGTCCCAAAACGGCGCCGTGATTCGGGCGGATATTCAAGGGAATAACCTAGTGGGTACGTTTATACAGCCCCAAGGCGCCACGAACTTCCTGTTCATCGCGCCCTTCCATCTGGACCCGGCCGATCCACGGGTGATGTATCTGGCCGCTGGAAGCCAGGTCTGGCGCAACAGCAACCTGGACCAGATTCCCACAGGCAACGGGCAGCCCACCACGGTCAACTGGTCTCCGCTGACGAGGTCGGAGGTGGCCGGAACGCAGGTCACCATGTCGGCCTCCACCACGGTGCCTGCTGGCCGCCTCTACGTAGGCGCCACCGATTTCCAGAGCCGGACGGTGCTGACGCGGGTGGACGATCCAGCCGGCAACGGGCCCGGCGTGAACATCACGCCGCCCGGTGTAGCTGGCGGGTCCTTCCCGGCAGGTTTTGGCATCAACCCCCAAGACGGGGACGAAGTGCTGGCCACGTTCTCCAACTACCGGGTGCCCAGCCTCTTCTACACCACGGACGGCGGCACCTCGTGGCAAGACGTGGAGGGTAATCTTGGAGGCGAGGATGGACCATCGGTGCGCTGGGCCGCCATCGTGCCCAGTGGCACAGGCAAGGTCTACTTCGTGGCCACCAGCACAGGGCTCTACAGCACCACCACCCTCAACGGGGCCAACACCGTGTGGGCCAAGGAAGGCGCCCAGGTGATCGGTAACGTCGTCGTGGACATGATCGCATCACGCCCCGAGGACGGACTCGTGGTGGTGGGCACACACGGTCGAGGCGTCTACAGTGCCTCGATAACGCCCGCCGGTCAGGGCGGCGGTGGCGGCGGGGCCGCGGTAGCCGCCGTGAACGTCGGTCAGATCGACCTGGCCGTGGGCCTCGACGGCCAGCGTGAGGCCTCCTTCGACATCCAGAACACCGGCGGTGCCCCCCTCACGTACACGCTCACCGCCCGCGATCCGCAGGACGTGCCCCCATCGGCGTCGCCCGCCGCCTCGGCGCTCCGCCCGCCCGTCAAGTCCCTGGCCGACCCAGGCCCCCGCCTGCGCTTCGGCGACCAGCGCGGCGATCAGCGTGGCCCTCTGTCCACGCCGGCCCAGTCAGGCGAGGCGGCCCCAGCCGGGGCGGACGTGCTGGCACTCAGCGCCGGGGACGACGTACTCTTCCTCGACGACGGCGATGCTTCGGCCGACACCTTCTTCGGGTGGGGCCCCGACGGGGCTACGCAGCGCATCCCCTTCGTCTGGATGAACGGCTTCAACACCGGCGCCCAGCCCTTCTCGCTCGAGGCGGTCCAGTTCTTCATGCGCACCGAGTTTGAGGCCACCAACGCCCCCACGATCACGGTCTACGATGGCGATCTCAACGAGCGCGCCTCGGGCTCCATCGCCCTGCAGACGAGCCAGGCGGGCATGTGGTACGAGGTCGAGCTGGACCAGCCGTTAGCCTTCGGGGCCGGAGAGGACCTGTTCATCGAGATCGACGCGGTCAACACGGCGCTCGACTTCCCGGCGGGCACAGACTGCACGGCCACCGTCACGGGGCAGAGCTTCTTCTACGACTGGGACACGGGCCTGTATCAGACGCTCACGGGCGACGCCTCGTGCGCCGTGCCGGCGTTCCTCATCCGGGCGCGCGGCACGGCCGGCGGCGGCGGCGGGGGCACGAACCAGCCGCCCGTAGCCGACGCACGCGTCTCGAGCTTGCAGGCGAGCGTGGGTGAGACGCTCACCTTCGACGCCTCGGGCTCCACCGACGCCGACGGCCAGATCGTCAGCTACCTGTGGTCCTTCGGCGACGGCACCACCAGCACCCAGTCCGTCACCACGCACGCCTACGCCGCCGCCGGCACCTACGCGCTCAGCCTGACCGTGACCGACGACGAC
>JBCDJV010000153.1:0-3902 GCA_038747425.1 Bacteroidota bacterium
AGGGCGTTTTCCTTCTTCGCCTCCACGAGGGCGTAGACCACGTCCGGGTTGCTCGGCGCGATGGCCAGGCCCATGCGGCCCAGCTCGCCGCCGGGCAGGCCGTCTTGGGCCGTCCGCTCGGTCCACGTGGCGCCGCCGTCGTGCGTGACGTATAGGCCGGAGCCTTCGCCACCGCTGGTGAAGGTCCACGGCTTCCGGCGGAACTCCCACATCGCGGCGATGAGCTTGTTGGGGTTCTGCGGATCCATCACGAGGTCCGCGATGCCGGTCTTCTCGTTGACGTAGAGGATCTTCTCCCACGTCTGGCCGCCATCGGTGCTCTTGAAGACGCCGCGCTCCTCGGTCTCGCCCCAAGCGGGGCCCTGAGCGCCCACGTAGACCACGTCCGGGTTCTCCGGGTGCACAATCACGCGGTGGATGTTGCGCGAGTCGTCCAGGCCGAGGTGCATCCAGGTGCGGCCGCCGTCGAGCGACTTGTACATCCCGTTACCGTTCGTCTGGCTGTTGCGCGGGTTGCCCTCGCCGGTGCCTACGTAGATGACATCGGGGTTCTTCTGGTAGATGGCGATGGCGCCGATGGAGGCCACGTCCTGATCGTCGAAGATGGGCCGCCAGTCGATGCCGCCGCTCTCCGAGAGCCAGAGGCCGCCTGAAGCGGTGCCCGCGTAGATCACGTCGGGGTTGGCGTCGATGGCGTCGATGGCCGTGACGCGGCCGCTCATGCCGGCCGGCCCGATGGCCCGGGCCTCCAGGGCTTCGAAGGTGCTCAGGTCAAGCTCCTGCGCTTGCAGGCTGAAGGCAAGCGGGAGCAAGAGGGCCAGTGCACAAAGCCGCCGGAGGGCGCAGGGCCACAGGGAGGTGGATGAATTCATGGTGGGGCGTTAAGCGTGGGTGAAAACAGGTAGATAGGTAGACGTGCATGGTAGGGAACGTTACGCGAAAAGTACAGGCGTGGACGCCGTACGGCCCCTTCAAGGTGCCACGAACGGAGCGCTGACGCCCACGAATGGCACGTCGGTGTAGCCGGTCGTGCGGGGTCTCAGCTGGGCGTCACGCGTCCAGGCGGTACAGCTTGCCGGTCAGCTCGCGCCCCAGGAAGGTGGCTAGGCGCTGCGAGGCCGCCGCCACGCGCGTCCGGTCCACACCCGTCTCAATGCCCAGCGAGTCCAGCAGATACGCCGTGTCCTCGGTGGCGATGTTGCCGGTGGCGCCGGGGATGAACGGGCAGCCCCCCAACCCGCCCATCGACGTGTCGAACCACGCCACGCCGCACGCCAGCGCAGCCACCACGTTAGCGAGGCCCAGGCCGCGGGTGTCGTGCAGGTGAAGGACCAGCGGCACCTCGCCCAGCCGCTCCTGCACGGCCCGCACGCGCTCGCGGATCAGGGCAGGGTTGGCCATCCCGGTGGAGTCGGCCAGGGACAGGGACTCCACCCCGAGCCCTGCGAAGCGATCCACCATCGCCAGGATGCGCGCCAGCGGCGTATCGCCCGGCGTCTCGTAGCCGAAGACCGTCTGCAGCCCGATCTGCGCCTGGAGCCCATGCCCCTGCGCCCGGCGAATCATCTCAAGGGCCGCCTCCACGCCTTCGTCTACCGTCATGTTAGCATTGGCCCGGCTGTGGGTCTCGTTCGTGGCGATCGACAGGTCCACGTGGGTCAGCCCCGCCGCGTGCGCCCGATCCACGCCCCGCGGGTTGAGCGCCAGCCCGGTGTAGATGACGCCCGCTCGCTGGGGCAGACGCGCCACCACGGCCTCGGCGTCGGCCATCTGCGGCACCCACTTCGGGTGTACAAACGAGGTCACCTGGATGCGCGGCAGCCCTGCATCCGCCAGCGCCGTGATGAACGCCACCTTCTCGTCCGTGGGGATCGGCGTGGCCTCAAACTGGAAGCCGTCCCGCGGGCCGACCTCGTGGAGCGTGACGGTAGGAGGGTAGGGCATGGGGGGTGGGTGTGAGGGGGTGAGGGGGTGAGGCAACGTGAGCGGTTGAAGCTACGGACGCTCATACTCTCAAACCCCCCTACTCTCAAACCCCTACTCGACCCGTACCCGCAGCGTGGTGCCGTCCAGGACCGTCTGCACAGGCCGGGCCTCGCGCAGGGTCACCACCACGCGGGCATCGGGGCCGTCGAGTTGGATCTCGGCGCGTGCGATGGGGCCCTCGGCGGTGGTCAACGTGGGGGGCTCGGCGAAGCTGTAGAGGCCGGGCAGGGTCAGCGTGAGGGTGCGGCCTTGGTTGCTGCCCACCTCGGTGTAGCTCGCTGTACCGTTCAGCTCGATGACCAAGGTGGTGGGGTCGTCGAGCTGGAGGGCGGTCACGGCCGAGGCGTCGGGGACGAACGTGCTGTCGGCGGCTTCGAGCACCAGGCCTTCCACGCGTCGGTTCAAGGCGCGGCCTTCCGGTGTGTCGTTGGAGGCGATGGGGCGCCGCATGCCGTAGGAGAGCGGAGAGACCAGGCGGTCAGGGTCGAGGCCCTCGGTCTCGACGAGGCGCCGAACGACGCTCGCCACCCGATCCTGGGCCAGCTGCATGTTGAGGGCGTCGGGCCCGGTGTTGTCGGTATGGCCGGCCAGCCAGAGGCGCCGAGCGGGATCAGCGCGGAGCTCCTCGGCCAGCGCGGCCAGCGCGGGGTAGGAGGCCTCGGTGAGAATCGCTGATCCGGTCTCGAACGCGACATCCAGGGGCTCTGCCGTGCGGGGCGGGGCAGGCGGGGGCGGTGCTGGGGCGGGTGGCGGTGGATCGGCCGGAGGCGGGGGGGTAGGGACCACCACAGGCGGCGGCTGTGGTGGGCGCGCGCGGCCGGCCATGCCCTGGCGGAGGCGGCGACGGCTGGGCTGGCTGCGGACCGCCACCCCGACCCGGTGGGTGGCGCCCCACCACGTCTCCTGTGGCGTGAACGCGTAGTCGAGGATGAGCGTCAGGCGACGGGGCTGCCGAAGCGGGAGGTGCAGCCCGATACCGGTGCTCCACGTGGAGCGGTCCTGCGGCCTCAGGTGGGCGCCGCTGCGCACGCGCAACGCCGAGAGCGCCACCTCGGCGCCGACGCGTAGGGCGCGCGGCTGCCCGGCGGGGTCGAGGGCGGCCTCGCCCGTGACGCGCCAGCGCCCTTGCAGGCCCCACGGACGCTGGTAGGCGGCCCCCACGGTGAGACGAGTCGGCAGTGGGTCCGTCTCTTCGCCAAACACGGCTTGAGCCAAGGCTTGGTGGGTCCAGGCCACGCCCAGGCTGAGGTAGGCGTCGGTGTAGAGGACGCCGAGGTCCGCCATCCACACGCGGCGGGCGTCGCCCACGAGGCGTTCCTCGGCTACGCGCAGGGTGGTGCCCACGCCGAGGCGCCCAGGGCCCAGGCGCCGGTGCGTGCCTGCGCCCAGCCCCAGCATCCAGGTCTGGTTGCGCCAGCGTGCGCCCGTCCGTTCGAAGTCGTCGCCGACCTCGACCACGGTGCCGGCGTCGAAGTGAGCGAGGTCGAGGCCCACGCCCACGCGCCCGATGGGCAGGGCGGCTTCGATGACCTGCTGCCGTGTGTCGTCGATCCAGGTCTGGACCCCGAGCCCGGCGGCGGGGGCCCTCACGAGACCCAGGCGTCCGGGGTTGGTACGCAGCAGCGGCGGGCCCTCCGGCAGGGCCACGGCGGCCCCCCCCAGGCTGGTCGTGTAGGCGTACGGCGAGAGCTGCAGCAGCGGCAGCGTGGTCTCGCTGCGCGCCTGCCCGTGGCTGGCGCGCAGCCCGCAGCTCGCCACCAGGAGGAGACTCAGGAGGAGGCCGTGGATCGTTCGCACGGTCATCGGATCACCACGAACTTCAGCAGGCGCTCCACGCGGCGCCCCTCTAGGCGGCCGTAGCGGCTGGCCTCGGCCACGAAGCGCACCCAGTAGGTGCCGGTGGGGACCTCGCGACC
>JBCDJV010000154.1:0-3865 GCA_038747425.1 Bacteroidota bacterium
GTGCATGCCGTGGGCACCTTTCAACGCCCTGAGGATGTGGACTTCCTGACGGAGGCGCTGCGCAACGAGGACCCAAGCGTCCAGCTCACCGCTGCCGAGGCGTTGTCCAAGCAGAGTGGCCCCGCGGTGTTCGAGCAGCTCCTCCGCGTGGTCGGCACGGTCCATCCCCTGGCCCAGCCCATCATCTCAGCCTCCCTCGTCGATTTTTGCACCGAGCATCCGTCCTTTGTAGAGCAGGTCCCCGCCGAGACCCAGGCGCTGGCGCTGAACATGCTGGAGGAGTACGACACCACGTTCGTGCGAGCTGGCATGCAGGCGGTGCGCCTGTTCCAGGCACGCCAGGCGCTGCCGCGTGTGCTCTCGCTGACCGGCCGGGATGATGAGACCGACCTCGAGATCTTCCAGACACTCGCCGCCTTCCCCAACCCCTTGGACGCGCTCCTGGAGGCGCACCAACAGGGACGCCTGCGCACCGACCCCGCCGCCCAGTTGGCGATGGGCCTCGTCATCAGCGGCACCATTGGCGCTGCGGATCATGGGGCGGTGAGCGTCTTCCTGTGCACCCACTTCAGTGATTTAGACCCCGACACCAAGCTGGAGGTGCTCGACGGGCTCATGACGCACGGCACCCCCACCCTTGTGACGGTGGTCCAGACGGCCTTGTGGGATCCCGCCCCGACCGTCCAGCAGCACGCCGCCCAGGTCCTTCTCATGGTGGCTCCCGACGCCACTTTTTGAATCCACCCCCATGCGCCTTCTTTCCAACCTATCTGCGGACACCTCCGCCAAGGGACCTCAGCGGCTTGCAGGGCCTCGCTCCCTGTCGCCGTCTACGTTCGAGGCGCTGCGCAGCCGGATCTACGAATTCACCGGCATCTACTTCCAAGACAACAAGCAGTACCTCCTCGAAAGCCGCCTACTCCAACGCCTGGATGCGCTGAAGCTGGACTCGTATGACGACTACCTGGCCTTCCTGAACAAGCCCCTCACCGTCTCCCGCGAGCTCCCGGCCCTCTACGACGCGATCACCATCAACGAGACCTACTTCTTCCGCAACACCACGCAGTTCGACATGATCGCGCAGCAGATCTTGCCCGAGCGAGCCAAGATGCGGATGGCCCCAGGAGGCGGCCGGCGGCTGCGGCTGTGGAGCGCGGCCTGCTCGACCGGCGACGAGCCCTACACCTTGGCCCTTATCGCCCTGGAGCAGATTCTGCCCCGGTTTCCAGGCCTGAGCGTGGAGATCGTAGGCACCGATCTCAGCGAAGAAGTCATCCAGACGGCCAAAGCCGGCCTCTACAGCGAGTACGCGGTCCGCAACATCCCCCCCGCCTACCTGCGCAAGCACTTCACGAAAGAGGGCAACAAGTACGTCCTCTCGGACCGGGTGCGCCGCATGGTCCAGTTCCGGCCGGGCAATCTGCTCGAAGGCCAGAACGCAGGCCGAATGCGGGACATCGATCTCATCCTGTGCGCCAATGTCCTGATCTACTTCGACCAGGACTCCAAGCAGAAAGCCCTGGCCTACCTACACCGCAGCCTGACCACCGGAGGATACCTCCTGGTCGGCTTTTCTGAGACCCTCTACGGCGTCACGCAAGCATTCCGGCCCGTCCGGCATCAGAAGACGATCGCATACCAGAAAGGAGGTCGCCATGCATAAGACCGTCATGGTGGTCGATGACTCGAGCGCCATTCGCAAGTTTGTCATGTTTGCCCTGCGCGCGCAGGGGCACGCCGTGGTTACGGCCCAAGACGGGATGGATGCCCTGGAGAAACTGGCCGATGCGCCGGTGGACCTCGTCATCACGGACCTCAACATGCCCAAACTGGACGGCTTCCGCCTGGTGGAGGCCATCCGCGAGAACCCGACCCATGGGCAGGTGCCCATCATCATCCTCTCCTCCCTGTCCAGTCAACGCGATATCGACCAAGGCATCCGGGTGGGTGCCGACGCCTACCTGGTCAAGCCCTTTGACCAAAAGCGGATTCAGTACGAGGTCTCCAAGTTTATCAACTGAGACCGTCTCTCAATGACCTTTAGACCGAAGAGCAACCATGAAAATCCTCGTCGTGGATGACTCACCGACGATGCGACGCATCGTAAGCAATGCCCTGAATGAGATCGGATACGAAGATCTCACCGAGGCCGGTGATGGCGTCGAAGCAATGGAAAAACTGGAGTCCGATGACATCGAGTTCCTCGTCACGGACTGGAATATGCCCAACATGAACGGGCTGGAGCTCACGCAGAAAGTACGGGGCCACGCGAAGTACGGCGAGATGCCCATCCTGATGATCACCACACGCGGCATGAAAGAGGACGTGATTGCGGCCATGCATGCGCGCGTCAACAACTACGTGGTGAAACCCTTCACACCGGAAGTGCTCCGTGAGAAGATCGATATGATCCTGAAAGTCGCCTAACCGACGAAAGCCATGTCTGCCTTCAACGTCAATGAGATCTTAGGCAAGATCAACGAACTCCGAGCGGTCTTTGTGCTCGGGCAACGGGCCGTTCCCTTCCTGGAGGAGGTGTTTCAGTTCCTCAAGGAGATTGCCCCGCTCTTCGATGACATCAGTGCGTCTATCCAGGAGAGCACGGGCAAGATGCCCCACGCCAAGTCCCAGCTCGAGAGCGTCACGCAGGCCACCGAGGTGGCCACGACCGAGATCATGGACCGCGTGGACACGTCTACCGCGGAGCTGGGCCGGACCAAGAAAGAGGTCCTGCGCATGGCCGAGCAGGTGGAGGCCCTCCGCCGTGCCGATGCCCAGGTGATCCGCATTCTGCGCAGGGAGCTGGCGGACCAGCCCCGCGTGCTGGCTCGCCTGGAGCTGCTCCACGAGGAGAAGAAATCGTTGCGGCTGGACCTGTCTCACACGCTGGAGGCTCAGGTGGATGTCCTCAAAACGCTGCGCAACAGCATGAATAGCATCATGATGTCGCTGCAGGTTCAGGACATCACCACGCAGCAGATCAGCGCCGTCAACCACCTGATCGAGTCCGTTCGGGAGCGGATGGCCACGCTGAATCAGCGGCTGGGCATTCCCCAGCCGGGCGCGGCCAACGACAATGTATACGGCTACGGCGTGCACAGCCGCGTGGATTTTGATCCGAACGCCCGCTACTCGCACAGCCACTCGGCCTCCCGCCAAGAGCAGGCCGATCAGCTGATCTCTTCATTCGATGGGCAAGGCGCCCCAGCGCCAGCGCCCAGCGAAGCGGCCTCAGCGGACGACATCGACGCCCTCTTCGGAGGCAGTGCCCCCGCCGCGGCCCCCAGCGAAGCGGCCTCGGCCGACGACATCGACGCCCTCTTCGGAGGCGGTGCCCCCGCCGCGGCCCCCAGCGAAGCGGCCTCGGCCGACGACATCGATGCCCTCTTCGGAGGCGGCGCTCCCGCCGCGCCCAGCGAGCCGGCGTCCCAAGACGACATTGATGCCCTCTTTGGAGGCTAAACCGCCTCCCTTGCGCTCTACCTTCCCCCAATCCTCTCAGTATGATGAGCGAAAATCCGATCTTTTCCGACGACATGCAGGAGCTCGTGGAGAGCTTCATCATGGAAAGCCGCGAGCTCTTCGATGACCTCGACAACGACCTCCTGGCTTTTGAGCAGAACCCCGAGGACGCGGAACTCATCAACAAGATTTTCCGGGCCGTCCACACCATCAAAGGCACCTCCGGCTTCCTCAGCCTGGAGCAGCTCAGCTACCTGACGCATCACTTCGAGAATGTGCTCAACCTGCTGCGCCAAGGCGACCTCGCCTTCGAGCCCCACATGATGGATGTCATGCTGCAGGTGCTGGACCAGATGAAGGTCCTCTTCATGCAGGTCGTGGACCAGAAGCTGGTGGCGCTCGA
>JBCDJV010000155.1:0-3770 GCA_038747425.1 Bacteroidota bacterium
GATCTCCATGGTCAGCGGCAGGTTGGCGGCGTCGACCATGGCGGCATTGACCTGGAAGGAGAGGTGCGTGGCCGAGGTGGCGTCGACCGTGCCAGCGGGGCTGCGCACGACGAAGCCAGCGAAGCCGCCGCCCGCGCCGGGGTTGACGCCGAAGGAGAGGCCGCCCTCGGCTTCGTCGCCCACGCCGACGGTGGTGCCGGCGCCTGCGCCGATGCCTTCGGCGTTGCCGGAGAAGGCTTCGGTGCCTTCGGCGCCCGCGCCCGTGAAGTCATTGAAGATGACATCCTGGGCCTGAGCCGTGTTCGGAAGCGCTACCAACGAGAGGGCAGCTAGAAAGAGAGGAAGGTAGTAGCGTGTACGCATACGGATGTGAAGGTTCGGATGGTCGGTAGAAGTGGGGAACGATTACACAGAGATCCCGTCGTTGAGGTGTAGGAACGGGAGGTGTGAGTATATATGCACTGAAAAGGTTTTCATCAAGTAAAAAACGACTTAGGCGAAAAAGAAATGGTCGTTTTCTGCTGGATGACGTCCGGACGACCGCCTGTGGGAGCAGGGTGGTGGTGGCGGCCCGTTCTCGGCTGTACGCTGGAGGCGAGGCTCAGGGGCGGGGGCTCACCGGGTGGGGGCAGGTCCGGTGGATTGACGGTTCACCAGTTCGACGTGCGCCATGTGGTGCACGGCCGGTAGCGGTTCCTCGGTTTCAATCTGTTCGATCAGGCGCCGCGTGGCGGCCGCCCCGATATCCCGAATGGGCACTTGTACGGACGTGAGTGAGGGCGCCGTGTACTGGGCGCTGGGCACATTGTCGAACCCTGCCACCGACATCTCATCAGGCACGCGGATCCCGTGCTCATGCAGGGCGCTGAGCACGCCCATGGCACAGTAGTCATTGGCGGCAATGATGGCGGTGGGGCGTGGTGTGAGGGCCAGGATGGCGGGTACCGCCGCATACCCGGCTTCCTGGGTGTAGTCGCCGTTGATCTCCAGCAGCGCCGTGTCTGTGAGGCCCGCTTCGGCCATGGCTACGCGGTACCCATCGATCCGCTCCTTGGCATCCTGGGCATCCAGCGGGCCCCGGATCAGGGCGATCTGCCGGTGCCCGTAGGTGAGCAAATGCTGGGTGACGGCTCGTACGCCGGAGAAATTGTCGAAATGGAAGTGATCCACCGTCTTATCTACGCCCGGGGTATTGATGCAGATCACCGGCTCTCCCCGCTGTACCAGGTACGTCATGTCCTGCACCGACATTTCTGGACCCATGATCAGGAGCCCATCCACACGCTTCTCCAGGCTCTGTATGGAGGCCCGAAAGGTGCGGTTGTTTCGGTGAGAGGTTGAGATAAGCAGGTGATAGTTTTGCTTGTGGGCCGCTTGATCGATCCCCGTGATCAGCTCCGAGAAGAACTCGCCCCCAGCGAACGGCAGCAGGACCCCCAGGCTGTGTGTATGCTTGCTGAGGAGGCTCAGGGCCGCCGGGTTGGGCATGTAGCCCAGGGCACGGGCGGCCTCAAGGACCCGCGCGCGTTTGTCTTCGTGGACAGGGACGGTGTTGTTAAGCACCCGCGAGACGGTGGCAATGGAGACACTGGCACGCTGTGCTACATCGCGAATGGTAACGCTCATGGTGTTCTGGGAGGGGTCTAGCTTGCACATGAAATGCTTTTCATAGGCTACGTATTTAGAGAAAGATAGGCAAGCACCAGACGCCCCTCGGCCTCTATTCATTCGGATCTCTTTGTGCCGGGGGACGATCCCTGAACCATCGTCGCATGGTGCGGCCAGGGGTCCATGTACGCCAGGAGAGGGGCGGCTACTTCACCAGCAGCATCTGGCGCGTGATCTGCTGGGCGCCCGCGGTGAGGCGATACAGGTACACGCCACTGGCCAGCTGTCCGGCCTCGAAGGTCACGGCATGCTCCCCGGGTGGCTGGGCCTGCTTGACCAGCGTCTGGACGCGGCGCCCAAACACGTCGAACACCTCTAGCGTCACCTCGACCTGGGCTGGGAGCGTATAGGCGATGACGGTCGATGGGTTGAACGGGTTGGGGTAATTAGGGGCCAGGCGAAGCTCGGTGGGCACGTCAAGAGGGTCCACTGTCACGTTGGTCGGGGCCCCCGGAGGCTCGGCCCAGTGACCGAACGCTAGCGCTACGACGGGTCCCTCTACCGAGCCCACGACGGGCTGACCTACCGTGGCCTGCACCGCAACGATGGCCGTGCCGCTGTCTACAGCCCCCGCACTCAGCGTGAGGCGGGGCAGTGCCACGGGTTGAGCCTGGAGCAGATGTACGGGAAGGAGCGCGGCCCCCACGAGCAGGGTCCCCACCAGAAGGACAGGACGAACAGAGTTGAGACGCAACATGAGATCACGGGCTTGAAGCGAGCAAGAGTAGACAGGGGGAGTCACTGGACGTTGACCAAGACGCGGATAAGGCCGGGCCCGGCGCCATCGTACGCCTCCAAGGCCTTGCCGATGACCGCACCGGGCAGCCGAGCTGGATCGGTGCCCTTCATGGCGTGGCCCGGCGTATGGGCACTCACCAGCAGGTCGCCCCGCGCGATGGGACCGTTCTCCGTGGTCACCTTGGTAGGGAGGACGCCCACCACGCCCAGGTGGACGAGGTCGCTCACGTCTTCGTCGATGCCCCGCTCGGTAAGGACGAGGCCGGGCTTCGTGGCGTGGACACCCGCCACGAGGCGCGAGTAGGCCTCGGTGCTGAGCGCCATGGTGCGGTCGGTGGTAGTGGAGATGACCAGCACGTCGCCAGGCTCGTAGGCGGACACGGAGCCTTCCACCGCGAACAACTCGGCCACGTCGGCCCCGCCGGCCTGGAGGGCGCCGTTGAAGAAGCCCCGCCCGTTCTTGTCGATGCGCGCCACGTTGTCGTTGTTGCTCTGGAATATCGCCACGTTGCCTGTGGAGCCGGTGTGGTTGGCCAGCATCGCCGGGCCGGAGCCGGCGGTGAACATCACGACGGCCGGCTCCGGGTTGCTGAAGCCTTCGTTGCGGAACAGCGCCGTCCCGCCCGCCCCGAAGGCGCGGGCAAACAGCGCCGGGCCCGTGCCGTTGGACGAGATTAGGGCGGCTGCGTTGAAGTTGTTGAGGTTGTCCACACGGAACTCAGCTGCCCCGCGGGTGCCGGTGCTGCTCACCGAGAGCGCGGTGGCGTCGTTGGCCTCGACCTCGGCCTCAAACGGCAACGTCAGTCCGGGCCCCACGTCGGCCGCGATGGTGAGGGCCTGTCCGTCTGGTGTGATCGAGACGTTGTCGCCCGCTGCGAGGGTGACGGTGTCGGCGAGGCCGTTGAGGCTGCGCACAGCGACACGGTTGGCCAGCTTGGGGCCTGTCACAGCGGCTGGTGCCAGGCGCGTGGTGGTCACCGCGTCCGGGGCCAGCTTGCCCGTGCTCACCGCCGCGTCAGCCAGCACCGTGGTGGTCACGGCGCCACGGGCCAGCTTGTTGGTGGTCACCGTGCTATCCGCCAGCTTGGCGGTGGTGACGGCCGCATCGGCCAGTTTGGGCGTGGTGACCGCTCCATCGATCAGCTTCGGTGTGGTGACGGCCGCATCGGCGATTTTGGCGGTGGTGACGGCGGCGTCGGCCAGGCCGGTCACATCGGCGGCGAGCTTGTCGGCCGTGATGGCGCCATCGGCGATTTTGGCGGTGGTGACGGCCGCATCGGCGATTTTGGCGGTGGTGACGGCGGCGTCGGCCAGGCCGGTCACATCGGCGGCGAGCTTGTCGGCCGTGATGGCGCCATCGGCGA
>JBCDJV010000156.1:0-3660 GCA_038747425.1 Bacteroidota bacterium
CATCCGTCAGACCCCGCCACGCTGTCGCTGCACCTCGACCTGCCCGACGGCGTGGAGGCCGTAGCCACCGGGACGCCGGTAGACACCACGCGTACCTCGGGCCGCGTGCGCTACCGCTGGCAGCTGTCCGCCTCGGCCCCGACCTACACGTATGCGTTTGCCGTCGCCGAGGACTTTCAGGAGCAGACGTTCGAGGCGGACAACTTGCTCGTACGGCACTATGCGCTGGACCAAGCGCGGGTGGACACGCTGGACACCGAAGCGATGCTCGCTTTCTTCACGCAGCGCATCGGGCCCTACGCCTTTGGCCGTTACGAGACGGTGCAAGTGCCCATTCCGTGGCTGGGGATGGAGCAAGCGGCCACGTCCTTCATCAACGCCGAGGCGCTTTCCCAAGGCCGAGCCCGCGAGACCCTGGTGCATGAGCTGGTCCACCAATGGTTTGGGAACCGCGTGACCCTCGCCGACTGGTCTGACTTGTGGCTCTCAGAGGGCTTCGCGACCTACCTGACCACTCTGTACATCGAGGCGGCCGACGGGCGAGACGCGGCGCGCAGGCGCTGGGTCCAACTGGCGGCGTATGGGCCGACCCGCCAGGCCACCCACACAGCCCTAGTGCCAGCGGACCCGGTGGACCCGGTGGCCCACTTGACCTGGGTGCCGTACGAAAAAGGCGCCGCGGTGCTGCACCTGCTACGGCTCACCCTGGGCGAGGCGGCCTTTGACCGGCTTCTCCGCACCACCTATGAGACGTATGCGGGGCAGGCGCTCTCCACGTCGGCTTTCCAACAGCTCGCGGAGGCCGAAGCCGGTCGGTCCTTGGCTACGTTATTCGGCGTGTGGGTGTATGGCCAGGACGTGCCGGTGTTGCGCGCCGTGTGGTCCACGGCCGAGCGGCGGCTAGACTGGTCGGTGGTCGGCGATGCCGGCACCCTGGATGACCTTCCGTGGGAGCTAGAGGTCACCCAGGGTCAGCGGCGTTTGTACGTGCCTGCCTCGGCAGGCCACGTGGTCCTGCCCGGCTCTGCGCCTCCCGAGGTGCGGCCGGTGGGTATCATGCTGGACGTGCAAGGCCCAGGCTGATCCAGACCGGTGGTGCCCACTACGCCAGCGCTGTCCGGCCCCTCCGCTTCTACAGACGGGCCATTCGGGATGTCGGCGGTAGGTCTGAGCGACGCCATGCCCTCCGCATGGCGCAACCCACCAAGGTCGCTTCTCAGCCACGTCGCCCTAGGTGCTGGAGCCTGTGCTCTATGCACCATTTCGCCCCGGTGGATAGGAGAAAAGACTTAGACAAGGGTAGCCCCTTAGATCAGCGAAGGGTAGCCCGGAGGATGAGGGGCGCCCTCCAGCACGCCCCTATGTTTTGGATATCCTTGTTTTTCGCACCCTTTTGTGGCGGTATACCGTTATGGGTAAGCTCCTTGTTTTACTGTGCGCCGTCGCGGCCATTGGCGGCGCCATCTCGTTTTCGCAAAACGAAGCGCAGAACGTCGAGACCTCCACACGGCAGGCCGACCGCCAGTACGAAATGCTGACCCGCGAGCTGGCGCGATCTGGATACAACATGATGATGTCGAAGACTCGGAAGTACGAGTCTGAGCACGAAGGCATCACGGCCTCTCAGCTTGCGAGCGCCATGCCCGGAGCGTCCTCTGGCTGGGCCACGCACGAGAATGGAGGCGAGTACCGCGCTTATCTGCAGCCGGTCGGCCTGTCTTCCTTCCGCATCGTGGGTGAGGGCCGCTTCGTGGTGGGGACCAAGACCCACCTCCATACGCTACAGCGGACCCACCTCGCGGACTCGGGCCTGCCCATCGTACCCGGCGGGGCCACCCCAGGGGACTCGGTCGAGGTCACGCTGGACGTTGACTTTATCCTGTCCATGGCCGGCTGGTGCTCGGCCATCTACTTGGAGCGCTTTGAGCCGATCCCAGCCGGGCCGTCCATGCCTGGCGCCCAGGTGGTCACACATGGGGCTCAGTCGTATGTACAGCTCACGCCCGAGATGGTCGTGGCGTCGGGTCGCAACCGGTCCTCAGAACCCAACACCTATGCGGTCAACATGGCACCGGGCACGCTGCTCAACTTCATCCTGGCTGTTGACAAAGACTGCAGCCTGCGCGACCAGACGGTCCCCATGACGGCCGGGTACGACCACACCCTCGACGCCCTCGTCAACGAGAGCGGGCTCGGTGAGATGACCGAAGGCCTCAACGTCATGATCGAGCCCCATCGGACCCAAGAGGGGGTCTGGCGCTTTGGCTTCGAAGATCAGAAGCGCTTTACCGAAGCCCAGCACAACGATGTAAAGCTGAACGGGTACGGCGACGGTTCCTGGCAGCAGCGCGGCGACCAGTGGAGCTACGGCGGCAGCGGCTGGACCTCGTTGGATGCCAACGGCTACCGAGAACTGCGTGACTTCGGGGGGATCCCGGACTACAGCGACCAAGTGTTCGAGGTCACCGTAACCACCACGCCTCCTCCGGCGTCGTGACCAGCCCCCGGCTCCTCCGGCTTGCTGGCTAGGTGCAACCGGACACGAGCCCGTACGCCTTCCCAAGGCGTCTATGGGAACGCCAGGCCCCGCCCAGGGCCTGGCGTTTCTTTTTGTGGCGTCTGGGTTCGTTTCCACCCTGTGACAACGTACACCGTCGGACCTCGAGGGCCCCTGGACTCGGTCAATCCTCCTATTTCTGGGCGTATGAGGGGATCTCTGGGGAGGCGAGCGATCGCGCTGATGCTGGCACGCCGTTTGGGCTAGGGTGGGACACCGCGCGCGGAATCTCGATGGTGCCCCGGCTACAGCCCCCCACCGGGCGACCCGCCCACCCTGTACGGAGCACCGATCTCGCCTTGCGCGGATGTGGCTGTACCTCCCGTGAAGACCTGACCGCGTGACATCCACTCCATCGAGGCAAGACCATGGGTAAAGCAATCTTGCTGCTTCTCGCAGCAGCGCTGATTGGTACGAGCATCACAGCGCTACAGAACGAAGACCTGAATACCAGCGCCACGGAACGACAAGCCGAGCGCCAAGCCGAGCAGCTCGCCCGCGAGGTGGCGCGCTCGGGGTACAACTACACGCTGTCTCTGGCGCGGCAGTACGAGGCCAACCACCCCGGAGCCACGCCGTCCGACATCATCGCGGCCGTGGCCCCCGAGAGTTCCCCCATCGAGCGAACCACGCAGGGCGGACACTACGTGGCCTACCTGGAACCGTACAGCCTCTCCTCCTTCCGTGTGGTCTCCGAAGGCTTCTACCAAGGCTCAGGGGCACTGCATGACCACCTCATGGAAGGCGACCATCTCACACGGATCGGCCCGCCCGGCGTGCCCACAACGCCTCCACCTGGGGGCTCCATGGACTATCAAGTGGACTTTGAGTTCATCGAGTCCCAGGCGGGCTGGTGCTCGGCCATCTACATGCAGCGCTTCGAACCCAACACCGGCCAGCCCTCCAACAACACCTCCGGCCATGGCCAGACCACCGACGACTACGTGGCCATGGAGCCCGAACTCGTCTTCGCCGCCGGCAAGAACCGCGACGGAGCCGCCGCCTCCCACACCGCCGTGCTCAAGCCCGGCACGCTGCTCAACTTCGTCCTGGCCGTCGACAAAAACTGCAGCCTGCGTGACCAGGTGATCCCCATCACCGGC
>JBCDJV010000157.1:0-3482 GCA_038747425.1 Bacteroidota bacterium
AAGTCGTAGGTGGATCCGAGCCAGTAAACGGCCAGCTTGGAGGCCACCGACGGGTCGATGTACACGGCCGACGCCACGTTGGTCAGGGCGCCGAGGACCACCACCGTGAGCGAATCGCCCTCGGGCAGGGCACGGGCTCGGCGGATGATCTCGTAGGCGGCGGCCGAGTGCTGGGCTTGGTCGCCCCAGTCGTACATGCGCGTGGCTCCGCCGCGGAGCGTGGGCACGTCCACACCGGTGTAGCCCACCATGACCTGGTTGAGCCGGTGGCTGTTCTCCATCGTCTCCGGGACGGCCCAATGGCTGGCCTGCCACTGCGCGGCATTCAGCGCTAGCACCTCCCACGACGGCTCCACCAGTGCGCGGGCCAGGGCGTAGAGGTCGTCGATCTCATTACCGGTGTCAGCATCGAGGATGACCGGACGCGGCGCCTGGGCGAGGGCCAGGCCGGCGGTGAGAAGTAGCAGAGCCAGGGTACAGCAGAGCGAGCGCATAGCGGCGACGAGAAAGCGGCAGGGGCCTCCAACATAGCGCATTCCACCGCGAGATGGGCGCAGGATGGCTAGGTGTCCACGCTCACTCAGTCCGCAGGGTCTGCACCGGGTTGGCCGTGGCCGCCTTGATCGTGTGGTAGCTGACCGTGAGTCCGGCAATCAGCAGCGTCGCCAGGCCGATGCCTCCCAACGCCAGCCACGAGACGTCGGCTCGGTAGGCGAACGCGTTGAGCCACTGGAGGGCCACGAGGTAGGCGGCCGGCAGACCCACCGCCAGCGCGATCAGGACGAGGCGCAGGTGCTCCCGGGCCAGCAGGGCCACGAGCCCCGGCACCGAAGCGCCGAGCACCTTCCGGACGCCGACCTCCTTCGTGCGCCGCGCCGTGCTCAGCGCTGTCAGGCCGAGCATGCCCAGCACCGCGATCACGACCGCCAGCAGCGTGGCCATCCCCATCAGCTGCCGCAGGCGTTGCTCGGTGCGGTACGCGCGGTCGAGCTGCTCGTCCACGAAGGTGTAGGTGAAGGTGGCCTCGGGAAAGACGGTGCGCCAGGTGGCCTCGGCGGCGGCCACCGTGGTGGCGAGGTCGGCCGTGTCGAGTCGGAGCGACAAGACCCGGTACATCGTCTCGGCGTTGACCGAGAAGTAGGCCAGCGGGCGAATCGGCTCGTAGAGCGACTGGTAGTGATGGTCCGCCATCACCCCGATAACAGGACGCCCGACCCACGGGGCCCCTTCCGGCCGGGCTGTGGTCCACACTTCTACGAGCTGGCCGAGGGCCTCCTCTGGGCTCCAGCCGAAGGCCTGGGCGGCGCGCTCATTCAGAACGATGCCTTGCAGATCGGCCGGGTGCTCCGACGAGAAGAACCGACCGGCCCTGAGCGATAGGCCGTAGGTGGCGGCGAAGTCCTCATCGACCACAAAGTAGGACGTGCTGAGGGCTGCGGCGCGGGGTTGGCCTTGAGGGAGCAGCGCGCGCGTGTTGCCGACCGATCGGCTCCCCGACCCTGCCACCTCCCAGGACAGCGAGGCGGCCTGCACGCCGGGGACGGCTTCGAGCTGCGCCTTGGCGGCCTGGACACGGGCCACGCCGCCCGTGTCGAAGATCCGGGGGACGGACTCGATGACGAGCACCTGATCCGTGGCGAAGCCGACGTCGTGCTCGTCGATGAACGAGAGCTGCTGCGAGATGACATAGACCGAGAGCATCAGCGCCACCGCCACGGCAAACTGAACCACCACCAGGGTGCGGCGCAGCCAGGCGGCCGCTGGGCCCGCCCGTAGGGTGCCCTTTAGCGCCTTGGCTGGCCGAAAGGCCGAGAGCACCAGCGCGGGATACGCCCCGGCGGCGAGCCCGATGCCTGCCCAGAGGCCGAGCAGGGCGAGAAGGGTGGTACCGTCCCACAGGGGCCCGGCGTCTAGGTCGCGCCCTAGCAGCTCAAAGAACGGGGTCACGAGGGGGGCGGCCAGCAGTACCCCCACCACCGTGGCCAGCAGGCTATGCAGCATCGAATCGCTCAGGAACTGCCCCAAGACCTGATCGCGGCGCGCGCCGATCACCTTGCGCACCCCGATCTCCTTGAGCCGCGTCAGCGAACGGGCGGTCGACAGGTTCGTGAAGTTGATGCCGGCCAGGAGTAGCACCAGGCCGCCGACCACCAGCAGGAGGCGGACGATCCGGTGCACCCGGGCTTGCTCCTCCGTCAGGTGCAACGTGCGCAACGGGTTGAGCTGGATCTGCACCTGGCCGTGCAACGTCTCCGGGGCGTATGCCTCGACGAAATCCGCGAGCTTCGGCTGGAGGGCGTCCAGCGAGGCCTCTGGGGAGAGCTTGACGAACTGCATGATGTACCGGCTTTCCCACGAGGTCCATCCGCTCTCCTGGATAAAGTCGCCGAAGGGGTGTGGGGGGATGATGAGCCCGTAGCCGTCGTCGGTGCCCACGTAGGTGAGCGAGTTGTAGGGCAGCTTCTCGCGGACGCCCGTGATGGTGTAGGATTGCCAGCCGGCGGTCCACGTCTCCAGGAGAACGGTTTGGCCCAGCACCTCTGTGGTGCCGAAGAGCTCGGCGGCCACGTCGGCGGTGACCACGACCGAGCGCGGCTCGCGCAGGGCGGTGGCGGGATCGCCGTGGAGGAGCGGCAGATCGAAGACCTCGAACAAAGTGGTGTCCGCCATCATGACGCTTTTGCGCCAGCTCTCGGCGCCAAGGCGCACCGTGCCGGCCATCAGGTAGAGCCGTACCTGGTCCGTGACTTCCGGGTATTCGCGCGCGAGGGTCTCGCCGACGGGCGCCATCGTGGTGAGCGGCAGGCCCATGGTGGCCTCCCGCCACACGCTGTCGACGCGGTAGAGCTGGTCCACCTCGGGGAAGATCGTGTTGACGGCGTGCTCGTGGCGGGCGAAGAGCAAGGCCAGCAGGCAGCAGGCCACCCCGAGGCTGAGGCCAGCGACGTTGACAAACGACAGGCCTTTGTGGCGCAGCAACGAGCGTGCAGCGACCTGGACGTAGCTCCGCAGCATGGTGAGGCGCCACGCCAACTCGTCGCCCAGCCGCCCCGTGCGTGCCGTCTTTTGCCAGAATACCTTGCCGTACTCGGCCTCGGCCTCGAATGGCGTGCCCATCTCGCGCAGGGCCGCCTCGAAGGCGGCCTGCGGCGCCTGCCCTTCGTCGATGAGCGCGTTGACCTGATCGCGGAGGTGGGCCTCGAGCTCGTCGAGGTCGTCGGCGGAGAGGGCGCGGCGGTGCTCGTAGCTGCGCCGCCAGGCGGCGATGGCGGCGTCCAGGCGGAACCGGGAGGTGGGCATGGAGGGATCGTGCTATCTATGTCGGATCGCGACGTAATAATACATCGTAACCCGACATAGTGGCAACCGGTTGTTTGCTGGCTCCAAGGCCGGGGTGCCAGGCTGAAACGCCGAAGGGACACGATATATCGTGTCCCAACGACGGTTATATCGTGTCCCAACGACGGTTATATCGTGTCCCA
>JBCDJV010000158.1:0-3434 GCA_038747425.1 Bacteroidota bacterium
AGATCGCGTCCATGTACAGCGTCGTGCACAGGTGGTGTCAACGATACACACCAGCCGAGGCGCGGCCAAGGGCTGGCGGTGTGCCCACGGGCCCTGGCATGATATTGTAGGCCCTGTGTGGCCTCACCTCATCTCCCTCCTCTCACCCACGCCGTTCTCCTATGCGCATCGCGACGACTCTTTTCGCCCTCGCCCTACTCACCGCCCCGGTCCTCGCCCAGTCCAGCACCTCTGAGCAACCTCTGCAGCCGGGCACCTGGGCTCTGCAGTTCCGCATCACCGACAACTTCACCCTTGGCAGTTTCCGGGGCTCTGTGCTCTCGGCGCAGTACCAGCGGCAGGAGGACCGAGCGGTTCGCGTAGGGGTTACGTTGACGAGTGTGGGTACCGAACTCGAAATCGGCAATGGAGAAGTCACGAACTCCGACACCCAGTTCTCACTCCAAGGCGACTATGTCCTCTACTTGCGCACCACGGACACGGTTGTTCCGTTCTGGGGCCTCGGGCCGGGTCTCGGGTTCGCTTTGGAAGAGGGCGGCGGTGGCGAGGAGCGGACAAGCTTTTCGCTTCAGGGCCGTGCCTTCGTGGGCGCTGAGTGGTTCGTGGCCCCCCCGATCAGCCTGACGGCTGAATATGCGCTCACCGCCGATCACGCCTGGCAAACGACCGAAGAGGAAGGGGTTTTAGCACGTGAGCGTGATTCGAGACGCTGGTCTGTGCGCGGCGGCGTCCTCTTTGGCGTGACCGTGCGGTTCTGAGTGGTGAAAAATGGAAAAGGTACTGTCTATCACTTGTCAATTAGACCACTTTTTTCACTACTCAGTTTTCAGCTATCATTTTACAATGAGCCCGCTCACCCTTCATCCCGTAGGGCCAGCGCCGGGTTGGCCTGCGCCATGCGGTAGGCGGGGTACAGGCCAGCTAGCAGAGCGGCCACCACGGCCAGGGCCACGGCCTGGAGCAGCACCTCGGGTCCCACCTCGAACTGGAGCGTCCAGCCGAACGAGCGCTTGTTGATGACGAACGTGAGCACGTACGCCAGGGCGAGTCCCAGCGGGAGCGCCAGGAGCCCCGCCACAAGGCCCATGAGGCCGGTCTGCAGGGTGATGTAGCGCCACACCTGGCGAGGCGTCAGGCCCGTGGCGCGGAGGACTGCGAACTCGCGCGCGCGCTCTAGCTGCAGTGCCATGAGTGCACTCAGCACCCCGATGAACGCCACGATGACGGCTAGGAGGCGGAGCACCGACGTGATCGTGAACGTGCGATCGAAGATCTCCATCGACACTTCGCGGAGGGATCGGTTGGAGCGGATGATGAGGTCTTGCTCGGTGCCGTAGGCATTGCGGAGGCGGTCCACGAGGGCGTCCACGCCCTGGCCGTCGGCGGCGTAGAGGGCGAGGCCGGACACGCCGCGGTCATCGAACACCTGCTCGTAGACCGTCCGGCTCATCATGATGGTGCCGACGTCGGACCCGTAATCGTAGAAGACGCCGGTGATGGCGTAGGTTCGGGGGCCGCGGTCGGTCTGGATGCGCAGGCTATCTCCCACGCCCAGCTCGTAGCGGTAGCTATAGGGCTCGGAGATGATGACGGCGTTGCCATCGTCGAGCGTGGGCCAGACGGACGCGTTGGTGCCCTCCTTGAAGCGGAACGAGCGGTAGGAGGCGCCGGAGGGGCTGATGGCCACGAGGTCAGACAGGCCTTGGTCGGTGCGTACCTCTACGCCCCGCACGGTATAGCTGGCGGCTACGCCGGGCGCCTCGGCCAATTGGCGAGTCAGGGCAGGATCTAGGGTGGCGGTCCCGCGCCGGAAGACCAGGCTGGGGGGCTGGACGTAGATGTCGGCCTGGAGCGAGAAGTCCAGCCACACCACCACGGTCTGCCGAAAGCTGTTGACCATGACGCCTACGCCCACGGTGGCGGCCACGGCCACGGTGAGGGCCGCGATGGCCACGGCCGTGCGGCTGAGGGCGGTGACGAGGCCTCGTGCGGACATGCGCCCCAGCATCCCGAAGAGGCGGCCCATGAGCGGGCGTAGGCCCCGTGCCGTGAGCAGGACGGCCCCCGGCGTGAGCAGCGCGAAGGCCAGCAGCACGCTCAGCATGGCCCCATAGCTGAGGACGATGCTGCGGCTGGGGATCAGCAGCAGGCCAACGCCTAGCAGGCCCAGGGCCACCCCGGCGCCGGCCAGGTACGGAATGCGGGCGCGGGTAGTGGCCTCTTCCTCGGAGCGGCGTAGGACGGCGCTGGGTGGGGCACTGGTGGCCTCACGGGCGGGCCACAGCGCAGCCACCACGGTGGCGCCCAGGCCCAGCAAGACGCCCTTGGCCAGCGTCCAGGGCGCGATGGTCAGCGAGCGGACGGCCAGCACGTAGTAGAGGTCGTTGATGGTCTGGGTGACCAGCTGCACCAGGCCCTGGGCCAGCACGTAGCCGACGGCCAGGCCCAGCACGGTCCCCGCCAGCCCGATCACCAGCGCCTCGCCCACGATGAGGCCAAACACCTGCCGCCGGGTGACCCCCAGAGCCCGCAGCCGCCCGATGAGGCTGCGGCGTTGCACGACCGAGAAGGTCATGGTGTTGTAGATCAAAAACATGCCCACCACCAGCGCCAGCAGGCTGAGCGCAGTCAGGTTGAGGCTGAAGGCCCGCGTCATCTGTGCCAGCGTCTCCGTGCGCGACGAGGAACGCACGATCTCCACTCCGGCGGGCAGGGCCTCCTGGAGCCGCTGCAGCTCCGCTTGGCCGGCCTCCGTGTCTGGAAGGATGAGGTCCACGTGGCTCAGCGTCCCGGCCCGGCCCAGGAGGGCCTGCGCCGTACCGATGTCCAGCACCACCAGGTTGTCCAGCGCCTGCTCGCTGTAGTCGTCGGTGGGCGTGACCAGGCCCACGATCCGCAAGGCCGCCTCTTGGCCTTCGAGTGAGAGCCGGAGCGAGTCGTCGAGGCCCACGCCCAGGGCCTCGGCGGTGGGCGTGGCCAGCAGCGCCGTGCGCGGCGTCGCGATGAAGAGGCCCAGGTCCACCCCCTCGCTGTCGTCGTCGCCTCCCACGTACGGCCGGAAGGGCGCCTCGGCCAGGGGGTCTACGCCCAGGAGCTGGACGGTCCGGCC
This sequence comes from Bacteroidota bacterium, assembly GCA_038747425.1. Lineage (GTDB taxonomy): Bacteria > Bacteroidota > Rhodothermia > Rhodothermales > JBCDJV01 > JBCDJV01. Next base: position 3,110 of record JBCDJV010000158.1, read on the forward strand.
TTCGGCCGAGGCATAGCCTTCGACCACCGGCGCGGCGTCGCGCACGCCCAGGTCGACCCGCAGTTGCCGGTACACGGCCTCATCGAGCTGCCCCGCGGCGCCCACCACGCGGTGCGTGGCCGTGCCCGTGACGGCGTCGGCGGACCGCGAGAAGGCGCGCTCGGCACTCACATTGGCCAGGTCAATGGCCACCACCACCGCCACGCCGATGGCTACCCCCAGGATGGAGAGCAGCATCAGCCACGGATGCCGCAGCAGGTACCGTTGACTAGACCGCCAGAGCAGACGCATGGGGGGTGAGGGGGTGAGGGGGTGAGGGTGTGAG
>JBCDJV010000159.1:0-3046 GCA_038747425.1 Bacteroidota bacterium
AGTGAGGAGCAGTCGACGACGAGTCAGCAGATTGCGTCGAGCATCGAGATGATCTCGCGGGTGTCGGAGACGTCGGCGCAGGGGATCCACGCGGTGTCGCAGACGACGGGCACGTTGACGCAGTTGACGAGCTCCCTCAACGAAGTCGTGGACCGGTTCCAAATGGAGGGCGCCGCCGCTTGAGCACAACATGTGGTATAGGCCTTCAGGGGCCGATCGGGGTGCGCATGGTCTGAGGCCAACCCGGTCGGCCTCTGGCCATTTGGGCCCGGACCCGGTGGGCGTTGGGGTGGTCGCTGGGATTCGAGGTCGGATCCATCGGACCGTGCCAACGCGCCCTGTGGCTCCGGTCCTTATATTCCTGGCTTTCCACCCAATGGCCCCGTGCGATGCGTCTGTGTGCTCTCTGTGCTCTGCTCCTCTTCTCAGCCGCGTGTGACACGGATGGCCAGGATACGCCTGGCGCGACGGCCGAGGTGTGGCTCACGTCGGGGGATCAGCGCTTTCTGCTCGCCCAGCAAGACGACATCCTGATCACGGACGACCCACCGACCACCGACGTACGCGTCACGGTCGATCCCTCGGAGACTGATCAGCCGATGGAGGGCTTTGGAGCGGCGATGACGAACTCGGCCGCCTGGTTGATCGATCGCCATCCGCAGCGGGAGGACATCCTACGCCGCCTGTTCTCGGTCGAGGACGGCATCGGGCTGAGCTACGTGCGCGTGCCGATGGGGGCGTCCGACTTTGCGGCCGAGCCGTCGCGGGGGTACACCTACCACGACCTCCCCGCCGGCGAGGCGGACCCCTCGCTGGCGACCTTCTCGATCGATGTCGATCGTCCCTTTGTCATCCCTGCCCTCCTCGACGCTCAGCGCTTGCGCCCTGAGTTGAAGCTGATGGCCACGCCCTGGAGCGCACCCGCCTGGATGAAATCGCCGGAGACGCTCAACGGCGGTTCGCTCCGGTCCGACGCCTACCCTGCCTTCGCCGAGTACTTCGCGCGCTTCCTCGAAGCCTACCGCGAGGCCGGCCTGGAGATCGATGCCCTCACCGTGCAAAACGAGCCGCAGCATGCGAGCGATGACTACCCGACGATGCGGATGACGGCCAGGAGCCAAGCGACGTTCATCAAGGATCACCTGGGCCCACTCCTCCAGGCGCGCGGCCTCCCCCCTCAGATTCTGGCGTGGGATCACAACTGGGACGAGCCTGAGTATCCGCTCGCCGTGCTGAATGACCCGGAGGCGAACGCCTTCGTGGCGGGCACGGCGTGGCACTGCTATGCGGGCACCTCCGACGCCCAGGCGCGTGTCCGCCGCGCCCATCCCGACAAAGGGATCTACTTTACCGAGTGTTCGGGTGGCGCCTGGGATCCCAACTTCGAGAGCGCCATGATCTGGAACCTGCGCAACGTGTTCATCGGGGCTGTGCGCAACGGGGCGCGGACGGTGCTGCTCTGGAACCTCGCCCTCGATGAGAACAACGGACCGTTCATCGGCGGCTGCACGAATTGCCGAGGCGTGACCACCTTGACGGACACAGACGTAAGCTACGAGGTCGAATACTACGTGCTGGGGCACCTGAGCAAGTTCGTGCAGCCAGGAGCCGTGCGCATCGCGTCGACGCACCGGCCGGGTCAGCTCGAAACGGTGGCATTTCTGAACCCAGACCGTTCACGGGTGCTGGTGGCCCTCAACGTGGACCAGGTACCGGTGTTGTTCAGCGTTGTGGAGGGAGACCAGACCATGAATGTACGGCTACCGGCCCGGACGGTGGCGACGGTGATGTGGTGAGACGCAGGTAGCATCGGCATGAGGCCATCGGGGCCGCTGTCTACACAACGGATGCGCATAGCGGGCTGCAGGGCGGTGTGCAAGGGCGGGAGCGTTGCGGGCGTAGGAAGGAGGTGGGCTGGACATGCTCAGGGCGCCTACTTGCAGATACTTCACATTTGCTTCCGGCTGCACCCTAATGTTGAGGTCCACCCAAGCCGAGACAGGGACTATACCTATCCTGTGAGTGCGATCCCCCAACCCCGATGTCTTTCGTGCGCAACCTGAAAATCCGGTCCCTCCTCTTATCGTCCTTCTCCATCGTATCACTGCTCTTGGTGGTGGTGGGCACGATGGGCTACATGCAGCTCCGCCAGGCGCTGGAGAAAAACGAGGAAATGTACAGGGTGTCCACGATGCCGCTGGCTGACCTAGGGAAGCTCACGGAGAGCTTGCAGCAGATCAGCGTGGCCTTGCGTGATCGCGTCTATGCCACAGACGCCGAAGAGGCCCGTTTCTTTGAGGCACGTCTGGACGCGTTGGCCCGTGAGATCGATGAGGTGAGGGAGGAGTTCGCGGCGTCAATCGTGGACGACGAGGTGCAGGCTGCCTACGATGCCTTTGTAGCAAGCGGCAGCGCCTACATTGCCAGTCGTGCCCGGATCATGGAGTACCTGGCTGTTGGGCAGACCACACGGGCACGCACCGAGCTACGGACGAATGCCTTCGAAGCCGCCCAGGTAGAGCAGACCGCGATCGACCGCCTGGGTGAGATCAAGATCCAGAAGGCGCAGGCCCTGTCCGAGGAGAGCCAGCGCCAGGGGCGCATCGCCGGGCTCATTACCTTCGGGGGCGTGGCGCTAGGACTCCTGGTGTCGCTGGGCATGGGCTGGCTGATCTCGGGGATGGTCAGCAGGCCGGTGAATGCGCTCAAAGAGGCGGCCAACGGGATCGCTCAGGGCAACCTGGATGTCACAGCGGAGATCGATTACAAGAATGAGCTCGGGGAGCTGGGCGATCACTTCAACGAGATGGTGAGTCAGATCCAACAGTCCCAACGTGAGCTTGAGGCCGAGAAAGCCGCCATCCAGGACAGGGTGCACCAAGCAGTGGCCGAGTCGGAAGCAGAGCAGGCGTACCTGAGCCGTAGCGTGAGCACGATGATCCAGTCCATGGAACGCTTCGCCGCCGGCGACCTCAGCGTCCGCCTCACCGCCGAGCGCCCCGACGACATCCAGCGCCTCTACGAAGGCTTCAACGACGTCGTGCGC
>JBCDJV010000160.1:0-2938 GCA_038747425.1 Bacteroidota bacterium
AGCACGCGCCCTTCGGGAGGGATGTAGAAGGTATCACGCACCACGGCCAGGCGGACCTCTCGGCTCCGCACGATGTCCGGATAAGCCTGTGGGGTGAGGCCTGTTGACGACATGCCGAGGTTGATGCCCAGACCACGGAGCATGGAGAATCCGCCCAGGCCCGAAAGGCCCTCCGAGGACTCGGTCTCGCGAACGAGGGTAGCTGAGGCCGTGTACACAGGCGTGCTCAGGAGGGCCAGCATCAACCCAACGACCACCCCGCCCACCGTCATCCCCACGATGAGGCGGCGATGCCGAGCCAGGGCCAACACCACATCCACCAGCGAAACCTCCTCGGGCTGAGAAGGCTGGGCGGACGGGTCGGGAGCAGCGGACGGATGCATGGCGGAGAGGGCCCCTAGTTATTGGCTCGACGCGCTAGCACGATGATGGTGAGCGCACTGGACACCAAGGCGAACGTATCGGTGATGATACGCCCCCACTCGATGCGCTCACGATCCTCCTGTGGTGGCTTGCGGGTGACCAAGATCACAGCCCCATCCTCTACGACAGGCCCTTTTCGGAACAGGCCGCGCTTGATCAAGAAGGTAGCTCCTGAAGGCTGGGTCAGGTAGATCGTCTCCGACTCCTCGCGGGTGCCTCCTGCCCGGTCCAGGTAGTACGAGACCCGCTGCCGGGGGGCGTATTTGATCAGGCCTTCCAGACCTACGTTGCCACGCACAGCCACCGTGTTCGGTGTGGCGGGGATGAAGATGCGATCGTTGGGCGCCAGGATGATGTCGTCAGCACGGCGGCCTCGGAGGGCCTGCTCCATCTCTACGATCACCTGCTGCCCCTCGCGCTCCAGGCGTCCCCCACCGATATAGCCTGAGGAGAGGATCCCGCCAGCGCGCGCCACCACCTCGCTTAGACGCTCATTCTCACGCAGGAGGGTGTATTCACCGGGAAAACGCACTTCGCCCTCAATGACCACGACACGTTGATCCCGAAAATCGGAACGCGGTCGTACGTAGATGCGGTCTCGATGCTGCAGCGGATAACGCCGGGCGGAGGCCAGAACAGCGAGGGAGTCTTCCAGTCCAAACTGGAACGCGTCCGTCTCCCCGCCCATGGCGAGCTGCACGTTGGTAACAAGCACCGAAGCCTCGCCATTCCGAGGCCGCGTGATCTCGATACGATCCAGCGATGCGTCCTCGGTGAAGCCTCCCGCTTGGAGGATGAGGTCTTCCAGCGACATGTTGTCGCGGTACAAGTACTCGCCCGGCTCTTCCACGGACCCACTGATCGTCACGAACCGCTCCTCAATCTCCTCGACGGCGGCCGCGTACACGCGGATCTCGTCTTGTGGGCGCAGCGCCATCTGCGCAATGCCCTCACCGTCCAACACCTGGCCCAAGTCAAAGCGGATGATCTCGTCCATACGGCCGTCGGCACTCTGCCGGAAGAGATCGGCGCGGCCCAGGAACACCTCCTTGAGGAACTCTTCGTCGGTCAGGCCTCCCGCCTGGAAGAGCAGGTCCCCCACGGTCATCTGTTCCAAGAGCGGGTATTCGCCGGGGTCGAGCACTTGGCCGCTGACGGTGACGATGCGGTCTGCCTTGAGCTCGGCCTCGCTGTAGACGTAGAGGCTGTCCTGAGGCTGGAGGATCAGGTTCTGCTGGGGCACGTCGGCCAGGATCTCGTCCAGGCGCAGCGAGACCAGCTCGCGCTCCAGGTCTCCGTTCAAGCGGACGAGGTCCGCGCGGACCGGGTAGGCATCGCCGGTGAGCCCTTCGGCTTCGCTGATGAGGTCTCGAAGGGTGCGGACCGAGGCGCCGATCTCGTACCGGCCGGGCTTGAGCACCGCCCCGGCCACGCTGGCCACCGGCACCCGCTGCTGGCCGGCGAGCGCATCGGCCTCCACAATGGAGAAGATCATCACGGCGTCGCCATCGAACAGCGCCACGGGAGGACGTGGGGCGCCGGTGTCGAGAGAGGGCGTCAGGTCCAGGTCCAGCACGGTGCGAGCCACGGCCGGATCGGTGCGCTCGGCGAAGGGCACCACGCGTTCGATCTGGAAGCGGCGTAGATAGGCCTCGGCCTGCAGGCCCCCGGCAAAGCGCAGTACGTCGCTGAGGCCCTCGTCCTCGTGCAGCTCGTAGATGGCGGGGCGACGCACGGCTCCATCGAGGTGGACCGTCTTGAGGCGAGGGGGCACGAAGACCCGGTCGTTGTCCTGAAGCCGCACCTCGTCCTCCGTGAAGCCACGCAGGAGGTAGTCGTAGAGATCCGCCACCGCCAGCAGGCGTCCATCGCGGATGACCTGCACGGCACGCAAGCTACCTGACTCGCGCACGCCGCCTACAGCATAGAGAGCGTCGAACACGGTGGCGTTGCTGGGGATGGTGTGCAACCCGGCACGCTCCACCTCGCCCATCACCAACACCTGGACCGGTCGCAGCCGTGTGAGCGACAGGTCCATGAAGATGGTGGGGGGGTCGCCCATGAGCCCCGCGTAGTTTTGCGAGAGCCACCGCTCCATATCACGGCGTAGTGCATCCAGGCGAGTGCCACCCACGAGGCGCTGACCGACCCCCGGCACGAAGACCCGTCCCTCGGCATCCACGGTGAGCGTGTACTGAAACTCCGTGCCTCCCCAAACGGCCAGCCGCAGCTCGTCGCCCGGTCCGACCAGGTAGCTGTCGCTGGCACCAGCCAGGGGCTGGTCAATCCCACCAGGGAAGGCTTGCTTGAACAGTTCATAGCCAAAGAAGGCGAGGCCTTCGTCCTCCTCATCGGCCACAGCCCCTTCATCGGTCAGGGCTTCGCCTTCGCGCCGCACGACCAGCCGCTCCTCCGGCATGATGAGGTTATCCAGGCCACGCTGGTCCGTGACTTCGACCAGCAGCGACCAGACGGCGGTGGCTTGCGCGGGGGTGAGCTCGAAGAGGCCTTGCCA
>JBCDJV010000161.1:0-2895 GCA_038747425.1 Bacteroidota bacterium
CTACGACCGCCTCTACCGCAACGAGCAGCAGATGGGACGCCTGGCGGGCCTGTTCTCGGGCCTGGCTATCTTCATCGCGTGCCTGGGACTGCTGGGGCTGGCGGCCTTTGCGGTGCAGCAGCGGCGCAAGGAGCTGGGCGTGCGCAAGGTGCTGGGGGCCTCCGTGGCGCAGCTCGTGGGCCTGCTCACCTCGGACTTCCTCAAGCTCATCGGCCTGGCCTTTGCACTGGGCGTCCCGCTCACGTACCTGGGGCTGCGGCAGTGGCTGGACGGCTTCGCGTACCACGTGGACCTCTCCGCCTGGCCCTTCCTCCTGGCCGGCAGCATCTTACTGACGCTGACGCTGGCCACGGTGTCCAGCCAGGCGCTGCGGGCCGCTTTCACCAACCCGGTACACACGCTGCGTCAGGAATAGATCACGGTTCATACCTTGGAGGGTGTCTCGTTCATCTATCAGTGATGGTGCCATGCCTCAAGTCTGCATCCACATTCCCGCGACCCGCCCGGACCAGTCTGTCGAGGTGGGCGTCAGCATCGACGGCGTACGGCGCATCATGGACTACCGGGTGCTCACCTGTGACTGGACGGCGGGTGGCACCGACCCGGTGGGGCGATATGATCGGCTACGCCGCTTCGTACAGCAGTATCAGGACGAGTGGGAGCTGGTCCAGATCGGCCGCCCGGACCGCAACGACCGCATCCCGGTCACCTTCCGGCAGCACGTCCAGGTGTAGACGCCTCATCCGCAGGAAGGGCCGGCGGCGATACAGGACCGTAACCTAGCGTGCCTGGCCCCGTAGCGCACGCCATGCCCCCACCTACCTGCTGCGCGCCGCCATGACCTGGATCGACTTCCGCCTCGCCTTCCGGACCCTCAAACGTGAGCGCGGATACGCAGCCATCAACCTGGTGGGGCTGGCCGTGGGGCTGGCCTGCAGCCTGTTCATTCTGCTCTACGTGCAGGACGAGTGGCAGTACGATCAGTACCACGAGGACGCCGAGCACATCTACCGGGTCCATGGAGTTGACGAAGACGGCGAGTTTGCCCTCACCCCTACCATTGTGGCGCCGCTCTTCGTGCGTGAGTTTCCCGAGGTGCAGGCCGCTACCCGTATCGACACACGCAGTGGGGTGGTGCGCTACGAGCAACGGCTCTTCGAGGAGCGCAACCTCTTCTTCGTGGACTCGACGTTCTTCGACGTCTTCACGCACGCCTTCGTACACGGAGGGCCTGAGCAGGCCCTTACCCGGCCCCGCACGATGGTGCTGACCGCCTCCACCGCTCAGCGGTACTTTGGCGATGAAAACCCGGTGGGGCGCACGGTACTGGTCAACAACGCCAGCGAATACGAAGTCACCGGCGTGGTAGAGGACGTGCCGCTGACGTCCCATTACCAGTTTGATATCCTGGCCTCGTTTGCCTCCCGAACCTACTGGGCCGAGAATGAGGTGTGGGACTCGGCCAATTTCTACACCTACGTACGCGTCTCCGACGCCGAGGCCGGTGAGACCCTGGCCGCTAAGATCCCGGAGCTGATCGCCCGGCGCGAAGCCGCCGGTGACAACGCGCGCCAGCTTGCCCTGATGCCCCTTCTGGACATCCACCTCTTCTCCGAGGTCCCCTACGAGCTTGATCCCACCGGAAGCATCGGCTATGTGCTGGGCTTCCTCACCATCGGCCTGCTGCTCCTGCTCATCGCTTGCATCAACTACATGAACCTGGCCACCGCACGGTCCATGCGGCGCGCTCGCGAGGTGGGCGTGCGCAAAGCGGTAGGCGCCCTGCGAGGGCAACTCGCGGGGCAGTTCTACGGCGAGTCCGTGCTCCTGGTGGGGATCAGCCTGGTGATGGCCTTGGCCTTGGTGGTGGGGCTGTTGCCCTTCTTCAACGACTTGACGGCCAAGGGCCTCACGGTGGGTCACTTTCTGACGCCCGGCACGCTGGGCCTGATCGCAGCGGTGGGCCTCCTCGTCAGCCTGATGGCGGGGAGCTATCCAGCCCTGGTTCTGTCCCGCTTCGAACCCGCTGCCGTGCTCCGAGGGGGCGTGCATGGAGGGCGGGGCGGGAAGGGCCTGCGCAAGCTGCTCGTGGTGGCGCAGTTCGGCATCTCGACGGTACTCATCGCCGGCACGGCCGTGGTGGTGTCTCAACTCCAGTTCCTGCAAGAACAGAACCTGGGCTTCGACAAGGAGCACGTGGTGGTGATGCCCCTGAACGATCGCACGCTGCGCGGGAGCCGCGATGTCATCAAGGCCGACCTCCTGCGCAGCCCGGCTATCCGTGCCGCCAGCGCCATCAACCAGGTGCCCGGCAACCTAGGCTGGACATCGGGCATCCAGTTTCCTGGCGCCTCGGCGGACGAGTGGCAAGCCACCAAAGGCCTCCCCGCCGATGCCGACGTGGTGGACGGCCTGGGCCTCACCGTCATCGCGGGCCGCGCGTTTCCGGATTCACCGCCGTTGCCAGACTCGACCAACTCCAACTTCCAGTTTATCATCAACGAGACGCTGGCGGGCCGAGGCGGATGGACCCCTGAAGAGGCCGTGGGGCAGCGCATCCAGGTAGACTCCAGGACAGGCACGATCATCGGCGTGGTGGCGGACTTTCACTTTCAGTCCCTCCGCGAGGCCATCGAGCCCTTGACCATCTGGTATGACCCCGACCAAACCTTCAACCTGGCCGTGCGCCTCACCCCTGGCAGCCAGCAGGCCGCCCTGGCCCACCTCGAAGCCACCTGGGCCGTCCACGCCGCTCACCGCCCCTTCGCCTACCGCTTCCTCGACGACGTCTACGACCGCCTCTACCGCAACGAGCAGCAGATGGGACGCCTGGCGGGCCTGTTCTCGGGCCTGGCTATCTTCATCGCGTGCCTGGGACTGCTGGGGCTGGCGGCC
>JBCDJV010000162.1:0-2829 GCA_038747425.1 Bacteroidota bacterium
GAGGGGCGAACGAGCACGGCGTACCACGCCATCGCCCCTGCCAGGACCCCCCACCCGAGGGCGCGGCCCGCCTGCGAGGTCGGCTGGCTGGCCCGCTCGTACAGCGTCAGGGCCAGCAGCGACACGAAGAGAAACGGGAGCATGGTGAGCATGAGGTGCTTCTGCACCCACAAGGTGGGCTGCAGACTCAGCGCCAGCGCCAGCGCCACCAGCAACGAGGTACGGAGTGTGGTGCGGAGGTGATACACCAGCAGCGCGGCGGCTCCCAGCAGGAACAGGAGCATCTGGATCTTCAGTGCCGTGTTCAGGTGAGGCGCGTCGTACCCCAGCATAGCCACCACCGGGGCCATGAGGAGCGGCAGGCCAGGCGGGTAGGCCACGGGCGCCAGGAAGCGCTCGGGGTTCTGGATATAGCCGGTGTCTGCGTAGGGGGCGCCCTCCACCAGGTTGTGGCTGTGGACGAGCAGCTGCGCCGCGTCGCCGTTCCAGAAAAACCCGGGTTGCAAGGTGAGCAGATGTGCACAGAACGCCGCCACCAGCACGCCCGCTAGTACGCCGCGCACCTTGGCGGGGAGAGGCGGACGAGGAGATGGGTCCATGGACCGAGGCCGTGTGCAGAAGGACAACGCCTCAAGGTAAGACGCTGCCCACGATGCGAACAACTGGGCAGGCCCAACTGGCACATGGGGTCAGGCCAGCGGCTCTGGTCTATGGATCAGCGCATGGCCAACGCTCCGTTGCCAGGCTCAGTGCGCGCGCAGATTCACGTTGCCCCCCGAGCTGCGAAGCGTGAGGAGAGGGCCGCCGCCGTTCATGGTGCCTCGCAGGTGGCTCCGCTTGATCTCGCCACGGACGGTGATCGGGAGGTCAGACCGCACCCGGCCCCCTGAGGCCTGGGCATCAATGCGCGCCCGGACGTCTTCTGACATGGTGAGCGTGACCGAGCCGCCCGAGGTGCGTAGCGTCATGTCTTCGTCTGGCTGTTCCATCATCTCGGCGGCGATGCTGCCCCCCGAGGTTTGCGCATCGACAGAGCCGTACATCTCGGTCAGCCGGATGCTGCCTCCAGAGGTACGAGCTTCCATCACTCCCCGAACGTTGTCTGCGGAGATGGTGCCTCCAGACGTCCGGCATCGGGCGTCGCCTGCTACATCGGTGAGGGAGATGCTGCCTCCCGACGTGCGGAGGTCCACCTTGTCGCGGGCTTCTTTGACCTCAATGCTACCGCCTGAGGTGCGGACCTCAAGGATCCCCCCGATCTCCATGGCCCGGACCGAGCCGCCCGAGGTGCGCAGGGTCACGTCGCCATCGATGGCTTCGGCATGGACCGAGCCGCCGGACGTCTTGACGTCGGCGTACAGGTCGTGGGGGAGTGCGACCTCATAGACGACGTGGAGGCGGCGGCCTCGGCGCCAGGATTGGTTGCCGTCATAGTCCCCGTATACCTCCAGGCCGCCCTGCGTTTCCCGGAAGCTGACTTCGTGACGCTCGAACAGATCCTCGGAGCGGTCACGGCTCATGTTGTTCGTGCCCTCGATGACGCGTACGTACACTTCGTCTGTATCCTTCCCAACCAGGATGACGCGCCCGAGGTCGGCGTCGATCGTGAGGGTTTGGCCAGGCTCTACCTTGAAGGCGCGTTCCGTGATCTCGGTGCGATCAAAGTCTTGGGCGGTGGCGGGGAGGCCCGCGAGCAGCAGGAGGCTACAGAGCAGTACGTGACGGGACATGGCGACAGACGGGTGAAGAGAAGGCCAGATTAGATGTGAACCTGACGTAAAACAGCGGCAAAGGTTACGGGGCCGGCCTTGGTCTTCGTGCGGGCCGAGCCGTAGGTTGGCGGGGCCTACGTATCTGCCTAGGCCGAACCGGATATCCAGCTGACGATGAAGCGCCACGAATACCGTACAAACGCTCCATGGGAGCCCCTTGTGGGCTACGCCCGCGCAGTCCGGCTGGGGCCGCATCTCTACATCTCAGGCACCACCGCGACCAATGCCCAAGGCCAGATCGTGCACCCCGGCGATGCGGCCGCTCAGGCGGCGCACATCTTCGAGATGCTGGCCCGCGTGCTGGCTGAGGCTGGGGGGACCCTGCAGAACGTAGGACGGACGCGTATCTACCTCACCGAGGCGGCCGACTGGGAAGCGGTGGGCCGGGCCCATGCGGCGGCGTTTGGGGACGTCCGGCCCGCCTGCACCATGGTGGTGGTAGCGGCCCTGCTGGACCCGGCCCTACGCGTGGAGATAGAGGCCGACGCTTATCTCGGCTGACTGTGCCAGGCTAGGCTCACGCGACGTCGATGGGCGGTTTGACGGTGCGAAACAGGTCAGAGCAAGCGGCGAAGCGTTCGGCGGAGCCCACCAGCACCAGGCGGTCTCCGGCGTCTACCAGGAAGTCCCCAGCGGGGTTGGCCAGGGTGCGTCCGGCGCGGCGCACAGCCAGCACGGTGAGCCCATGGTCTCGGCGGAGGGCCAGTTCAGCGAGTGTCTGTCCGACGGCTGGTGCCCCAGGGCGCACCGCCACGGCGCGCGTGTGCATCCCTTCTTCGTCGAGCCCCTGGAGGACCATCAGGTGCGCTTCCTGGATGCTGCCCCGCATCACCCCATAGTCGCTGGCACGGAGGGCTCGGACCTGGCGCTCGATTTCATCGGGCGGGATCATGTACGCGCCCAGCACATGCGAGAAGATGCGCACCGTGGTTTCCATCTCCTCTGGCACCACGATGTCTGCGCCGATGTCGTGGAGCATCTCCACGTCGGCCAAGAACCGCGTTCGGGCGATGATCTGGAGTGTAGGATTGAGGTAGCGGGCCAGTTGAATGGTGGC
>JBCDJV010000163.1:0-2817 GCA_038747425.1 Bacteroidota bacterium
ATATCGTGTCCCAACGACGGTTATATCGTGTCCCAACGACGGTTATATCGTGTCCCAACGACGGTTATATCGTGTCTCAACGACGGTTATATCGTGTCCCAACGACGGTTATATCGTGTCCCAACGACGGTTATATCGTGTCCCAACGACGGTTATATCGTGTCCCAACGACGGTTCCGACGGGTACAACGCCTCGTCCATGCGCCCCCAATGACGGTTCCGGCCATCGCAACCGCCTGGGCTACCGGATCTCGCGCAGGAGCTGGCCGCTGGCGGCGTCCCACAGCCGGATGCGCGTGCTCTGGCCTACGGTGGCCAGCGTGCGCCCGTCCGGGGAGGCGGCCACGAAGAAGGCGATCTCGGCGTCGGCCTGCATCTCGTAGGCGAGGGTGCCCTGAGCCACGTCCCACACGCGCAGACGCCCGTCGCCGTAGGCGGCGGCGAGGCGGGTGCCGTCCAGGGCGAAGACGAGCGAGTTGACGAACACGTCGCCGGGGAGCTGGGCCACCGGGGCCTGCGAGGCGGCGTCGTACACGTGGAGGGTGCCGTTGCTGCCGCCGCCGGCCACCTGCGTGCCGTCCGGCGAGAAGACGCCCGTGGTGAACACCGGGCCGGGTGGCGTCCACGCGGCCACGGCGGCCCCCGTGTCCAGATCCCAGAGCTTCAGGAGCGCTCCGCGGCCGCTGGTCAGCAGCCGATCGCCCTGAGGGGCGAAGCGGGCCGAGGCGGTGACCTCGTCGTGGGCCGTCCAGGTGCGCAGGACCTCGCCGGTGGCGGTGCTCCAGAGGATGACCTCGCCGTCCGTGGCGGTGCTCACCAGCTGGGCGCTGTCCGGCGAGAAGGCGGCGTAGAAGAGGGTGCCTTCGTGCCCCCGCAGGGTGTGCCGTACGGCCCCCGAGGCGCGGTCCCACAGCTTCACAGTGCCGTCGTAGCTGGCGCTGGCCAGCGTCTGACCGTCCGGCGACCACGCCACGAACACGACGTAGGCGTCATGCCCCGGCAGCGTCTGCACCAGCGCGCCGGTGGCCACGTCCCAGACGCGGATCGATCGGTCCGTGGCGGCGGTCACCAGCTCGGTGCCGTCCGGCGAGAACTGCACTGAGTTGACCGCCACGCCTTGGGCCTGCACGGAAGTAGCCATCAGCAGCCCCGCCAGGAGCCAGGGGGTCACGTGTTTATTCATAGCGTAGGCTCCGGGCGGGGTCCGTGAGGGCGGCGCGAATCGACTGGTACCCGACCGACAGCAGCGCGGCGCCCAGCACCACCAGGCTGACCCCCACAAACGTCCCCGGACTGATAGAGACGCGGTAGGCGAAGGCCTCCAGCCATCGGTCCATAGCGAAGTAGGCCAGCGGCACGGCGATCACCACCGAGAGCACCACCAGCCGGGCGTAGTCCTTGGCCAGCAGCGCCACAATGCCCGCCACACTGGCCCCGAGCACCTTGCGGATGCCGATCTCTTTGGTCCGTTGCTCGGCCGTGAAGGCAGCCAGCCCCACGAAGCCGAGGCAGGCAATCAGGATGGCCACCCCAGCGAAGGCCGCAAAGAGGCGGCCCAGGCGCAGGTCGGCGCGGTAGAGCGCCTCCAGTTCGTCGGCCATGAAGGAGTGTTGGAAGGGCCGGCCGGGCACGAAGGTATCCCAGACGGCCTCCAGGCGTGCCAGCGTGGCCCGGATGTCGCCACCGGAGAGACGGACGGCGGCGTGGGTGGACGCCGCGGGGTCGAACTCAATCAGCGTGGGCTCGACCGCGTCTCGGAACGAGCCCACGTGGTAATCCTCGACGACGCCGACCACGCGCAGGCCGTCGATTTCCTTGCCGAGCGGTTCCGACCATCCCAGCCGCCGCACGGCCGTCTCGTTCACAACGGCCACCCGCGCGCTGTCGGCTCCCGCAAACGCCTCAAACGAGCGCCCCTGCACGAGCCGCAGACCGAGCGTTTCGAGATAATAGGCATCCACCCACGCGGCGTCCATCGCAACGTGCTCATCCTCTGGGGCTTCGTAGTCTTCGATGTCCTCCGCGCTGTAGAACGAAATGGCCATACGGCGCTCGCCTGGCAGCCCATAGCCAAGACTTACCCGCTCCACGCCGGCCTGCCGTAGCAGCTCGGCCCGGAAGGCCGAGGCTTGGGTGCCCAGCTCGTCGAACGTGGGGATGACCACCAGCTGCTCCTTGTCGAAGCCCAGCCGTTCCGACTGCACGTACCGCATCTGCTGCTGGATCACCGCGGTGCAGGCGATCAGCGCGCACGAGGCCGCGAACTGCACCACCACCAGCGCCTGCCGCACCCGGCTCCACCCCGCGGTGCGCGTCCGCCCCTTCAGCACCGTGGACGGCCGGAAGCGCGACAGGTAGAGCGCCGGATAGCTCCCGGCCAGGAGTCCTACGGCCATGACCAGCCCACCCACAGCGACTAGCCAGCCCACATGGTCGTAGAGGCTCCCCAGCTCGCGCCCGATTAGCTGCTCAAATAGGGGGGTGCTCGCCTGCACAAGCACGAGCCCTAGCCCCACGGCCATCAGGCTGATCAGCACCGCCTCGCCCAAGAATTGGTAGATGAGCTGCCGCCGGTTGGCGCCCACCGCCTTGCGCACGCCCACCTCGCGGGCCCGCCGCGCCGAACGTGCCGTGGCCAGGTTCATGTAGTTGATGCAGGCGATGAGCAGCACCAGCAAGGCGATGGCCGCGAAGAGGTACACGTACCGGATATCGCCCTGCGGCTGAATGTCGTTATCGAAGCGCCCGAACAGGCGGATGTCGGTGAGCACGGTCAGGTCGAGTCGCTCCGCGATGTCGCGCTGCGGCTTGAACTGC
>JBCDJV010000164.1:0-2804 GCA_038747425.1 Bacteroidota bacterium
ATGGAGCCCCCGGTCTTTCACGTCGTCTGGTTTAAGCGCGATCTGCGGGTTCGTGACCACCGCCCTCTGTGGGAGGCCGCCCAGCGTGGGCGCGTGCTTCCGCTGTATATCGTGGAGCCCTCGGTAGTGCAGGCCGCTGACTATGAGGCGCGCCACTGGGCCTTCATCCGTGAGTCCTTGGAGGACCTGCGAGCGGACCTGGCCGGACTCGGGCAACCCCTTGTGGTGCGGGTGGGCGAGGCGGTGGAGGTGTTCCAACGGCTGTATGCCGCCGCCGGTCGGTTTCATCTGTGGGCGCATCAGGAGACGGGGACAGCGCTGACCTATGCTCGGGACCGGGCCGTCCAGGCCTGGGTGCACGAGCAAGGCCTCACCTTCACCGAGTACCCGCAGCGCGGCGTCGTCCGGGCTCTCCGGGATCGCGACACGTGGGCCGCCCAGTTTGATGCGTACATGACAGCCCCCGAGGCCCGTGTGCCTGAGGCGATGCCTCGCCTTCCTAACGTGCGCCTGGGGCCCCTGCCCACTGGGGCGGACCTAGGGCTGAGCCCCACCGTGCTGGCTGCACGCCAGCCTGGAGGGGCGGCGGCGGGGCAGGATACGCTCCGCACCTTTCTGGCCGAGCGGGGGGCCGACTATCATCGGAAGCTGTCGAGCCCGCTGACCGCGCCGGACCATTGCTCGCGCCTGAGTCCACATCTGGCGTGGGGCACCCTCAGTCTACGCCAGGTGATCCAAGCTGCGCGGCAGCAGCGCCAAGCGGTGCGAAGCTGGCCCCCCGCTCGCCGAGGCGGCTGGCCTCGGGCGCTGGCCGCCTTCGAGAGCCGGCTCCACTGGCACGGGCACTTCATGCAGAAGCTGGAGAGCGATCCGCGCATCGAGACGGAGAGCTTCGTGACCACCTACGACGGCGTGCGCACCCACGACGCCGCTCGCTTTGAGGCTTGGCAAGCCGGCTGCACCGGCTACCCCATGGTCGATGCCGCCATGCGCTCCCTGACGGCCACGGGGTACCTCAACTTCCGGATGCGGGCACTCCTCGTCTCGTTTGCGGCCTATGATCTCTGGCTAGACTGGCGCTCGTTCCATCATGTGCTGGCGCGGCGTTGGCTGGACTATGAGCCCGGCATCCACCTCAGCCAGGTGCAGATGCAGTCCGGCACCTCTGGGATCAACACCCTACGCATCTACAACCCGACCAAGCAGGCCCAAGACCACGATCCCGAAGGCGAGTTCATTCGTCGTTGGATTCCCGAGTTGGAGGGCGTACCGAAGGCGTTCATCCATACGCCGTGGCTGATGACCAAGGCGGTCCAGCAGGTGTCTGGGTGCCGCCTCGGTGCCACGTACCCGATGCCTGTGGTGGATCACGCGCAGGCCGCCCGGCAGGCCAAAGCCCGCATCACCCAGGTGCGTGCGTGGCCCGAGACCCAAGCCCAAGCGGCGGCTGTGCTGGATAAGCACGGCAGCCGGCGTGGCAAGCGCCGCGCTCAGGCTCGCCACCGCCCCCCGCCCCGCCCCCGTGGCGATGTGGATCAGCAGTCCCTGCCCCTCTGAGAAGCGATCTCGGGCACCCCACGATTGAGGGCCAGGCTTAGTCCGTGCCGTCGTGGCCGTCACCCCGCTCTGCACTGGGTGCGCTGCCCTGCGCGCCGCCCGTACCTTCACTGGGAGGTCCCGGCGAAAAAGTTACATGATCGTGGTATTCGGCCCCTGTTAGGTACATACAGTTTAGGTGGGTGGAAACCGATACCCGGGGCAGTATCGAGTACCCCTCGTATTCCCCCAATACCCTGCATTTCTCCCCCATGCGTTTCGTACGTACGCTCAAACTTCGCCCCCTCCTCTTTTCGGCTTTTTCCATCGTGGCCGTGCTCCTGGTAGTTTCAGGAACCATCGGCTACACGCAGCTTCGCCAGGTGGAGAAGCGGGCCGCCCAGACGTATGAGTCCCACACCAGGCCGTTGCAGGACTTCATGCTGCTCACCGAGAGCTTCCAGCGCATGCGCGTCAATCTGCGCGACATGGTGTTCGCCGGAGACCTGCAGCAGGAGCGCTACTTCGGAGAACGTGTGGACGTGCTGATGCTGCGGATCGATAGCCTCAAGAACGTCCTTGAAGGCTACATCGACACACCGGAGCTGGAGGCGGCGTTCGCTGAATTCGAAGCCAGTGGCGCGACCTACACCGAATTCCGCGACCGCGTCAAAGCC
This sequence comes from Bacteroidota bacterium, assembly GCA_038747425.1. Taxonomy (GTDB): domain Bacteria; phylum Bacteroidota; class Rhodothermia; order Rhodothermales; family JBCDJV01; genus JBCDJV01. The sequence continues at coordinate 2,214 of JBCDJV010000164.1, forward strand.
CATGCCTTTGCCGAGGATGAAGACGAAGAGGCGGTTGCTTTGCTCCAGGGGGGAGCCCTGGAGGCCGCCCTGGCCGAGCAAGCCGCCATCCGCGAGTTGGTGCGCCTCAAGGTGGAGGATGCCCAGAACTATGCGGAAGAGAGTGGACGCATTGCTATGATCGCCAACATCGTCAGCTTCAGTGCCATCGGCTTGGGGTTGTTGTTGGCCCTCTGGCTCGGGTGGTTCATCGCGGGCATCATCTCTGATCCGGTATCGAAGCTGACCAGAGCCGCTGGCCAGGTCATCGAAGGCGACCTGGATGCCGTAGTGGAGATCAAGGAAGAGAACGAACTGGGCGAGTTGGGCCACCGGTTCAACGAGATGGTCGACCAGATACGCGTCTCTCAAGAACAGATCCATCGTGAGAAAGACGCGGTCGAAGCCACCATGCGAGACGTCGAAGCAGAACAGGCGTACCTGAGCCGTAGCGTGAGCACGATGATCCAGTCCATGGAACGCTTCGCCGCCGGCGACCTCAGCGTCCGCCTCACCGCCGAGCGCCCCGACGACATCCAGCGCCTCTACGAAGGCTTCAACGACGTCGTGCGC
>JBCDJV010000165.1:0-2561 GCA_038747425.1 Bacteroidota bacterium
CCAGAAGAGCTACGGGGGCTCGGGCTGGACGCAGACCGACAGCCGGGGCTACCGGAAGCTGAAGGACTACGGCAACGTGCCGGACTACAGTGACCAGGTGTTCGAGGTCAAGCTGACGCCGATCATCGATGGCGGCGACGGCGACACCGCCTAGCACGCCTCGACAGCGGGACCAGGTGCCGGGCGGGGTGGGCGGCTCGACGACACAAAGAGGCTCCCACCCCTCCTGGTGCACAGGAACGCCGTAGGGCGTGGCCAACCGAGGTGTTTCGGAATCACCTAGCCTCGTTCGTTTCTACCCACCCGCGTCCTGGCCTGAACAAGCGATCCATGCATCGAATGGGCCTCAACCAGCCATTTTAGCCATTTTTGGCTGTTCGTGGCCTAACTGGCATTCCAGGCACACCGTTTGAATCCCTTTGAAACGACGATACCTGTGCCCGGCCACCAGAGGCCAGGCTCCCTGATCTCGATCCACCCCAGCCGATGTCCCAGACCCTGTATGCCATCCTCGCCCTGATGATGATGGCCACCTACTCCTTCAACATCGCTCAGAAGCAGATCGCCTCTCAGCAGCGCATCATCACGCGCGAGGTAGAGGAGATGGCGGCAACGGTGGCGCTGGAGAAGATTGAGGCGATTCGCTCCCGCGACTTCGATGCCGCGGTGTCCGACGGCCGCGTGGACGGCGATGCCGGTGACCTCGACGAGTTTTCGTATCCCTTCACCGCCTCAGGCAACAACTGCAGGATCTTTGGCGGCGGCAACGTCTGCGACGACATCGACGACTTCCACGCCCAGCAGACCTTGACCGAACCGTTTGTCTTCGGCGCAGACACCGTGTACTTCGAAGTCAACTTTGACGTGCAGTATGTGGACGGCAATCCCCTGGCGCCCGTCTCGTATCGGACGTTCAACAAGCAGGTGACGGTGACGGTGCAAGACATCTGGCCGGGTACCACCATCCCGTCGTACCTCCATCAGCCGATCACGCTGTCTCGCGTCTTCTCCTACACCTTCTAGATCCTCCCTCATCAGGCGTCCACCCCATCTGCGCAGCCCGCATCCATGTACATTTTCTTCGACAACCTGAACGCCATGATCATCGGCTCGGCCGTGATCTTGATGCTCCTCTCGCTCCAGCTCCGCATGACGGAGATCAACATCGAGGAGACGGCCAACTACATGGTGAAGCGCCAGGGCGCGGACCTCGCGACCTGGATGGAAGACGATCTGCTGACGATTGGCGAGAACCTGGACGCCACAGACACCTGGTTCAACGACCCCGTCTACGCTCTGGCCAATGGCGACAGCGTGACCACGTCCTTCACCTTCATGCGTGAGCAGGAGACTCCAGGGGGCACGGTGCCCGTCACCACCCGCTACTCCCTCCAGCCCGCTGACACGTTGGTGGTGGACGGCGTGGTGACCACCGCCTACCGCCTCGTTCGGGATACCAGTGCCAACGGCGGCGCCTTTGTCAACGGAGGCGCCAGCAATGCACTCATGAGCTACTTCCGTTTGGACCTGGTGAACAGTGACATCAAGCTCGTCCAAAACCCATCGGCTGTGGCGGCCGCCGACCCTGACAGCATCTGGAATGTGCGGGTTCGCTTCGCCCTCGTGACGCCGTTTGAAACCGATCAGACTACGCTCCACCGGGTCTATTACGGATCCACCCTCATGCTCCCTATGGATTGACGCGTGCGGACAGCGCCGCCGCTGCTAAGCGCGGCCCAACCCATACGCCCTCCTTCACCTCCCCCACTACCTAGCTATCAACCACATAGGCCCCAACTACCATGGGAAAGGCACTATTAATGCTCATCACGGGGGCGCTGGTTGCAACCAGTGTGACCCTGCTCCAAGCCGAGGATACGTCTGTGCAATCGGCACAGCGCCAGGCGGAACGTCAATACGAGCAGATCGCTCGTGAAATCGCCCGCTCGGGCTACAACGTCACGCTGTCCAAGGCCCGTAAGTACGAAGCGGACAACCCCGGGGCCACGGCGAGTGAGATCGTGGCAGCCGTGGGTACGAAGAATGCGCCCTTGCAGAGCAGCACCCAGGGCGGATACTACGTTGCGCACCTGGAGCCCTTCGGCCTCACCTCGTTCCGTGTGGTCTCCGAAGGCTTCTACCAGGCTCCGGACCAGATGTATGACTACCTCATGGAGGACAACCACCTCGCCCAGGCCGGCAGCCCCGGTGTGCCCATGACCCCGCCCCCAGGCGTCACCCCGCCCCCCGGCAGTGGTGGTTCCCTGGAGTACCAGGTAGACTTCGAGTTCATCGAGTCCATGGCAGGCTGGTGCTCCGCCATCTACATGCAGCGCTTCGAGCCCAACACCGGCCAGCCCTCCAACAACACCTCCGGCCATGGCCAGACCACCGACGACTACGTGGCCATGGAGCCCGAGCTCGTCTTCGCCGCCGGCAAGAACCGCGACGGAGCCGCCGCCTCCCACACCGCCGTGCTCAAGCCCGGCACGCTGCTCAACTTCGTCCTGGCCGTCGACAAAAACTGCAGCCTGCGTGACCAGGTGATCCCCATCACCGGC
>JBCDJV010000166.1:0-2416 GCA_038747425.1 Bacteroidota bacterium
CTGGGCCTGGCCGTGACCGACTATCAGGGCGGGACGGCATCGCTTGAGCTCTACGGCGCAGGCGATGCCCTGCTTTACCAGAAGGACCTCGGCCGCAACGTTGCTCAGGGGACCGAGCAGGTGGCGGCACAGCCCGAGCGGGCGGTGTTGCGCTTTGAGGGCTTCACAGGGCTGGTGGCCCTGGGGATCTCGGCGAACTGAACACCGCAGATGAGGAGGCCAGCGGGTGCGGTTCAGGCGCCAGCCTCCAGGTCAGCGCCTGGGAGGCTGGCGTGAATGCGCCCCTTGTTTCCGGGGCATCTAGGCGCTCGTTCCGCCTTCACGCCCCTCCCCTTGCTCAGCGTCCAGCAATCGAAGTGCAGCCCGCAAGGCCTCTACATGGGCGCCCGGCTCGGCGTCCGACTCCAGCGTCCAGTAGCGGGTGTGGCTCAGCAGGCCACCCAGCAGTGAGGTGCGCACCTTGAGGTCTCGGATGCCTGATCCAAACACGGGAGCCAGTGGACCGCCGATGAGATCGCCCACCACCAGCACTTTGGCAGGGAAATAGAGATTGGTCCAACGCGTGGGGCCGAAGACCGCCGCGTGATGCAGCTGGCGGTGCGGGGCGTCGCGAGGCGTGTAGGAGAACCTAGAGACTCCTCCCACGGGCTCCAATGTGGGGGGGCACGTAGGCAGCTCGCGCTCCTCTTGTTTCTGGCAGAGATCGGCCTCGTCAGCGGCGAGCAAGACGGCGGCGTGGGCCAGCGGGCTACCCAGCGTCACGAAGTCCGTCACCAGCCATGGCACCCCGTCGTCCTGGAGCTCGTCCAGGAGATCCCGCTGCTGGGCCTGGTACGCATCACGGGTGAGCGCCCCCGCCACCACATCGTCCTCTAGCTCGTCCAGCACCGGCTGAGGACGCTGCTTATCGCCTTGTCCGGCGTAGTCGGGCCAGGCATACGTGAGCAGGTCATACCCGATCACGCTCCCCAGGCTGTGACCTACCACGATGATGCGCTCGTACTCGCCGCAGGCGTGCAGCTTGTTCAGGATTTCGACCCCTTTGGCTCGGATCGCCTGCCGCCGGCCGATGTTGGCAGGCGAGGCATCTAGGTAGCGAGCCGCATCGCCAGCGATCGAGGTAAGAATGGGCACCACGAGGCTCGACAGCAGGAGGCCCCCCACCGAGGTCATCCACACGGGGAGCGCGAGCACCTGCAGGAAGGCGGGCAGCATGGGCTGCGCGGCCACGTAGACGGCACCGAGCAGCAGCCCGATCAGTAGGAACCAGGCGCCGCGCAGCGCCGGCGGTACGTCCTGCGGCCTGCGAAACAGGAGCTGCTTCATCCAATTCCAAACGTGCCCCAGGGTGGTGCCCTGCATCAGGTGGGCCCAGTAGAACTCGTAGAAGTCGGTGCGTAGGCCGTCTGGGTACCGCACCGAAGCTCGGCTACGAGCCGTGGTGAGGCGCCGCAGCTCGTAGCTGCCTGACACTTCGTCCGGCTTGCTGTACACACCCGCCCCCACGTTGCGGTAGCGCAGCGAGGCGTCGGTGGTCCAGACGGCACGCACGAAGCCGCGTAGGGTATCCATCGGCCGTTGCTCGCCGATGCCGTGGATCAGGAGGACGGCTTGTTTATCAGGACGGGCCATGGTGGGGAGAGGAGGGTTTACGGGCTTTCAGTTGGTGGTCCGGGGAGGTAGGCTGACACTGAGGACCGGTGGACGACGTGAATGGTGAGTGGTGAATGGTGAGTGGTGAAGTGGGGGTGGGGCGATGGGCTACGCCTACGGGCCCAGCGTGAATGGGAAACGGGAAATGGGGCGGTGACTTAGCCGCCGGTGCCTCGGCCTGTGGCGCCAACGGCCTCCTCGGGGATGGGGCGCGCCGGGCTTCCTCCCAGCGCGCTTTAGCCAAGGGGCCATCAGCTTCGTGCCCGCTGGATGCCTCTGCCGCTGGGGCCCCTTGGGTACCGGCCCGTGGGCGGGATCGGGCTTCGTGCGTTTCGAGGAAGCCCGGCGCTTGGTGCTGAGCAAGAGAAGAACAAAATCAGTTAAGATCACGCACCGGAAAGGAGCTGCCCGCGCCTGCGCTACCGAGCCGCTAAACACGTACTCTGAGGAGAGGAGTGCGCGTTGGGGGAGTGATGACACCTTGAGCATCATGGAAGTACGGTCACTCCATGACGTCAAGGCAGGCGTCGCGCAAATCGGTCAGGCGCAGGGCCAAGGCTTCGCGGCCGACCTGGCGGTCGCGGGTGGCGGTGGTCTTGAGGCCGAGGATCTCGATGAGGAAGGCAAACTGGTCTTCCACCGACCGACGCTCGCGGAAGGACCCGCCGCGGCGCCACGCCTGGCGGTAGGCCTCTACGATGCGGCGCTCCAAGTGCTCGAGATCCTGGGCGTCGGGGGCCAGCAAGGCCAGCAGCGCCACCAC
>JBCDJV010000167.1:0-2229 GCA_038747425.1 Bacteroidota bacterium
GGGTCCGCGCCTCGGTACGTGGTGCAGAAAAGCACCACGGCCACGCTCGACCTGGCGGCCTCGCTGGCCCATGCGGCCCGGGTGCTGGCGCCCTACGAGGCGGTGCTGCCTGGGTTGGCCGATTCCTGCCTCACGGCGGCCCTCCAAGCCTGGGACTGGGCCACCACGCATCCCCACCAGCTCTACCAGCAGGAGACCCTGCGCTCGCCCGAGATCACCACCGGCGCGTATGGAGATACCACGGCCGCCGACGAGTTCGAGTGGGCGGCTATTGAGCTGTACTACACGACCGCCGCCGATAGCTTTCTGGTGGGGCGGCCGATAGCCCTCATCGAGGAGGCCCGCTCGCCGGTTTGGAGTACCGTACACACGTTCGGGTATTTGACGGCCACCACCCTGGCGGCCCCCACGCCCGCGGGCGCCGAGGTGGCCGATCGCGCTGAGGACGTATTGCTCCGCACCGCTGACGCCTACCAACAGACCTTTGCCGCCTCCCCGTACGCCACCCCGATGGGGCTGCGCGCCAACGATTTTCACTGGGGCGGCAACGGCCATGCTGCCGCCGTGGGGGTGATGCTGCTCCGCGCGCACGAGATGACCGGCGAGGCTCGCTATCTCCACGCCGCGCTCGGCACGATGGACTATCTGATGGGCCGTAACGCCACCGGCTATGCCTGGGTGACCGGATACGGATCCAGGACCCCCCTTCATATCCATCACCGCCCCTCCGAAGCCGACGACGTGGCCGCCCCCGTTCCAGGCTGGCTGGCCGGCGGCCCCCATGCCCGGAATACCGATCAGTGCCCGGCGTACCCCAGCTCCTATCCGGCCGAAAATTACCTCGACGACTACTGTAGCTACTCGACCAACGAGATGACCACCTACTGGAATGCGCCCCTCACGGCCCTCGGGGCGGGCTTGGACGTGGCCTTCGGCACGCCGGTCGAGCAGGCCGATGTACCGCCTCCGCTGGTGCTGGGTCTCGCTTCGCCCATCGGGCCAGCGTCCTCCAGGGACACCCTCGTGTGGGCACAGACGGCTCCCGCCGATTCGTTTGACGTAGAGGTGGCCACGGAGGCCTCGTTTCGGGAACTCGTGTATGCCCGATCGGGCCGTGCCGAGACCACGGCCACCTACACCCGGACGGACGAGGCCCCCCTTTTCTGGCGCGTGCGCGCACATCGCCGGGGCCAGGTGAGCCGATGGACGCCGGTGCACGTTGTTGACCCCTCAGACCGCCCCTGACCTCGATGGGGACCATTCCCGTCCCGATGCGGCAGACGCGCCCTCGGGGCTGAAAGCCACGATGCGGGCCGCCGCTGGACACGTATCCTCACCGCTACCTTCGCTCCTCCGCGCCACAAGGCGCGACGTTCGCTCGATTCTTCAGGGTGCGAGCACTGGTTTTGCGTACCTTATTATTTCCACGCTTCTTACAGGCACCCCGCGTTCTGTCATGCACTCACGTGTTCTCGCGCTCCTGGCCTTCCTGCTGTCCGCCTCGACGACCCAGGCGCAAGACCCGGCGGCGATTCGTCCCAATCAGATCGGCTACTATCCGGAGGCGGTCAAGCAAGCCGCCGTGGTGGGTGCGCCTGAAGGCTCGTTTCATGTACTCAGTCTCGATGGCCGAGATACCCTCTTCACCGGTCCCCTGGGGCCACCGGCACGCTGGACGCACTCTGGAGAAGTGATTCGCCTGGCCGATTTCAGCGCGTTCGGCACGCCTGGCACCTACCGGATCGCGGTGGACGCGATAGGGCTCTCGCCTGTGTTCGAGATCCGGACGAACGTGCACCGCGAGGTGACGCGAGGCACGCTCAAAGCCTTGTACACCGCCCGGGCCTCCCAAGCGCTCGACGCCGCGTATGCCGGTCCCTGGGCCCGCGCAGCCGGTCACCCCGACACCGAGGTGCTGATTCACCCCTCGGCCGCATCTCCAGGTCGCCCCGCAGGGGCTACCATCGCGTCGCCGGGGGGGTGGTACGATGCGGGTGACTACAACAAGTACGTTGTCCCCCTGGCGGCTTCCGTGGGGCACCTGCTCAACCTGCTCGAGCGCTATCCCGACATGGCCGCCACGCTCACGGCTGGGATCCCGGAGAGCGGCAATGCCCTCCCGGACGTGCTGGACGAAGCCATCGTGGGGATCCGGTGGCTGTTGACCATGCAAGACCCGTACGATGGCGGCGTCTATCACAAGCTGACCACCGCGAATTTCCAGGGCAC
>JBCDJV010000168.1:0-1956 GCA_038747425.1 Bacteroidota bacterium
GTCGAGCGTGGTGCCGTCGAGCAGCGTCGTCATGCCGATGACGCCGTTCATGGGGGTGCGGATCTCGTGGCTCATCGTGGCCAGGAAGGCGCCGCGCACCTGGAGGGCTTCTTCGGCCACGTGCTGTGCCTGCTCCGCCTCGTTGCGTGCCTCCGTCAGCACCGCGTTGGCCGAGGCCAGCTCAGCGTTCGAGCGGGCCGCCGTCTCCAGGGCCTGCTGAGTGGCTGACAAGAAGGTCAGGGCGATGAACGAGGCCATCACGGTGATGAAGAGGCCGGCCACGAAGTAGGGCAGCGTTTCATCGGACCAGCCACTGCCGGCATGGATCACGGTGATGGCGAGCATGGTCAATCCCGTGAATATGGCTCCGCCCCGCTGGCCGGTCAGCAGATAGGCGTAGAGGGGGTTCATCACCAAAAACAAGGCCGAGGCGTTGTTGAACCCATCACTCAACAGACACGAGGTAGTCACGGCGGTGAGGCTGGTCACAATCATGGGAGCCGCGACCCACTCCGGTCGGATGCCGCACCGGATCACCCAGAGCCCAACGGCCGCCATGCTGGCAAACACGGCGCCTATCGCCGCCAGCGCGGTGTCCCCTTGTAGCCAGCGCACCAGGCTGAGCGAGAGCGCGCAGACGGAGAACAGGCACCCCACCACCGTCAGCCGCGAGCGCCGCAACCGCTCTCCGCCCTGCTCAAGCACCGAGGGGGGGATGAAGAAGGTGACTAGACGGCCAGGGGCGCTTCGCCAGGACATGCGGGGCGCGTGGTGCATCGCGGTAGGCTGTTGGGACGATCTATCTCTTGCGTTCCCTCAGGTATCGGCCATCGCGACCAAAGGTTTAGGTCCAATCGCGTACGCCACGGCCGCACGTCTTGGCCTACAGACCGGCCCGCTCGGCAGCCGACTCTTGGAACGGGTGGCGCCTTACGAGCGACCCATCATCTGGGCCAGTAGGTCTTCCGTCTCTTGCAGGACCTCTTGGATGCGCTCCACCTCCACCGGCTTCGCCACAAAATCGTCCATCCCCGCCTCCTGACTCAACTGCCGGTCCTGCGCCATCGCGTTGGCCGTCACCGACACGATCCGGGGCTGGTGGCTGGCCTGACGACGGATCCGGCGTGCGGCCTCCAGCCCGTCCATCACCGGCATCTGGTGGTCCATCAGCACCAGGTCATAGGCCGTGCGGCAGGCGGCCTCGACGGCTTCGAGGCCGTTCTGGGCCACGTCCGCGTGGTAGCCGGCACGCTTGAGCAGGTGCAACAGGACCTTCCGGTTCGTGGCATTGTCCTCCACGAGCAAGATGCGCAGCTCAGAAAGCACGGAACCCGCTTCTTGAGCGAGTGCTTCCGTGGCCGCTTCAGCAGACCCAGACGGCGTAGCCACCTCCTGCGTCTCGACTGGCGGCATGGGCGCCGACATGGCGGCCCGCGCTTCGAGGGCGCCAAAGAGTCGCCCCGGCTTGATTGGCTTCGTGAACGGCATCACGTGCGCCGCATACGGACCCACCGCCGCCGCACCGTGCGGCAACACCACCAGCACCGGTACTCCCGGCAACGACGACTCCAACTGCGCCAGCGACGCCCTCATCTGCTCCGGACGCGTGCTCAGCACCACCGCCCCCACCTGAGGCGGCAACGGCTCCAGCTTCGACTGCGACCGCACCTCCATCCCCCGCCGACACGCCTCCAACTCCAGCATCTCCCGCGTGGCCGCATGCGGCTCGATCACCACCAAGCGTTGTCCCCGCAGCCATGACCAGGCTGGTTCTTCGGCGGCGGTCATTCCCTGGGCTGCCGGCACCGCAGGCAAAGGCAGCGTGCACGTGAACCGCGAGCCCACCCCCTCCGCACTCTCCACCTCGATCTCACCTCCCATCGCCTCGCACAATCGCTTGCAGATCGCCAAACCCAGACCCGTACCCCCGTACCGTCGCGTCGTCGAGGCGTCCAC